>CACAMI010000072.1 GCA_902533625.1 uncultured Alphaproteobacteria bacterium | reverse complement strand
ATCTTGATTGGGAAAAATAAAAATTTTGGATGGGGCTGGTCCTCAACCTTTGCTGATGATCAAGATCTGTACATTGAAAAAATAGACCCAAATAATAATAAAAAATACCTCTCCAGTTTAAAAAACCAAGTTCAGTCAAAAGAAATAAAAACTAGACAAGTAATAATAGAAATAAAAGACTTACCTGGAAAAACTATAACAGTACAGGAAACGGACAATGGTCCGATTTTACCGGACACATTCCCTGGATTAAAAGATATTGTACCTCCTGGTCATATGGCTGCAATTTCATGGCCAGGGTTTGACGTTAATGATAGAAGCCTTGGAGCTTTCATCAATCTAATGTATTCATCAAATGTTAAAAATGCGAAAGATAAATTAATAGACTTCCATTCACCAATCCAAAATTTTCTCTTGGTAGATAAAGAAAATATTGCCATTCAGATTGCAGGAAAAATTCCTTTAAGAAGTAAATCTCATGCCACTAAAGGCCTATACCCCTCTTTAGGATACATTCCAGATAATGCTTGGAAAGGCTATATAAACTACCAAAACAACCCATTTATACTTAATCCACCAAGTGGCATGGTGGCAAATACCAATAATAAAATTATAGATAGAGAATTTCCAAATCATATTAGTTATGAATGGGGAGATTCTCAGAGGATCCTGAGACTCACAAACTTATTGGAAAAAAGAGAATTTCATACGGCACAAAGCTTCATAGATATCCAAACAGATACTATTTCAATAACTGCGAGAATACTTCTGCCTCTCTTAGGAAAGGATTTATGGTATCAGGACACATTTAAACCTGACGATTCAAAAAATGAACTCAGGAGGATCGCCCTGAATTTATTGGCCGAATGGAATGGAAATATGAGAGTTCATGATCCAGAACCATTAATTTTTGTAGCTTGGCTGGATGCATTTCAGAGGAGAATGATTTCAGATGAATTAGGTGAATTTGCAAAGGAATTTTATAAGGCTAGGCCCCTGTTTCTTGAAAAAGTTTTAAGAAATGTCGATAATGCCGCCAAATGGTGTGATGTTATCCAAACTCCTCAGATAGAAACTTGTGAGATTATAGCA
The DNA here is from genome assembly GCA_902533625.1 of uncultured Alphaproteobacteria bacterium. GTDB lineage: Bacteria > Pseudomonadota > Alphaproteobacteria > Rhodobacterales > Rhodobacteraceae > CACKLF01. The sequence goes on along the minus strand of CACAMI010000072.1, from coordinate 1,034 downwards.
AAGAAGTCTCTGGATGACTCGCTGGCATGGCTTTCGCTAAAATTTGGTCCACGAGTAGAAAGTTGGCGATGGGGAGATTCCCATATGTCCTTCCATAGGTCAGAGACATTAGGAAGAATTCCTTTGATTTCCTATTTTTCTAACATTGTCCAAGAAACTTCTGGTGGCCAAAATACTCTAATGAGTGGCGAATTTGTAGGCTACGGAGACAACCCTTATATCCAAAATAGAGGTAGCGGTCTTAGAGCTATATATGATTTTGGGGAAGGGAATAATTCTTTCTTTATCCTATCGACCGGACAGAGTGGAAATCCAGTTTCCAGACATTATGATGATATGGTAGGGATGTGGAAATTAGGTGAATACATTCCAGCTATTATTGATCGTGCCATAATTGAAGGCAGTGGAGCGCAGAAGACCACTTTCCTATTTGAGGCTCCTATAGATTGAATATTTTCTTACAAGAAATTAATCCTTCAATAAATTTATCTATTTCTTCCACCGTGTTGTAAATCGCAAGCGAAGCTCGGCAGCTAGCCTTTAAGCCAAGAAAATCCATTAAAGGCTGAGCACAATGGGTCCCTGTTCTAATGGCTATTCCCTTTTGATCTAAAATTGAAGAAACATCGTGAGGGTGAATCTCATTTCTAAGTGAAAATGAAAATATGCTACCTTTATTACTAGTAGGCCCATGCAAATCTACCCAATCTAATTCAGATAACCTCTCATTCATTCTCGATACCAATATATTCTCGTGCTCTTCAATAAAGTCAAATCCAATACTATTTATATAATCAATTGCTGCTCCAAAACCTATCACTGATACTATACCCGGAGTGCCAGCTTCAAATTTTTGGGGAGGTTCACTATAAAGTACACTTTCCTTGGTAACACTCTCAATCATCTCCCCGCCACCCATGAATGGTGCCATTTGATCAAATTTATCCTGTTTGACATATAGAGCCCCTGAACCTGAAGGACCATAAAGCTTGTGCCCCGTTACGGCATAAAAATCACAATCTAAATCCGAAACA
>CACAMI010000071.1 GCA_902533625.1 uncultured Alphaproteobacteria bacterium | reverse complement strand
CTGATTTCTCAACGCAGATATCTGGTGTAAATCGGGTAATAATTCATTCGTCAGAGGGTGATGATTATTATCACTCGGATGCCGGCTCACTTGGCAGCAAATTTATATGGTCTTCTGGTGACGATACCTACACAACGACTTCCAATGAGTGGGGAGACAGCAACGGTCGTGTGGGTCTTAGGGATTATCCTGAGGATGCCGCTCCTATTACCGTAGATTACAGCGCTGGTAATGGTGCAACGATAGAAACAGCGTTTGGAACATTAACTACGGGGCATCTATACGGTGTAGAAGGAAGTAGAGCTGACGATATCCTCCGTGGCGGTTCGGGGGATGATTACCTTCTTTCTGGAAAAGATGGAAACGACGTCCTAACGGGTGGAGGTAATGACGATTATTTCGAAATAAACCATGATTTCGGTTCAGCTTCCGAAAATAGAACTATTACCATTACCGACTTTGAAAATATGGAGCTAATAGACTTTAGCTTGTGGGATTTTGATTTTGTAAGTGCTGAAAATCTAACTACCGCAATAACCACCGCTTCTGATGGTTCAGGTGCGACTTTAATATCTCTGAATGGTGGTGATGTGTCTGCTCAAGATCTTTTAAAGTTGGATGGTGGTGATTTCGACATCATAGCTTATAGAATGAGTGAATATAACCATACACAGCTCTGGTTGGCTGATGATGAAAAAGAAACGGCTGATTACGCTAGTTATTATTGGATTGGAGATTCAACCACATTTACACATCTAACAGATTATGCAAATAACCCGCATGAAATCGTAATTGACGATAATTTCGGATTTGATCCAGATAATCTGGAGAGCCAGTTGGATATCAGTTATGTAGATGATCAAACTGTTATCTCGGTAAATACCGAAACTGATTCTACTGAAGTGCGTATAGATGGTAATATCGAATTAAATGTTACCTCAATGCCGCTTGGTGGCAATAATCTAGTGCTCGAAAGTTATACAGGTGTTCTTAATCCTGAAGATCTTCATCAAAATAGATGGAATTGGTTTCCAAAATATACCGATTCTATGCTTGAAGGAAATCCAACTGATCCATTTGCTGAGTTCATGGAGACTTTCTGGACTACTGAGAATAGCTGGGGAGAGGTCGATGAAAACGGTGATTTCGTACCAAACTGGATGAAAAACCCGTATGACTACGCGGAATCTAATGAGCTTGCTTACGGAAAGTACGATGAGGCAATTTCTGCAACCGATCAAACAGTTGGTAGAGATACATATCAGATTCATGGTGGCGACGACGAGGTTCTTCATTCAGCTGGCTCCGACTATTTTCATATTTACTTAGACGCTCTACCTGGTGAGTATCAGTCAGACTATGTTTACAATGCTGTTCTCGACGAAAATGGCAATGTTGATAGGAATGCTACTGAATATGCTGAGGACTATGACCATGTCTATCTTTGGAATATGCCAGAAGGTGTTGATGTTGACCTTAATTACGGAACCATTTCCCATGGAGAAGGTGGTACAAACGGCACCGAGGTGTACACCACAAATATCGTAGGGATAGAAGGTTATAGCCTTACTTACTATGACGACTTATTTACTGGTGGCGGAGGCCTAGATATTAACTATATCGAGCCGAGTAGTGGTCATGATACGATTATGGGAGATTCTGATACCTACACCATATTGAGTTATAATCTCGGTGGTGGAGTACCGATGCAGGGACATATTTTCTGGAATGCCGGACTTGAAAACGGTGTACCTTTTGCTCCCGAAGATGGTTCTGATGGATTTGAAGAACTAACCTATGGATTGTTCTCAGATAGAGACTGGCTCGCCATTGACGAAAGTGTTTATGATGAGAATGGATATATTGCTATTGAGAATGCTGGAAAATTCGATGGTATTGTTCTTGATGATTCCGGACACATTGATAGATATTCAAATGTTGATTACTTCGTGGGTTCAAGGCATACGGATGTTTTCTTCGGTGGAGACGGTGATGAAGTTTTCAACTCCGGTGTAGTTTTTAGAGACGACTCTGCTCCTGACGAATTTGATCTTTTCAAAGGTGGAGATGGTTACGATACGCTATTACTTGAGGCCGCAAGAACGGGACGCGGTTTAGAAAGACTTGTAGGTGAGCAGCAAGGGCACAAAGGCGGACAGATTGATTTCACTACTATTGAGGTTGCGCTTGTTGATGATCCTGGTGGGTATCATGATCACTTCCGGGTAACGGGAGAAGATTTT
>CACAMI010000070.1 GCA_902533625.1 uncultured Alphaproteobacteria bacterium | reverse complement strand
CGTTTCGTTAAAAAAATTTTCCTTCCAGTCTCCATATAATTTTCTTATTTGATTATCTTTATTTTTATGTATTGTACGTATCTCTCTAACTCTATTATCGAAATCATCTGCCAGAACCTTAAATTCTTCAGCAGATAATATAGACCGTTTTCTTACGAGTTCATCTTCTTCAGCCTCAAAGCTCTTTGCCGCTATTTCTGCTGCTTCTCCCTGCTCTTGAACTATTTTATTATACCTACGAATTATTTCTTGCCCTAGCTCAGAACTCCGAAAAACTTTTTCTGAATTATAGACCACAAAAGGAATTTGAGAATACGTCTGTGCTGTTGCTAAACATACAGATGAGCAAAAAACAATGAATAACGTAAAAAATAATCTATATTTTTTGCGAAAAGACCTCATCTAAAACATAGTTGATAAATTTAAGGAAAATCTTTCAAGCTTATCTACTCCAGAAATATAGTCTTGGGGGTATGCCCAATTAAATTGCAAAGGACCGATTGGAGTAGACCAATAAAGTGAAAATCCTAGTGAACTTCTTACTGAATCATTAAGATTAACGGCAGTTCCACTAGGCACAGCTGCATCCACCCCCCATACTTTTCCTAACTCTCCAAAAATGCCACCATAAATATTAAGCTCTTTTGGAAGGCCGAGAGGAAAACTTATTTCAGTCCTACTAACAGAAAAATTTGTTCCTCCGAGGGATTCATCAACTGTGGTATCTCTAGGACCAACCCCTCCATACTGAAAACCTCTCAATTTTCTCCCGCCCAAAAAGAATCTCTCCGATGACGTAGAAGTGCCACTATTCATTGATAAAACCCCAGCCTCAATCTCAGAGGACAGAACTATTGAGTTAAAAAACAATGGGTAGTAAAATCTACCCTTGGCTTTAGCTCTAGTATACTCTCGATTTCCCCCTAATCCGGCAAAGCTAGAATTAATATTAAAGATGTAGCCCTTTTTTGGTTTAATTATTGAATCTCGGCCATCTATAACAAAATTCACTCCGATAAGAGATGTCGTACGCTTAGATGGTTCATTTTTTAAGAATTGAGATGAACTTGAGGCAGTGGAAGCAGTTGTATCAGCAAAAGAATAATCAAGACTCATTCGCGATGATTCGGTTAAATTAAATCCTAATGAGGGAGTAAATGTTTTACTTTCTGTAACGGATGAATTTTGTTTTGGAGTTCCTTTTTTGTAGTTTACATCAATAGACACACTTACATCTCTTCCTAAAAATTCAGGTTCAGTAAACCCAAACGAATATTCTTCTTGTACAGATCCATTTTTAACTGCAAATTGAACCCTCTGGCCCTTCCCTAAAAAATTTCTCTCATTTAAAGATATTTGCCCTACAGCATCATCATCAGTTGAATACCCCAATCCAAAAACCAGACTTCCCGTGGGTTTTTCTTCTACCTGAACGACTATAACTTCTTTGCTAGGGTCACTGCCTTTTCTTGAAGAAAAATCAACCCTACTAAAAAATCCAAGAGAAAGAAGGTTTTCTCGAGTTTTAAAAATTTCATCAGAAACTAACGGATCTAACTCTGAAAAGGTAAATTCTCTTCTTAATACACGATCAGTTGTTACCAGATTACCATTAATTTCTATTCTTTCTACAAACTTCCTTTCCTTTTCAGAAATGAGAATTCTTAGATCAATTACTGCACCAGATTCACGTTTACTATAAACTGCGGAGGCCTCACCAAAAACTGAGCCTTTACTTTTAACAAAGTTAGTAATGATTTTTAAATTATCGGCAATTAAAACTTCATCCAGGAGATCACCTGTTTTTATCTTAAATCTACTTATAACTTCTTCAGGCTTAATATTGTTAATTTTTGAATCAACTAAGATATCCCCAACTGAATATCGCTGACCTTCAGCGATAGAATACGTTACAGAAAAATCATTTGAAACCGGCGAGTATAAACCTTTTGAAAAAGATACGCTAACATCTTTAAATCCCTCAGATTTGTAAAAATTTACTAACGCATCCCGATCTCTAGAGATAACCTGGTCTCCATAATCATCAGTTCTAAATAAACCAGAAAATATTCCCTTTTGGCGGGAAGGAATTATTCTTATCAACTCTCTATCTGTATAATTAACATTCCCATAAAAAGTAATACTCTCAATTTCGCTCTGATCACCTTCTGCAACCTCGAAAATAAGATCAAAAGTATTTTCCCCACGGTCAATTTTCTTAGCTGATATACTTGCGTCCAAATAGGCACGCTTTTTATATATTTCTTTAATTTTTATAATGCTAAGTTTTACTTTATTCTCATCCAAAGCATCTCGGTCT
>CACAMI010000069.1 GCA_902533625.1 uncultured Alphaproteobacteria bacterium | reverse complement strand
AAAAGTATGGGGCCGAAATAGGATCGACGGACGTTCAAAGGTGTTAGCTTTTGCTCGGCGGGATGGCCACCGTTATCGGCGCGAACTGTATAATTGCAAATGACGATTATGCTCCGGTTGCTGTTGCTGCATAAGCGGTAACAAAAGCCGAAACTTAACTCCAGTTCGTTAGCACGAATTGGCGGGGTTCGCAGGCACCTGGCAACAGAAGCCTGCACTTCTTTTAACTTAAAATGGACAAAATTTGGAAATGGTAAGAACACTAAATGATCTCAATATTAAAACACGTAGACCAATTGTAATCGTAAATTGGACCAATGAGGAAGGCACTAGGTTTGCGCCTCCTATGATGGCTTCAGGTGTATTTGCTGGAATGCATACTCAAGATTGGGCCTACGGCAGAACAGATGCAGACGGCAAAAAATTTGGAGATGAAATACAAAGAATTGGCTGGGTTGGTGATGAGAAAGTTGGAGCCAGAAAAATGCATGCTTTCTTTGAACTCCATATTGAACAAGGGCCTATTCTAGAGGCTGAAAATAAAGATATTGGAGTAGTCACGCATGGGCAAGGGCTCAACTGGCTTCAGGTAACTCTAACAGGCCGAGAGAGCCATACAGGCTCAACTCCTATGCCAATGCGTTTAAACGCTGGTCTAGGGATGGCCCGCATTACAGAGTTAGTCCATACTATTGCAATGAAAAATCAGCCTGAAGCAGTTGGTGCTGTAGGGCACTGCGAAGTATACCCAAATAGCAGAAACATAATACCGGGAAAATGTGTTTTTACTATAGATTTCAGATCGCCCTCTTTTGATACGCAAGAGAGTATGGAAAAAGAACTTAGAGAAGGGGCAGAAAATATAGCAAAAGAACTCAAACTAGAGCTGGAAATCGAAAAAGCTGGGCACTTTGATCCTGTGACATTCGACGAAACCTGTGTAGCAGCGGTAAGAAATGCTGCAGAAAGGTTAGGGTATAGCCATATAAACTTGATATCTGGAGCGGGGCATGACGCATGCTGGATCAATAAAGTTGCTCCAGCAGCAATGGTAATGTGTCCTTGCGTTGATGGTTTAAGTCACAATGAAGCTGAAGATATATCTAAAGATTGGGCTTCAGCAGGTGCTAATGTGTTATTCCAAGCTGTTTTAGAAACAGCTGAAATTATTTCTTAATTTATTTAAGGGGAGGAAAAGAAATGAGTAAAGTAATTAAAGGCGGAACAGTCTGCACTGCGGACAGGACCTGGAAGACCGATATACTAATCGAGGGAGAAACAATTAAACAAATTGGGGAAAACCTTAAAGGAGAGGAATATATAGATGCTGAAGGCGCCTATGTTATCCCAGGCGGTATTGACCCACATACACACCTAGAGATGCCATTTATGGGAACGACTGCTGCAGAGACTTTTGAAACAGGGACCTGGGCAGCAGCCGCTGGTGGAACTACTATGATTGTTGACTTTTGCCTTCCTGGAGCAGATGGAAGTATAAAAAATGCTATAAACGAGTGGCACAGAAAATCAGCCCCACAAATATGCTCTGACGTTGGCTACCACATGGCAATAACCGGGTGGGATGAGAATGTATTTAATGAAATGAATGATGCTGTCAAAATGGGAGTCAACAGCTTTAAACATTTTATGGCCTATAAAGGTGCGTTAATGATTGAAGATGACGAAATGTTTGCAAGCTTTAAAAGATGCGCAGCGATTGGGGCTCTCCCTATGGTTCACGCAGAGAATGGTGACCTCGTAGCTGAACTGCAGCAAAAATATTTTGATTTGGGCATTACTGGGCCTGAAGGTCATGCTTATTCTAGACCTCCAGAATTGGAAGGCGAAGCAGCAAATAGAGCTATAACCATTGCTGATACTGCTGGAGTTCCACTTTATATTGTACATGTTAGTTGTGAACAAACTCATGAAGCGATAAGGCGTGCACGACAGAAAGGTATGCGCGTATATGGGGAACCATTAATACAATTTTTAACTTTAGATGAATCAGAATATTTTAATAAAGACTGGAACCATGCTGCAAGAAGAGTGATGTCCCCTCCCTTTAGATCGAAAGATCATCAGGACAGCCTATGGGCTGGATTACAAAGCGGCTCACTTCAAGTTGTTGCTACAGATCACGCAGCTTTTAACACTAAACAGAAAAGAGCTGGCATAAATGATTTTCGGATCATCCCAAATGGTTCAAACGGCTTAGAAGAACGTCTTGCTGTCTTGTGGACAGAAGGTGTTGAAACCGGCCGTTTAACTAAAAACGAATTTGTAGCTGCAACATCAACAAATATCGCAAAGATATTAAATATCTACCCAAAAAAGGGAGC
>CACAMI010000068.1 GCA_902533625.1 uncultured Alphaproteobacteria bacterium | reverse complement strand
GCCAACATTATTTGGAGTAGTAGCTTTACCTTTATTTTTTGTATCTGCAGGGTAATCTTTTTCTGCGTCTTTTTTATTTAATACAATTGAAGAATGGGTTAATTTTTTCTCTTGCATTTTAGGAATTTCATTTGCAAAAGCGTCTGTTAAATTTTCAGATTTAACGCTTAACTCTTCTGTATTTAATGGCAGGGTTTCATCATTAGTATTCACATCTGATTTAATTTCTGCTCCTGATCTTTCGAAATTTTTGAGTTCAGAGCCTTTGGAATCAAATGATTCCAAATTTAGATAATTTTCTGTATCCTCAGTTTGTATTAACTCTACTGATGCCTTATTTGGATTTACATTTTTTCCGCCGCCTTTTGCAAGATTCTCGTCATAAAGGCCTTCTTCACTGGTTTTTTCGCTTTTAATGGTATCTAAATCTCTTTGGTTATTCTTTGGTTCGACTTTTTCACTTAAGTCTACAACTGAAAAGATACCAGAGAATATGCCGTCACCTTCACGTGCTTCATTATCAGTATTGTCAGAAACACTTATAGAACTAGAATCAATATATTCTCGCGAATTTATGTGGGTCATTTTTTTAACTGATTGTCCTGTTTCTTTTAAGTTTACTCAAAGTTTTAAGGGGAACTGCAAAAAAAATGCCAAGTAAGACATTAGAAACATTATTACGAAGTGTTTCAGAGAACAGGATAGGGGGACTGCTATGATTTGTTCTCAATTTCAGTTTGATAAAGCTGATTATAGACCGCAGATTTTTCTAGAGCCTTATTCACTTTTGTTTTTGTTTTTCCGGCGCTTAATCTTATATCAGAAGCTTCTTTTTCTAAAAAAAACTTCCTATTTGATACTCTATTAAGTTCATCATGAATTTTCTGGCTATAAAACTTTTTTGCTTTTAATTCAGAGGCATTTTGAGGAAGATCCGTCATAGTATCATCGGAGACCAACTTGTTTAATTTTTCATACAGACTCGAGGTCTGTTGGAGTTCCGTAGATACCGTGCTCAAAGTTTTAATCTTCTTTAAGAGAGCCATTTTTTCTTTCAGTGCTAAACGAGAAAAAATTTTCGATTTTCTTATTAAATCCAAAAACTAATCCCCCAGCAATTTTATTAGTGCAGATTTGCTATCACCATAATTCGCGCCAACATCGTCTTTCTGACTTATGTGGTTTACTAAATCCGGCCACATTGAAATTGCTCTATCTAAATCTTCATCTTGACCTTCACTATAGCCGCCCATAAGTAAAAGGTCCCTGTTATCAAGATAAAGGGAAATATTCTTTTTAAAATCTATAGCTGCTTTTTGTTGTTTTCCATCGGTAATTTCATTCATTACCCTGCTTATGGAATTCGGAACGTCTACAGCTGGGTAAATACCCAAAAGACTCTGCTGTCGAGATAAAACTATGTGTCCGTCTAAAATTGCTCTGGCAGCATCCACCACTGGGTCATTAGTGTCATCCCCATCCGCTAAAACTGTATAGAAAGCTGTTATTGATCCTTCTCCAACTTTTCCAGTTCCAGATCTTTCTATTAGTCTAGGTATTAATGAAACTACGGATGGAGGGTATCCTTTTGAGGTAGGCTGCTCACCGGAACCTAGCCCAATTTCCCGCTGAGCATGCGCAACCCTGGTTAAGGAGTCCATAATTAAAAGCACATTTTTCCCTTGGCCTCTAAAATATTCAGCTATAGCAGTGGCTCTATTTGCTCCTCTAATTCTAAGCAGAGGGGACCTGTCAGCTGGAACGGCTACAATTATAGTTTTGTTTTTTGCCTTACTAGAAATTATTGAGTTTACGAAGTTACCAACCTCTCTTCCTCTTTCTCCTATTAAGCCTACAACAATTATATCTGCTTCGGTGAATTTAGTCATCATGCCAAGAAGTACAGATTTCCCTACGCCTGAACCTGCAATTATACCAACCCTTTGTCCTTTACCTATAGATATCACACTGTTTATCACTCTGACTCCAACATCCAGTGGCTCGCTGATTGGATTCTTCAAAAGTGGGTTGACGGATTTCCCAAGTAGTGGCCATTCATCTTCCAGCATAGGGCTTTCCTTCTCGTCTAAAGGATCACCTAGAGCATCAATAACTCTTCCAAGAAGACCAGGACCTACTTTTACAACTGTTCCTACATCTTTTATTTGAACTTTGGCTCCTACTTTTATTCTGGCGCCACTTTCATATACAGATAAGATATTTTCGCCCTTTTTAAAACCAACTATTTCTCCAGTTGCTAATTGTCCATTATCAGTTTCGATTGAGCAAAGTGTTCCAATATTTGCGGGAAAGCCATCACAAGATATCATTACGCCGTCAAATTTAGATACTCGACCTGAAATTACAAAATTTTTCTCTAAGCGTGTAGAT
>CACAMI010000067.1 GCA_902533625.1 uncultured Alphaproteobacteria bacterium | reverse complement strand
CTCCCACATCAGGAATTAAGCCAATTCCGCATTCTGGCATCGCTATTTTTGCCGTTTCACCAACAATTCTATGGCTGCAATGGCAAGAGACGCCAACACCGCCACCCATTGCAAATCCCTTTATGAAAGAAATAAAAGGTTTGGGATAGTTTTTAATTTTTTTATTTAATCTGTACTCGTCTTTCCAAAATTTCTTTCCAAAAGAGTAATTTTTTTTTATCCCAGTGTGATAAAGATCCTGAATGTCCCCTCCAGCACAGAACGCTTTTTCACCGACGCTATCAATAGCAATAAGAGAAATTTCCTTATCAAGAAACCAGCTATCTAAAGCCTTTTCAATAGCTGAAATCATGTCATATGTTAAAGAATTTAGTGCGTTTGGCCTATTTAATGTTATGTGCCCAATCGCTCCACTTTTTCTAATCAGAATATCCATTCTTATAAATTAAGTCTCACTTAAGATGTGTCTTGCAATAATGAGTTGCATGATCTCGTTTGTTCCCTCTAAAATCTGGTGAACACGGAGATCTCTTACTATTTTTTCAATTTTGTACTCGGTTAAATATCCGTACCCTCCTAAGATTTGAAGTGCAGAGTTTGAAACTTCAAAGGCGTTATCTGTTACAAGCTTTTTTGCTAATGCACAAAATTTAGTAGAATCCTTGTCTTTTTTATCTAATTTCCATGCTGCCTTATACAAGAAGGTTCTTGCAGATTCTAATTTAATCTCTAAATCTGCTAACTTAAATTGAATGGATTGAAAAGACGAAATAGGTTTACTGAATGCCATTCTTTCCATTGAATATTTCTTTGCAATTTCAAATGCTTCCTGAGCACCTCCTAGAGCAGCGGCAGCAATATTTATTCTACCGCCATCGAGGCCTGCCATTGCGTAAGAGAAGCCTTTTCCTTCCTCTCCAATAAGATTTAAAGAGGGGCTAAAGCAATTATCAAGGATGACACTTCGAGTTGGCTGCGCTTTCCATCCCATTTTATCCTCATTCTTGCCAAAAGATAAGCCTTTGGATCCGTCTTCTACCAAAATTGCTGAAATGCCATTTGGGCCAAGTTCACCAGTTCTACTCATTACAATATAATAGTCTGAGTAGCCGCCTCCCGAAATAAAAGACTTTTCGCCACTGAGGAGATATCCATTATTATTTCGCCTTACAGTAGTTTTTAAAGAAGCTGCATCAGACCCAGAACCTGGTTCAGTCAGGCAATATGAACAGATTTTTTTAAAACTACAAAGATCAGGTAATACTTTTGCTTTTAATTCAGCCGAACCAAATTCAGCAATCATCCAAGCACACATATTATGAATTGAAATAAATGAAGCAACTGATGGGCAAGATCGAGCTAAAGCTTCAAATACAATTGCAGCTTCAAGCCTTGACATTCCAGAGCCCCCATTTTCCTCCGGAACGTACATTGCTGCAAAGCCTAATTCGCCAGCTTTTTTTAACAAAGCTTTAGGTATTATTTGTTCACTTTCCCATTCGAGAGCAAATGGGTCTATTTCATTCTTACCAAAGCTATAGGCAGATTCAAAAAGTAGTTTTTGACTTTCCGTACACTCAAAGTTCACGTTAAATTCAAGTCCTATTCCATCGTCGGAATTGAAAAACTTGCCCCCTCTTTAATACCTGTTGGCCAACGCGAAGTTATTGTTTTTGTGCGGGTATAAAATCTAAATGCATCTGGCCCATGCTGGTTTAAATCTCCAAAAGCTGATTTTTTCCATCCTCCAAATGTATGATATGCCAGAGGAACAGGTATTGGCACATTTACTCCAACCATTCCGACATTAATTCTATTTGAAAAATCTCTGGCTGTATCTCCGTCTCTGGTAAAAATTGCAGTGCCATTTCCATATTCGTTATTCACTACGATTGATAAAGCTTCTTCATAATTTTTAGCTCTTACGGTTGATAATACTGGCCCAAAAATTTCCTGCTTATATATATCCATCTCAGTTGTCACATTGTCAAAGAGACACGCTCCTACAAAAAAACCATTTTCATAACCTTGGAGCTTAAAATCTCTACCATCTACCTTTAGATCAGCACCCTGTGCTACCCCAGAGTCAATTAAGCCCAGTATGCGGTTTTTGGCCTCCCGTGTCACTACTGGCCCTAAATCCATTTCTGTGTCAGATGTATAAGGTCCAATCTTGAGAGATTCTACTCTTGGAATTAGCTTTGCAACTAATTTATCTGCAGTCTCTTTTCCTACAGGCACAGCCACTGATATAGCCATGCAGCGCTCACCAGCTGCACCATAGCCAGCCCCTACTAATGCATCTACTGCCTGATCTAGGTCTGCGTCGGGCATGATTAGCATATGATTTTTAGCTCCGCCAAAGCACTGAACTCTTTTGCCAAATGAACAGCCTTTACTGTAAATGTACTCTGCAATTGGTGTTGAGCCTACGAACCCGATTGCAGATATGTTAAGGTTCTCCAAAATGCCATCCACAGAAACTTTATCCCCGTTAACAACTTGCAAAATCCCATCTGGAAGACCTGCTTCAGTTAATAGCTCAGCTAACATTATAGGCACCGATGGGTCTCTTTCTGAAGGTTTAAGGATAAAGGCGTTTCCTGCAACTA
>CACAMI010000066.1 GCA_902533625.1 uncultured Alphaproteobacteria bacterium | reverse complement strand
GGTTATATACAAGAAGGAAACTTGCGATTGGCGCGCGATGAAGGTGAGAGTTCAACAATCCAACTTCTAGTTAAACAACAAAAAGAAGCTGGGCTGGATATAACTTATCTTTCAAATAATAAAAGTGTGAGGGAGGTTGCTCCTTTACTTTCCGAAAAAATACATTCTGCATCATTTTGTCGAACTGATGGACATGCTGATCCTGTTGCAACTGTGGAGGCATATAAATTAGCAGCTGAAAGAAATGGTTGCATCTTTCATATTGGAAGAGAGATCAAAAAGTTATGCATTAATGAAGGCAAGCTGGAAGGCATTATTAGTTCTGAAGGCAAAATAAATACAAACTCCTGCCTCTTGGCTTGCGGAGTACAAACCAATCTGCTTATGACAGATTCCAATTTTTCTGTTCCTATCTCAACACCGATAGTTACCGTAATCCAGACGGAACCTGTGGATAAAATTCTTAAACCGGTAATAGGTGTTGGTAATGCAAATATGTCCATGCGGCAGGAGAAAAGCGGTAGCTTTCGGTTATCAAGTGGGGCACAAGACTGGAACGGGAGTTTAACAGAAAAAGACAAAAAGCCTTATGCCTGCCCATCACTGGAAAAGGTGTACGCAACTTTAGATTTAGGCTTTAATGTCCTACCCCTACTAAAAGGATCACCCATTAGAGATGTTTGGGGAGGGCTTCTCGACCTAACCCCTGACGCACTGCCGGTGATGGACAAAGTTCCTGATATCAATGGACTTTATGTTGCTTCAGGATTTTCTGGTCATGGGTTTGGTATTGCTCCAGCTACTAGCCATATTCTTAGTAGCCTACTCTTAAACAAGCCTTCCGAACTGCCTATAGAGGCTTTTTCCATACGTAGATTTGAAAAACAAACTTCTTCCGAAAAAAATGAAGAACTAACTCTCCACGGCTGAATTTATAAAAAAGCGAATGGGCAAATATATAAGCCGTTTTTTCAATTTGGCTATTAAACTTTAGGTATCACCATGAATGCCTCGAAGAATGAACGAATTGAATCAACTGACTCAAGGCTAAAAATTTTCGATACATGGTGATCAGGCCTCACAATCACTATACAGCCCTCTTCTTTGTTTATTCCTCTTATTTCAAAGATATCCTCTCCTAACTTAAAATTTGGACAAAATACCTTTTCATAATCAATTAAATTATACTTTCCTTTATAAGGCATAAGAAGTGATGGTAACCAACTAGGATTGAAATCTCGATGATTCATTTGAAAAATTGCTCTTACGTCAAAAACACTATCAATATCTAATCCCTTTTGGGTATAGGTTTTTATGAGAGAGTTATTTAGTTCAGACAAACCCTTGCATAAGGAGTGAACTTTGGAATCTTCTTGCCCTGAGAAATTATTGTCAGAAAAAATAAATAACCTCCAACGCCCATCTGCTTTTAATGTATGGCCAAGTTGAATTGGTTTAGCATCAAAAACTCTGATTACAGGAGCAGAGTGAAACCGTGTTCCAACCATAAAACCTTTGGCTAAATCCTGGTACTCTGAAGAACCCGTAATTAGTGACTTAGAGTATTTTGTCTCTGTGCCTGCCGTAAATCTTCCATACTTTTTAAAATATTTTTCAAATTCCTTTGGATCAATTTCTTCGTCATTAATGGAGTTAGCACTTTTAGGGCGCGCGCTGAACATGCGGGCAAATTCTTTATCAAATTCAATTAGCTGGCTGGCAACTGCACGTCTTTCTTCAGAATATGTTTTTAGAACATCCGGCAAGCACTGTCCTGCTAAAACAGATCCTAATTTCCATCCCAAATTAAAGCTATCTGCCATTGCAACATTCATACCCTGCCCTGCCTTAGGGCTATGAGTATGACACGAATCTCCTACAATAAACCCTCTAGGATCTCTATTTTCTCTTTTTAGGTCATCGAACCGCTCGGCAAGCCTTTGACCTATTTCGTAAACTGACCACCAAGCGACTTCTTTTACTTCAAACTGGTAGGGATTTAAAATCCTCTTTGCAGAAGTAATTAATGTTTCTATTTTAATATCTTTAGACGACAATCTTTCGTCTTGTTTCAATTTGTCGAGCTCGATATACAATCTTACCAAATATCCACCCTCCCGTGGAATAATGAGTAAGTTTCCTTCATGAGACGAATGAACTACAGACTTAAATCTGATGTCAGGAAAATCGCTTATAGCCAACACATCCATCACACCCCAAATCTGATTAGCTGAATCGCCTTTCAATTTAATTTTTAGGAAATCTCGAACGGAACTTCGAGCTCCATCACAACCTACAACGAACTGAGATCTAACTATATGCGTTTTCTTTTGCTTTTGGTTATCAGTTTCTTGAAAGGTTGCCATTACTGGGTAAGATTCATTCACTCCTATATTGGGACCGTCATCAACCTTTAAATCAATTAATTTTAATTTATAGTTGGGTTGAATTCTGAAGGGAGCATTATACATCTTCTCGAGAAGATGATCATGAACCCGCGCCTGATTCAGAATTACATGAGGAAATTCAGACAACCCATCTTCGGTATCTTGGATTCTAGAGCTTCTTACTATCTCATGTTCATTCTCATGGCTTGGTTTCCAAAAAGTAGTTTCGTTAACCCAATATGCCTCCTTTAAAACTCTTTCACTAAAAGAAAATGCCTCAAACATTTCCATTGTG
>CACAMI010000065.1 GCA_902533625.1 uncultured Alphaproteobacteria bacterium | reverse complement strand
CAATGGTGAGCCAGCTGCTATTCTTCCCATCATGGGAACTTCTGATACGGCAGAATTATTACCCGAGGTCCCTGTAAAAGGTTTATTACGATCAATCATAGTGACATTATTTGAAGGGCCTTTAGTTTTGGTAAATCCAGTTGGATATTTTAAGATCTCAATTGCGCGAGCTCTATGGGAAAGTTTTTTTATAAAACCTCTTTCCTCCAGTCCGCTTATAAGTCTATGAATTCCAGACTTAGACTTAAGGTTTAATGCCTCTTTCATTTCATCAAAAGAGGGAGCTACACCCGAATTTGTTACTTCCCTATGTATATAGTTGAATAGTTCCAATTGTTTTCTTGTAATCATAATAATCTCCCTATAAATGTTCTATAGGTGTTCACCTTTTGTGTCAACATTTATATACTCAATTCTATTATTTTAACTGTTCCGCCTTTTTTAACGGCTGGTGCAAATTCCTCTCTCACAATTAGTGAGTTAGCTTTATTTAGAATTGTTAGATTAGAACTGTCCTGATTCTTAAAAGGTTTAACGTAAGATTTGTTATTTTTTTGAATTAATTTGGAACGAATGAAATGTTTTCTATTGCTATTTGCTTCCATATCCTCAATCAGTAGTGCTTCCTTAACGTTTAATGAATGGATATTTCCTTGCAACTTATCCAAGACTGGACCAATAAATAATTGAGAGCAAATAAGGGATGAAACTGGGTTTCCGGGAATCGAAAAAAATAAAGTATTACCTTTTTGTCCTGCCTTGAAAGGTTTTCCTGGCCTCATATTGACTTGAGTGAAAGAAAAAGTAATCCCAGCTTTTAAAGCCGCATCATAAACCAAATCATATTTTCCAACAGAGGCCCCTCCAATTGTTACAATCAAGTCAAATTTAAGTGATTGTCTAATACTTTGGGTAATAGCTTCCTCTTCATCCTTTATGATTGGCTTTAAATAGCCTTCACCATTTTTGCTCTGTATAAAGGCTTTTAGACCATATGCATTTGATGAACTGATCTTGCAATTTTTTAATGAATTTCCTGGATATGAAAGTTCATTTCCAATGCTAAGAATTGCAACTTTTGGTTTTTTTAAAACAGAAAGTTTATCAATATTCATGGCAGCAATTAGAGAAATTAAGCTAGGGCTTAATAGATTGTTTTTATTTATTTTAAAGCCAGGCTTAAAATTAGAACCTTTTGATCGTATAAATTTATCGTTGCTATTAAAAAACTTAAGATTATTTTCTATTTTTGATAATAGATTTTCTTGTGGAATAATTTTATCCACTCCTTTTGGAATATTAGCACCTGTGAAAATTCTTACCGCCTCGCCTGGTTTCACATCCTTATAATAAGATTTGCCGGCTTGCACCTCGCCAACTAGCTTGTAGCTGCTTGTGCTGCCTTTTTTATATGAATTAATTCCGTATCCATCCATTGATGAGCAGTCAGCAGGAGGTGAAAAATTTTTTGCGACAATATCTTCAGTTAAGGTTCTTCCATAACTGTTTTCAATTGAAACTGTCTCTTTTCCGAGAGGCTTTACTAAACTCAAAATAATTTTGATAGCTCGTTCCTGAGATACTTTATTCATGGTTCAAGCCTTGTAATCACCTGACTTCCCACCTTTTTTTTTAACAAGCTTTATTTCACTAATGGTGGCGCCTTTATCTACAGCTTTTATCATATCATAAACCGTTAATGCAGCGATGCTTACAGCAGTTAATGCTTCCATTTCAACACCTGTATTATAGACGGCTTTACTTTTCCCTATTACCTTTAATTTAGTATTTTTGTGATCTATTCTAAATGTTACATTTATAGAAGTTGTAGGAATAAGGTGGCATAATGGAATTAGTTCATGAGTTTTTTTTCCAGCCATTATGCCCGCTAATTGGGCCACAGCTAAAACATTTCCTTTTTTAGAACTTTCCTGTTCTAGCAATAAAAATGCTTTTGAACTCATACTAACAAATGCTTCAGCTTCAGCCTCTCTGGGAGTATTTTTCTTTAATGATATATCTACAAATTTTGCGTTTCCACTTTTATCTAGGTGAGAAAATGTCATTTTAAAATACTACTTTACTAGATAATTTAATTCTGCGGCGATATTGTTGCTTTTCATTAATGTCTCTCCCATTAGAAAGCCGTGTGTTCCAATTTTTGCTAATTCATCTAAGTGGATTCGGTTCGAAAGGCCACTCTCAGATATTAATGTTTTTTTTGGTTTTAAGTAAGGAGCCAAAACTTTTGTTAAAGATGTGTCAGTTTTAAAAGTATGCAAGTTTCTGTTATTTATACCTATTAAAGGAGATTTCATATCATTAGCCACGCTTAGTTCATCTTTATTATGGATTTCGATTAAAACTTCTAAGCCAATAAGAAGAGCAAAATCTTCTAGATCCCTGGCTTGAGAAAAATCTAAGGCCGATAAAATGAGAAGTACGCAGTCTGCACCAATAACTTTAGATTCTAGTAATTGATATTGATCAAAAATAAAATCCTTTCTAAGAATAGGTAGATTGCTTGCTGACTTAACTTCGATAAGATCTTTCTCACTTCCCATAAAAGAAGGGCCATCTGTTAAAACAGATATACAGCTTGCTCCACCTCTTTCGTATTCTTTTGCAATATTCAATGGGTCAAAATTTTCCCTTATTACCCCTCTGGATGGGCTTGCTTTTTTTATCTCCGCAATTATGGAATGGGTTTTTCCTTTCTTGTTTAAAATTGCCTTAAGGAAAGGACTTCTCTGATTTTTATCAGTAATTCTCTCCTTAAGCCTCGAAGCTGGATTAACTTTTTTTTTCTCAGAAATTTCTACAAGCTTATAGGCTTTAATTTTTTCAAGAATTGTTTGAGCCATTATAATCTCTATTTGTAAAATCAACTAAAGCTTCGAGTTTTAATTTCGCGCTCCCAGAATCTATTGACTGCTTAGCTAGCTCCGCTCCTTTAATTAGGGTTTTTGCTTTACCTGAAATAACGAGAGCAGCT
>CACAMI010000064.1 GCA_902533625.1 uncultured Alphaproteobacteria bacterium | reverse complement strand
ATTACGCCTTCGTTGATGGAAGGTGCGTGGTCTGTTGATGCATTTCATTATTATGCCGGTATGTGCGATAAATTTGAAGGTCAATTGATTCCTGCCGAGGCCCCAAACATTCATAACTATCTTAAGTGGGAACCTTTTGGAGTTGTTGGGTTCATTTTACCATGGAATTCCCCTTTAGGAGTTCTAATAAATAAACTCGCTCCATGTTTGGCAGCAGGTAATACGGTAGTTATGAAACCATCAGAGCATGCGTCATGCTCCATATTAGAGTTTATGGACGTTCTGCTCGAAGCTGATTTGCCAGCGGGTGTATTGAATGTAATTACAGGTTTTGGAGATACAGCAGGAGAACCTTTGGTAAGTCATGATGACATAAGAATGGTTAGTTTTACTGGCGGAACTGCTGGAGGGGTTGCTGCTGCAACGACAGCGGCAAAAAAGGTAAAACCCATGGTAATGGAGTTAGGTGGAAAATCTCCTCAAATTATTTTTTCCGATGCTGATATTGATTTAGCTGTTAATGGTGTAGCTTCCGGTATTTTTCCTGCAACCGGTCAGAGCTGCATTTCTGGATCAAGAGTTTTGGTTCATAAATCAATCGAAGAAGAATTTGTAAATAAATTAGTTAGTATTTCTAAGAAGGCAAAAGTTGGAGACCCTTTAGATCCTGCTACTCAAGTTGGACCGATCGCGAATGGACCTCATTATGAAAGAGTGTTGCAAAAGATCAAAGAGGCAGAATTGGCGGGACACAAACTTCTTTTAGATGGGCGTTCCTTTTGTAGCGATAAGGGATATTTTATTGGCCCAACAATATTTAATGATGTTCCAAATGATTCTGACCTTGCACAAAATGAAGTTTTTGGCCCGGTACTATCTATTCAAACTTGGGAGTCTGAACAAGAAGTAATACGTATTGCCAATGATTCAGTTTATGGACTTGCAGCAGGGATATGGACAAAAGACATTGCGGTTGCCATGAGAATAGCAGACCGTATTCAAGCTGGTACTATTTATATAAATAATTACTTTAATGCAGCTACGCAAAGTCCTGTAGGTGGTTACAAACAATCGGGATATGGGCGCGAAAGTGGTTGGGAAGGAATGAGATCTTTTATGCAGGCAAAATCAGTGTGGCTTTCTACTAAACCTGAGCAAAATAACCCATTCGCGTAGGCAGTTTTTTTTATAGCTTCAAGTCAAAAATTATTTCTGCCATAAAAAAATACCCTGATCAATATTGAGATCAGAAAAAACATAGAAGCTACGCACACTATAGATGGCCCTGTTGGTGTATCGAAAATGTAAGCTGCATTAAGTCCTAGTATGGCAGAGGATACTCCTATTAAGGATGCAGCTATTCCCATAAACTCTGGTGTTGAAGATATAGTTCGGGCTGAGGCCGCTGGTATAATTAGCATTGCTATAATAAGTAATACCCCAACAACTTTGATGCCAACAGCCACGACTATGGCTAAAGAAACTGTTAAGATAAAAGACTCTTTCTTGGGATTAAAACCATTTGCGGCAGCCAAGTCTTCGTTTAACGTCACCAATAAAAGTGGAGACCATCTCCATATTATTAGGGACAAAATTATCCCTGCTCCTGCCCATATTAAAAGAAGGTCCAAACGAGATACAGCCAATATATCTCCAATTAAATATGCCATTAAATCAATTCGGATGCCTGATATGAAGGAAACAATAACCAGTCCTGCGGCAATCGCACTATGTCCTGCTACTCCTAGCAATGTATCTAAAAAAAGAGATCGGCCTTCATAAAGAGTTACTAATGAAGCCATGAGTAGAGCTACTAATATGGCTCCCAAAAAAACAGAAAATTCAAACGTCAATGATAAAGCGATTCCAAGTAGTGCAGCATGAGCCGTTGCTTCACCAAAGTATGCCATACGTCGCCATACGATAAAACACCCTAGAGGCGCCGCTGCCAGTGCTACACCGATCCCTCCGAGAGAGGCACGTATCATAAAATCATCTAGCATTTTTTATAGCGGCTTGCTTTCTGAATGGTGGCTGTGATCGTGGTTGTGTTTATATAGAGCAAAGGTGCCATCCACATCCGATCCAAAAAGTGCTTTATATTCAGGTGATGAGGCTACAGAATCTGGGGCACCCTGACAGCAAATATGCCCATTGAGACAAATTACCCGGTCTGAGGCACCCATTACCACGTGTAAATCATGACTGATCATAAGTATTGCACAACCGGTATCATTTCTTATGCTTTCAATTTTTCGGTAAAATGCTGCTGCCCCAGGCTGATCTAATCCACGGGTAGCTTCATCCAGTAATAACAAATCTGGCTTATCAATTAGAGCTCGGCTGAGGAGTACACGTTGCAACTCTCCTCCTGATAAACTGCTCATTTGAGAATTCAAAAGCTCTTTCGAGCTCATGATTTCTAACGCTTTTTCATAGGAATCATCATCTATTTTTTGGGCAAGTTTAAAAAATCTTTCAACCGTAATAGGGAGACTTGCATCTATGTTTAATTGCTGAGGAACATAGCCAATTTTTATATCGGGTTTTAATTCAACCTTGCCGCTACTTAATGGAGTTGAACCTATAATAGCTTTAAAAAGAGTGGTTTTTCCTGAGCCATTGGGACCTACTATAGTAACAATTTCTCTAGCGCTCAATGAAAGGTTCATGTTTTGTAGCGCTATATTTTTTCCATATCGTACGCTAAGATTGGTTACTGCTAGTAATGTCATGCTGCCTCTAAAGTAATGCAAGATTTACACAGTCCAATAAGTTCGATTACTGCTTCTTCGACTATAAATTCTGTAGGACTTGTTTTTTCCAAATTAACCTTCGATTCTTTTTCATCCAATTCTGCCACTTTTTTACATTTCCTACAAATCATGAATGCTGGAGAGTGTTCAGTCCCTGGCTCCGCACATGCGACGAAAGCATTTAGCTTCTTGATCCTATGTACAAAACCTTCTGCAATCCAAAAGTCGAGAACGCGATAGGCGATAGGCGGTGTTGAGCTAAACCCTTCTTTACGCAATAAATCAAGTATTTGATAGGCTCCCAGAGGTCTGTGGTCTTTTAATAAAA
>CACAMI010000063.1 GCA_902533625.1 uncultured Alphaproteobacteria bacterium | reverse complement strand
TTTTATGTGTGTCTGATAGGACTGCAACAAAGTGCTTTTGAACGGAATCTCCAGATTTTAAATGCTCTCGCAACCATTTTTCTACAGAGGTAGCATTCTTTAAAGTTTCTAAGGTATTGAAACTCTTCGAAACTACAACAAATAAGGTTGTTTCAGGATTCAAATTATCAAGAACATCAATCAGATTTGATGGATCTATATTAGAAAGAAAATGAATGTTTAGTAGATTTTTTGAAGTTTTGAGCGCATTTATTACCATTTCAGGGCCTAGTTGTGAGCCGCCTATGCCAATATTTACAACATCTGTGAATCGTTTTCCGGTAGCACTTACTATTGAACCAGACTGTACCCGCTCACAAAATTCGATCATTTTCTTTTGCTCTGCCAGTAGCTCTTCCGCAACATTTTTGTTGCCTACCAGAATGGGCTGTAATGGAGATCTAATACTAGTATGCAGGGCGGGCTTGCCTTCTGTATAATTTATCTTTTTTCCCTCAAACAAATTTTCACGAGCAGTAGAAAATGAACTACTTGAAAGTAGTTTCATTAGTAAATCTAATTGAACATTATCTATATTCGTTTTTGAAAAATCTAAAAATATTCCAGAAGCTTCTCTGCTAAATTTCTCGAACCTATTCTTCTCCAAAAATAATGATTCAATGCGACGACTTTTCACCACTTGGTAGTAATCTTTTATTTTTTTTATTAATTTATTCCTCAAAGTTCCATTCTTTCCAAAATTTACAAAAAAATACTACTAGAGCTACCATTTTCAAAAATGTATATTTTAAATCCAATCTCTTAAAATGGCCACTAAGTATGAGTTTGCCTCTGGCATTTCATAATCTTTCAATTCATTTTTTTTTACCCAGGAAAACTTCTGCCCCTCTTTAGGAAAAATTACTCCATCCCATCTGCGACAAATAAATAAGAACAAGATTACATGAAAGTCCGTGTAACTGTGACTAACAAATGTAACTGGGGCCAAGCAACTATCCCAAGTCTCTATTGACAGTTCTTCTCTGAGCTCCCTCACAAGCGCTTCCTCAGGCAACTCTTGAGGCAGAATTTTTCCCCCTGGGAACTCCCAAAAATTGGCCATTACACTATTTCTTTCTGACCTCCTTGTAAGAAGAACTCTCCCTTCTGGATCTACTAATGCTCCTATTGCCACATTCTGAATTATCACGATCTATAATCTGCATTAATAGAAACATATTCACCTGAAAAATCGCACGTCCAAAAAATAGCATTAGATTCACCCATGTTCAAATCAACATCTATAATAAGCTCATCTCTTTTCATGTACCGTGCTCCCAGATCCTCTGAATATGTTGATGCAACAGCACCTTTTTCAGCCACAAGAATTTCGCCAAATTTAATAGTAATCTTATCTCTTTCAACTGATTCTCCCGACTTTCCAATAGCCATAATAATTCGTCCCCAATTCGGATCCTCTCCTGAAGCGGCTGTCTTGACAAGTGGTGAATTTGCTATCGATTGACATACTTTTTTCGCAGAATAATCACTAACAGCTCCTGACACTCTGATCTCTATAAACTTTGTAGCCCCTTCTCCATCTTTAACAATCAAGTGGCTCAATTCTTTCATAACAGAGGTTAAAGCTTCCAGGAATTCTGAATACCCATCATCTTCTGACTTAGAAATATGTAATCCCGGAACTGTACCTGTAGCTGCTAAAATTACTGTGTCTGAAGTAGAGGTATCACTATCAACACTAATATTATTAAAGGTCTGATTTACGGACTTATGCAAAGTTTCCTGCAATAACTCTTCGTTAATTGAAATATCAGTAAAAATAAACCCAAGCATTGTTGCCATATCTGGCGATATCATTCCTGAACCCTTAGCTATACCTATAATTGATACCTTCTGCCCTCCAATCATTACATTAGCACAAACGCCCTTAGGAAAAGTATCAGTAGTCATAATCGCCTTTGCAGATTTTGATATGCTATTAGGAGAAAGTTTTTCGCATAAGTCTGGAACTTTACTAATAATTTTGTCAATCGGGAGAATTTCTCCAATAACTCCGGTGGATGCAACAAAAACATTTTCTTTCTCACAGCCTAAATTTTTGGACACAGCTTCAACTGATTTTTCCACTGCTCTTTTCCCTAACTCCCCAGTGAAGGTATTTGAATTTCCAGAGTTTACTAGGATGGCTGATTTTCCAGAAAGTGTCTTATTCTTTCTTCTACCAAATATGTCTTCACACCACCTCACTGGCGAGGAACGGGTTTGAGATGTAGTGAAAACTCCAGATAAACTAGCCCCTTCCCTTATTTCGATTAGGGTTAGGTCAAGCTTCTGGTCAGATTTTATTGAAGCGCATAAAGCAGAGAAATTTACACCCTCAATCTTCATCCCATGAGGAAAAGTATAATTTCTAATAAAAGAGGGTATAGGATTTTTATTTTTCTTTAAGAGCACCAATTCATCTTCCAAGTCATTTATTTTTTTTTAAAACCGTATTTTCCATATACACCTCAATCTTTCTCTACTGAGAAAATAGCATTTTAATCTCCTTTATTACAGCTTTATCAATATTGGTTTCAAAATAATTAATATCAGACAAATCCCTCAATTCATCTAATTTACTATTTAGGAAATCTTGTCTAAGTTCTAATTCTAGCTGAGGTCTTAACTCTTCTAAATTTGGTTGAGGCTGCAATCTTTCACCATCCAGCTTAATAATATGCCACCCAAATTCCGTCTTTATTGGACGGGAAACCATACCTAATTCCAAGGACAAAACCGCCGCTTCAAACTCAGGAACCATTTGGCCAATTACAAACCATCCAAGACTTCCACCATTAGGAGAAGATGGACCAATGGAAAATTCAGCTGCCAGCTTCGCAAAATTTTCCCCTTCATTAATTCTTTCAACAAGGTTTTCTGCCTCATCCTCAGTACTTAACAGAATATGAGATGCGGAATACTCTTTTTCAGGCGAGTAGGCCGCCATGGTTTTTTCATAAAGTATCTTTAGTTCTTCATAACTAGGAATATCAGCTAAAAGGGAATCTACTGATTGAGAAGCTCTTATGGCCCTTTGGTTATTTTCAATCAAAGTTTTTGTGCCTAAATTTTCGTTCTCTAATAACTCTGAAAGCAAAAG
>CACAMI010000062.1 GCA_902533625.1 uncultured Alphaproteobacteria bacterium | reverse complement strand
TGAATCAGATAGTAAAAAAACTGGAACACAAGGAAAAAATTTAGACTTTGCACTTCTACTGGATGGATTGGAAGCAGAGAGAGAGCAAGGAATTACTATTGATGTAGCATACCGCTTTTTCACTACAGAGAAGAGAAAGTTTATTGCGGTTGATACTCCTGGCCATGAACAGTACACCCGCAATATGATAACAGCAGCCTCAACTGCAGAGCTTGCGATAATTTTAATTGATGCCAGAAAAGGTATACTTACTCAAACCCGTCGCCACTCTTTCCTATGTAATTTAATTGGAATTAACAATTTTATCCTAGCAATAAATAAGATGGATCTTATTGAATATTCTAAAAAAACATTCAAAAAAATTTCTTCTGATTATAATGAATTTGCAAAAAAAGTTGGTATAAAAAATTTTACAGCCATCCCGGTTTCTGGTCTATTGGGCGATAATATTACTTCCTTTTCAAGCAGCACTCCTTGGTATAATGGATCAACCCTAATGAACCAATTGGAGAACGTAGCCACTTCTCAGAAATCCAAATCTAACAATGGACTTAAGATGCCCGTTCAATGGGTAAACCGACCTAATTCAAATTTTAGAGGCTTTTCAGGAAAAATTGTTGATGGTGCTGTTAAATCAGGAGATAGAATTCGAATTCTACCTGGTGGAAACTTATCAAAGATTGATAAAATTTTTGTTTCTGATCGAGAAGTTGAACAGGCTAAAACGGGTGAGTCAATCACCTTAACTTTTAAAGATGAAGTTGACTGTTCTAGGGGCCAAGTTATAACAGCAGCCAACCACCCTATAGAAGTTGCTGACCAGTTTGAATCAAAAATTATATGGATGGATGAAGAAGAGCTTGTGCCGGGTCGATCTTACTACCTTAAGATTGGCACACAAGCTGTTTCAGCTACCGTCAGTAATCCAAAATACCAAATCAACGTCAATACAATGGAGCATATGGCATGTAAAACATTAACCTTAAACACTATTGGGGTTGCAAATATAACGATTGATAGACCTATTGCTTTTACGCCCTATGAAAAAAATAGAGAGCTTGGTGGATTTATCCTTATTGATAAGATAAGCAACTCAACAGCCGCAGCTGGCTTAATTAACTTTGCGCTTAGGCGTTCACAAAACATTCATTGGCAAGCAACAGATATTAACCGGGCTGAACGAGCTAAGCAGAAAAATCAAAAGGCGAAAGTGGTATGGATGACTGGTCTGTCAGGTTCTGGAAAGTCTACTATTGCAAATGCTTTAGATAAGAAACTTACACAACGAGGGTGCCACACATTCCTGCTAGATGGAGATAATGTGCGCCATGGGCTTAACAAAGATCTAGGTTTTACTGAAGCAGATAGAATTGAAAACATACGTAGAATTGGAGAAGTAGCTAAATTAATGACTGATGCTGGTCTTATTGTAATTACAGCCTTTATTTCTCCTTTCCAATTAGAACGCGATATGGTTAGGGGGATAATGCAGCCAGGAGAATTTTTTGAAGTATTTATAGATACTCCAATAGAGGTCGCCGAAGAAAGAGACGTAAAAGGGCTTTATAAAAAAGCGCGCGCGGGAGAGTTAAAAAACTTTACTGGAATTGATAGTCCATATGAAATACCTAAAGCGCCCGAGATACATATTAATACTACAAAATTATCAGTTGATGAAGCGGCAGAAGAAATAGCCAAAAAACTTTTTGGTTAAAAAATTTTCCTCGTAAGTTTAGCTTAAGTTTTAGTCAGGAAAGATAAATTAAGCTGAAGGCCAACCTGTAGAAAGAAACTTCTCACATAACTCTACTGAAGTTTTAATAAAACGTGCTTGCCTAATTTTTGCCTCCGGTTCTTTTATTCTGGGGACAATCCAGCCTACGTAGGTAAATGCACGAAGCAATAAAAAAAGATCTAATTGCTCTACGTCTATAATACGAAGGGTTTTGTATCCATTTAAAATAGCAGCCTGTAGATCTTGATAATCAAGTTCTGACCTGTTTTTTAAAAGGGCAGTTGCTAAATCAAAAAGGCGATATCCAAATCCACAATCATCAAAATCTATTATTGCCAAAGAAGATCCATCAATGAGAATATTTTCACGAACCATATCCGCATGAATTAATCCAAAATCAAAATCCTTTGAACTTAATATTTTTAGTGCCTTATTTCTACCTTCTTCAAACAAGCTTTTTTCTTTAAAATTTAGAGATGGGTTTTCCCAAAACTTACCCCAAACCGGCTTTGGACCTAAAATGCCATCCCTATCCCACTTTGGTCTTACAAAGTCAGGTGGTAACTCCCAACTATCTGAGTAGTTATGCAAAGTGGCTAACAACCTACCCAAATCAAAAAATGTTTCCAACCTATTAGAAAGGTCGAGAGATCCTCCCGTCACACCAATCGGTTTACCGTTTAGCCAACTTAAAAGATCTATTTGGAAACCACATTCATTAATCAAAAGTTTACCATTCTTTGCGATCATAGGCTCAGGTACTAGGATACCTGAAAATTCAAGACTCTTCATCCAAGCTAACTCTGAAAGAATTGCTGCTTCACTCTGATAATGCAACCGGTGAACGCGAAGTGCGTAAGTTTTTCCTTTAGAATCAATTACTTTAAAAACCCTATTCTCGCGCTCTGCTATCAGAGCAACTCTGGCTGGCTGTAAATTCCAATGAGATAGGGCTTTATAAGCTACCTCATTATAATTCATAGCGATTTTTTAATCCGAATTAATACCTTTTCAAGAGTGTCGACCAATAAATCTGCATTTTCTCTAGTGAATTGAAGATTAGGTCTTATCTTTAGTGTGTTGTAATTAATGCCAATACGATTAATCAGAATTCCTTCATTCCTCATTTCGTTTACTACTTTCCGAGCTAAGTTGGGATCAGGTTCTCTAGTGTTCGGGTCAACAACAAGCTCTGCTCCAAAAAAAAGACCCGATCCTCGAACATCTCCAATGCAAGAATATCTTTCCGATAAGTCCTTTAAGCGCTCAAGAGAATGAGATCCTACATCTAAGGCCCTTTCAACTAATTTTTCCTCATCTATTATATCTAAAACTGCTTCACCAGCAGCACATGCAACCGGATTTCCGCCAAAGGTATTAAAATATCGAAAGGAATCCTGAAAAGCACTCAGGATTTCAGGTGAAGTCATTACCCCAGCTATAGGATATCCATTTCCCATAGGTTTCCCCAAAGTTACTATATCAGGTTT
>CACAMI010000061.1 GCA_902533625.1 uncultured Alphaproteobacteria bacterium | reverse complement strand
AACATATGGCAAGAAATTTGAAAAGCACACAAAAAAAGCGATTCTGGGAGGATTTGACAACCCTAGACTTCTCTAAGGCTGATGCAGAAAGCTTTCTAGCTGTTATGCCAATAGCTGCTATTGAGCAACACGGACCACATCTTCCAGTGGGAGTAGATTCTAAAATAATTGAAGCACTCGTAAAGATAATCTCAAAAAAGCTTTCTGAGCAAAGTAATGCGATATTCTTGCCTACGTTTAAGGTTGGTAAAAGTAATGAGCATTTAAGGTTTCCGGGCACACTAAGTCTCTCAACAGAGACACTATATTCAAGTTTACTTGATATTGGGGAATGTCTCTCCTCTACGGGAATAAGAAAATTGGCATTTCTAAATAGTCATGGTGGAAATATAAGTTTATTGGATGTAGTAGCCCGCGAATTAAGAATTCGCCATCAAATGCTAATTTTCAACCTTAATTGGTTTGGTTTTGGAATGCCTCCAAATATGTACTCGGATGAAGAGTTAAGGTTTGGTATCCATGCTGGGGATTTAGAAACTTCTGTAATGTTAGCTGTTGATCCCGAGAATGTACAAATGGAAAGAGCAAAAAATTTCATTCCTAAAACAGTCAAAATAGATGAGGAATTCCAGCATATTGGATTAGGTTCAGCAGTGAAATTCGGATGGCAGACCCAAGATCTAAATAAGTTTGGTGCTTGTGGTAATGCGAAAAAAGCCACAAAAGAAAAGGGTGAAATTACTGTAGAATATGCATGTGAAAAAATAGTAGAAGCTATTGGTGAAATAGAAAAAATGTCAACAGAATTTCTTTCAAACCAGACAGAGTATTGATGTGCTTGATTTGAAAGTAAGTCCAATAATTAGCATCAAAAATGTTAAAAAAAGTTTTGGGTCTGGCACTCTGGCAGTAAGCGGAATGACCCTTGATATTTTTAAGAATGAATTCATAAGTTTTCTTGGGCCTTCAGGATGCGGGAAGAGTACTCTTTTAAAAATGATTTCAGGCCTACTAAGACCTACAACCGGCCATATTAAAATTCTAGGCAACCAAAATTATGATAAGGAAATCTCTGAAGACATTGGCTTTGTTTTTCAGGATGCTACTTTAATGCCCTGGGCAACAGTTGAGGATAATGTATTTTTACCTCTTAGGCTAAAGGGGTTTTCAAGAAAGCAGGCATCAGAAGAAATCGAAAAAATTCTTGCCAAAGTTGGCTTAAAGGATTTTAAGAGATCCTATCCTAGGGAGTTATCTGGCGGCATGAAAATGCGTGTTTCAATTGCGCGCGCCTTAATAACAAAACCTAGTCTTTTGTTAATGGATGAGCCATTTGCCGCTCTAGATGAAATGACAAGATTTAAACTTAATAATGACGTTTTAAGTTTTTGGGAAAATACAAATCTCACAGTGATCTTCGTAACTCACAGTGTTTTTGAATCGGTTTATTTATCGAGCCGGGTTGTTGTCATGGCTCCACGACCAGGAAGAGTAGTAGCAGATATTCCACTAGATGAAAATTATCCTAGAACAGATGAATACAGAACTACTACAGAATACTCCGAAAAATGTCGCTTGGTTAGTGGTCACCTCCAAAGCACACTTATTGAAAATTAGAATTCACAGTTTAAGGAAGATAATGGTTAAAGAAAATGATAAAGAAAATTTAAATTTTGACCGTGAGTACTTGTGGGATAAAAGGTTAAGATGGCTTATGCCAATATTAGCAATTTCTTTTGCCATTTTGATCTGGGAATTTTTGGTTAGGTTTTATGATGTACCTCACTATTTAATACCAGCCCCAAGTAAAATTGGAACAACTTTACTAACAGACGGACCATCTTTACTAAGAGCTATGCTATTCACCATCAAGCTTACGTTTTTTTCTTTGCTTTTAGCAATTGTAGGAGGGGTATTATTGGGAATGATATTCGCGCTATCAAGAACCATTGAAATGAGTTTGTTTCCATTTGCTGTTGTACTTCAGGTGACACCGGTAATAGCCATTGCGCCTCTCATTTTGATTTATGTAGATAGCACGTTTGCTGCTCTTTTAATTTGTGCTTGGATTGTCGCATTTTTTCCTATTCTTTCTAACACGGCAATTGGCCTTAGGAGTGCAGATCATAACTTGAGAGATTTATTTTCGCTATATAGAGCAACACCCTGGCAAAAATTTAGATACCTAATGTTGCCTACCGCTTTACCATATTTTATGGCAGCACTAAAAATTGCAGGCGGTCTATCTTTGATAGGTGCCGTTGTTGCTGAATTTGTTGCTGGCACAGCTGGACAAAATACCGGCTTGGCTTCAAGAATTCTTGAGTCAAGTTTTAGGTTTGAAATTCCACGGATGTTTGCAGCTCTATTTCTTGTTTCTATATTAGGTATTTCAATTTTTCTTCTTACAAGCCTTTTGTCTCATCTCGTTCTTGGTCATTGGCACGAAAGTGAAATTAAGAGAGAAAAATAGAGAATATGAAATTGAAGTCTAATAGTTATTTATTTCAAGGTGCAAAAATTTTTGGCAAAGCTGGAAATTGGGATATTTCTATTAAACAGGGTAGGATAGAAAATATTAAAAAATCTTCTAAGAAAGATGGTGGCTTTATCACTCCACGATTTTCTGATATTCACGTTCATTTAGATAAAACTGGAACTGCAAAAAGAATACCTCAAAGAGCAACTTCCCTTTTCAATGCCATAGACCTTATGCATAAGGACAAAATAAATTGGACTGAAGAAGACATTTATTTTAGAGCTAATAAGGCTGTCAAAACAGCGTTCAACCGAGGTACTGGATTTCTGCGAACGCACGTTGATTGGGAAAATGAAACCTGTCCTCTTGCATGGAAAGTAATAAATGATATTAAATTTAAGTGGGCTGGCCGCGTTGCAATACAGATGTGCTCTTTGTCCTCAATCGATGTACTAGAATCAGTCGGTGAGATAATCGCAAAAAGAATAAAATCTGATGGCGGGATATTAGGTGCATTTATATATAGAAATGAGAGGTTAGATGAGAAAATCAGGGTAGCTTTTGAATTGGCTGCCAAATATGACCTCGATTTGGATTTTCATGTAGATGAAGGATTAGATAAACAGGCAGAAGGATTTGATTTAATCGTGAAATATACAAAGGACTTTGGCATGGGGGGTAAGGTGCTTTGTGGCCATGCATGTTCTTTATCTATAAGAGACGAGGCCGAAGTATCCAAAATAATTAAAAATGCTGCGGAAGCTAAAGTTGGATTAACCTGTCTTCCCACCACAAATCTTTGGCTTCAAGATAATATTGAAGGGCGGACACCGAGACTTAGGGGTCTAACTC
>CACAMI010000060.1 GCA_902533625.1 uncultured Alphaproteobacteria bacterium | reverse complement strand
AAGCAGTTGAAACTCCAGAGTTCTTTCAGGCATTTCAAAAGAGAATTGATTCAGAGGAAAAAATTGAACCCAATGATCCAATGCCTAACGCATATAGAAAGACGTTAATCAGGCAGATAAGCCAACATGCTCACTCAGAAATTGTCGGTATGCTTCCGGAAGGCAATTGGATAACACGAGCACCTACTCTCAAAAGAAAAACAATACTGCTAGCTAAAGTTCAAGACGAAGGTGGCCATGGCCTATATCTTTATGCAGCAGCTGAAACATTAGGTATTAGCCGAGAAGAGATGACAGAACAATTACTTGCGGGAAAGGCAAAATATTCATCCATATTTAATTACCCAACACTTTCTTGGGCGGATATTGGTGCTATTGGATGGCTGGTAGACGGGGCAGCTATAATGAATCAAATACCCTTATGCAGGTGCTCTTATGGACCATATGCAAGAGCCATGATAAAAATTTGTAAAGAGGAAAGCTTTCACCAAAGACAAGGCTTTGAAATAATGATGACTTTGTCAAAAGGGAGCAAAGAGCAAAAGGAAATGGCTCAGGATGCATTAAATCGCTGGTGGTGGCCTTCTCTTATGATGTTTGGCCCACCTGACACAGAAAGCAATAATACAGATCAATCTATGAAATGGAAAATTAAGAGATTCACAAACGACGAACTTCGCCAAAAATTTCTAGATGCCACTGTCCCCCAGGCTAAGCACCTAAATTTAATTATACCTGACAAAAATTTGACCTGGGATGCCGATCTAAATAATGGTGAAGGAGGTTACTCCCATGGCCTAATTGACTGGAATGAATTTTGGCGAGTAATAAAAGGCAATGGCCCAATGGCGAAAGATAGGCTACGCGCTAGAAAAAAGGCATGGGAAGAAGGCAAATGGGTTAGAGACGCTGTTGCAGCTTTTGTTAAGAAAAAACAGTCTCCAGTTCGGAAAAATTAGAATGGAAACCAAATCAACACTTTGGGAAGTTTTTATTAGATCGAAAAGCGGTTTATCACATAAGCACGTTGGTTCAGTCCACGCTGGAGATGAAGTTATGGCTTTAAATGCAGCTCGGGACACATATACCAGAAGAAATGAAGGGGTTTCAATTTGGGTTGTTCCTTCAGCTAAAATCACTGCTAGTGATTTAAATAATATTTCTGAAACATTAGAAAATTCAGAGAATAAAATTTATCGCCATCCATCTTTTTATGACATTCCTGATGATATAGGCCACATGTGATGTCAGAAAATTTATTTTTCTCTACCATTGAATTGGCAGATGACCATTTAATTCTCGGTCATAGATTATCAGAATGGTGTGGCCATGCCCCAACCCTTGAAGAAGACTTGTCCTTACCAAATCTAGGTTTAGATCTTTTGGGCGCAGCTACAAATCTATATTCGCTAGCGTCAAATCTCGAAGGAGGGAAAAGATCTGAAGATGAACTAGCCTTTGGAAGAATTGAGAAGGAATATAAAAACTGTCTCTTAGTAGAAAAGCCAAATGAAAATTTTGGACACACTATGCTAAAACAACTCTATTTCTGCGTTTTTATGAAATTATTTTGGAATGAATGCAACTCCTCAAAAAACAAAATATTAGCAGGCATTTCTGCAAAATCACAAAAGGAAATGGTTTACCATATTCGCCATTCCGGTGAATGGGTAATCCGATTAGGCGACGGCACAGAGGAAAGTCACTTTAAAATGACTGAAGCGATAAATGAACTTCACCCTTATACTGAAGAGCTTTTTTACATGTCCGAAGTTTCACTTAATTGTGCTAAAAAGAATTATTTGCCAGATCGCTTAAAGATAAAAAAAGCGTGGGAAAAAGAGATTAGGGATATTTTTAAAGAGGCAACTCTTCCCTATCCCTCTATCGTGCATTTTCAAATTGGTGGCAGAAATGGCATTCATACTGAAACTATGGGCCATCTAATCTCAACCATGCAATATCTTCAGAGAACGTATCCAGGGCAAACATGGTAAGTTTAAACGGAGATTTGCGTCCTGAAGAACCTCCAAATCTATATTCGGAGGTATGGGATCTGGTATCTTCAATTCCAGATCCTGAAGTTCCTTGCATCACGATTCATGACTTAGGCATAATAAGAGCACTGAATGTCATTAAAAATCAGGTGATGATTAAATTGACCCCAACCTATTCCGGCTGTCCAGCAATAAATGCCATAGAATTAGCGGTCGAGGAGAAACTTCGGGAAAATGGCTTTATTCCAGTTGTTGAAAGAGTTTTATCTCCTCCATGGACATCTGATTGGATAACAAAAGAAGGCAAGAAAAAACTAAAAGATTATGGAATAGCTCCACCACCACCCGTCACCAATATTGAAGAAAATTCATTCTTTTCTACTCAATCAGTTGCTTGTCCAAAATGCAATTCCTCAAATACTAAGAAGGTATCCCATTTTGGATCTACAGCCTGTAAAGCTCAATACTCTTGTAACTCTTGCCTAGAGCCATTTGAATTATTTAAGTGTATATAAAAATGACCGGAAAGAATTCAAATAACTTAAAAGTACAAAAATTAAGATATCTTACGACAGACGCCATTGAGATAACCTTCAAAGTTCCAGACAATCTTAGAAAGGAATATAAATTTATTCCCGGACAATATCTTACCTTGGAAAAAAAGATATCTGATACAAATGAAAGAAGAACATATTCAATCTCTTCAGATCCTATAAGTGAAAATATATCAATAGGCATAAAACGGATACCGAAAGGGAAGTTTTCCAATTATATTTTTAATAATCTAAAGGAAGGCGATGAATTAAGGGCTTTTGCACCTGATGGCAGATTTTTTACAGATTATAAAGATAATCAAAATTTAGTATTTGTTGCTTGTGGCTCAGGCATTACGCCAATAATTTCAATAATTTCCTATGTCCTTAGAACAAAGAAAAATTCCAGAATATCACTTTATTACGGCAATAAAACTATCGCATCAACTATGTATAGACAAAGGTTAAATTTTTTAAAAAATTCTCATATGGAGAACCTTTCACTGAATTACTTTTTCAGCATAGAGGCACAAGATATAATCTTTAATCAAGGCCGCATAACCAAAGAGAAAATTGGAAATTTAATTTCTAGAAACCAAATTTCCCCTGAAAAAGTTGATGGAGTTTTTCTCTGCGGTCCCCAAAATATGGTTTTCCAGATGAAAAAAATTTTTAGAAACCACATTGGAGAAAGTAAACCAATAATGTCTGAACTATTTTTTTCCAATGAGATAGAAAAACCGGAAAAGAAGAAAAAGGAAAGATTCAGGAAGATTAAAACAATCATAAAAATAAAAATTGACGGAGTTGAAAAGCGGATAAATCTCGAAAATAAAGGGGAAAATATAATTGATGCAGCTTTAAGGCAAAATATTGAGCTTCCTTTCTCAT
>CACAMI010000059.1 GCA_902533625.1 uncultured Alphaproteobacteria bacterium | reverse complement strand
TTTTTCCAGTTCCTGATGAACGATTAGGAGAAGATGTTGGATGCCTAATTTACCTTTATCCCAAAGCAACTCTAATATTCGAAGATTTGAGAAAATTTGTGTCTAAAAGACTGTCAAAATTCAAGAATCCAAAAAACTTCTGGATAAGCCGAAACCCTCTACCAAGAGGAGCTACAGACAAAATAGATAAAAAACTAATTTCGGAACTTTGTGTTAAAAAAGGTAAATTCACTCAATTAAACTATTAACTGCAACATAATCAATTATTTCGATTTCATTTCTGTTCTTATATTAATAGCATTTGCGCCCAAAATTACCAAAGCCCCAACCCACACTTGCCACTCAAAGCCTTCATTATAAAGAAAGAATCCAACAATAGAGATCAGTGGTAACCTTAAAAATTCCAATGGCATAACGACAATTGCAGGAGCAAGAGTTAACGCCTTAGTTATTGATAAGTGTGCCATTAAGCCACAAATGCCTACAAGAACCACCCAGAATACATTTTCACCAGAAGGATAGGCGATATCACCATCAAACCCTGCAGTGATCAACCCAAATATTGCCTGAATTACCACTAACCAAAATAAGATACAGGTTACAGACTGTTCTCTTGTTAAAAGCTTTGTTGCAACACTTGTTGAGGCAAAAAATATGGCACAAGAAGCAGCTGCAACTAAAGGAAATCCTAATTGATTAAAATCTGGCCTAGCCACTATTAGAATACCTAAGAATCCAGTGCTGGCAGCTAAAATTCGAGAAAAGGTCAGCTTTTCTGATAGAAAAAATGGAGCCATGACTGCGACCCAAACTGGCGTAGAGAATTCAAAAGCAAACATCTGAGACAGGGGTACAAATATTACCGCGTAAAACCAAAGGTTTTGCCCCGTAAAATGCATTAAATTTCTAACAAAATGCAGCCGAATTTTATCTAAATTAATTTCTCCAAGGGTTTTTAAAAAATAACCAAAAAACAAAACAATAAATATACCAATAAATGATCTATACATCATTATTTCAAAGGTATCTAAATGACCAGCTAGTGATCTTCCAGCTATTGCCATCAACGTAAATGACACCATTGCACCTATCATCCATACGGCAGCTTTTATTGGCTCAGAACGCACAGTATCATGCAAAATTAAATCCTGTGAAAAATGAATTATGTATCTTAACTCTTAAACTTCTATTTCATACTCTATAAAACCGCTTTGCTTTGCAACCTTATCGTACATAATTCTTGCTATTCTATTTTTATCCTGGGTTTTCCAATAAAGCCTCTTCACTCCCTTTCTTAGACAATCATCCCAAACTGCCTCAATCAAAAGTCTACCAAATCCTTTTCCCCTAAACCTTTCTTCAACATACAAATCCTCTAGATAACAATAGCCCTGCTCGGACCAGGTAGAAGAATGATATAAAAAATTAGTAAACCCGACCAACTCTTTTGCCCCATCTGCAGCCCAGTAACCTCCAAAGCTAAAGATATTTTGTTCTGGTTCCATAATTCTTTCCCAGGTTACCTTAGTAACAGAATCTGGCAATGAAGTTTGGTAAAATTTAAGGTATTTTTGCCATAACTCATTCCAAAGTTCGAATTCATTTTGTTTAATAAATGATATAGAATGCATTAATACCTCCAATAAAAATTGTCTTTTGACCCAAAAATGACAATGTAAGGCTCTAATATATATAACCCTATATTTCCCCTATAGCACTTTTATGCAATAATTTTCCACTCAAACCTTATTTCAGGAATACCGTCTTGACCACTCTGATTGAGTTCCATTTTGCTAAAACCCTCTCTAGAATAAAAACGGTGAGCACTAGTATTAGCTAAATGAGACCAGAGTTGAATGAAATGTTTTCCCTTTTTAACCTTATCCAGAAGCAATTTACCTAACCCAACTCCAGGAAAATCTACGTATAAACCCATTATTTGCGAAAGCTCTCTATTATAGGACAAATATGCTATTATTGGGTCTCCTAAAACCCAAAATTCTCGAAAAGGAATTCCTTCTTCAATCATTTTAGTCAGTTCCTCTGTGGAATGGCGCCTTGGGATCCAGGTTGTTGCATCAATCCATCTACTAATTATAACTGCACACTCACTTGCATCACCCACACATCCGAGACGAGGTTCATCAGGATTATTCATTCTTGATGATCTTTTTTTTGCGGAGGGCAGCTATTATTTAAATCTGCCTCAAGTTTTTTTACTAAAGCCATGCGTTCAGTTAAATCTTCAACAGGGTTACCTAAGGCAACTTTTAATACTTTTCGTTGCTCTTTTCTCAAATTGTTCCAGAGCTTATCCAAAGTTTCCTCTAATTGTTTTTTTGCGCCAATCCCTGCATTAAGGACAATCCTTTCGGCCTGTAATTTACTAAATATCGAGTGATATTTTTCATCATAGGCCTCCTGCTCCGCAATTATCTTTTGCTGATATTTTAAAAGATATCTTCTGCAAGCATATGAAGCCTTAGAAACCTCAGCAGAAAAACATGCATGCTCCACTAAAAAACCCCTACAGGACACTCTTTTGCTCCAACAGTTTTGCAAAAAAATAGTATAACAGTAAGTACAACAAAAATGTGTAGATAATGCTTTTTACGTCTTGCGTTAATATTAGCGCTTTGAGAATTGAAAACTTCGCCTAGCCTTTGGCTTTCCATATTTCTTTCTTTCTACGACCCTAGCATCTCTAGTTAAAAATCCCGCAGCCTTTAAGGCAACTCGCAACGAAGGCTCGTAGAAAGTTAAAGCTTTAGAGATTCCGTGCTTTACAGCACCGGCTTGTCCAGATAGACCTCCACCTCTGACAGTGGCTTTAACATCAAATTCCCCAGCGACACCCGCTACAGAGAATGGCTGGCCAATAACCATTTGAAGAACAGGTCTAGCAAAATATTCATCTAAATTCTTTCCATTTATAGAAATATTCCCTGTACCGGGCTTAATCCATACACGTGACACTGAATTTTTTCTTTTTCCAGTAGCATAACTTCTGCCCAACTTATCACGAATAGGTTCACTACTCTTCTTATGATCTTCGGATTCATTTTCGTCAGAAACAACTGCAGCTAACTGGTCTAGAGATTTAATCTCATCACTCATCTAATATTTCCTATTCTCGACTATTTTTCTTGTTAAGTATTCGGACGTCTAGTGCCTCGGGTTTCTGAGCTTCATGTGGATGAACAGATCCTGAATACACTTTTAGGTTAGTCATTTGCTGCCTGGAGAGAACGCCACCAGGGAGCATCCTCTTTACAGCTTGAACTAATACTCTTTCAGGAAACTTTCCTTCCAAGATTTCTTCGGCCGACCTGCTTTTTATTCCGCCAGGATAACCAGTATGCCAGTAATAATTTTTATCTGTTCGTTTTTTTCCCGTCATTTGAACTTTCTCAGCGTTCACAACTATTACATTGTCGCCCATGTCCATGTGTGGAGTAAAACTTGGTTTATGCTTACCTCTTAGATGTAATGCAATTATAGAAGCCAATCTACCGAGC
>CACAMI010000058.1 GCA_902533625.1 uncultured Alphaproteobacteria bacterium | reverse complement strand
AAAAAGTCTTATCTAAGTGTCGGAGTAATTTGTACGAAAAATTTCCGCAAAGCAAGGCAAAATTTGTTAATTCTGAAATAGGAGATTTTGTAGATACCTTGGATAACAATTCGGCGGATGTTATGCTTCTGCTAGAAGTTATGTATATGGTTAAGGAACCTGAAAAGATATATTCTTTGCTGGCGAAGAAGCTAAGATCAGGGGGGAGGCTTTTCTTGTCAGTTAGGTCAGAGATTTATTATTCTCAGTATTTGGTTAAGAATGATGCATTTGAAAGTCTGGGAAAATTGAAGAAAACTCATGGAGATATTTTGAGTAATGGAGTAAACTTAAACTGGCATCGATATGAAGAACTAGAAACTTTCTTTTCTCTTTATGGACTTAAGATAATTGATAAATTTGGCATTGGTATTTGTAGTGGAGTAGAGAGTGACCCTGGTGTGGATTTGTGTTTGCCAGGAAAATTATCAAGGGAAGATCTGAAATCATTGCACGAAATTGAAAGATATTTAGGTGGCAAATATCCGTTTTCTGGTCGATATGTATTACTTTGCCTGGAACAGAGCGATTCAATATGATTGAACCTTTTTTTTCAGTGATAATAAACTCTCACAATGGAGAAAAGTATCTGGCGGAGGCATTAGGTTCAGTGCTATCTCAAAGTTTTGAGGATTATGAGATAATTTTATTTGATAATGCTTCAGATGATGGCACATCGGAATTAGCTAAAAATTATTCAAGTCGAGTTCGGTATTATTTTTCGGGTAGAAAATTAGATCTTGGGGATGCTCGGAATAAAGCTATTGCTTTATCCAGAGGTAAATTTATTGCATTTCTTGATAGTGATGATTTTTGGAATCCAACCAAATTAGCGATGCAGTACATGGCTATAAAAAATTATTCGGGTAATCGTGACCTAGCAATATGTTATACATTTGCTGATAGGTTGGAGGAGAGTAGTGGATCCATTACTCCTTTTGAATTAGGTAGAAAGCAGGGACTGCAAGGTGATGTATATTTAGATCTTCTGGTTGATTGTTTCATTCCGATGTCAAGTGTTGTGGTGTCAAAGCGGCATTTGCTAAAAGTTGGAGGATTTGATGATAATCTGCAAATTATTGAGGAATGGGACGTTTGGTTAAAATTGGCAAACAAATTTGATTGCGCACTTGTTCCAGAGAGGTTAACCACAATCAGATTTCATAAATTAAATGCTAGCAAAGATCTTTGTCGTCAGGAGAAAGAAGTTTTAGAACTTTATGAAAAATTGGAAAAATTCAATAATAAAATGCGAATTAAGAGAGAGCTGAAATTAGGGAAAAGATATTTCCAATTTAGGTTTCATGTGATACGCTTTTTATTTTATTTTAAGCGCTTCAATCCAAAGGCTGTCTATTATTTTTTTCGAGTAGCTTCAGATTTGTTTTTGCATCCGCGGGTTTTATTGCGATTAGTTAATTTGAATTTAAGTTGGCAACTTTTTAGGTTCTTGCTAATTAAATATCGGTGATTTTTCCGATAATATTAGAATTTAGGATAGATTAATCAGGAGGTATTCTAATAGAAGGTAATATTAGGGATGTATTGAAAAAATGGACTTTATGCCTATACTCAAAGCTCAATATATTTTTTCCAATTTTAATTTTTTAATAAGACTATGTTAAGAGCAAATTTTGATAAGCCCACTTTGGTAACTCACTCTAAGGTATTAAGAGGTTACTTTGGTAGTGACGATCTACATATAAATAATGGCAGCATTTTATTTTCTGGGGAAATATTTCTTTCTAACGGAGTTGAATTTTTTGGAGATTGCGTTGTTGGTTCGGGTTCAAAAATTGGAAAGGGCTGTGTGATCACAGAGTCAATTTTTGGTTGTGGCAATGAAGTTAGGCCCTACTCTATTATTAAGAACTTAAAGGCAGGGGATAGAAATACTTTTGGACCTTACTGTTTTCTGAGAGATGATTGTCAAGTTGATAATGATTGTATAATCGGAGCTCATGTTGAAGCGACGCGAGCAATTTTCAAAAAAGAAGTGAAGGTGTCTCACAGGGCATTTATAGGGGATGCTAACCTTGAGGAAGGCGTAATCGTAGGTGCCGGAGTAATTTTTTGTAACTGGGATGGAAAAAGGCATCAACAATCTACAATCTTAAAGATGTCACTAATAGGATCAGGTTCCTTGCTAATTGCCCCTGTAACATTGGGGAAAAATTCTATAATTGCCGCTGGTTCAACAATAACACGTAATGTAGATCATGGTGAAAAGGTCATACAAAAGTGATTTTTGTTTTTATTTGTAATTAGTATGAAAACGGTCATTTGAATGAGTATAGCATTTCTTTTTGTTTTTTGCGCTACCATGTTTACAATTTGGATATACAAAACAATCTGGTATCAAATATATGAGTTTGGTAGAGTGCCAACTGGTTTTGGAATATTTCTACCACTTGTTTTTTTCTTACCACTTTCTCAAGACTACTGGTCTATAAACCTAATAATTAGTTCTATTATTTTACTGATTTTAACAATAATTTATTGGATTGATGATATAATTAATTTGAGTGCAAAGATCAGATTAGCCCTTTCTTTTTCTCTTGGCGCGTCTGTGGCTTTGGTTCATTTACTTTGGTTTGACCATGGGATTTTTTCCCTTGCCTTTGGAATGATATTAGTTGGCTTTATTAGCATGATTTTAGTTAACACAATAAATTTCTATGATGGATCGGACTTAAATTTAGCATTACTCAGTATTCTAAGTTTTTCATTTTTTATATTATATCTACCGCAGTCTCATTACTTAACTATAACTGCAATCATGGGTGTGGCTTTCATGCTGGCTTTTGGCATCTTTAATGCTTTTCCAAAAAGTATCTTTTTTGGAGACTCTGGTAGTTTTGCACTAGTGGGATTTTTTATACTGATTATTACTGAGTTTTTAAATAACTCAAAGGCGGTGTCTGTGGAGGTATTTATTCCCATACTTCTACCATTAATTGATGTGTCATTTGTTTTATTGTTGCGATTATATCTAGGACATAATTTATTGACTCGCAATTACTTACATTTATATCAAAAACTGGAAATTACATACTCAGGGAAATTTTATCTGATTCCTCAAATGGTGAATGCAAGCATTTGCCTTTTTCTTTCTTGGACTTTGCGAATTTTTGGAGTGGAATCTTCAATCACCGTACTTTTATCTTTAGTTTTACTATCCATTATTTGCTATTTTCTCTGTAGGTTTCTATTTGTTGTAAGGAACATTCAAACTGAAAGCGGTGAGTGATCAAATTAATGGTAAGACAGTATTGGAAAGATTTTTGTATTGTTGGAGTTGGCAGACATGCCACCACAAAACTTATTCCCGCTATAAAGAGTAATGGTCAAAATATTGTAGGGGTAGTTTCAAAAAAAACACCAGATAAATTGCCACTTTGTGGTCAATATTTTACTGATGTTGAGCAGGCCTGCGAGAGTTTAGGAGATAGCGTGTGTTTTATA
The DNA here is from genome assembly GCA_902533625.1 of uncultured Alphaproteobacteria bacterium. Classification (GTDB taxonomy): domain Bacteria; phylum Pseudomonadota; class Alphaproteobacteria; order Rhodobacterales; family Rhodobacteraceae; genus CACKLF01. The sequence continues at coordinate 89 of CACAMI010000058.1, read as the reverse complement.
GTTGCGTCTCCACCATCTGCTCATTTTTCTCAAGTAGCCTCAGTATTGAAAAGTGGAAAGGATGTATTGGTAGAAAAGCCAGCGTTTAT
>CACAMI010000057.1 GCA_902533625.1 uncultured Alphaproteobacteria bacterium | reverse complement strand
ACCCTACTCTCAGGCAGGTACGGATATGGCAAGTGCTTCTGAAAGAGTTCAGCACGTAGCTGAATGTTTGCCAGAAATATGTACTTTAGACTGCGGTACTATGAATTTTGCTGAAGCTGATTATGTGATGACAAATACACCTGGGATGCTTAGAGCGATGGCAAAAATGATGACAGATATTGGCGTTAGACCAGAGATTGAAGCATTTGACACAGGCCATTTGTGGTTTGCTAAGCAATTAGTGAGTGAAGGTTTAATTACAGATCCTGTGATGGTTCAGCTATGCATGAATGTTCCTTGGGGAGCTCCCGATGACCTGAATACGTTTCTAGCAATGGTTAATAATGTTCCAAAGAACTGGGTTCATTCTGCCTTTTCATTAGGAAGACACCAAATGCCGTATGTAGCTGCAGCAACTCTTTCTGGAGGAAATGTTCGAGTTGGATTGGAAGACAACCTGTGGTTAGAAAAAGGTGTGCTAGCAACTAATGCACAATTGGTTGAAAAAGCAGTATCAATTATAACAAGTCTTGGTCCAAAAATAATGACCCCTTCTCAAGTTAGAGAGGAATTAAACCTTATTAAAAGAGCCCCAAAATCGAAGTAATCAGCAATTAACTTAAAGTGAGAAAATCATGAACTTTGAATTAAGTGACGAACAAAAAATGATTGTGGATACCGTAAGGTCATTTATAGAAAAAGAAATTTACCCTTTCGAAAATGAAGTTGAGCGAACTGGAGAAGTGCCGAAGGATTTGGGACTTGAAATTGCGAAAAAGTGTAAAGAAATTGGATTTTTTGCTGCAAATTTTCCCGAAAGCGTTGGTGGCGCAGGACTTAACCACCTTGAGTTTACTTTGCTGGAACGTGAACTGGGTAGAGGTTCAAATGGCTTGACCGTTTTTTTTGGACGCCCTTCTGGAATTTTAATGGCTTGCAATGAAGAGCAAAAAGAAAAATACCTATTACCTGCTGTTAAAGGTGAAAAATTTGATGCCCTAGCAATGACTGAACCGGGGGCTGGATCAGACGTTAGAGGGATGCAATGTAGCGCAATCCAGGATGGTGATGACTGGATTGTAAATGGAACTAAACATTTTATTAGTCATGCAAATATAGCTGATTTTATCATTGTCTTTATTGCCACCGGTGAAGAAGAAACGTCAAAAGGGAAGAAAAAGAAAATTTCCTGCTTTCTTGTTGACAGAGGAACCAAAGGTTTTGAAATTGCCAAAGGCTACAACTCAGTCTCGCATAGAGGTTATCAAAACTGCATTCTCAGATTTGAGAACTGTCGTCTCCCTAAAGAACAAATTCTTGGAGAAGTCCATAGAGGTTTTGACATTGCAAATGAGTGGCTATATGCAACTCGATTAACTGTAGCTGCTACATCAGTGGGTAGAGCAAGAAGAGCATTTGAAATGACATTACCGCATGTCACCCAAAGAGAACAGTTCGGGCAAAAAATTGGAAAATTTCAAGGTGTTAGCTTCCAATTGGCAGATATGATAACAGAAATTGATGCAGCAGATTTGCTAACACTTTCTGCAGCCTGGAGACTTGATAATAAACTTCCAGCTAATAGAGAAATTGCGTCAGCAAAACTCTATGCTACTGAAATGTTGGCAAAAACAACTGATACTTGCATACAGTTGCATGGAGGAATGGGTTTAATGGATGACCTTCCCTTTGCCAGGTTCTGGAGAGACTCGAGAGTTGAAAGGATTTGGGACGGCACTTCTGAAATACAGAGACACATTATAAGTCGTGAATTGTTAAGGCCATTAGGGGGCTAAGTTTGAAATTAAGCCTAACCAGACTCTTAAGACCTAAATCTATTGCAATTTTTGGAGGCTCATGGGCTGAAAGCGTAATCCAGCAGTGTATAAAATTTTCATTTGATGGGGAAATCTGGCCAGTACATCCTTATAAAACTCAAATACAAGGCCTTAAATGCTTTAAAACTGTTTCAGATTTACCAAAGGCACCTGATGCCTCTTTTATTGGGGTAAATCGAAATGACACACCAAAAATAGTAAATCAATTATCAAAATTGGGAGCAGGAGGGGCCGTTTGCTTTGCATCAGGCTTTGCAGAAACCGAAACCGATGACAATGAAAATCAAGGAGGTAAACTCCAACATGATCTTGTAATGATGGCTGCAGACATGCCAATCCTCGGCCCTAATTGCTATGGACTGATAAACTACCTAGATGGAGCTTTGCTCTGGCCAGATCAGCATGGAGGCAGACGGGTTTCGAAAGGGGTAGCTATAATTACACAAAGCTCAAACATAGCAATAAATATGACAATGCAAGCTAAAGGTCTCCCAATTTCTTATATGATAACTGCAGGAAACCAGGCCCAGATTAGCCAATCAAAAATTGCCCTAGATCTTCTTGAGGATGAAAGAGTTACAGCCATTGGTCTTCACATTGAAGGTATAGATAATCCAGTCTTTCTCGAGCAGCTTGCGATAAAAGCACGTGAGAAAAAGGTGGGGATAATTGCAATTAAGGTTGGCAAATCTAAAGCTGCACAGGAGGCTACTGTCTCTCATACAGCGTCTTTGGCCGGCAATGATTCTGGTGCTAACGCCTTATTCGAACGTCTTGGCATAAGTAGAGTAGATACTATTGAAATTTTTTTAAATAGCTTAATGATTTTACACGAAGGAGGACCTCTTTTCAGAAATACAATTTCCTCAATGTCATGTTCTGGTGGCGAAGCCAGTTTAATCGCTGACCTTGCAGATCCACTAACTTTAGATTTTCCTGAATTTACAGAGATTCAAATCAATAATCTATCATCCATTCTTGGACCGTTAGTGCATATAGCCAACCCTTTGGATTATCAAACATATATTTGGCATGATCAGGAAAAGCTCACGGAATGTTTTACTGAAGTACTGAAATGTAAAAATGAGCTGTCTTTTTTAATTATGGACTTTCCTAGAAAAGATAAATGCCATGATACGGCATGGGAGCCAGCTATCAACGCAATAATTTCGGCAAAAAAATCCACAGGATCCCGCATAGCTGTTCTCGCTAGCTTAGATGAAAATTTATCCGAAGATAAAGCTATAAGATTTCTAAGCGAAGGAATAATACCTCTTACCGGCTTAGATTCCGGTCTAAAGTCTGCAGTCGCTGCCTTGAAAATTGGAGAATCCTGGAGAAAATCTTTAGCCCCTAAATTATTATGGAAAAATTGGGCAGAAATAGAAAGTCAAATAGAGAATGAATTTGAATCAAAAAAGATTTTAAAAAATATAGGTGTGAAAGTTCCGCAAGTAGAAATTATAAAGTCAAAAGAAGAATTTCTAGAAAAATACAAGAAGTTTAACGGCTCAGTTACACTTAAAGGTGTAGGTCATGCGCACAAGTCCGAGCATTCAGCTATAGCCCTGGATATTAGAAAAATTGATGATTTGATAGTTGCACTAGATAATATGCAAAAATCAGGTGCGGCCCCGGAAGGTTTTATAATAGAAGAATTTATTCAAAATGGTAGAATTGAACTTCTGGTTGGGTTTGTCCGTGACAATGTTCATGGCTTTCTTCTGACATTAGGCGAAGGCGGTGTGCTTTCAGAAATAAGAAATGATACTCAAAACTTGGTCCTTCCAGTTTCTGAAGAGATGAT
>CACAMI010000056.1 GCA_902533625.1 uncultured Alphaproteobacteria bacterium | reverse complement strand
TTATAGTAGCTATATTGGAAATCAAAAGGCTGCAGAGAGTCTTTTTGATGGAGACGATAGTACCGGTATAATTGTTAATGTACCTGGTGACAGCATAACGTTTTCAAATGGTAACGAGGTATCAATTAGTGACTATGATTTTATTAAAGAAGATGGAAATATCAACCTTGCTGGAACCTTTGGAGATGATACTGTTATAGGTAGTACTGGTGCTGACCTGTATGTTGAGATGGACTGGACCCCTGGAACAGACCATTTTGATGGAGGAACAGATACTGACGGAAGGCCAGCAGGTAGGTTTGACGCCTATAGCTGGCATGAATTTGAATATAATGACTGGACCTCCAATAATCAGGGAACAGGCAAATACGGGCCTGAACCTGGAATCCAAATTTGGAATGGCCGTGTGGATGCTATTCAAAGTGTATTGGGCAGCGACTTAGCGGGGCATCTCGATGTGGTTAATGAAGAGCATGATCAATGGATTAATTTTACAGTTTATGACAACGAGTATGGTGTTGGAAAGATTCAGTTTCTAAAGGACGAGGATCTTGACGGCATATATGCGCCGAATGGAATGGCAGTTGATCTTCCAATGAACGCAGAGGTGTGGACTCTAGACGTTATGAATGCGAACTATGATGCCTTTTATCAGGTGTACTACGGTTCAGGACCTGATGATAGCGATTTACAGACTGGACTCGTTTTGGATTATAGCACCGGTACGCTGACTGTTGATACTGAGGTTGGCGTTACGACGGCGACAAATTTGAGAACCATCAATGGTACCAGAAGTAATGATACTTTCACTGGAAACGATCAAGATAACCACTTCTCTGGAAATGGTGGTGACGATACGTTCACCGGTGGTGCTGGTTATGATAGTTTTAGTGATTTAGATTTTAACGGTGCTAGTATCATCACGGATTATGAAAGCTTTGAAAATATTGAGTTTGAGAATCGTTATCATCATGATGATGGTGAACCGGGTCCATTGCCAGATCTCACTACGCTTATTTCGATAACTGGGGATGACGCTGGTACATACTTAAATTTTGCCCCGGCATCGGGTTATACGGGTGCTGTGAGTCTGGATGGTGTAACCGGTATGCATTTAGCAGTGGTCGCCCTCGAAGATCAGGGTGATGATCTTGAAATTTATCTTAGTGACGGAATAACTGAGATAGACTCGTTTTATATTAGCAGTGACACAGAAAAGGTCTATGTGGCCGATGCGACAGGTATTGGTGGCGCGAGATTCTCTTCAGGCTTTGATATTGATCCAAGTCAGGCAGACACCCAGGTAACTTATAGATATGAAGAAGATGATGGTGAGAATGGAACAACATATGTTTCAGTCGAAACAAGCTCCGTTAAAATAGTGGACTTTATGGAGATTGTCGGAGAATATATGGTGGTTCATGATGACGATAGAGAATTTCTATTGATTGATGGTTCTGATCCATCGGTAATGTTTGAAAATGCGATAGAAGTTAAATATGGTAACGAGTTAATCTTCAACCACCACACTATTCCTGTGGAAGCACTTTATGGTGTAGGCGCTGGGTTTGTGATAAACAATACAGACGACGTGTTTAACCATGAGGGGACAGATATTGCTGCTTATAGTGTTCTTAATCCAGATGGAAGTTCTACTGATTTCTCAGCAAAGATAGCCGGTATAGTTTGGGTCGAAATTAACTCGTCAGAAGGTGATGATTATTATCACTCGGATAGCGGTTCAATTGAAAGCAGATTCAGTTTGTCTCAGGGTGACGATACGTACGTAACTGGTGTAAATGAGTGGGGAGACAGTAATGGTAGCTTGGATCTTCAGAACTATCCTGAAGATGCCGCTCCTATTACCGTAGATCTCAGTTCTGATAATGGTACAACAGTAACACATGATGGCGGAACATTAACCACGGGTGATGTTCGGCACATTAACGGAAGCAGAGGCGATGATACCCTTATCGGCGGTTCCAATCGCAATTGGCTTGAAACTGGAAAAGATGGAAACGACGTCCTAACTGGTGGCGGTGGTTCAGATGGATTTGAAATAGAGCATGAACCGAGCTCAGCGGAAGCAGATAGACTTGTTACCATTACAGACTATGAGAATATGGAGCGGGTCGATTTTAGACTTGAGCATTTCGGTGTAGCCGATGCAGCCCTCATAAGCGCTGCGCCTTCCGGTGAGAATACGTTGATATCGGTGGATGGTACACCATATGTACAGTTGAATGGTGGTGATTTTAGCGTTGTAGGGCATCTCGTAAATGATTATGGTCACGCACAACTATGGCTAGCTGATGACGAGCAGGATACTCCCGATCATTCGGATTACTTCTGGATTGGAGATCGAACAATATCAGCACATCTCATGGATTATGCAAACAACCCGCATACAATTGCTATCGATAGAGATTTTTGGAACGGGGCGGAATTTAAAGCCGAAGATGTGGCTATTGATTATATTGCGGGAGATGATCAAACAGTTATCTCGGTAAATACCGAAACTGATTCTACTCAAGTGATCCTAAATGGTAATATCGAATTAGAAATTATCGATACGCCGGATGCAAATAATAATATGAATATCGGTCAGGTGCGTTACAGTCTTGATCCTGATCATCATAATTTGGCATGGAATCAAGAAGATGATCCGGATACTACGTTTGATGAATCATTCTTTCCTCGGTATTCGGCTGATCACTCCCCGGCAAATACGCCAGTTGATCTTGGTGCGGATGTTGATGATCCATTCAGGACGATTTATAAGGATCAAATGGAAACCTTTTCTCCGTTGGCCAGAAATGCTGACACTGATAAATTCGACAATGTCTGGATGGATGCTTTGGAATCTACTACCCTGACAAACCTTGGATTTATGTCTGATCTGGATACCACTATTACCGCTGAGAATGGTACTGATGGACGAGACGTTTATATGCTCCACGGCGGGGATGATATAGTTGTATCAACGAAGGGTTCTGATATGTTTCGCGTCGGTTTTGATGCTGGCGTGGATGAAGAAGGAGTTCCCTTTTATTCAACGGGCCAGGTTTACAACGCCGTTCTCGATGGTGCTGGTAATGTTGTCACTGACTCTGCGGAATATGCAGAGGATTTTGATTCCATAAATTTTGGCCACTTACCTGAAGGTGTCATTGTCGACACTAATGCAGGTGCGGCGTATCATACCTATCCCGGTGCTGGCGGTGAAACATATATTACAGAATTTGCCGGTATAGAGCAGTATGGGCTTACTAGCTATGATGACCAGTTTGCCGGCGGTGGCGGCCTTGACATAAACTGGATCAATCCTGGTGCTGGTAATGATACCATTATGGGCGATTCTGATGTCTACACAGTTCTGGAATATCAGAGTTTTGAAGCTCAAGGGATCGTTGTATGGAATAGAGGTGACCTTGAGTATGGAATATCTTGGGAAGATCTTGCCACCTACACCGTGGCTGGAGATGATCCGGCAACAGAAGACTCTGATGAGGCCCATGATCATTCTACTGGTTGGTTGCCGATCGACCCTGATCTAGTAGGCGAAGATGGCCTGATAACTATTGAGAATGCTGAAAAATTCGATGGTATTGTTCTTGACGATAGTGGTTTTATAGATCGCTATTCTAATGTTGATTACTTTATAGGTTCTGCAAAAGCAGATATTTTCCTTGGTGGAGATGGGGACGAGACCTTTAATCCGGTTAGAAATGAATCTGAGGGAATGACAGACTTCGTTGACGGTGGAGCTGGAACGGATACTGTTGCTATCGAAAATGTGAGCTGGCTTAGAGGTTCATGGGGTGAGGCTGCCGATATTGCGAGAAATCCTGAATTCTTCCATATTGACTTTAGCTCTATAGAAGTTACGAGCTTACCAAATAACGACAGCAATGATCACTTCAAAATTACAGGGGTTGATCTA
>CACAMI010000055.1 GCA_902533625.1 uncultured Alphaproteobacteria bacterium | reverse complement strand
ATGCTTACGATTATGCTCGAAAAGTAAATGGCAGAAGAGACTCGAGGCATAGAATTGAACATATAGAACTTATTCAAAAAAGTGATATAAAGCGGTTAAAAGACTTGGATGTTATTGCTTCAATGCAGCCTGTTCACCCCCCAGGCAGTGATGGGTTGCCTTTAGAACCTGAACTTTCAAAAATTGGTAAGAACAGATTTAATGAGGCATATGCATGGAAATCCATTAAAACTTCTGGAAGCGTCGTTATTTTTTCCACAGATTGGCCGGTTTCAAATGTCGATCCATTGAACTGTATATTTAATGCTTTAAACAGAAAAGTTTGGACAAAAGAGACTGTGGATCAGAGACTAGATCTCCATGAAACTCTAAGTGCATATACTAAATTAGGAGCCTATGCAGAATTTAAAGAAACCAAAAAAGGTATGCTTAAAGAAGGTTATTTTGCTGACCTAATTATTTTATCCGATGTAATCGATCAAATTGAATCTGCTCATATTAAAGAACTAGAAGTTGAACTAACTATGGTGGATGGTAACATAGTTTACAAAAAAAATTAAATGTCTGGTTTAGCTCCAGCCTGATACCATTTTTGAGAACTTTCTAAGAAATATGCCACATTAAAAACATCTTGATCCGCAAAACTCTTACCCACAATTTGTACACCTGTAGGAACACCAGTTTTGGAAAAGCCTGATGGAACAGACATCACCGGAAGTCTTGACAGGGCATTAAAGGGAACAGTCAAACACCAGCCCAATAGAGGGTTCACCTCTTTTCCATTTATAAAAACGGTATCTTTAGATTGATCATGATCGGCCTTAACTGCTGGTATTGCAAGTGTCGGGCAAAGAAAAGCGTGCTTTTTGCTTATCATTGGGCCAAAAGATGCATTCATATCATTCACTACTTCGAGAGATCTTAAATACTTTTTCGCAGATGATTTTTTTCCTAAAGCAGCAATTTGCTTCACGTAAGGCGTTACCATATGCTCTTTACCCTTAGCTGTTTCCTCTATCCAAACACCAAAAATATGGTATAGGTAATCTAAACACGCATCAAGCATTTGACTTTTCCAAGGAAGTGATACCTCTTCCAAATGCGCTCCCATAGATTTAAGAATTTGAAGGGTATTATTAAAATTCGACATTACTTCCGGATCAACTTCAAACATTCCAAGATCAGAAGACCAGCCAATTTTTAAGCCTTTTAAACTTATTCTTTCTTTCAAAGGTACCATTTTTTTTGGTCTAATAGATGCAATGTCTAATGGATGGGGACCAACCATAACATTTTGTAATAATGCCGTATCTCTGACAGATCGAGCCATTGGACCGACATGGCAGAAAAAATCTAAATTGAGGGGCGTATCATCTGGATTTCTACCATATGGAGGCTTAAAACCGACTACACCACTGGCAGAAGCAGGTATTCTAATTGAGCCACCAATGTCTGAACCTGTTGCTAAAGGAACCATACCAGCGGCAAGAGCAGCACCGCTACCACCCGAAGATCCACCGGGTGTGAAATCTAAGTTCCAAGGATTTCTTGTTATTCCTGTAACCCTGTTGTGGCAATAACCAGCACAAGAAAATTCTGGTGTTGCTGTTCGAGCAATTACGATAGCACCTGTTTTCAATATTCGCTCATTAACAGGAGAATTATAATCTGAAATAGTATCTTTCAAAATGAGAGACCCGTTGGACATCGGCTTTCCCTTGAGTGCACTCTCATCTTTAATTCCAATAGGTATACCCTCTAGTGCCTTAACATTTTTACTCTCTCTCGAAAATTTTTGTTCAGAAATTTTTGCGCGATTTAAAGCCTCCTCATAAAATGTATAGGTGAAGGCATTTAATTTTGGATTAATTTTTTCTGCTCGGGAAATTAGGGCTTTTAGTGCCTCGACTGGCGATAATGACCGATCTCGGTACCTTTTCGCTAATTCACTAGCAGACATATAGCAAATATCAATTTCACTCATACTTTCTCCAATCCAATCTTTAAAAATATAATCCCAAACTGAGAAGGGGTTGGCTGTAAAAACAGCCAACCCAGATTGTCTACTTCATTAAATTTGTCCAAATTTTGGTATACATTTTTGTTACCTCAGGTGGGCAAGTATCAATGAATTGACCTTTTGCTGCTAATTCCGCTGGAACAGCAATTTCAGGTGCACCCTTCATATCGTCAGGCATAAACTCTTCCGACCCTATAATACCATTCGAATATCTTGCAAAAGCAGACATCATCGCAGCATTTTCAGGTTCCATAATAAAATTTTGAAATAGCTTGGCATTTTCAACATTTTTAGCCTCAGCTAAGACCACAACTGCATCCTGCCATAAAGGATAACCTTCAATTGGATGTCCATAGTGCACGGTTTCATTTTGGAATCTTGCTCGCATACTTGCCCCATTCCAATTAACTCCAGCATAGATATCTTCGGCTGCGAACTTAGCCAGATTTCCATAATCCATACTTTTCCACTTAGGCTTTGCAGCTAAGAGAGTGTCATTTACTTTCTTAAGCATTGCTTTGTCATCAGAACAAACGTCACCCCCATGATACCAAATTGCCATCGACATAACGTCCATCATTTCAGGAACCACATTTATTTGACCTACCAATTCATCTGGGGGATCAAGGAAAATAGTAGATGTATTGATATCACCTTTATAGTATTTAGTATTGACGGATACTCCTGTAGATCCCCACTGCCAAGGAGCACTATATTGGCGACCTGGATCCCAAGAAACATCTCTAAATTGTGGAAGAATATTCTTCGCATTAGGCATCTGATCTACCCTTGTATTTAGTAGCAACCCTTTCTCAATCCAGATAGGTACATAGGAATTTGATGGAACTGCTATATCAAAACCATGCCCTCCAGCAGCAACTTTTGCCAAGGCGGTATCGTTGCTATCATAATCAGTGAGCGTAACCTTTATATCGTATTGCTTTTCAAACTTTTCGATCAGATCTGGAGGTGTGTAATTTCCCCAGTTAAAGATATTGAGTTCCCCTGCGGCAAAAGCTATGCCGCCTGAAAAAGTTAGTGCAGTGGCTACCACACTTGATATTAATTTAAATTTCATTTTACTCCTCCTTGTTTTGCCCACCAATTTGGGCCTTAAAGTCTCAGCCCTGATTTCTATTTCTTGTTAACAAAAAGAAACCAGAGACAAGAACAACACTCACAACAATATTTGCTGTGGCTATCGCGTTAGTTTCAGGTGTGATAAATCGTCTTAACTGTCCAAGCATATAGGTGGGCAAAGTTTCCTGCCCTGCAGACTTCACGAATTCAGAAATAACAACATCATCTAACGAAATTACGAATGCAAGCATATAACCAGCAATAATTCCAGGCCAGATCATTGGCAAAGTTATACGCTGAAATGTTTTCCAAGGGGTCGCGTATAGATCTGCTCCAGCAGTTTCAAGCGTCAAATCCATTGACTCAAGTCTAGCTCTAATTGGCAAATATGCGAAAGGTATACAAAATGCGGTATGGGCTATAATCAAATACATCATACCAGTATACCCGGTAGCTATTTTTATCATTGCAAAAAATACCAACAATGCAACAGCTGTAACAATTTCTGGGATCATTAACGGTTGATTTATTATAGCATATATGAAGGTCTGCCCTTTAAACCTTTTTGTTCTCGTGGTGGCTAATGCAGCCATTGTAGCAGCAACTGTAGCTATGGAAGCAGCAACAGCTGCAAGAACTAGAGATCTTATCGCCGCGTCTTGCACTTTTTCATTATCCCAAGCCATTGCGTACCATTTTAGAGAGAACGATTCAAAAACTCCAAGAGATGGGCTGCTGTTAAAGGAGTAAATAATTACAATTATTATAGGAGCATAAAGACAAGCAAATGTTACAAGAGCTATAGTTTGAAAGCTAGGAACTCTTTTTACATCAAAACGCTTCTCAAAAAATGACTGGCTAAACATTTCTATTATTCTCACTATTTGAAACTTTTACAAAATAAAGCAAGGCTACCAAGACCATTGCCATCAAGGCCAAAGATAATGCTGCACCGAGAGGCCAATTTCTCCCTTGCCCAAACTGCAATCCGATTAAATTGCCAATCATAAGCTGATTACCACCTCCCAATACACGAGGTGTCACGTAAGCTCCAAGGCAAGGCACAAAAAC
>CACAMI010000054.1 GCA_902533625.1 uncultured Alphaproteobacteria bacterium | reverse complement strand
GAAAACTTAACACTAGAATTCGAAAGTTTTGAAAAAGCTAACCAAGCTGAGAAATTATTGACATTAAAAATATACCCTGTGAGTGACTTGTCTATTTTGAAATCTGAGTATATTGAAGTTTTAAGAAGTGGGAAAAAGTTAACTATTGAACTTTCCAATTTTCAGAAGGAAAGTATCAATAAGTTAACAATGGAAAAATCACTTGAGATTGTAAGGAGAAGAGTTGACGAAGCTGGCACTCGTGAGCCGTCGATACAGCGGCAGGGAGATTCTAGAATTCTTGTTCAGGTACCAGGGATGGGATCTGCTGAAGAATTGCTCCAGTTAATTGGTAAGACAGCTCGCTTAACGTTTCATAAGGTTTTAGGTGAAAAGACTACGTCAGAGCATCAATTGGATTCAGATCAGCTAATCTTGCCAGATGAAGGTGGAAATAACTATTTTATACTTGAAGAAGTGCCTGTTGTCTCGGGTGAGAGTTTGACTAATGCACAGCCTAGTTTTGACCAAAACAATAGGCCGGCAGTTAGTTTTCAATTTAATCCTACTGCTGGTAGAAAATTTGGTGACTATACAAAGTCTAATATCGGCGAGCCGTTTGCAATTGTTCTTGATGGAACAGTCATTTCTGCTCCAGTAATTCAAAGCCATATACCTGGAGGTACCGGAATAATTACTGGAAGTTTTTCGGTTGACGAAAGCAATAGGTTGGCAATCTTACTACGTGCTGGGGCACTTCCTGCTGGTATAAGGGTTCTTGAGCAAAGGACTGTTGGCCCTGAACTGGGAGCTGATAGTATACAATCAGGTAAAGTTGCAGCTATAGTTGGAGGGGCATTTGTCTTATTATTTATGATTTTCACTTATAGAACCTTTGGGCTTTTTGCGAATTTAGCTCTGATGATAAACATGGTTCTTATTATGGCAGTATTAACTATAATTGGAGCCACATTAACTCTTCCTGGAATAGCTGGAATTATTTTAACAATTGGGATGGCAGTTGATGCAAATGTGATTATTTTTGAACGAATTAAGGAAGAAATTAGAAGAAAGAAAAATACTTTTGACGCCGTTAAGAATGGCTATGAAATGGCACTTTCATCAATAATTGATGCAAATGTAACTACTTTTATTGCGGCAGTAGTTTTATTTTGTTTTGGTTCTGGCCCAATTAAGGGTTTCTCAATTACATTAGGCGTTGGTATTTTAACTTCGGTTTTTACCGCCATTTATGTGACAAGGTTGTTCATACTAATGTATTTAAATTGGTTTAAGCCTAAAACTTTTCTGGTTTAATTTCTATTGTAAGGAGGAGAAATGCAAGATCAGAATTATGATTTTTTTAAATATAGAAAGGTAACATCTGGGCTTTCAATAGCATTAGTAGTCATGTCAGTACTTTTTTTTGGCGTTCTTGGCTTAAATTATGGGATCGACTTTAAGGGTGGAAGTATGATCATGATAAAGGACAATAAGACTGCAGTTGTTGGAGACTATAGGGAGTTGCTAAATTCCATGAATTTAGGTGATTTTAATATCACAGAGGTTTTTGATCCGGCTAAATCCTTGGGTAACTCATCAGAGAAAACTTTTTTGATTAGAATAGAGCAGTCAGAAGGGGATCTGGTTGCACAAAGTGAAGTCATTTCAGATGTTAGGGAGCTTATAAATAAAAAATTTAATGAAGCATTGTTTTTGCAGGCAGATAGTGTCGGAGCAAAGGTTTCAGGGGAGCTTGTTCAAAAAGGCATTATTTCTATAGTTTTAGCTGTTTGTGCTGTTTTAATTTATGTTTGGCTTAGGTTTGAATGGCAATTTGCTATTGGAGCGATTGCTGCTTTAATACATGATGTATTAATTACTATAGGGATATTCAGTGTCTTAAGTTTGGAATTTAATTTAGCAATAATTGCGGCACTTTTAACCATAATTGGGTATTCATTAAATGATACTGTCGTTGTTTTTGATAGGGTAAGAGAAAATCTAAGGAAAAATAGTAAATCTTTGTTAGAGGTTGTTTTAAATAATTCTGTTAACGAGACTTTGTCGAGAACAATAAGAACTTCTGTGACCACTCTTTTAGCATTGACTGCTTTATTTATTTTCGGAGGCGATGTTTTGAGGGGCTTTGTTTCCGCACTCATTATAGGTGTGATTGTAGGAAGCTATTCATCTGTATTTATTGCTTCAAGAATTCTTCTAATATTAGGAGTGAAAAGGGATTGGAACAATGTGGGATCAAAGGCGGGCACTCAATTTTCTAATATTGATGCTTGATGTCTTAACGGTACATAAATTTGGTTGAGTTTTTAGAAAATAAATCCCTAAGGCTAAAAACGATCGATTCTTATGGGGAAGGCGGTTTTCGTATACAGGGGGAGGTTCATTTTGGAAATCTATTTTTATTTGAAGAACATTTGCAGATATGGGATAGCATAAGTGAAATTACACCTTTTTTAAGTAACTGTAAGAATTTAGATTTGTTGATTTTTGGTACAGGCTCACAACTGTCAACTAGTGATATTCATTTTATAGAGATTTCAGAATATTTTTTATTTGGAATTGAGTGTCTTGACACACCTTCTGCATGCAGGCTTTATAATATGCTTGCTTTAGAGGGACGTAATTTGGCATGTGTGGTAAAGAAAATAGAATAAATTATTATTTGAACCTAATAATTTTTAATTATAAGTTGCCTGTGATAAAATAATGTTAAGATTCGTATTATTACTAATGAGGTAAAAAATGTCTTTTAATCTTCCCGAATTGCCATATTCACATGACTCTCTTTCTTCTCTTGGTATGAGTAAAGAAACATTAGAGTTTCATCATGATATTCACCATAAGGCCTATGTTGACAATGGTAATAAGCTCCTGTCAGAGTCCGAACATCAAGGTAAATCTCTAGAAGAAATTATAACTAGTACCTATGATTCTAGCTCAGTAGCTCAAAGCGGCTTATTTAATAATGCTTCACAACATTGGAATCATACACAGTTCTGGGAAATGATGGGACCTACAGGTAGGGAAATGCCACCAGAATTAGAAAGTCGTTTGAAAGAAAATTTTGGCTCAGTTGAGGACTTTAAATCAAAATTTTCAGCCGCAGGTGCAGGCCAATTTGGATCTGGTTGGTGCTGGCTTGTAATTGATGCTGCCGGTGCAATGAAGGTCACTAAAACTGAAAACGGGGTTAACCCCTTGTGTTTTGGAGAAAAGGTGCTTCTTGGTTGTGATGTTTGGGAGCATTCTTACTACATAGACTTCCGCAACAAGCGTCCGGTTTATTTGTCAAATTTTTTAAATAACCTTGTTAATTGGGAAAATATAGCTTCCAGAATGTAATTTTCTTAGTTAAAAGACTATGAAATCGCATTCTATTCCAGTACTTTCTGGAGTCGTGGCGTGCGTTATATGGGGCCTGAGCGTATTTTATTATAAATTTCTAGACCAAATACCACCACTAGAAATTTTAGCCCATAGAGCTTTTTGGTCGATGGTATTTTTTTCAATTATTTTGCTCTTTAGGAGGGAAAGTTCTAAAGTATTTGAAAATATCCTAAATTGGAATAGTTTTAGAGTTTACATTTTGGCCACTTTTCTAATTTCTATAAATTGGTTTGGTTTTATTTTTTCAATCCAAGTTAATCAGGTAACTCAATCGTCTTTTGGTTATTTTGTTTTTCCAATTGTGGCTGTGTTTTTGGGATTTTTTTTTAACAAAGAAAAGTTTTCCCCTCTACAGACTCTATCTATTATTCTTGCAATTATAGCCATTCTTCTCCTTGGTATAGGGTTGGGTAAATTTCCTTTTATTTCAATACTTTTGGCTACTACATTTGGTTTTTATGGGCTTATAAAAGGCCGTATATCTCATAACCCGATAATTTCCGTAGCAACAGAAACAACTCTAATTGCTCCCATTGCTCTTCTTTACCTGCTTTATATTAGGCTTCCATATCAAGGCTCAGGTTTTTCATTTGGATATTCAATTTCTGAATTAGCTCTTCTTATTGCTTCTGGATTATTAACGGCTTTACCTTTGGTCCTATTTTCTAATGCTGTTCGATCACTGCGCTATTCTACCGTTGGGTTGATAAATTATGTAAATCCTACACTGCAATTTTTAATTGCTGTATTTATTTTAGCGGAAGAATTTGGCTATACTAGTTTTATAGCATTCTTTCTAATCTGGATAGGTTTAATTTTTTACTCTTATGAAGCTTTTCGTCTAGAATCTGATAAGATTGATAAAGTTTCTTGAGTATTCCGCGTTATTTTAAAAGCTTTAAGTGTTTCATCATCTAAGA
>CACAMI010000053.1 GCA_902533625.1 uncultured Alphaproteobacteria bacterium | reverse complement strand
AATATATAACCGGATTTAAATTAATGTGGTTTACCTACAGCATTAAATAATTAAAGTAGAATCTTTACTACAACAAGAATAAATTCCGAGACTTATCCAATGACTTTTGAACAGTTAAGTATTTTTTTGATATTTTTGGGCTTATTTTTCTTTCTGATATGGGGAAAGATCCGGTATGACATCGTGTCTTTTACCGCACTATTAGTAGCTATAATACTTGGCATTGTATCTATTGAAGAAGCTTTTGTAGGTTTTTCTCACCCTGCAACAATTCTTGTAGCCCTAGTACTATTAGTATCTGCTGGAATGGTGAATTCAGGAGTAATTTACCTAATCACTAACAAAATTTTTAGCACCCCGAGAACTATGAATTCTCATATCACAATCATATCTTCCATTGGAGCAATACTCTCTTCATTTATAAATAACATTGCTGCCTTGGCACTACTAATGCCAATAGACCTTCAAGTTGCAAAGAAAGCAAAAAGGACGGTAAAAAAAACCCTTATGCCATTATCATTTGCAACAATTCTTGGTGGAATGGTAACATTAGTTGGAACTCCACCAAACATTATTATATCTGCTATTAGACAGAAAAATTTGGGTGAACCATTTAGTTTTTTTGATTTTACACCTGTAGGGATAACTGTCTGCTTAGCGGGATTAATCTTTATTTCTACTTTTGGATGGAAGCTAATAGCGGAAAAAATAAATCCACAATCAGAAAAAAAAACAAATGAAGGAAAAGAGTTTTATTTTTCAGAATTAATGATCTCAGAAAAGTCAACTTACATCGGCAAACCAATTTCTGACCTAAAAGAACTTTTCGAAAAATTTGAAGCTACTTTTATTAAGACTGATAGTAGAAAAAAAATTATCACTGAGGGTGATAAAATAACAGTTCACACAAGCCCTGCTGATTTAGATGAAATTAGGATAACATTAGGCTTAGTCATCGAAGACGCCAAGAGATTGTTTGACTCAGAAGAAACCGATGAACTCGAAGTTTTAGAAGTTTTGGTAACGGAATCATCAAGGTTGATAAATAAAACTGCAGAAAGTGTAGGTCTTTTTTGGAGACAGCAAACAATGATTTTGGGGATCTCAAGAAAAGGTAATAATCTAAAAAGAGAATTAAAGAAAACGAAAATTAGACAAGGAGATATATTATTACTTCTCACCCCCAGAGAATCTCATAAAGAAGTAGTTAACTGGCTGGGAGTTTTAACTCTACAGGATAGAGACTTAAGTTTTACTCAGCACGGGAAAGCTTGGGTTTCCCTCTCGTCTTTTCTATTTGCCGTTTTTCTTTCCAGTACAGGGATGCTGTCTTTGACTCTTGCATTGTCAATTCTGGTTTGTTTTTACATCTTTTACAATATTTTACCTGCTTCACAAATCTATGAAAATATAGCTTGGCCAATAATAGTTTTGCTAGCTTCAATGATACCTCTTGGCTATGCATTAGAGAGAACAGGTGGAACAGAATTAATTGTGACCCTACTAATGCAATTTTCAACAGACTGGCCTCTTTGGATATTACTTTCAATTCTCATGTTAGTTACAATGACTTTGTCAGATATCCTAAATAACACGGCTACCACAATTGTAGCCGCACCAATTGGACTGAATTTAGCCTACCGTTTGGATGTTAACCCTGACCCATTTTTGATGGGTATTGCTGTTGCTGCTTCCTGTGCCTTCTTAACACCAATTGGACATAAAAATAACACCCTAATAATGGGTCCTGGCGGCTATGAATTCTTTGACTATTGGAGAATGGGTCTTCCATTGCAATTGATAGTTCTATTTGTTTCAATACCATCAATACTTATTTTTTGGCCTTTTTAAAAACTTATATATATTCATAACATATCAAAGGAATTAATATATGAAAATTGAGAACTTTATAAAAAAAGAAACCTTAATCGACTTAAGTTTTTTCAATTTTTCAAATGCAGTTACCGCTGCCTACTTTGCCTCAAATGATCTGGAGGTGCTAAGAACTAATAAAAATTTTCATAAGTTTTTCCCACTTCTTAAAGATGTACGAAATGCTTACTTTCCGAATATTTTGGAACAGTTAGGGGTTCCAGGACATCAAATCGATCAATTTCAAAAAAATCTAAAGGACCATGGTTTTATTATTATTCCTAAAATAGAAATAAAGACAAATGGGGAAAACAAAATTTTTTCCCTTCTTTCAGCGATAACTACCAGTACGGATTTTTCCTTCCTTAACGGTGTACAAGGACAATTCGTTGACAGAACAGTTGAGTCAAAATTGCGTGCTGAAAAAGAACAACTCCTAGACCAAAAGTTACGGGATCAAGAAATTATTGAAGAAAAAAGCAAAAAGCTAGAAAATATTGCTACTAGACTGGCAAAATACCTTTCACCCCAAGTTTACCAGAGTATATTCTCAAATGAAGAAGCTGATACTACTGAGCATAATCGGAAAAATCTTACGGTATTTTTCTCTGACATCGAAAGCTTCACTGATTTAAGCGATACCTTGGAACCCGAAAAGCTTGCCAGAATAATAAATAATTATCTATCTGAAATGACTACTATAGCAATCGAATGTGGAGGTACAATCGACAAGTTTATTGGCGATGCAGTTATGGTGTTCTTTGGCGATCCAGAGACCTTGGGTGAGGAACAGGACGCTTTAAACTGCATAGAAATGGCTTTGCGGATGAAAGCACGAGTAGAAGAGCTAAGACAGCACTGGATAAAAATGGGCGTAAAAAAAGGACTAAACGTGAGAATGGGAATCTCAACTGGATTTTGTACAGTTGGAAACTTTGGTTCAAATCAACGCCTTGACTACACCGCCCTTGGAAGCCCTGTTAATTTATCCGCACGCCTTCAAGGTCTAGCCCCAATAAATGAAATACTAATTTCAGAAACAACAAATAACCTTATCAGTAATAAGGTGGATACCTCTTATTTTGACGAGATTACTCCAAAGGGCTTTGCTAGACCAACTCCAATTTTCAAAGTATTAGATTTTATTTCTGAAAATCATAAAAATAATCGACAGAAATTTTCGCATAAGGGGGATCGCATTGAGGTAAATATCTTAGATACTTCAGACATTAAAGCCGCAGTTGAAGAACTAAAAAAAGTGGAAGAAGAGTTTAACAAAATGCTTTTGAAAAACACAACTTTATCTAAAGAAAAAGATTAAACCAATCCCTAATTATTTAAAATATGCCCGATATTGTGGCTTATGTATTTCCCCGAAAAGTCGCTTCTCTTCAGCGTCATCAAGTTCCAAATTATCTGCTAAGAACTTATGTCTCTTTTTTATTGAAAGAACTTTGATAAATTCATTAATTTCATTCGCAGTTTGCTCAATCTGGTTCCTAGCATAAAAAGCATCTTTTGGCTCAATATACTCTTTATCAATAGCCGCTTTTATTCTCTGAAGGGTGTCGAGTTTTAATTTTGACGCATTACCTAGGGCTGATTTCTCCATTCTCTTAATATCATTTGCCATATCTTCCAACTGCTGGTCCGTTTTGTGAGAGATTATTACCGAAATATCATTTGTACCAGGCTCACGCTTTGACCTTTGATAATCTGAGTCCTTCAAAGTTTTAATTACCTCGTCTACCAAATCAGGCCTATGGACTCTTACTGTAAATTTGCTGTCACTTTCCTCATTAGCTAAAACTTCAGCCAAATCATTAAGAAATCTATTGCGGCCCTCTACCATAACTCTAACCCCATATAAAACATTCTTAAAAGCTTCCCCAGAGCCAGCTAATTCAAGATCTCTTACATATTTATCGATTATATCTTCCGCTCTAGCACTTAGAGCAGTTGAGTACGTATCATCGGATATCTTTAACTCGAACATGAATACCCCCACAAATTATTCATAACGGTTACATAGAATGAAGGCTAATGCTTTTTTAAATTAAATCAATAAATTTATATATTTCTCAATAATATATTAACCAAATCAATTTAATTCTTACTTAATCAAGTTCATTACGCCCGCACTTAATAATTCTTGGGCAGATCCCATTTTCCTCTAAACTCACTGTCGATGTCCCTAAATTATAGCCTGCTCGCTCGCATATACAGTCAGTCATAGTTGAATCATTTTTGTTAAGGGTCACCTTATTAAGGTGACACCCAACCTCAGCTTGGCTCAATCGCTTAGTTCTTGAACGACAAGAAGATTTCTTTCCCAGTATCCTGTTTAAATTCCAACTAGTACAGTGAGAATCCAAAACTGAAGAATACATTTTCCCTGCAGCATTTGCTTCCGAAAGTAAAAATATTATTAGTATTAGTCCCAGAAATAATTGACGCACTTTTTACT
>CACAMI010000052.1 GCA_902533625.1 uncultured Alphaproteobacteria bacterium | reverse complement strand
ATTAAGGAAATGGCAGATAGGGGAACACCATTTAAGGGAATACTATATGCTGGCCTAATGATTAATCACGGCAAGCCTTCCTTAGTTGAATATAATGTTAGGTTTGGAGACCCTGAGTGCCAGGTGATAATGATGAGGCTCGGAGGGCAAATTCTTGACATTATCTTGAACTGTTTGGAAGGCAACTTATCACTTTCAAAAGTAAACTGGGCGAAAGATCATGCCTTAACAGTAGTTTTAGCTTCTAAAGGATATCCTTATGAGTATCACAAAGGTAGCGTTCTCAAAAATATCACAAAAATAAAAGAAGATAGTAATCTTAAGATTTTTCATTCAGGGACAAAAAAAATAAAGGGCTCATTTTACTCAAATGGGGGAAGAGTACTTAATGTCACTGCTAGAGGAAGTAGCTTAAAAAATGTAAGAAAATCAGCCTATGATACTATTTCAAAAATTAAATGGGAGGAATGTGTTTTTAGAAAAGATATAGGCTGGAGAGGAATTAAGAATTAAATCTGTTTTTCTGGCATCCTAACAATTAAACCGTCTATCTCTTCAGTGACTTGAAGCTGACAGGTAAGACGAGATAAATTTTCGTCAGGAGAATAAGCAAAGTCCAGCATATCTTCTTCCATATCTTCCTTTTCAGGTATTTTTCCAACCCAATTAGGGTCAACGTAAACATGACAAGTTGAACATGCACAAGCGCCACCACAATCAGCTTCAATACCAGGAATATTGTTGTCTCTAGCACCTTCCATTACAGTCATGCCAACCTCTACATCAACCACATGCTCTGTGCCGTTAAACTCTATGTATGTTATTTTAACCATTATCTAACCCTAAAGACCTTACTAATAACAAATTAATACTCTTTATCTCATCAAATTCAATTATAAAAACTTATTGAAAAAATAAATTATTAGATGTAGCGTTATGTTCTCTTTTTGTTCTTTAAAATTTCATGTATAAATTTCCACCTGCTACACTTATTAAAGATTTGAAAAATGCACCATCAAAGTCAAATTTATGGATCGCAGGACTAGTTATCGTTAGACAAAGACCCCGCACAGCAAATGGCACCTTATTTATTACTCTAGAAGATGAGACAGGCACAGCGAATATTATATGTTGGAAAAATGTCTTCCAAAAATATAAAAACACAGCAATCTTTTCACAATTGTTGCTTGTGAATGGAATTTTGCAAAAAGAAGAGTCTGTTACGAATATTATCGCCATAAAATTAGAAGATATTTCGTACTTACTAGATGAAATAGAAAAAATAAATTCATTTAAATCACTCTAAAGGTAAAGCAACAAATAATTCTTGTTCGCCTCTTTTAACAAGCAAAAGAGCTGCAGACCTTCCTTTACTTTTTGAAACCTTTAATTGCTCTTCAAATTGCTTAGGCGTCTCTACCAACTTCTGTCCCACTTCTACAATGATATCGCCTACCAAAAGTCCTTTTTTCTGAGCATTGCTACCTGGCTCCACATCTAAAATAACTACGCCGCGCAAGCTGTCGTCAATCTCAAGTTCCGCCCGAACTCTTTCATTAAGCTCACTCAACGCCAAGCCTCCAATAACTTTGATGGACTGAGATTCCCGTGATCTCCTTGCATTGGCTTCAGCTTCTTCAAACCTTCCTAATTTCACATTAACATTAATATTTTTTCCATCTCTAACTAAATTAATGACCACAACTTTTCCGACCTCACTTGATCCAACTATTCTAATAAGAGATCTGGTATCAGTGACATCCATCCCATCAAAGCCTAAAATAACATCGCCCGAACGTATTCCAGCATCTTTAGCAGGTCCTTTTGGAACACTAGTAACCAAAGCCCCAACTACATCTTCTAATCCAAGGGATTCGGCTATGTCTTCTGAAATATCCTGAATTCTGACTCCAAGCCATCCTCTTTGTGTCTCTCCAAATTCAATTAGCTGACTTACAACCTTTGAAACCACGTTTGAAGACATTGAATACCCAATACCAATGGAAAGCCCATTAGGTGATAGAATTGCTGTATTGACACCTACAACCTTACCATCGGTATTAAATAAAGGGCCTCCAGAATTTCCACGGTTGATTGCCGCATCTGTCTGAATATAATCATCATATCTGCCATTGAGCTCACGCCCTCTAGCAGAAACTATACCAGCAGATACAGAGAATCCTTGCCCAAAAGGATTACCTATCGCGATAACCCAATCTCCAACTCTCAAAGTATTGCTATCGCCAAAATCGACAAAAGGCATCCTTTCATTTGAATCAATTTTTAGGATAGCTATATCAGTCTTTGGATCACTTCCTATCACTTCAGCACTAAGAACACTTCCATCAAACATTTCTACCTTTATTTGATCAGCATTTTCTATAACATGATTGTTGGTTACCACTATGCCGTCATCTGAGATGATAAATCCTGACCCTAAAGCAGTTCCTCTCCTATTAGGTCTGTTATCTCCATCAGGTTGGTTGAAGAACTTTTCTAATGGAGACCCCCTTGGAACAATCAAATTATCATTTGCTCGCCCCTTTACTACAGTAGTTGTAGTAATATTAACCACTGAAGGGCTGAGTACTTCAATTACGTCCGCAAAACTTTCAGGTGCAGTCTTTGCACTTAAATGGCTAAACTGCACGATGCAAGCAAAAAAAGAAAGTAACGCAATGTAAGTTATCAACTTATTTAAAGTACTATAACTAAACATAGCTGTAATTTTCATAACATACCTCCAAAAGAAAGGATTTAGGTACAAATTAACTTAAATACCAGAGATCCAAAATAGAACCACCCCTACCATTAGTGCAAATAAACCAAAGTATGATCTTTGCTTTGAACTTAATTCAGAAAACTTCTTCAATACTTCCACCGTACGCTGTGGAGCTAGCGCTAAAAGTAACCCTTCGAAAGTTGCTACTGCACCCAAAGCAAACAATATCTTTTGTATCAATTCCCACTTTCCGTAATATAATTAAAAAACTCAGATGTCGGTGAAATTACAAAAGAAGTATTCTTTTCAGTTAAAGAATTTTCGTAAGCCGATAAAGACCTCACAAAAGCATAAAATTCGGGATCTCTACCGAAAGCTTCTGCAAAAATCTTAGTCGTTTCAGCATCAGCTTCTCCTCTAATTTTTTCCGCATCTCTTTTTGCAGCTGAGACTATCTCTACAGCCTCTCTATCAGCTAACGCTCTTACCCTTTGCGCGGCCTCATTACCCCTTGCTCTCTCATCCGCTGCCATTCTTTCCCTTTCTGCATTCATCCTTTGAAAGGTGGCTGCAAGGTTTTGGCTTGGCAAATCAGCTCTTTTAATTCGAACATCAACAACTTCAACGCCTAGATTCTGGGCTTCTGATATGGCTGCATCTCTAATTCTTCCCATTAATTCAACTCGCTCCGCAGAAAGAATCTCATTGGACTGAGCAGATCCTAAGACCTCTCTTAGTGCTGCATTAAGTATTCTTTCAAGTCTTACCTCAGCAGAAGACACTCCACCTGTACCGACTGCCTGCCTAAACTTAACCACATCAGATATTCTGTATCTAGCAAAAGCGTCTACCACCAAACGTCTATCATCTAAGGGGGTTACCTCCAGAGGAACCGTATCTAAAGAAAGAATACGATCATCATACCGTACTATCTGCTGGATAAACGGTAGTTTGAAAGACAATCCAGGATTTTCTTTAATATCTCTAATCTGGCCAAATTGTAATACCAATGCTTTTTGTCGCTCATCGACAACAAATACAGAAGAATATGCAACAACAATTGCTAAAAATATAATACTGTAGAGTATTGAAGAAAGTCTCATATTAATTGCCTCCTGATTTAAGTTGATTAAGAGGTAAATAAGGAACTATACCTTGCTCACCTCCAATTTTCTCATCAATGACTACTAGACCCACTCCTGAAAGAACTCTCTCCATTGTTTCTAAATAAAGACGTTTTCTTGTAACATCTTTAGCGAGAATATACTCATTATAGACGGACTCAAAGCGACTGGCTTCACCTACGGCCAAATTTACTACTCGCGCTCTATACCCTTCGGCTTCTTGCTGTATCTGAGCAGCCTCTCCGCGGGCTTGAGCCAATGCTTGGTTTGCATATGCATCTGCTCTTTTCTCAAGCGTGTCTCTTTCTTGCTCAGCAGCTTGTACATCTCTAAAGGAATCGATTACCTCTCTTGGCGGATCTGCTTTATCAAAATTTAATCTCACTATATTTACACCACTACTATAGTTATCCAGCTGAGCCTGAATTAATTCTCTTACTTCTCCGCTAATCATTGCTCGATCTCGGTTTAAGATAGGGCTAAGTTCTGAACGGCCTATCACTTCTCTCATTGCAGACTCTGCAGTCGCTCTTATTGTCTCACGAGGGTCAGCCAAATTGAAAAGATACTTCGCGGGGTCAGATATATTCCAAACAACCTGAAAGTCTATATCAACAATATTTTCATCACCCGTAAGCATCAAACCCTCGTCCTGTCTTACACCTCTGGAACCTACTCCAATATCTTCCGTATTCTCACGAGTTACCGTAAGCACCTCAGCTGTAACTACTGGCCA
>CACAMI010000051.1 GCA_902533625.1 uncultured Alphaproteobacteria bacterium | reverse complement strand
TAGATGGAAAGTCGCCAGAAGTTATTTCTAAGGATGAACATCCTAGGAAAGCAGATATAGAAAAATTAGCACAATTATCAACCCCATTTAAAAAAGATGGAACAGTAACAGTCGGGAATGCATCGGGAGTAAATGATGGTGCAGCAGCTCTAGTCATTGCTTCTAGGAAGGCAGTTGAAAAATATCAGCTTGAGCCTTTTGCAAAGATTCTAGGCATGGCTACCGCTGGTGTTGAGCCAAGAATAATGGGCATTGGTCCAGTGCCAGCAACAAAAAAATTACTCGAGCGTCTGAGTTTAAAAATTTCAGATTTTGACATAATAGAGATTAATGAGGCCTTTGCAGCCCAAAGTCTTGCTGTAATGAGGCTGCTTGGACTTAAGGATAATTCGGATTTTGTTAATCCAAATGGTGGAGCGATAGCGTTGGGACATCCTCTCGGAATGTCTGGAGCTAGGTTAGCTCTCACCTCTGCTTTGGAGTTAAAATTATCTGGTCTTAATAGAGCGCTGTGCACTATGTGTATTGGAGTTGGGCAGGGAATTTCACTTGCAATAGAAAAGGTTAATTAGGGTAATTATGAAGGATTTATCACCTAAGAAGAATGAGTTGGAGCCTATAGAGATTGCATCTATTGATGAGATAAGAAATCTTCAATTAGAGCGTATGAAATGGTCTTTAAATCATGCATATAATAACGTGCCGTTTTATCAAGCCCATTTTGAAAATCTGGGTGTTCATCCCAAGGATTTACGTAGTTTATCGGATCTCTCTAAATTTCCTTTTACTATTAAATCAGATTTAAGGGCAAATTATCCATTTAAAATGTTTGCTGTTGAAAGGGATAAGATTGCTAGGATTCATGCCTCTTCAGGAACTACTGGCCAACCTACTGTCGTTGGTTACACGGATAATGATCTCGATATTTGGGCCCAAGTTGTAGCAAGATGTTTAAGGGCAAGTGGAGTTAGAAAGGGTGATGTTTTACATAATGCATACGGTTATGGCCTTTTTACAGGAGGCCTTGGTATTCATTACGGATGTGAAAAACTTGGTTGTACGGTTGTTCCTGTTTCGGGAGGCGCTACCACCAGACAGGTTAAACTTATTGAAGATTTTAAGCCAAAGGCTATTACAGTTACTCCCTCATATATGCTTTCAATCTTAGATGAATTTCGTAATCAAGGGCTATGTCCAGACAAGAGTTCTTTGGATGTAGGAATATTTGGAGCTGAACCTTGGACTAATTCTATGAGACAGGAGATAGAAGAATCTTTTGATATGCATGCAGTGGATATCTATGGATTATCGGAAGTTATCGGGCCTGGAGTTGCAAATGAATGTGTTGAATCAAAAGATGGACTTCATATTTGGGAGGATCACTTTTACCCAGAGATTATTAACCCTCATACTGGAGAAGTTGTGGAGGACGGTGAAAACGGAGAGTTAGTTTTTACGTCTTTGACCAAAGAGGCTTTCCCAATAATACGATATAGAACTCGAGATTTGACAAGATTGTTGCCTGGGACTGCCAGAACAATGAGACGAATGGAAAAGATTACCGGTAGGTCAGATGATTTAATTATAATCAGAGGTGTTAATATTTTTCCAACTCAGGTAGAGGAAAAGATATTGGAAGTTAAAGAGTTGGCACCTCACTTTCAAATAGAGCTTTCTAGAAAAGAGAGGCTCGACGAAATGCTTATAAGTGTTGAGCTATCAAAATTGGGAGAGATTGCCAAAATTCAGGAATACCAACGAACTTTATCAGAAAATATCAAAAATTCCCTTGGAGTGAGTGTAAAAGTTCTCATCAGTAAAGAAGGATCTGTCGCAAGATCAGAAGGTAAAGCTGTAAGGGTGGTAGATAAAAGAAATTTATAGAGTCTTACTTTGCGACTTATTAGAGCTATGCATTTCTGAGATAGCGGCTATGAAAAAAAATACATTGAATATACAAAGTGAATTAATTAATTAAAGGACATGCTCTTCGAGCATATCCTCCCTAGACTTGAGCCACTTCGGTGGCTCTTTTTTCTATCTCTCTCTCAACTTCTTCTAGCCGGTCCTTACCAAAAAATATTTCATTTTCAACAAAGAATGTTGGAGACCCAAAGACGCCTTTTTCTACCGCTTCAGAAGTTTTGCCTATGAGCATTTCTTTTGTTTCCTTGTTTTGAATCCCGTGAATTATTTCCTCACTGGGAAGGTTGTACTCTTTTAATACCGTTTCGAATACAAACATTTCATCTAGTTTTTTTGGTGTTTCCCACATGCTTTGATACATGCATTTGATATAAGAGTGGTAGTATGGCTTCTCTTTTGCAAACGTCGCTCCCCGCATTAGAGCTAACGTGTTAATTGGGAAATCAGGATTAAACTGATAATTATCAATCTCATTCTTTTCAAGAAACCTATTCGTTTCTATTTCTGCATATTCACCTTTGTTTTTTATTCCTAATAAGCTTTCTGCGGGTGACTTATTGCCGGTCAATTTAAAGACACCTCCTAATAAAATCGGAATATAATCAAACTTAATTTTTTTTCTTTGCTCAATTCTCGGAATAACCAAATGACTGAGGTAGGAATTAGGGCTGCCGAAGTCAAAATAAAACTCAATCTTCATTACCATTTTTCTCCAAAAGGTCTTAAATCAATTTCATGTGTCCAACCATCTTTAGTTTGATGAAAAAGATTCCAGTAGGTCTCCGCGATTGAGGATGGTTTCATTAAAGTATCTTCTGGCAGGGTATCTGGATCTGTTCCCTTATTAATAAATAATTGCCGTACGAATGCTGTGTTCACAGCAGCGTCAACAATTAAATGAGCCACGTGAATATTTAGTGGCCCCAATTCGCGGGCCATCGACTGAGATAAAGCTCTAAGTCCAAATTTACCACTGGCAAATGCTGAGTATCCAGAGCTTCCGCGAATTGATGCAGTAGCTCCCGTAAAAAAAATTGATCCTCTCTTTCTAGGCGCCATATATTTTACAGCTTCTCTTCCTGTCAAAAACCCAGCAAAACAAGACATCTCCCAAACCTTCCTAAATACCCTAGAAGTGGTTTCAGAAATTGGGAAATAAACATTTCCACCAGGGTTAAATATTACCAAATCAAGAGGTCCAATATTTTGTTCTATTTCCTTGAATACTTTTTCTGTAACGTCCTCTTTTCTGGCATCAAATTCAAAAGGAATAGCGTCTCCCCCATTTTCTTTGATTTCATCTACAAGAGGAGTAAGTTTGTCAAAATTTCTTCGGCCGACGCAAACTTTGAAACCTCCATAGGCAAAACGTTTGGCGACTGCAGCTCCAATATAATCTCCGGCGCCTACAATAAATGCTACAGGTTTTTCTCTGGGCAAATTTTTATCCTTTTTTTCTTTTTCTTAGATTAACAAATTCTCTTACTGCATGTTTGTGTTCTTCGCTATTGATGGCTTGAATTGTGTCAATAGCTTCAATTTTAAGTGTTTCTTCAAGGCTAGAATGCATACTGTGATTAATATTTTTTTTCATGTTATGAATTGCAGTGGGAGGAGCGTCCGCAATCATTCTAGCTAACATAAATGTTGAATTTTCAAGTTCTGCTTCAGAAGTTATGTTCGTAATAATTCCCAAATCCAAAGCCTTTTGTGCAGCAATTTTTTCAGAAGAAAAATAAAACATTTTTGCTAGAGTTGGGCCTATAAGTTTTGTTAAAAGCCAAGTGCCACCATAATCCCCTGGGAGGCCAACATTCCTGTAACTGGTAGAAAAAAAGGCATTATCGCTTGCAATTCTTAAATCGCATGCTAGGGCAATACAAAATCCTGCTCCCGCAGCGGGTCCAGAAATCATCGCAATTGTTGGCTTTTTAAGGTTAAATAATCTGAGGGTTAATTCATTTTGCTTCTTTGTGAGTTCATTAATCTGATCATCCATAGAGAGTTCTATTTTTGTATCACTACTCATGTCATGTATATCTCCACCTGCACAGAAAGCTCTGCCAGAACCCGTGATTACAATAACTTTCACCGTTTGATTATCTTCTAGTATAGCAAGTATATTTCTTAAGGCAGGAGTAATTTTGTCTCCTAGCGCATTTCTTTTTTCTGGACGATTAAGTGTAACCAACGCAATTTTTTCACGTATCTCGCACAGCAATTGACCGGTTCCAGTATTAAGCTTTGTCAATTTAACCACATCAATTTATTGTTTGATATCTAGAGCATCCTTCAAGGCCTGTCGTTCGAGAAGCCGTTCACGATATGATGCAATATTCGGCTTATCAGACAGGTCAGCGCCCAAATTTTTTGTTACAATACATGCATGACCTGTAATTGTGTCAGCAGCGGAAAATTTTCCAGCGAGAAAATCTTTGCCTTCCAAATAGGTATCTAAAACGGATAATGCTCTGTTAAGGAGTTTTGTTGCCCTTCCCAAGTTTACTTCATTTCTTTTTTCCTGGGAGAGTAAAATTGTTTCCACCACTATTGTATTTACTGGTGGCATTATCATGCCCTCAGCGAAGTGCATCCATTGTAAATAAGCAGGAAAATCTTTACTTTCAGGCTGTGGCGATAACATGCCTTCGTTATCATATCTTGCGACTAAATACTGTGCTATTGCAGTACTTTCCGAGATCCTAATATTGCCATCCTCCAGAATGGGCACTCGTCCCATTGGATTCTTTTCCAAATATTCCGGGGCACGCATTTTTGGATCTCCTATATAAAACTTTACCACTTCA
>CACAMI010000050.1 GCA_902533625.1 uncultured Alphaproteobacteria bacterium | reverse complement strand
TGGATAGAGAAGTTGATTGGGTATTTTCTAACTTTAAAACATCTTTTGATGTAATGCTGGATGACCTAATAATTGATTCTAAAAAATTGTTATATTTTAAGGACTTAGGAGTTATTTCTAACAAATTAAGGACTCTAAAAAGACGAGTAGCCTTAATAGTGGCCTGCGCTGATATTTGCAAAATTTGGAGCTTAAGTAAGGTAACTTTAAAACTTACCCAGTTTGCAGATTCCTCGTTATCTACAGCTTTTGATGCAGTAGTGCAAAATTTTTCGATGAAAAAGAAAAAGAGGGAATTTAATGAAGTATTTGGCTCACGTAAGAATATTAAATCCTCTGACCTAGGGTTTATCGTAATTGCAATGGGGAAGATGGGTGCATTTGAGCTAAACTACTCCTCTGATATCGACTTCAACGTATTTTATGAATCGAAAATATTCAGCAAGGACCATTTATTAATTTTTCAGCCCATATTAATTAAAATTACGAAGGATGTAATAAAATTAATGTCTGAAATTAATGAGGAGGGTTATATTTTTAGATGTGATTTAAGATTACGACCTGAGCCATCAGTTAATCCCGTTTGTATGCCGGTAAAATTTGCATTGGAATATTATAAGGAAAAGGGACGCACATGGGAAAGATCAGCCTATATCAAAGCTCGCGCAGTTGCTGGAGACATTAACAAAGGAAATTGTTTTCTAGCAGATTTGGAGCCCTTTATTTGGAGAAAAAAACTTAACTATTTTGCGATACAAGATACACAAGAAATTCGAAAAAAGATTGCTCGAAAAGAAGGTAAATGCCAGAAGGTTGGTGTCCTAGGTTTTAATGTGAAAGTCGGATCTGGAGGCATTAGGGATATAGAACTTTACACCCAAACTCTTCAATTAATTTACGGAGGAAGAGATAAGAATGTAAGGTGTTTAGGCACATGTCAATCTTTGCAGGTGCTCAAAGAGGAAGGTAGAATTACAGATAATACTTTAAAAGAGTTAAGTAAAGCCTATGAGTTCTATCGTAATCTTGAACATAGAATTCAGATGTTGAATGATTCCCAAACTCATGAAATTCCAAAAACTGAAGAGGGAATAACTGCAATCGCAGTTCTTATGATGACTCCTGTAAATGAGTTGGAGGATTCAATAAGATATTATCAAAGTAATGTAATTGGAATTTGTGATGAGTTCTTTTCGGTATTTTCTGAAGATAAAAACATTTCGGATGAAGTGCTTTTTTTTCCTACAAATTCATTTAACAAATTGGAATCTACATATGACCTTGGTGAAAAATGGAATAAGTATAATGCCTTTAAATCCCAGAGATCTAAATTTTTATTTTCAAAAATAGAAAAGAGTTTATTTGAAATGATTTCAAATACTTATAGTCCAGCGGAAACATTGGCAAATATTGATAAATATTTTTCCCAATTATCGTCTGGCGTTGAAATATTTTCACTCCTTAATTCCAATAGGAGCTTCTTAAACATTTTTGTAGATATTGCCTCAAAGGTTCCTCAAGTACTGGAGGAAATGGGTCAAAATACTGATATTTTGGCTTCTGTTGTTAATAAGGATTTTTTTCATAGATTCCCAACTTTAGAAGGTGTTTTATTTGAGTTAGACCGGATCTTAAATGTTAAATCTTTTGACTATGAGGACAAGTTAAGCTTGATCCGGCAGTTTGTTAAGGAGTTAAAATTTAAGGTTGCGGTTCATCTTATTCAAAGAAAATCTAATATTGAGGAAGCTAGTTTTTCATATTCTATAATAGCTGAGGCAGTATTGCAAATTTTAGCACCCATTGTCACAGAGAATTTTTCTAAGCGATATGGTCCACTTAAGAGCAAAGGTTTTGCGATCATTGGCATGGGTAAGCTTGGCTCACGAGAAATGACCCTTACTTCGGACCTTGATTTAATAATAGTGTATGATCCTGTATCTTTAGAAAACTTGGAGAAATCGTCCAAAATACATCCGTCAACTTATTTTTCAAAGTTAACGAAGGAACTAGTATCAGCACTCACTTCAACGATGAAAGATGGCTACCTTTACAAGGTCGATATGCGATTAAGGCCCTCAGGGAGTAAAGGTCCTGTAGCAGTATCCTTTTCAAGCTTTTCAAATTATCAGAAAACTGAAGCCTGGACATGGGAGCACTTGGCATTAATTAGAGGGAGGGTAGTTTATGGTGAAAAAAGTTTTTCTTTACGTATTGAAGACGTTATCAAGGAATCTTTGAGAGCTCCTAGAGATGTGTCTAAGGTATTTTTAGATGTTAAAGGTATGAGGAGAAAATTATTTGATAATCTTAAATTGGAGAATAAGAAGATTAAATCATTGAATATAAAGGTGGGTCAAGGAATGATGCTTGATCTAGAGCTTTTAATTAAGATGGGAGCTTTAATTACAAAGCAAGAAAATGGAAAAAATATATCTTATTTAATCGATAAATTAGAGGGTATAAAATATTTTTCTAATGAAGAAGTTGATTTAATGAGGAAAGCATGGAGAATTTTTTATACAAGTGATTTTTTGAGTAGGTATTTTAATTTTGATATATCAAAATCAACTGACTTTGAAAGTTATCGCTGGTCTGAACTTTTTCAGAAAGACTCTTTTTTTATTTTTCTTAAAGATTTTCTTTCTGAAGATTTAACTAAGGATGCCTTAAAAAAACATTTAGAATCGTCGGTAGGCCTATTGTCTAATGAAATAAATTCTGTATTCAATAGTAAACTCTTAGGTTAGGTTATGGCAAATAAACTTGGGCAATCATGAATAAGGGTAATTTTTTAAGTGATCCAAAGGGCTTAATTTTTGAGGCCTACAATATCGAAGATATAAGTGAACCTGAATGCCGGTCAATTTTCTTGGATTGGGCATTAAGTTTAGATTCAAAATTTGATCCAATGGAAGAAATAAGAAGTTATCTTAAATATTATAGAGAAATTACCCCCAAACATCCTATGAATTCAGTACTTTTGGAAGGCTTAGAGGTGAAAGCAAGGCGAGGATTACGGAGAGCAAATAAACTGAAATTTCCTCAGAGAAATTAATTAAGCTTCAATTTTTCTAATATTCTAGCCCAGGTATTTGCACCCTTAAAAAAACTTTCTAACTCATATTGCTCGTTTGGGGCATGAATATTGTCCTCGTCCTTTCCGAACCCAATTAACAATGAATCCACTCCGAGAATATCTTTTAAGTCAGTAACAATAGGGATTGATGCTCCTGCTCCTGCTAAAATGGGAGCTACTCCCCATTCTTCGATCAGTGCTTCTTTTGCTACGGAGATTATTTTAGATTTAGAAGACACAACTGATGCTCTCGTTCCGAAGCCTTCGATAAAGGATACTTTACAGTCATTTGGAAGCATATTTCTTACAAAGTTTCGAAAGCAGGCTTTAATTTTTTCTGGGTTTTGATCCTTTACCAATCTCAAAGATACATTTGCGAAGGCTTCAGCAGGTATTATTGTTTTAAAGCCCTTTCCAGTATAGCCTCCACTTATTCCTGTTATTTCACATGAAGGTCTTGACCAAAGATTTTCTATAATGGAGTAATGTTTTTCACCTGCTGAAGAGCTTAAGCCTACATCATTTAAAAATTTCTTTTCATCAAAGTTAAGTGCGGCCCATTGTTCTTTCTGATTTTTATTTAGAGAAATTACATCATCATAAAAATTGGGAATTTGAATTCTTCCATTCTTGTCGTGGATATTATTTATTATGCTACTAAGAGCTTTAATAGGGTTTGTTGCTGCACCCCCATAGAGTCCAGAATGTAGATCTGTGGTTGCGGCCTTAATTTTAATTTTTAGACTTACTTCACCTCGAAGCATGGTAAAAATTGAAGGTCTCCCTTGTTCAAAACCAGTGTCGCAAATTAGTGCGTAATCGCAAGTTAGAAGGTTTTTATTTTCTTTGAGAAACTCACTGGTTGAAGGAGAGCCGCATTCTTCCTCACCTTCTATTAAAACCTTTAGATTAAAGGGAAGCTCCTTATGAATATTCAAGAACGATCTACATGCTTCAAAAAAGGTAAGGATTTGACCTTTATCATCTGAAGAACCTCTGCCATGAATTACTTGTTTTCCACCTCTATTTAGAATTCTTGGTTCAAATGGGTTAAATTCCCATAGTTCAGTTGGGTCAGGAGGCTGTACGTCGTAGTGACCGTAGAATAGGTATGTTGGTTTGCTTTTATTTGGATTTGGAGAGGCTCCAAATACTATTGGATGATCTCCAATATCATAATTTTTCACTGAAAGCCCAAGGTTACTTATCTCATTGCCTATCCAATCAGCAGCACTTCTACAATCTTCTTTATAGTGAAGGTCTGTTGAAATTTAATTCTCAAGAATTCGAAGAGCTTACTAAGAGAATCTTCCTTTCTTAGATCGAGATCTGATAAAACCTTAGCAATACTCATAGCCAGGACATTACTTTTCAGAAGACCTAGAATACACGTACTTTAATTCAGAGCTAAGATCCGGGCAGAATTTATATCCGTGCAAATTGAATCCTTTTAAATCTTGGCAATTATTAATTTTATTTTTTACGATATAGTTCGCCATCGCTCCACGGGCTTTCTTCGCAAAAAAACTAATTATTTTGGCTACTCCGTCTTTCTCTTCTAAAAAATCTGTATCCAAAATTTTTGCATCGATATTATTTATATCAACCACATTAAAATACTCTTTTGATGCAAGATTTATTATTGTCTTTTCTTTATGACTTGAAAGAATTGAATCTAATTCCTTTAGT
>CACAMI010000049.1 GCA_902533625.1 uncultured Alphaproteobacteria bacterium | reverse complement strand
AGTAAAACGCTTTTTGTTGCTTCAATAACGAGCCCAGCTGATTGGCTCGCAATCTCAAAACCACCTGGCCCGAATGGAACTCTTAATCCCATTTCTCCACCACCGTGATCACTCAACTCTTTAAACTTTCTAAGATAAGATTCTGGGTGAACAGTCCTTAACTCATCAAAAGAAGCCAAAGGGCTCGAGCATGCATCCAATTCTTTTATCAATCCTGTAACTTCAATAAGGTTCTTCAACCTTCGTTTTGTTTCTGGATTTTCTGGCAAACCTCCACTTGAAAGAGGTTCCACTAGTTCTCCAACAGGAACAGTTAGAGCATAATTGCCGCCAGCGTGCCAAAAGCACTTCTCATCAAAGAAAAACCCAGTTTTACCCATTATAAGAAATCGCCTCCTACAGCACCCTAACTAACACTATCAAATGCCATTTTTTTACAAATATTGCTATTTTTATTTATTGAATGAAAGGGTAAATTTAATTAATTAATTTATTTCTTTTCTTGACCATTTTAACTTCTAAGGTAATGCTTTTATTATAAAAATTATAAAGTTTTACAAACTTACAAGAACAAGGAGATCAAAATGAAAAAAATTATATCTATAGGGATCTTTTTGGCTTTAATCGCTCTTCCGCTTAAAGCCGCAGATCTTGGAGGACAAGTTGTGAGCATTGGCTCTGACACTACCTATCCTCCTCATGAATTTATTGAAGATGGAAAAGTAGTTGGCTTTGACGTCGACGTAGTAGCAGAAATATGTAAGCGCATTAATTGTGAACCTAACTGGATTACAACAGCATGGGATGGAATTTTTCCCAAACTAGCTAGTGGTGAGTGGGATATGGTTGTATCAGGAGTAA
Source organism: uncultured Alphaproteobacteria bacterium (assembly GCA_902533625.1). Classification (GTDB taxonomy): domain Bacteria; phylum Pseudomonadota; class Alphaproteobacteria; order Rhodobacterales; family Rhodobacteraceae; genus CACKLF01. The sequence goes on along the minus strand of CACAMI010000049.1, from coordinate 4,131 downwards.
CAATCACTGATGAACGAGATAAGATCGTTGATTTCTCTGATCCGTACATAATTATTCAACAAGGAATTTTGATGAGAGTTGATGATGCGGATGGAGCTAGCCTAGAGGATTTTCAATCTGGCTCAATGGTGCTTGCTTCACAAACTGGAACTACGAATGCTCAGCTAGGTGAAGAGTTAGTAGGTAGAGATAACCTTAAACTTTTTGAAGCATTTAATAATGCTGTTTTAGCTCTTCAAAATGGTGATGTTGATGGAGTTATTATCGACGGCACAGCCGCCGTGTCTTACGAGCAGGAATACGCTGGAGAGCTAACTCTAGGAGTAAGCGGCTTAGCTTCCGATCCTTTAGGACTTGTTTTTCAAGAAGGTAGTGCCTTAGTAGATGATTTCAACGAAGGCTTAGCTGAAATAATAGCTGATGGAACCGTAGATAAATTAATTATGAAATGGTTTGATTCCTAATTGATATAGCCAAAACTAGTAAAAGACCCTAAAGGAAGCCTAGGGTCTTTTACAAAAGGTAATTTCTTATATGAAAACATTAATGCATTACCTTAAGGAAGCAAGGGCTAGCAACTTGGTTTTTGCGGCCCTTTTGCCATTTATTGTCTACTTTATAATGAGTTCAAGAAACTATGGAACAGCTTTAAAAGTAGTATTAGGCATTGAAGAAAATGCTCTCTCACTTTTATTTGTTTTTATTGTTGGCTCAACAGCTGGGCTCCTAGGGTTATGGGCTTTAATAAACTTAAATTTTTCCCTTAGACCAGATATAAAACTACACCTGGAAAATAGAGGCAGGTTCAATGCAAAGTTATGCTTTTCTATCCAGATTCTTTTCTTGGCAATCTTAAGCTTAACCTCGCTAACAGATGAATTCTTATATTCTATTTTAATAAACTGGGGAAACCCGAGAGATTACCCCTGGATAATAATTGTTGACCAAAATTATTCAATTACAGATGAGACAAAGGCCACTGCTTCCCAAATATTAGAATTTTGGATACGAGCATCTCTAATTATACCCGCTATTTCATTATTCTTGAGCTTTGCACCAAAAGAACTCCTTAAAAGCTATATTGGCAAAGGCTTAAGGTTAGCAATCTTTTTGTTAAATTTCTTCTTTTCATTTTATATGCTTTTAGTTTCTCACGCAGGCTATTCTGTCGGTTTGATGACCTGTCTCAGAGCCGCATTTCTTGCTTATTTTCTAGCTAGCGTTTTAGGACTAGTTTGGGCTATCCTCACAAACTTACAGCCGTCAAAGAAAAGCAGCATAATTACTACATTTGTTGGAATATTTTTGATTATTTTTTCAATCTTCCAATTTGCCCAACCAAGAATTGATGTTTCCTTAGTTGGTTCTACTGATGGAAGAATAGGAATTATCAAAGGCACACCTCAATCGGTTACAGATACTATCAGGTATGGTGAATTTACGCCAGAAAAACAGGACAGCTTGATTAAAATTAGGTCTACAAAATCAATAGAGCAAACCTTAAAAATTCTTGACAGTGGTAAACTCTCAGGAGCACTTTTGCCTCCTGAAAATGTTGGTGATTATCCCGTTTTATGGACTACCAAGTATCTTCCAGTTTTAAATAAAAACCTTGGTATTACTTCAGGTATTGTTGGGACCGTCCTAATATTACTTGTCGGTGTAGGGGTAATATCTGGAATGCATCCTCTACATGTATTTTCAGACTTTTTTGTTGATACAATTCGGGGAGTGCCTATGCTTGTATTAGTTTTATACGTTGGCTTACCCCTTGCTGGTGCAATCAAGAATGCCTCGTACGAATACATCGACATGAGCATAATGGCTAGAGGCGTATTAGCCATAGGCATTGGCTATTCAGCCTATATGGCCGAAATATTTAGAGCAGGGATTGAGGCGGTTCCTAAAGGTCAAATAGAAGCAGCAAAAACTATAGGATTAAGGGACTGGCAAATAGCGCGATTTATAGTATTGCCACAAGCTATAGCAATAATTTTACCAGCACTTGGAAATGAATTTATAGCTATGCTTAAGGATACTGCTTTGCTATCAGTACTATCTTTAAGAGACCTTACACAGCGTATGAGAGAGTATCAAGCAGCTACATTTCAGGCTTTCCCTGCATTTAATTCAGCTGCTTTGATCTACATTATTCTTACTCTGATAGCTGCCAGCAGCATCAAATCAATTGATAAGATAATAAACAAAAAAAATATCAGAAAAGAATAATGAAAAATGGAATAGAGGTTCTCGATAGCTCTTACTCCTGGCTGCGACTGTTTTTTACCCTAATTGTCGCTACAGTAGGAAATGCAGGGATGTGGATAGTTATCCTTGTTTTGCCTGAAATACAGGATACTTATTCTATCTCGAGATCTACTGCATCTATCCCTAACACCCTTACTATGATAGGGTTTGGGCTTGGAAATCTGTATTTTGGACGGGCTATAGATAAATACGGTGCATTTTACGTTGTAATAATAGCTGCAATACTAAATGCCATTGGATTCTATTTTGCTTCAATTAGCATTACTTTATCTGCAAACTCCGTATGCCATCTTCTAATTGGGTTTGGAACTGGGGCAAGTTTCGCTCCACTAGTTGCAGATGTCTCCTTATGGTTCAAAAAGAGACGCGGCGTAGCGGTGGCGATTGCATCAAGTGGAAATTATTTCTCGGGAGCAGTCTGGCCATTCATGTTAGGCGGCGTTCTTGAAACGCAAGGTTGGGAAACTGTTTACCATTATTTAGCAATGATAAGCATTTTCGCTATGATCCCCCTGGCTGCATTACTAAGAAGGAAAATTCCTGAAGCAGTAATCTCGCAAGACAATACAAATGCTCTGAATAAAATTTCTTCTATTGGGCTCTCAAGATCTCTTTTAATTATTTTACTTTCATTTGCTGGCTTTGGATGTTGTGTAGCAATGTCAATGCCTCAAATCCACATTGTTGCTCTTTGCACAGATCTTGGCTTTAGTCTTAGAGTAGGCTCAGAAATGTTATCGCTAATGTTAATTGGAGGAATAATATCTCGATTTCTCTCTGGAATTCTTTCTGATTATGTAGGCGGTGTTTATACATTATTACTGGGCTCAACACTTCAGTGCATTAGCCTATTTTTATTTATGCCCTTTGATGGCTTAGTACCTCTTTACGTTGTAAGTTTAATTTTTGGTTTGTCACAAGGTGGTATTGTCCCTAGCTACACAATGATAATTCGCGAGTATATCCCCGCTAGTGAAGCTGGAACGAAGGCAGGACTAGTTCTGATGATGACCATTTTAGGCATGGCTTTTGGGGGATGGGTTTCAGGTCTAATTTATGATTTAAGCGGATCTTATCAGATAGCATTATGGAATGGTGTATTATTTAATGTAATGAATATTGTGATTATATTATATATATTTTTTAGGACAAATAAATTACGTTCTGAACAAACTGTTATCGCATAGGCTTTTTATACTACCACCTAAGGCTCATACAACTTAACCCAGCATCTACTTTCCCAACCTCATCAACGGTTAAAAAACTTAAGTCATATCGCTGTGATAGCAAAAGGTCAGTTTTTTCAAAACCATTTGGGACAAAAAGTGTTTCATTGACCCTTAGAGAATTTGCAGCCACTTCCTCGCCAACGGGCACCTTAATAATTTCATAATTTTTTCCCTCAAAAAAACCTGTCTCATATAGCTTTTCAGTACAAAATATAGTATTTTCATCCAGTAAACAGCAATCCGATTTAAAATGAAGCACCCCAGGGGGTGTGATGGCTATCTCAGAAGTAATTCCCAACTTTGAAAGCTTTTCAGACAGCAAGTTGGCTCCAGCTTTATCAGTCCTATTTGAAAGACCTATTATACAGTGATTTCCTATGCGAAGAACATCACCTCCTTCAACAGTACCTTCTTCGACATATAATACTATTTCGAATTGATTAGCTAATTCTAAAGCCAACGATCCCTTCTCGCCAAATCTAGATTTAGCACCAGGCCTCAAAACAATACACCCGTTGGAAAATGTCAACGCTGGATCTTCAACAAACATACTGTCTGGAAATTCCTCTAGTGGAGGTAATGTTATCACATTCAATCCTATAGATGTTAAAGCATCTTTATAAGCCGAGTGTTC
>CACAMI010000048.1 GCA_902533625.1 uncultured Alphaproteobacteria bacterium | reverse complement strand
TACCGGAAATGAAGATGCTGGAATAACCAGTTATAAAATACCTGTAATACATTATCAGTATGCTGAAATCGATGATGCTGTTAATACAACCTATTTAGGAAATGAGTTCCTGAATGTGGAAGTATTTGGAAATCCATCGGTCGGAGTTTCTGACGATATTTCATCTCTGGAAGAGGTGATTCAACAAACTGCCGTTACACTCAGTAATCATGGAGAAGAAAATCGTTATCTGTTTGGGGACATGGATAAAATTAAGTTCTCAGTGAATGAGGAGGAAATAGAATGGTCAAGTCTCAATGATGGCAATCCGTCGATTGGGCATGAAAGATATATTGATGCGGAAAATGGAAACTACGTAGATGTGGGTTGGATTAAATATCAACAAATTGAAGGTGGATTTAAAAGCGTAATGTATCTCCTTGGGTCTAATATTCCGCAATTTGCGGAGTACGGATATAGTCAGGAGGCTTTTGAATATTTTGGAAATTGGGTATCCAAGGAAACAGTTTCTGAATCGAGCATTCCAGAAATTGTACCTTTTTCTCCTGCGAATCCGAACTGGCTGCAGACAATTTTGACAACCGGATCAAGTCAGACTATCAAAACAGGTGTTGATCTTTCCGGTAATATCTCTGCAAAGGCGGATGGTGGTGATACTGTTGGTTTTTTCCATGTTTATTTGACTCACTCTGGTGAAGGAACTCTTAAGGATTATCTCCTTCAACGTGGGCTTATTCATAGTGAAGAAGACAAAGAAGGCAACATAATAGATATAACACCGCTGGTTGGCTTGGTTGATAATGATGGCAATCGCATAGGTCAGTTTGTTTTTGATATTGAGTTAGATAAATTCATGTTTGCTGTCTCTACAGAAGAGGGGGCTGCAGAAGATTTTTCGGCAAATTTCATCTTTCCTGATAACTTTGCTACAGATGGCAATGCAATTTTGGTAAAGATTAGTGCTGTAAGTGTGGGTGGTGGTACCCAGGCAGAATATGCTGACGGAAACTTAGACCTGCTTCCAGTATTAGAAGTTACGGTAAATCAAGTGAACGATCCTCCTAAAATTTTCTTGGGGCCTTTGACATTAGGAGAGGGAGAGGCAAAAATCTTAACTACTGATGTCATTAATATTAGTGATGTAGAGAGAGATTCAATAGATATTGGTTTTGGAGGTAATCCAATTGATTTTACGACGGGTTTGACAGAAACAGTAGGTGGTAAGTCCTATAAGATAGAACTTTTTGAGCATGATGCGGTTAGAACTGCAAGTTTTTCTGCCGTGGAAACAGCATTTCTTAATGCCGAAGATATTCCATCATTGCAGAGAGTGATGAATGATTTGAACATAGATCGAGTGCGCTACCGCTTAAAAATTGAGAATGACGAAAGTGAGGATCAATATTATTTGATAAATGATCTCAATGAGATAGTACCAGATAATCAGTGGGGAGCACTACAAAAGCCTTTGATGTTTGTAGATAAGAATGCACTTGAGACAGTAGCAAAATCGGAACAAGTTCTCGATATTGGAGAAACCTGGGAGGATTTAAACGAACTTGAGCGTAAAATCCTAATTGATGAAAATGACCTTGATCTAGTTGAAGGCTTTGCTTTCAATCAGGTTAAAATTGGAAACATTCTAGTTATTCATGCGGGCAATGAGATACAGAGTGATAAAATAGATTTTATTGTATCGGACGGATCTAGTGAGCAATCTGGCTATTTAAATTTTAGTGTAAAGCTTATAAATGATACTCCTCAGGCAAGTATAGATGAAGAATTGACTGGGTTTATTAATAAAACTGATCTGGAAGAAGGTGATTTGGATGGAGCAGAAAATCCAAATCCAATTCATTCAATTAAAGCTTTCCCTGAAGATTCTCTTACATTTTCAGATAATGACAATGTATTTCTAGTTTCTGCTACAATCAAACTTACGAACCCTAAAGATGGAGACTTTCTATATATTTCTCAAAACTTAAAGTTAGCTGATGGCTTGACTGCGAGCGCCTACGACCCTGAAACAAATGAAATGAAAATTACTGGAGAGGCATCACCAGAAAAATATGCAAAAGAAATGTCAAAAATCTTATTCTTTAACTCTTCAGACACTCCTGAAGCGGGTGATAGAATATTTGAAATTATAGTGGATGACGGTAGGCCGGAAGGTGTAAGTCTGCCAGTGACAAATACAGTTTATTTGTCTTTCGCTAAAGATATTGCAGTTGAGCTAGACTTGGATGGCAACCCAGAGCTTGACATAAATGGGAATAGACAGCCCAAAATCGATGGTGACGGCAATACAATCGCATTAAATCCTCAACTCCTTACTCCTGAAGACGACAGTTTAAACTCTAATGTTTCTGAAAATATTTCTGTCGATGGTTGGAAGGGTGACGACACTATCAATACAGGGTCTGGAGATGATGAAATTTACGGTGGGGAAGGTAACGATAGGCTTAACGGCGGAGACGGGAATGATACAATTTTTGGGCAGGAAGGTGATGATTATATTTATGCAAGTAAAGGATTCGATGTTTTAAGTGGTGGGGATGGTACAGATACGGCTTCTTTTGAATTGTTGTCAAACGGAATTCTTGCGGATTTGGTATTTGGAGCGATATACACCCATGAAGATCGGACTGATGAAGAAGCTATTGCCAATTATGTTGTGATCGAATTTGATGAAAACAAAGCCTGGTATAATTTTGAGCTTTTAATTGGAACAGATTATAACGACGTTATGATTGCCGCAGATCATACGGCTATGGAGTATATTGGTGGAGAGGGAGACGACGAAATCTATGGCGGTGCGCAAGACGAAACTATCGATGGTGAAGGCGGCCTAAATATATTATCTGGTGGTGGTGGAGCCGATGTATTTAGAGTTTCGGTTTCGGATGAACTTCCAGACATTATAAGAGATTTTTCTTCAGAGGATATAGTTGATCTCACGCGTCTTGGTATTGGTTCCAAGGACGAATTGTCTTTCAAAGAGGAAACATTAGTAATTAATGATTTTGAATTTTCCGGAACAATTTTGAGTAAAGTGGAGGAATCAGATGAAACCGCTTTACTTCTTTTTGTTAATGATGATCATAAAACATTCCTTTCAGATGAGAATCCTCTAGACAATGTGATTATATAAAAAGTATTTTATTAAATGATCAGAATAATTCGAATATGCCCTTTGATAATCTGTCTGGGGATGCAGATATCGTGCGATAGGGTTATTGAGGTTGCTAAATTCTCTCCGAATATTGAGCTTTTTGGTTTTGGTGGAAATGTTGATCAATCTGAACTTGTAAAAGAAAAGACCTTGCCTACTTTTACTGGTAGAGAGAACGGCGTTGATATTAAAAGTCTTGATATTTCTCAATTAGCAAATGAAACTGAGAATAGTCTTGCTCTTGACCATTTTCATGTAAATGTACGGGAAGCTCTTCTGCTAAAGCGCGAATTGTTTGAGGCAAAACTCAAGGTATTTGAAAAAGATGCCGAGGTTCAGGCAGCTTTTTCAGACTATTCACCAAAGGTTAAGTTAGGAACAACAAACAACTATGTTCTTGCCCAATCAGGAAATAATACTCGTATGTCAAGAGATGATTTCATGGATGTTTATTTGAAAATGGAATATCCATTTCTGGACTATGGGCGGAGAGAGATTAGCACCCAAATAGCTATATTTGAAGAGCAATATCAGTTCAAAGATCTAGCTATCAAAGTGAATGAAACCTCTTTTGACCTTGTCAAAATTTACCTTGATTATAACTCTCTAGTCAAAAAGAAGTATGTCTTAGAAGAATTTAAAGTTAATGTGGACAAGTATGTAAGCGATGCTGAAGAAAGGTTTGCGGGCGGAGTTTCGAATTTGTCAGAGGTTACTCTAGCTGAGCAAGCTAGAACGCGTCACAACGCTCGTATTGTCTCTTTCAATCAGAGGTTTTCGAAAGCAAAAATTCAATATTCTGAGAATTTTTTGGGTGTTACGACCGGGAATTTTGATTCACGAATGCTTGGTACATTGGCTTCTAGTATCTTTCGCTCTCTGGAAGAGCCGATATTTAAATTAGAAAGTTATTCTTTGGAGGAATCTCTATTAGCTATTGAACAGATAATAGCTAACTTTAAGATATTGCAACATCGAGCAAATTATCTGCCCAAATTTACGAGTATTGTGGAGGGCACAGCGTACGAGGTAGATCGGTATGATGGTGATTGGCAGGTATCTTTAAATCTTGCGGGAGAATTTGGTTTGTACGACGGCGGTGAAAGTGGAGCTAAAATAACGGCTCTGAAAAATAAAGCTGATTCAGTGAAGCAAAGACAATTGGCGTTAAATAAAGATTTGGAGGCTAGATTAAGTACACTTAAGGGAGAAATTGAAGCAGCAAATGAATCGATTAAACAGTCAAAACAGCAACTAGACTTTCATCAGAAAAAACTTTCTGAGGCCTTAGAGAGATCAGAAAAAGTTTCGTTTAATTTGTCCGAACTTGTTTCAGCAGATGAAAACATTCTCGACTCAACTATAAAACTAATTGATCAGGAAGCAGACTTAGAAAACTTATGGGCTGAAGTCCTGAATATCCATGGTATTTTTCCAGACCTTTTCAAAATTTCGTTTGACGATATAGGAAAGTGAAACGATGAAAGATCATTGGTTTTTTAAGTACTTGCTAGAAGAAAAATGGTCTTATTTGCAGGCAATATTGGCCTCAGTATTTATAAATATTTTCTCCATTATTACTGGCCTTTATATTATGGTAGTTTACAATCGCATACTTCCTAATGCGTCTTTTGGCCCTTCAGCTTTTTACACTTTGACAGCTATAGTAATAGGGGTCGGTAGTATCATTGTTGTTGATTATATCTTTAAAGTGTTGCGAGCATATTTTCTTGATAAATCAGGATCAGCGATGGAAAAAAAATCATCTAATGACGTTTTTAATAAAATAGTAGCCTATGATATGGCTAAGGCTCCAAAAACTAGTGGAACAATTGTAAGCATTGTAAAAGAATATGAGACTTTTAGAGAATTTTTTAATTCTGCTTCCTTACTTGCTTTCGCTGACCTGCCATTTACTTTTTTGTTCATCTTTGTCATTTATCTAGTTGGCGGACCACTTGCATATGTCCCTATGATAGTTGTGCCCACAGTGATTATTTTTTCTCTAGTGCTTCAGCCATTTATGAAACAGATGGCTGATCAATCACTCACTAACACCATTGCAAAAAATTCTGTTCTAACGGAAATGGTTGTTGGTCTTGAAACAGTGAAGACTATTTCTGGAGGGGATGTTCTACGAGAGCGATGGATGGAATCAGTGGAACAGCAATCCGAGACAAACGTTGGAACAAGGTTTATGTCTCAGTTGGCGACAAATTTTTCTGCCATGGCGGTTTTGGCGTCGCAACTAGCGGTAGTTGCATATGGAGTTGTACTTGTATCCAATGGTTCATTATCCATGGGAGCTTTAATTGCTACGATGATTTTGTCAGGGCGAACTTTGCA
>CACAMI010000047.1 GCA_902533625.1 uncultured Alphaproteobacteria bacterium | reverse complement strand
ATTAATTGTGGGTGGGGAACCGGAGGCTTCAAGGCCATACCTGGATCAGGATGGGCAACGGCTGAACTTGTAGCAAATGATGATCCAGGAGATCTTGCAGCACCCTTTTCTTTAGATAGGTTCTCTGAAGGAAGAATGATTGACGAGAGCGTAGCTGCAGCTGTGGCTCACTAGGGGGAGAAATGTTAATAATTAGGTGCCACATTTGCGGTGTTTTTGCTGATGAAACCGAACTTCAGCCTGGTGGGGAGGCTCATATAAAGAGATATAGATCTCAGTCTTCGACTGAAGATTTTTCGTCATATCTTTTTGATCGCTCAAATAAAAAGGGTATTCATTTTGAAAGGTGGAGGCATGCTTATGGTTGTGGCAAGTGGTTTCATGTTGCTAGGTGCACTGAGACATTAGAGGTTTTTGGTTCATATTCAGCTCAAACGTTAAAGCCACCAAAATCAATTTTAGATAAGATTAAAGTTATAAGGCCTGACTTTAAAGGGTGGAAAAATGAGTAGTAGATTAGAAAATAGGGGAAAACTCTTAAGTCGCCAGAACCGTCTAAATTTTTCGTTTAATGGTGAGAAATTATGGGGCTACCAAGGTGATACTATTGCCTCAGCACTTTTAGCAAATGGGAAAACATTAGTTGGTCGATCCTTTAAATATCATCGCCCACGGGGTATTGTCGCCTCTGGTGTTGAAGAGCCTAACGCTATCATGGGCGTTGGTGAAGGAAAATTTTTTCAACCTAATCAACGTGCTACTAATACATTGTTAAGGGAGGGGATGGTCATTAATAGCCAGAACCATTGGCCTTCGTTAAACTATGATATTTGGTCAATATTATCTATTTTTTCTTCATTTTTCTCAGCAGGGTTTTATTATAAGATATTCATTAAGCCTCGCTTTGCTTGGAAGTATATTTATGAACCCTTTATTCGGCTAAGTGCCGGACTTGGAAAGCCTCCTCGTGATAAAGATGGCGATAAATATGAACAATTTTATACCCATGTAGATATCTTGATTGTTGGTGGGGGTCTATCAGGTTTGGAAATAGCACAACGCTTAGCCGTCTCTGGTAATGAAATTCTTTTATTGGAACAATTGCCGTATATAGGAGGTAGATCAATTGTAGATCAAACTGAGATAGACCGAATGTCATCTCAAGAATGGGTTAAGAAAGTTCAAGAGGTGTTGCAGAAATATCCAAATATAAAAATGAGAACTCATACAGTCGTTGCTGGGATATATGACCATGGCTATGCCATAGCTAATGAGAGTATCACTAATTATAAAGAAGGGGAGAATATTCCTAAGGAAAGACTTTGGCGTATTAGGGCAAAAAAGATAATTACTGCAACAGGTGCTATTGAGAAACCTCTGGTGTTTTCTGGAAATGATATTCCGGGGGTTATGCTAGCATCAGCAGCTAGAGATTACCTTTCCTTATATGGAGTATCCGTCGGGGACAGAACTATAATAGCAACTAATAATGATAGCGCTTATAAAAGTGCTGCCATGCTTCTTGAAGTTGGGTTGACTGTGTCACTCATAATTGATGTGCGGAGAGAAATTTCAGGAGATTTACCAAGATATATTGAATCTCTTGGTGTTGAAATAAAAACTGGTGCAGCTATTTCAAGGGTGATTGGGAAAAAGCATGTGGAAGCTGTTGAAATATGTAATCAAGCGGGAGAAGGTGCCATTTTGAGTAGAGTTGAATGTGACGCTGTTTTAATGTCTGGTGGATGGAACCCAGTAGTTAACCTTTGGTCACATTGTGGTGGAAAACTGTATTGGGATTCTGGTAAAAACATGTTTGTCCCTAATGAGCAGAAAGCACCTATAGGATTTGACGGGTTGCAAAATGTATTTGCAGTGGGTTCTTCTAACGGTTTTTTATCTGATGAACTTGTCCTAAGGGACGCAGAACAGTTAGCCGCCGCTTTAGAGAAAGGAACAAAAAACAAAAGTTCTCGTAAAAGAAAAAAGAGAGTAAAGTGTATTATTGAGGCTCCTACAGTTAATGTTGTTCAGATGCCTCAAGCAGCGGGTGAAAAATTTATGCAAAAATCTTTTCTTGATTTCCAAAATGATGTCAAGGTTACGGATATTAGGTTGGCTGCAAGGGAAGGCTTTGAAAGTGTCGAACACACAAAGAGATATACCACTTTAGGAATGGCTACAGACCAAGGTAAGCTTTCAAATATAATTGGCATAAGCATACTAGCCAAAAATCTTGGTAAGAGTATACCGGAGGTTGGAACAACCACCTTTAGGCCTCCTTATATCCCTATATCTTTAGGGTCAATAGGAGGCGCAGAGAAAGGGAATCTTTTTAAACCTATTCGAAAAACGCCAATGGACTCGTGGCATGAGTCTAACGGTGCTTTTTGGGAGCCTGTTGGTGATTGGAGGAGGCCTTATGCTTACATGAGGAGTGGTGAGGATTTATCTGAAGCAATAAGCCGAGAAGTAAAAAACACAAGAATGAATGTCGGCTTATTAGATGCCAGTACTTTGGGAAAGATTTTAGTTTCTGGCAAAGATTCTGGCAAATTTTTAGATTTAATTTACACGAATATGATGTCGTCTTTAGCAGTTGGCAAGTGTAGGTATGGTCTGATGTGTAATGAGAACGGATTTCTATTCGATGATGGAGTTGTTGTCAGGTTAAGCGAAAATTCATACTTATGTCATACAACTACGGGGGGTGCTCTAAATGTTCATTCCTGGATGGAGGAGTGGCACCAAACAGAATGGTGGTCTTTAGATGTGTTTATAACAGACGTTACTGAACAGTATTCTCAGATTGCTATTGTTGGACCCAAGGCCAGAGATTTAATCACTCAGGTTTCTAAAGCAGACCTGTCTGATCAGAAAATTCCCTTTATGACATATAAATCTATTGAGGTTGCTGGCATAACTTCCAACATATTTAGGATTTCTTTTTCAGGGGAGCTTTCCTATGAATTGGCTGTGCCGGCTAATATGGGGCTAAAGGTTTGGAAGGCTTTAATAGAAAAAGGGAAAAGTTTAAATCTTATGCCTTATGGGACAGAAGCTTTGCACGTAATGCGAGCTGAGAAGGGGTTCATTATGATTGGTGATGAGACGGATGGAACTGTTATACCACAGGATTTAAATCTTGATTGGGCGATTTCAAAAAAGAAAAAAGATTATCTTGGTAAGAGAGCACATGAGCGTCCGTTTTTTAATAATAAGAATAGAAAAAAATTGGTGGGACTTATTACTGACAAACCTAATTTGGTACTCCCAGATGGGGCGCAAATTATTGCCAGCAATCATGAGAAAAAAATATACATGCCTATTGGGCACATTACTTCCACCTACTTCTCTCCATCTTTAGGTCACTCAATAGCTATGGCATTAATTGAAGGGGGTTTAGCTCACTTAGGTGGTCGCGTAAAAATTTCTTTAGCTGAAAATAAATTTGCTTATGCAAAGGTGGTGAATCCAAACTTTTTGGATTCTAAAGAAAGGTAGTTTATGGGAAATATTAAGGTAAATGTGGTCCGCAAATTTAAGAGTGACATAGAAGTTAAAGAACATGAAGATTTTGGAATAATTTCAATTAGACATAAGATAAAGGGATCTTTATCTAAAAAAAATTTAACCGATATAATAGGATCAAAATTACCTAAGACTAATGAGATTCTCTTTCTCAAAAAAGGGTGCCTGGCTTGGATGTCTAATGATGAAATGTGGCTTATATTTAGTAAAAGTGAGCCAAAAAAAACTATTAATGTATTAACTAATGAAATCCAAATGCTTAATGGATTGACAGTTGATATTTCAGATTCCAGAATTGTATTTTCCTTGAGAGGGGTCTTGTGGCGCAACGTTTTGGCAAAGGGTTCACCAGCAAATCTGTCAGATAATTCTCTAAAATCTGGTATAATTCGAAGAACAAGGTTAGGTCTTGTCCCAGTAGCAGTCTGGTGCCAGGATAAAGAGAATGCATTTGTAATCTGCAATAGATCGGTAAGAGATTATGTTTTTAACTGGTTAGAGACTGCATCACTTCGAGGAAGTGTTCCTGCTTTTCATTAGGGGATGTTTTTAGTCCATTTTTGCTCTAGCTTAGATATTTCGGAAATTCTATCTTTAGAGCTAGGGTGGCTCATAAGCCACGGTATTTGTGGCAACTCATTTGAATTAAGGAGATAATCCAATTTATTTAAAAGGCTTATCTGCGGTTCTGTGCCAATATTTGATTTTTTTAGCAAAGCTGCAGCATAAGCATCTGCTGCATATTCATCAGTTCTTGAAAGTTTTGCTGATATGAGTTGTGCTAAAGCATTCGCTAAATACAGCCCTACACCTGGTAAAAATCTACCAAGAATAAAGCCTAAGCCAATACGAATGGCCGTTTGTCCCGAAAAATCTATAATCCTCTTTTTTGTATGCCCTAATGCTAAATGTCCAAGCTCATGTGCTACTACTGTACTTAATTCAGACGCGGTAACTTTTCCAGAATAATAGGCATTCAGAAAACCTTCTGTAAGATAGATTTTTCCATCAGGTGAGGCTATGCCATTTATCTGCCCAATCTTGTAGACGTAAACATTAATGTTGTTAAGGTTGATCTCCTTCGCCATTCTTTGAATTAGCGCTATTAATTGTGGTTCATTTAATTTGGAGGATGACTTTTTTAGGTTTCTAATCGTACTCTTTGCAGAGAATTTGAATGTAATTATTGCTATGATTACGGGTAGTATAATGGGAAGAATTTTTAATAGCATAACATTTTTACCTAGTCGTTATTGTCTACATTGAAAACTATGTAAGAGCTCTCATTCCGTCTTCTAAGCCTTTCAACGTTAAGGGAAACATCTTTTCTTCAAATATTTCATTTATAATGTTAGTTGAATGCGTATATCCCCAGTACTTCTCCTTTACAGGGTTTATCCAAATATTTGAGGGCCATTGTGTCATTGCTCTCTCTAGCCATACTTGACCGGATTCTTGATTATAATGTTCATTAGCTCCTCCAGCCATCAAAATTTCGTATGGGCTCATCGAGGCGTCTCCTACAAAAATACATTTGTAATCCTTTCCAAAAGTTCTCATAATTTCTGATGTGGGTGTTTGCTCTGACCATCTTCTTTTATTATCAAGCCAAACGCCTTCATATAAGCAATTGTGAAAATAATAATGCTTAAGGTGTTTGAATGCACTTGTCGCTGCAGAAAATAATTCTTCTACCCTTTTAACGTGGCTATCCATTGAGCCTCCTACATCAAGAAAAAGAAGTACCTTGATAGCATTTCGTTTTTCCGGCCGTGTTTTAATATCTAAATAACCGTTTTTAGCAGTCTCGGAAATAGTATTGTCTAAATCCAATTCTTCTTCAGATCCCTCCCGTGCCCATTTTCTTAGACGTTTAAGTGCTATCTTCATGCTTCGTGTTCCTAATTCGATCTGATCGTCAAAATTTTGAAATTCTCTTTTATCCCACACTTTAACTGCCCTTTGATGCCTGCTTTCATTTTGACCGATTCTTACTCCTTCTGGATTATATCCATAAGCACCAAAGGGAGAAGTTCCCGCGGTGCCAACCCACTTATTGCCTCCTTGATGCCTTTTCTCTTGCTCGGCTAACCTCTTTTTCAGGGTCTCCATCAATTTTTCAAAACTGCCTAATGCATCAACCTTAGACATTTCATCTTCCGTTAAGATTTTTTCTGCCAATTTTTTTACCCAATCTTCTGGTATTTCCGCAGATTCAAATAGATCCTGCAAATTAATTTTTTCTATTCCTTCAAATGTATAAGAAAAAACCTTATCAAACCTATCTATATGACGTTCATCTTTAACTAAAGATGCTCGTGCTACATAGTAAAATTCATTTAAATCAAATTCTCC
>CACAMI010000046.1 GCA_902533625.1 uncultured Alphaproteobacteria bacterium | reverse complement strand
TTGAGGCAATGGCTCAAACAGCTGGAGCTCTGGTTGTGGAGTCTCTAAATCTACACGGTTCTGGATCACTTGTATATTTTATGTCAATTGAAAAAACAAAATTCAGAAAGCTAGTGCTGCCAGGTAATATTTTAAAACTTCATGTGGAGGTAGTAAAAGCAAGAACTAAGGTCTGGAAGTTTAAAGGCCAGGCACGAGTTAAGGATGAATTAGTTGCTGAAAGTGAATTTACTGCCATGATGGCAAAACCAGACCCTAATTAATAGGTTATTTGTATGAGTATCCATCCTTCTGTAAAAATTCACTCTTCAGCGGTTATTGAAGATGGCGCAGTGATTGGAAGAGATTGTAATATAGGTCCATTTTGCTTTGTTGGAAGAAATGTTAATTTGTCAGAGAGAGTTTTTTTAATTAGCCACGTTTCAATTTTTGGAGATACTCAAATAGGAAATAATACAAAGATTTGGCCTTTTGCTTCTATTGGTCATGATCCGCAAGACCTTAAATTTTCAGGAGAAAAGACTAAATTAGTTATTGGAAAGGATAACAAAATAAGAGAATGTGTTTCAATAAATTCTGGAACAGAAGGTGGTGGTGGCTTAACCAAAATCGGAAATAATTGTTTGTTTATGTTGGGGTCACATGTGGCTCATGACTGTATTATAGGTGACAACGTTGTTATTGCAAATAATGGCTCTATTGGCGGCCATGTGATCATAAGTGATAATGTAATTGTAGGAGGTCTAGCTGGTATTCATCAATTTTGCAGGGTAGGAGAAGGTGCAATGATTGGAGCTGTGACAATGGTTTCGAAGGATGTAATTCCTTTTGGTATGGTTGTTGGAGACCGTTGTTCATTAAATGGAATTAATTTGATCGGACTAAAAAGAAGAGGATTTTCGAATAAGGAAATACTAGCACTTCAGAAAGATTTTAATTTTTTATTTCACGGAGATGGAAATCTTAAAGATAAGGCGGAAGAAATATACAATTCTAATGGAAATGATCTTATTAATATAATAGCAGCTTTTATTTTAGCGGATACTAGTAGAAAAATTACTACTCCGATTAATTAAATTAATTATGAAACTTTAATGCCAAAAAATATAAGAGATATCGATGGCTTAGCAATACTATCTGGTGATGGGCTGCTTCCCGTAATATTAGCAAAGTTTGCAAAAAGAAAGAAGATAAAATTTATTGTAGTTAGCTTTCGAGAATCTAATAAAAAATTAGATGAGTTTAATCCAATTTACTGCGATATTAGCAAGCCTTTAACACTAATAAATTTATTGAGATCTTTAAATATAAATTACCTAGTTTTAGCTGGAAGTTTTCCTAGACTTAATATTCAGGGGTATAATAAAATTAAAGGAGATGTTGCATTTGAAGGACTTATTCAGGAGAACTACGAACGGGGAGACGATAGCTTATTGCGAGGGGTGGCTAAATTTTTTGAAGGCAATGGATTTCATATTTTAGGTGCTCATGAATTAGCAGAAGATATTCTGGAAACTGAGCAAAAAATCTTATCAATTAAAAAACCAAGCACTTATAATATCCGTGATACTGAAGCAGCTTCTAATATCTTTAAAAATTTTTCAAATTTAGATTTGGGTCAAAGTATTATTATTTCAAGCGGCTTGTGTTTTGGATTAGAGAATGCTTCTGGTACAGATGCTATGATTGAAGGATATATAAACTTTCTTAGAAGTAAATCAACGCATGCAGGGCATAAAGGAGGTATATTTTTTAAGGCATCAAAAGGTATTCAAGATAGACGTTTTGACCTTCCCACTATTGGAACTCAAACAATAAAATTGGTCAGTAAAGCTAAACTTGATGGCATAGTTGTTGAAAGAAGTAATGTTATTTTTATTGAAAAGACAAAAATTATTAAATTGGCAGATTCACTGGGAATTTTCCTCTGGTCAAGGAGTAATGAGTGATAAAAATTTTAATTATATCTGGCGAACCCTCTGGAGATTTTCTTGGCGCCAACTTGATTAATGCTCTCAGAAAGAAGGTAAAAATAGAGTCGTCTAGAAGCATTTCTTTTCAGGGTATTGGCGGACCTTTGATGGAAAATGAAGGGCTCATTAGTCTAATAAGGCAAGAAAGAATTAATAAAATGGGTTTTATTGAAATATTATTCAACCTTTTTGATTTGTTAAAAGTGTTAAGAACAGTTTCGAATTACTGCTTGGCTTGGAAACCAGACCTTATCGTAACGATCGATTCACCCGAATTTTCCTTTCGATTAAGTAAAAGGGTGAAAAAAATTTTGAAAACTACTCCTATTGTTCATTATGTTATGCCAAGTATATGGGCCTGGAGGCCTAGGCGCCTAGAAAAAATTAGGAGGTTTGTTGACCATATTCTTGCGTTATTTCCCTTTGAACCTAAGCTGGCAGAAATTAATAAGATTTCTTGCGAATTTGTAGGCCATCCAGTTGTATCAAAAAAAATTCCAGCTGTTCAAGATATTGTCGTTTTGCGCAAGAACCTTGGTATAGGTAACAATGTTCCCATTATGGCTGTTATGCCAGGTTCTAGGCGTTCAGAAATTAAAAATAATTTACCTATTTTTCTAGATACAATCAAAATGGTTGCAGCAGTATATACCGACTTGGTTTTTGTTATCCCAGCTGTTTCTGCGGTAGAGGAACTGGTAGTTAGTAAGGTATCTAAGTTCCGTGAGAAAACTGGCTTAAATGTTTTGGTGTTAAATCAAAAGAATTTTGATATAGCTAACGATTTTGAGAATCTAAAATTTTCATTATTTAGGACTGCAGCGATTGCTCTGGCTGCCTCAGGAACAGTTGTTTTGGAATTGGCAAGGACAGGAGTTCCAATGGTAGTTGGGTATCGAGCACACTACATAAATGAGTTATTGATTAGGGCTCTTGTAAAAACTGAGAAGGCAAATCTTATTGATATAATTGCGAACTCTAATGAAATTCCTGAATTTATTTTTTCTAACTGTACGCCAGAAAATTTATCAAAAGCTATAAAGGTGTTGTTAAACGATTCTACATTAACTGCTAAGCAGATGGAGTTGTCTCGAACAGTTATGAAATCACTTGGATTTGGTGGTGCAAATCCGGGTGATAGGGCAGCTCAATCTGTAATTAATTTTGTAAAAAGTTATGAAAAAAAATCACCTTTGATTTAGCGGTTTAAATGGCCTATATCCTGAGCCTAAGTATAATTGTCTCGGTCTGCCAATTTTATTGTCTGGGTGAGAAATCATCTCCTTCCACTGCGATATCCAGCCAACAGTTCTAGCTAAAGCAAAAATAGGAGTAAACATTGATGTGGGGAAGCCCATAGCATCTAAAATGATACCAGAATAAAAGTCCACATTTGGATAAAGTTTTTTCTCTATAAAGTATTCGTCTTCTAGAGCAATTCGTTCAAGTTCCTTAGCCACCTGCAGGGTGGGATTGTTCTCAATACCTAGCAAATTTAAAACTTCGTCGGCACTTTCTTTCATTACGCTAGATCTCGGGTCAAAATTTTTATATACTCTATGTCCAAATCCCATAAGTCTAAAAGGGTCTTGATTGTCTTTTGCTCTCTTTATAAATTCAGGGATCCTGTCTACTGTTTGAATTTGCCTTAGCATTTGCAAGCAAGCTTCATTTGCACCCCCATGAGCCGGCCCCCAAAGGCAGGCTATTCCAGCTGCAATGCAAGCGAATGGATTTGCGCCAGAAGAACTAGCAAGTCTAACAGTTGAGGTGGAAGCATTCTGTTCGTGATCTGCATGAAGAATAAATATTCGATCCATAGCTTCACTTAATATTGGATTTACTTCATACTCTTCCGCAGGAACTGCAAAACACATTCTTAAAAAATTAGAAGAATAATCAAGGGAATTTTGAGGGTAGATAAACGGTTGGCCTTGAGAATATTTATATGCCCAAGCTACTATAGTTGGAAGTTTTGCTATCATCCGAACTGATGCCACTTCTCTTTGCCAAGAGTCAGAAATATCCACACTATCATGGTAGAAAGATGACATAGCCCCTTGAACTCCGCAAATAATTGCCATTGGATGAGCATCCCGTCTAAATCCTCGGAAAAAATTTGTCATTTGTTCATGAAGCATTGTGTGGCGCGTGATCCTTCCGGTAAAATCATCTAATTCCTCTTGATTTGGAAGATTTCCATAAAGCAGAAGATAGCTTACTTCCAGAAAGTTAGATTTGTTTGCTAATTCTTCTATTGAATAACCTCTGTATAGCAGCTGTCCTTCTATTCCATCAATAAAAGTTATGCTGCTTTCACAAGAGGCTGTAGACGTAAACCCAGGATCAAATGTAAAGTGTCCAGTTTCTGCATACAATTTCCTTATATCAATTACATTTGGGCCTTCTGTAGATTCTAAAATTGGTAGATGAAAGGTATTATCACCAATTGTTATTTTTGCGCCTTTGGTTTCTTTCATTATGTTGCCTTAATTGTTATGCCGTGCAAGATAGTCAGTTATTCTAGATTTAGAAGCATCATCTCCTAATAACATTAGAATATCAATAATCCCTGGTGAATTTTTTGAGCCAGTCAGAATTATCCTAAGAGGAATGCCAATTTCTTTAATAGGTATGTTATTATGTTTTATAAATAAATTCAAATTACTAAGCAATAAATCCCTGTTCCAGTTGTCAGAAGGTATCTGCCTTACGTATTTTTTTACTAAAGTTATTTGTTTTCTGGTTAATTCAAACATATCTTGTTTTTGGTATAGTTCATTATTTTGGCAGTGGATAAAAAATGAGTCCTCCAGGATATCTATCAACGTTTTAGCTCTGGACTGAAAAAATCCCAATCCATCCGATATAATATTGAAAACTTTTCGATAAAAGTCTTGTCTGTTTACTGAAAGAGCCCATTCATTTAACCATTCCTTCAACTCCTTTTCAGTAGAATTTCTTATGTATGTGCTAGATAGATGTAATAATTTGTCTTTATCAAATCTTGCAGGCGATTTATTCAACTTCTTTAAGTCGAAATGCCTTATAGCATCATTTAAGGAAAAAACTTCTGTCTCTGGGTAGGACCATCCTAAGCCCAGAAGGTAGTTTATGACTGCTTTATTAGGATATCCTTCTTGTTTGTAGCTTTCTATACCAAGCGCACCGTGCCGTTTAGAAAGTTTTGTACCATCTGAGCCATGCAAAAGAGGGATATGTGCAAAATTAGGCAACTTCCAGTTATTGGCTTCAAATATTAAAGATTGGCGAGCTGCGTTTGTTAAATGGTCATCACCACGTATGACATGACTTATTTCCATGTCTTTATCGTCGACAACCACTGAAAGCATATATGTCGGGTCATTATTTGATCTTACTAAAACAAAATCATCTAAAACTTTGTTATTCCATACTATTTTACCTTGAATGATATCTGAAATAATAGTCATCCCAGATATTGGCGCCTTGATTCTTATGACAAAAGGCTTATTCTCAGTGGAAAGAGAATTTCGCCAGGGGGAAAGGAACCGTTTACCTGGGTTATTCCCTTCAAACTCTTCTTTACGAGCTCTATACTCTTCTTGAGATAAATAACAGCGGTAAGCGGTCCCTTTTTTTACCATCTCAGTTGCAACCTCAAGGTGCCTATTTTTTCTACTGTATTGGCTTATTGGAGCAACATCAGGTTCTATTCCCAGCCAGGATAACCCTTCAAATATTGCAGTCTCAGCTTCTTTGCTCCACCTTTCTCTATCGGTGTCCTCTATTCTCAATAGGAACTTCCCTTTGTTTATTTTTGAAAATATAAAATTGAATAAAGCAGTTCTAGCTCCTCCGATATGAAGGTAGCCAGTAGGAGAGGGTGCAAATCGTGTGACTACAGACAATAGAAATCCTTTATGCAGTGCTATGAAATATCTTTGAATAAGAACTGTTTAACTAATAAATAAAATTATTAATTATATCAATAATAATGTCCTTAGTATGTTCTAAGTAAGCCTACTAATTTTCCCTGGATTTGTACTTCACTC
>CACAMI010000045.1 GCA_902533625.1 uncultured Alphaproteobacteria bacterium | reverse complement strand
AAAGAATGGTTTGCTAGGAGGTGAATTGCATTTATATATGGATATAAACTTGGAAGTTTTCGTTCGAATTGGGGTAAGTGGTTTTTATTCAAATAAAGTTATAGTAAAGTATAAAAATCGAAAGCAAGAGGAGTATTGGCCTTTTTTTTATGGACGATCGGGAATGAGCGAAATGATGATTAGTAAAAATCTAGAAATAATAGGAAAAAGGACAATAGCTGAAAAAAATGCTTACATGCAAATGCTACTTAGGGATAAAAATTTTTGGCTGGATAATCAGTCGATTAGGAACAATAAGTTGTTGCAGGTCATTAAATCAATGAATAAAATAGAGTCTTTAATGTGAATATACTGGGATATAACTTGAATCTTGCTTCTGCTTAGATTAAGGGACTCATATTTCCATTCAAAGTACCAACATAGATGTTATGAGATTATCAATTAACTTATAGAAGGACCGAAAATGGAGTTGCCAAATAATTCAGAGATCATACAAAACATACAAAGGGATAGTGATGAAAGAGGAGACATAATATCCATTGTGGATCAAGCAGTTATGAATGTCTCAATAATTACCTGTAAGCAAGGTTCCTTAAGATCAAATCACTATCACATGAAAGACTTCCACTTTATGTACGTTTTAGATGGGGAAATAGATTATTTCTATCGCAAGCTGAATAGCTCTGAAATTTCTTATTTAAAAGTTAAAACCGGTGATAATATATTCACACCAGCAAAGGAATGGCATGCAACCTATTTTCCTATGAATACAGTGCTTATTGTGAGTAGTAGATTTGCTAGGGATAGGGAAACATATGAAAAGGATACGGTCAGAGAGGTTTTGATAACTAAGGATAATATAAATGATTTTATGCCGCGCATTACAAAATGAAGAAAGTAGATTGCAGACAAATTTTAGCATGTAGACTGTGCGATGAAACAAAGTTGTCCACCTTAATAAAGTTCGGAAATATCCCTTTGGGTAATAACTTACTGAAAAATCAAAATGATTCAATTGCAGCTGAAAGCTTTCCTCTTGAATTGAAACAATGTCAAAATTGCCATCACTTTCAGTTGGGTCATGCAGTTGCCCCAAATGTTCTCTACGCCACAAACTATACCTACCTCAGCGGAGTAGCAGCATCTTTTAGAAAGCATTTTCAGGATTATTCTATTTGGATCCAGAGAAAGACTAACCTCAAAGATCATAGTTCAGTGCTAGATATTGGATCAAATGATGGTACTTGTCTGGAGTTTTTTAAAAAGAAGGGTTTTAGAGTTTATGGAGTGGACCCTGCAGATATGCCCGTTCAGATTGCAAATTCTAAAGGCATTAAGACCCTAAAGGGGTTTTTTGATAAGGAAATGTACAAAGAGCTAGTTGCTATGTCAGGTAATTTTGATTTGGTCACTAGTCATAATGTACTCGCACATGTTGACAATCTACGGGAAACATTTGTTTTGATTAAAAAGTTATTAAAACGTAATGGTTGGTTTTGCTTTGAAGTTGGTTACTTTAGGGAGGTACTTAAAGATGGCCTGTTTGACACTATTTACCATGAGCATCTAGATTATCATCATGCTTACCCATTAGTTGAACACTTAACTAATCTTGGTTTTGATATAGTAGATATAAGTGTTAATGACATTCAGGGAGGGACTCTACGAATTTTATCAAAAAAAACTGGAAATGGGGATCTTTCTGTTAAGGCAAGAAAATTCTTAAAAGAAGAGTTGGCTAGCCCTTTATACAATAGAAGTTATTTATATAATTGGGAGCACTCCATTAAAGCTAGAATGAAGGAATTAAAAAAAAATATTCATTATTATAGAAAGAAAGGTTTTAAAGTAATAGGTTATGGAGCTCCAACAAAGGCTACGCTTTTAATAAAACTCTCTGAGTTAAGTCAAAACGATATTGAATTTGTGATTGAAGACAATCCTTTAAAGGTAGATAGGTTTTTACCCGGTACAGGTATTCCAATAAAGGACTCTTCCCAACTTAATAAGGAGGAATTTGATATCATTTTGCTATTTGCATGGAATTTTTATGATGATATTAAGTTGAGGCTTACACAGAAACTGTCTAAGCCTACTAAAATATTAATTCCGCTCCCAACATTTAGGAAGGTAGAGATTTGTTAAGTAGTATCAGTAGTGTAGTTGTAGTGGCTCCTCATCCGGACGATGAAACATTGGGAGCTGGGGGGACAATCGCACGATTGACATCCCTGGGAATTAACGTTTTTGTTTTAATAGTAAGTGGCCATTTGCCTCCTCTTTATCCACCAGATCATTTTGCCCGCACAAAAAAGGAAGCCCACGAAGCTATGGAAGTTCTTGGGGTAAAAGAAACAAAATTCTTAGAGATTCCTGCAACTTTGGTCTCTTCATTACCTGTTGCTGAGCTAAATTCAGCTATTGCAAACTTCATTAGTAATTTCGAACCCCAGATGGTTTTGATACCATTTCCAGACCGGCATATTGACCATCGTGTAATTTTTGATTCTTCTATGGTAGCTTGCCGACCAACTTCTGCATTATCTCCTAAAATAGTTTTAGCTTATGAAACTCTTTCGGAGACCCATTGGAATGCTCCTGGCATAGAACCAATTTTTGCACCAGAGATATTTTTTGATATAAGCGACCATATTAATCAAAAGGAAAAGGCTTTATCTTGTTACAAATCTCAGATTAGTGAAAATCCATCACGGTCCGTTGCAGCAGCGCTTTCTTTGGCTAGTTTTAGGGGCAGTCAGAATAGATCTAAATTTTCAGAAGCGTTTAAGGTTATTAGGATATTAGTTTAATAAAAAGGAATTATATATTAGATTTTGTACTTATTTGTAGACTTCAGAGTCCGGTGTCTCAGTCTGGGTCAAGTACCCATCAAGAATTCACAAGGTTAATTCTTAATAATTTTTAGTTTCGTTTTAGGTTTAGATTTTAAATTCCCTTTAATAGCTAGCATATCAACCAGATCATATTGTGAGTTATAATCAATTGGGGCGTCAATTATTATTTCTCTTATCCTTTTGAAGTCGAAATTTTGCATGGCATCAAAGAGTGAATTGCTCAACATCACCAACTCGTCTTTGTCAATACTTGTTTCAGTTGCTGTCATTATTCTGGGATGAATGGTGCCGACTGGGTTATTGCCTACGAGTAATTCCTCATACAGTTTTTCACCTGGGCGCAATCCTGTTATCTTTATTTCGATGTGTCCTTTAGGGATTTTATTGTTCTGTATAGTATTGTGCGTTTCATAGGGTTTGAAACCGTTTAACCGTATCATGGTTCTGGCAAGTTCAGAAATTTTTATGGGCTCCCCCATATCTAGCACAAAAACATCGCCGCCGCTCGACATGGCGCCAGCTTGGATGACAAGTTGAGCTGCCTCAGATATGGTCATAAAATACCGATTGATTTGTGGATGAGTTACTGTCACCGGTCCACCGGCTTCGATTTGTTTTTTAAATACATTTACAACCGACCCTGAGGACCCAAGCACATTCCCAAATCTAACAATAGAAAAGATTGTCGTATCTGAATCTTTTGCTAAAGACTGACAGCATAATTCCGCTAAGCGTTTGGCTGCTCCCATAAAGTTTGTTGGACGAACAGCTTTATCTGTGGATATTAGTATAAAATTTTTGACGCCTCCATCCAAAGACTCCTTGGCAAGAGTGAATGTGCCAAAGAAATTATTTTTTAGTCCCTCTGTAATGTTCATTTCTACTAAAGGAACATGTTTATATGCTGCAGCATGATAGATGGTATCAATACAAAAACTTTGTATTATCTTCCTTACCAAGTTTTTATCTTGAACAGATCCAATGATAGGAGATAGTTCCACTTTTTTTTCTAAATCTTGTATTTTATTTTCAAGTTCCTGCTGAATTTCGTAGAGAGCATATTCTGACACATCTAAAATTATCAGGTGTACTGGATTTGCTTGCAATATATGCCTAGTAAGCTCCGAACCTATAGATCCTCCAGCGCCTGTCACAAGAACAGTCTTGCCTTTGATATTTTTATTTAGAAGCTTGGTTTTTGGAGGAACGATTTCGCGCCCTAATAGATCTTCAATTCTTACTCCCCTGAGATTGTTTGGTCTTACTTTCCCTTGGATAAATTCTTCAATTCCTGGTAAAATCTTTACCTCAAGGCCGAAGCTACCAAGTTTATTAAAGGTCTTCTTTTTTAAACTATGGTTTATGCTTGGCATTGCTATTAAGACAACTTTTATGAGCTTTTCCTGGAAGCTTTTCTTGAATAAATTAAAACCTAATACCGGCAAACCTTCTATAACAACACCTTGAAGAAGATCATCATCATCTATAAACATGATAGGTAAGTATTCAGAATTTTCTCTTAATCCTTTTACCAGCTGTCTCCCAGCTTCACCGGCGCCATAGACTGCTACACGTTTTTGTCCCTTATAACCCCTCTTTGCCAGCAACCCTTTAGCTGAAAATCTAATTAATCCACAAAAAGACATCAATAGTATAAAATATAAAAATGGAACTGACCGGGGGACAGAAAGTTCGAAAAGTTGTAATATAATAAAAAGTGTTATTGCGGAGACTGATGAGCCTTTAAATATTTGAAGCCAAATATTCATAGGAATATATCTAATGACGGCTTTGTATAAATTTAAACGAAGGAAAGAAATGATAGTAACCGGAACTATAGAGGTTACGGCGACAAGCAAATAGATATTAGCCAAAAAGTTCAAATCATCTAAACGAACAATCATTGCGGCAATAAAACATAAATATATTCCACACACATCAATGAATATTTGAAGTAGCCGCTTAGAGCTTCTATTTAAGGAAATAACAGCTTCAGTTATTTTATTCAAATGCATCACTACAATTTTTCTTAGTAATTGTTGACATTGATCAAACTAATGTTGCTTCTTTTAAACCAAAGAATTTAAGTAATATATATTATTTAAGAATATGGCAAGTTGCAGATCAATGGGAATAGACTCTATTCCAAGAACATATTCTCAACCTTTTGTTGCCAATATTTTTGCTTTATTCAAATTCACAAATACGTGCGTGTAAACCTGACACTTATTCAAAGCATTGAAGTTTTTGATTTGAATTCTGAACAGTCTTTTATAATTTGCCCAGGTTAGACCGTATGGCTGAAAAATTTTCGCGATTAACAACAAAAATTATTCCAATAAATGCTCCAAAAATTAACGCTACAGATGATATTTGAATGAGCAGGTTTAAGTAAGTGGATCGCACCCTATTACTTGGCTCTTCGTCAACCAGGGCAATCCAGTTTTTCTGTGGGATTTTTTCTATTTCTGATATTTCTTCCTTCATCTTAATTAAGCTTTTCAGCTTGCTTTGCAAGCCTGAAACCTCTGTAATCGGGTACGGAAGTTTTTTGATCAAATCCAGTATATATGAAATCTGAACCACTTGATATGTAACAGAAGATTTTATCCTATCCGCTTCTTCTTCAGTAACCAAAGTAAACCAAGTTTCCGGTTGAAAAGTTTCTAGCTTTGCTAAAACTTTCTTCATCTTAATTAAGCTTTTCAGCTCATTTTGCCAACTATCAGGAGAAATTTCTGAAAGCTCTTTTTCAACTGGGTAAGGAAGGCTTTGGATCAAATTTAAATGGTATTTTGTCTTTTTGAACAAGTCCTTTGTATTTTGAGACATGTCTAAAAGCATCTTAGTCATTTCCATTTGAAGCCTCAGATCTAATCTAAGGTCAGCATCAAAATTATGTGTAAAAAAGGTGGAAAGGCTGCTATTTTTTTCAATAAAGTTGATATTTGAATCATTTTGGGAATCAATTTTTTCTAGAGTTTCTTGCTTTACCAATTTTAGCGGTTCTAATATTTGGGCGTATTCGCTAATTTCGTCGAGAAGTAAAGATAAATCATTATTCAGCTCCAGCTTGGTGAGCGGCACTAATATTCTGACGTATTCTTCAGCTTCGTCGAGAAGTAAAGATAAATCATTACTCAACTTCAGCTTGGCGTTTCCTAAATTACTTCTGATTTTTTCTAGCAGATTTTTCCTCAAAAGCATAATTTCCTCATTTTGCGAAAAAGAATCAGAAAATATTCCTTTGATAGTTATTTGAAGTTCGATAGGATCAACTTCACTTTCCCAACCAAGTGCAAGTGCCTCTTTATGATCTAAAAGTTGCAAAGCTTTTTCATTTATATTGAATTTGACCAAAAATTCTTTTGCCGGTACAAATTTTCCATTTTGCTGCAGAATAGTTGTGCCAATGTAGGCAATAACAAAAAATGCCAAACTGCTAGCTAATATTATCCATTTGCCTTTCCAGATTTGGCGAGCAGCCTCTAATGGATCTATCCCATCATCTTCTATATTTTTTGACTCAGTTTTTTCCATCTTCTAATTTCTATCTTAATAACAGAATTCTCGGAACCTTTGTATTGGTAGCTTTGAGATGTAACAAAGTACTTTTAATATAACTGTTCTTTAAAATACTATCCACCCCTAATTAATTATCACCAATGCACCAATCACTATTTAAATAGCCTAATTCTTTTCTCTAAATGATGAGAGGATTCCCTTTTCATTTCTTCGTCATAAAAGCATTTCAATTTTTCAGTTCCAAATTCAGGTGTAAGTGAATCACTATAGCTTTTTGTTTCATTATCCCAAGCCAGCATTGACTCAGTGGCATAAAAGTAAGCTATTCTTAAAAACTCTTGATAGTTTCTAAAGGTTTTCGAAAATGGAGCTATAGGTGAGAGAAGGAAAATAACTACTTTAAAGAGAGCAGAAGGAATATGGCTGAACTTTGGGGGTTTCCCCGAAGCTGAAAATATCATTTCACCTTGCTCTTTGGGAGAAATTGATGGGCCAGGTCCTCCGATATTAAGAATTTTCCCAAAGTCTTTTTTCTTTAAGATTTTCTTAGCTATGAACAACGCCAAGTCTTTTTCAGAGATAGGTTTGAATCTATTATTTGTACCTTTATCAAATAAAATGAAGGACTTACCTGCCTTCACCCTGTCTATTTGCCCAGATAATGATTTAAAATAGGCAGTTGGCCTAATAATCGTCCAGTTTATATTAGATTCTTGTAACAACCCTTCAAACTTTAGTTTGGCGAACTGGAATATAAGCTTGGGGGTTTGCACACAAATGGCAGACAAAAGTATAAAATGCTTTGCTCCTACATCCTCTGCGTATTTAAGGAGGTTAGTATTTGCTAATAACTCGACTGCATTAGCTTCTTCCTCAGTTCCATTCCTACTTCCAATACATGAAATTACCACGTCGACTCGTGAAAATTTAGCTCTCAATTCCCTGAAACAGTTTTCTT
>CACAMI010000044.1 GCA_902533625.1 uncultured Alphaproteobacteria bacterium | reverse complement strand
AGCTAGAGGTGCTACAGAAGTTTGCATACAAGGAGGTCTCCATCCAAAATTGTCAGGGAACTTTTATCGAGAAATAATTATTGGAATAAAAAAAGAACTACCCAACATTCATATACACGCTTTTTCACCTTTTGAGATTTGGTACGGTGCCTCAAAAACGAAGACTAGTTATGAAGAGTTTTTACTAGACCTCAAAGAATGTGGATTAGGGTCAATACCTGGTACCGCTGCTGAAATATTAGACGTAGACATTAGAAACCAATTAACTAAAAATAAACTCAGTACAGAAAAATGGATAGAAATTATAAAAACCGCTCATTCGGTGGGCATCCCTTCTTCAGCCACTATAATGTATGGTCACATTGATAAAACTCACCACTGGGCAGCTCATATCTGCAAAATCCGAGATATTCAAAAAGAGACAGGAGGATTCACAGAGCTGGTTCCTCTTTCCTTTATTTATTCAGATTCACCCCTTTTCTTAAGTGATCCAAAAAATGTGCGCAAGGGGCCCAATTTAAATGAAATAAAAAAAATGCATTCTGTTTCACGAATAATTTTAAATGGTCTAATAAACAACATTCAAGTCTCTTGGCCTAAGCTAGGACCAAAGCTTGCTAAGGAAATTCTTCAAATTGGAGCAAATGACTTAGGGGGCACTCTCATGAATGAAAGTATCTCAAGAGCAGCAGGAGGAAAAAACGGTCAAGAAATTACTCCAAAAGAACTTAGTTCAATAATTAAAGCAGCTGGAAAAACCCCAACCCAACGGAACACCTTATATCAAGTGTTGGAAATATTTGATAAACATGAACCCATTGACTTAGAGCCCTTAGTACCCAGAGGAAAAGATAATCCAATTTCCTTTTTGGAAATGATTCCAAAGGAAAAGCTGTGAATAAATCTAAGACAATCAAAGTCACCCTTTTTGCTGGAGGAGTTGGAGGTGCAAAATTAGCTGAAGGGTTAGATAATATTGATAATTTAAAGCTTTCCATTATCGGGAATGTCGCTGACGACGAAATATTTCATGGCCTTTGGGTGTCTCCAGATATTGATACCATTACATATACTCTTTCTGGCCTTGTTAATCGAACCCAAGGCTGGGGACTTCAAAATGAAACACAAAATGCCCTTTCAATGCTTAAGAACCTAGATTGTGATACTTGGATGATGTTGGGAGACAAGGACTTTGGACTTCACATCTACCGAACGGAAAGACGAAATAAAGGTGACAGACCCTCAGTCATTGCAAGAGATATTGCTAAACTATTGAAAGTGAAATCTGAGATTTTACTACCCACAGACGATGTTATTCAAACTAAGGTTAAAACCGAAAAGGGATGGCTATCATTCCAAGAATACTTTGTTAAAGAAAAGTGTGTTCCTGAAGTTCAAGAAATATGTTATGAAGGTATTTCTCAAGCAAGAGCTAATCAGGAATGCATTGAGACGATCCAAAATTCTGATTTTATTGTTATTGCACCATCAAATCCAATTCTAAGTATTTCACCAATTCTTGAAATTAATGGAATAAGGAGCGCATTAATTGATTCAAATGCCCCAATACTATCTGTAAGTCCACTCATTTCTGGGAAGGCAATAAAGGGTCCAGCTGCAAAAATTTTATCTAGTTTAGGCATGCGTTCAGACTCTTTGGGTATAGCAAAATTTTACTCTGATTTTTGTAAATTAATAGTGGTTGACTCCAAAGATAGGCACCTTGACGAAGCCATAAATGCTTTAGGAGTAAGCACTTCATTCACTGACATATTTATGAATGATATTGATGGTAAAATTAGAATAGCAAAACATTTAGTAAAATTATATCAGGAAACCTTGGATACTTAATATGACAAATGCAACTGAGAAAAGAACACTATTACTGGTTCCCATGAAAGATCCGGAAAAATCAAAAACGAGATTAAGAGATACTCTTAATTTAAAAGATAGAGCTTATTTGGCAAAATCCTTATTTAAAAGAACACTTCAAATCTTAAAAATAGTAGCTAATAATAATGCAAGTCTTCGTTTAGATTTGGCAGTTATAAGTGCCTCTCCCGAGATTATAGATTTGTCAAAAAGTAATAAACTTTTATCAATATTAGAAACTGGCACACAATCACTTAAGAATGCGACAGAAATTGCAAAAGTATGGGCCACAAATAAAGGGTATAGGTCTATTTGCATACTGCCTGCAGACTTGGCTAACCCAGATCCGGAAGAAATAATTTCCTTCCTAAAAGAGGCTAACGATAATCGTTTTGTTACGCTATCTCCATCAGCAGACTTAGGAACAAATGCACTTCACATCTCTCTTCCAACAAACTTTAATTTTCGATACGGTAAAAAATCTTTTTTACGTCATATAAAAGCTGCTGAAAAATTAGGGGTAAGACCAAAAATTTTACCATTGCCAAGCCTTAAATATGATATTGATACATCAAATGATTTAAAATATCTTCAAGGCCTTGAATTAGAAACTTAGATACAAATATGATCAACAAATTCACGGCCACAGCGGTAGAGAATATACCAGATATCGTAAACAAGGATGACCTAACCAAAATTCTTTTAAAAGCACTGAATGACTCAAAAATTGAGCTTAAGAGCCATGATATATTAGTCATAGCGCACAAAATATTTTCGAAAGCTGAAGGACAGACAATTCCTTTAAAGCAGGTTATACCGTCAAAGAAAGCAAGGGAATACGCACAAAAACTCAATAAAGATCCACGAAAAGTTACAGTTATTCTTAATGAAAGCAAAAGAGTATTAAGGGCATTTAAAAGAAGTGATCAGAAGGAAGGGGTAATGATTTGTGAACACAACCTCGGTTTTATAAGTGCTAATGCTGGTGTAGATGAATCAAATAATGAAGTGCCTGACTCAGTAGTAATACTACCTAAAAATCCTGACGAAAGTGCTAAAAAATTATATAAAAAAATCTATAAAAAACTTGGTGTTAAAGTGGGTATAGTGATAACAGATACTTTTGGACGGCCATGGAGACTTGGTCAGGTAAATGTAGCTATTGGTATTGCGGGGATCCCAGCTACTATAAAAGAAATTGGAAACCATGATGCCTGGGGACATGAATTAAGAGTAACAGAACCGGCTTTCGCTGATGAGTTAGCTGCAGCTTCAGGATTACTTATGAAAAAAGCGGCAAAAACCCCATTAATTTTTATCAGGGGATTAAAATGGGAGTTTAAAAATTCTAAAACCTCAGATATTATAAGAAAAAAAGAAGAGGACATGTTTAGATGAGCATAGCAATAATTGGAGGAACTGGACCTCAAGGGCGTGGTTTGGCCCTCAGGTTTGCAAAAAAGGGTTTCAACGTACTTATTGGGTCTAGAGATAAATCCAATGCCATGAAAACTAGTGAAGAGCTAAATACAGTTCTTGGCGCAAATTTTGGAAAAATAACTGGCCATTCAAATACTGAGGTGGCAGAAAAAACAGTAGATTTTGTAATTATTGCAGTGCCTTGGAGCGGCCATAACAAAATAATTTCTGATCTTGCAGATGTACTAAGAGGAAAACTAATAATTGATATCGTAGTCCCTCTTGCCGAGGGCAATCCAAGAAAAGTGGATATGCCCCCAGAAGGTTCGGCAACCGAAAGCGCTCAAGAAATTTTAGGACATGATACCCCAGTTATAGGCGCCCTTCATAATGTATCAGCTTCGACTCTTAACAAATTAGATACAAAAATAAATTGTGATGTTCTGGTCTGCGGAAACAACTTAGAAGCCAGAACAAAGGTAATAGACCTCTTGAGTAAATTGGATTTAAATGCCTATAATGCTGGGGATGCAGAAGCTGCGAGGTGCATAGAGGCCATTACACCAATTCTAATTAGAATAAATATGTCAAAAAAGGTTCCATTTTCACATGCTGGAATCCAAATTTGGCCCCCCGAACATTGAAATAAAAGGAGAAAAATATGGAATTTGCAATCTGTTTTAAAGGTTTTGTTGAACCAAATAGAGCAAAGGCTTTGGTCAGGCAGGCAGAAAATGCTGGTTTCACCTATTGCTGGTTTTATGATAGCCACATTTTATGGAGAGAGAGCTTTTCTGCAATGGCTATGTGCATTGAGCACACGACAAAGATGCGGTTTGGGCCATGTGTTACAAATCCAAATACTAGAGATTGGTCACTAGCAGCATCAATGTTTGGTTCACTTGCCCTCCAATCAAATGGGCGGTTTGATATAGGGCTTGGCAGGGGAGATAGCGCTGTCAGAGTTATGGGAAAAAAACCAGCCCCACTAGCAAAGCTTGAAGAATTTACTCATGTCGTCAAAGGTTTAGTTAGAGGAGAGGAAATGCAATATGGAGATGTGCCAAATCCAATTAAATTTCCTTGGGCACAAGGCTATGAATTGCCTGTTTGGGTAGCTGCTTATGGTCCGAAAGCTTTATCCTCAGCCGGCAGAGTAGGCGACGGGCTTGTACTTCAAATAGGAGCCCCAACTATTTGCAAATGGCTGAAAGATCAAGCTATAGCAGCTGGGGTAGAAGCTGGGAGAGATATGTCAAATTACAAAGTTATGGTAGCTGCACCGGCATATATGGGCGACAAAAAGAACAGTATTGAAAAGGTGAAGTGGTTCCCAGCTATGGTAGGAAACCACGTAGCGGATATAGTAGAAAGGTATGGAGAAAATACCGATGAGGTGCCGGAAAGCCTCACTTCTTACATCAAAAATAGAAAGGGTTATGATTATTCTAAGCATGGCCAAAGTGATAATCCATATCTGGACTTCATTACTGAAGATGTTGTAGACGAGTTTTGTGTTTTGGGGGAAGCTGACGAACATGTCCAAAAATTAAATAAACTGAAGGAAGCTGGCATGACGCAGTTTAATATTTACTTAGATAGTGGGGATGAGGAAAAAATTATAGCCGACTACGGAGAGAAAATAATTCCAGAATTTAGCTAAAAAAACTTTAATAGCAGAAAATTATGGAACAGATGGCGGCCAAGATTTACTATTCGCGGAGTAGAAATCTATAACTGCATACTCGTAAATGAACTATTTTCTTTTAAAGTTATCCTAAGGAACAGATTTATCTACACCTCTAACAATTTTCTTTTCTGGGTCAAAGAATGGGAGATCTACGACTTTAGCTGGATGTACTGTTTTATCAGGTAGACAA
The DNA here is from genome assembly GCA_902533625.1 of uncultured Alphaproteobacteria bacterium. Classification (GTDB taxonomy): domain Bacteria; phylum Pseudomonadota; class Alphaproteobacteria; order Rhodobacterales; family Rhodobacteraceae; genus CACKLF01. The sequence continues at coordinate 2,258 of CACAMI010000044.1, read as the reverse complement.
ATAGAAACGGGGCTGCCTGGCCAATTTTTAGGCTCTAGAAATCTGGCATAGCCGATACCAAGTCCCAAGGTTGGAGAAGGCACTCCTGCAGTAATATGGCCAACATTATCGCCATTTGAAATAATAATACTGCCAGATGCAGGTGTCTCTGTTTCACATGTTAAACCAAATAGTAGTGGTTTCTTATCTTTTGTTAGGAGTGCTTCACGACCGATAAAATTACCCTTTCCTAAATCCACAAATTGACCTAAGCCTGCTCCAAAAGGTGTCATAGATGTATCTATATCGGTAATATTTCCCAAAATGCCCCCTTCAATCCTTCTAATCGTCATTGCCCGAGTTGAAGAAACCTCCATCCCAAATGGTTCACCGGAAGCCATTAAGTGATCCCATAACCTAATATGGTCCGTAGAATCTTTATCACAATATATTTCGAAACCTAGTTCATTAGTAAACCCAGTCCGTGATACATAAAGTCTTTGCCCACCAATATCAAAAAAGCCTGATCGAAAATACTTCATATCATCGTTTATCTCTCCATTAGATGCAACCTTCATGATATCTATAGAAGATGGGCCTTGAATTTGAAGTACACGGGAATAGGGATCAGAAATTTTTACTTTAAAACTTGAAGAGTGAGCTAAAAGCCAGGTTTCAAAAGGACCGTCAGCTTGAACGTATCTATATCTATTCTCATCAAGTTTAAAGATAACACCGTCCATGAATATTCCACCTTGGTCAGTACAGGCAATGGCATAATACCCCCTACCCTCCACCATAGTTTCTATTTTTCTGGAAAAAATCTTTTCAAGAAAAGGTACTGCGTCAGGCCCAGAAATCTCTATCGGCTTTTCAGGGACATCAAACATCAAAGCCTTCCGTCGAAGTGTCCAATATTTCTGAATAGGATCTTCTCCGTTATACACGGCAAAAAACCGACCTGCATAGACTCCCCTAACCATTCTTGAAGTATCTTGTCGTTCTATAAAGGGAGACTCTTCAAAACGCCTAGCACTAACACCCACGGTGTTTTCAAGGTCTTTTTCCTCTTGTAGATTCACTGATTTATCTCCTGCCTCATATAATCAACTTGGTTTTATGAATTATTTTTTCTAATTATCTTTGGAGGATCATACGCAGTAACTGAAGGCACTACACCAGAGACAAGTTTAATATCAACCAAGCAAGTATGAGCAATGGGTCCCTGCCCCAACTTTGAGGTTCCCTTATCAGGAGTTAAAACATTCGGATTTCCGTTTTTACATGGACTTTTTTCGCTCTTAGGGTCTATAGGATCATACCACGCGCCCGTGCTCATTTGAATTACTCGTCTCATTAGATTGTCATCTAGTTTTACCGCGGCAAAACAAGAGCCACGGGAGTTAAAAATTTCTACCACGTCACCATTATTAAGATTTCTTTCTTCAGCATCCTTTGGATGAATATGAATGGGTTCCCTGCCATTTATTTTTGCAGACAGACTGACTGACCCATGGTCTAATTGAGAATGAAGCTTATTCTTTGGTTGGTTTGATATAAGGTGCAAGGGATAATTTTTGCTCGCATTGCCGAGCCATTCAATTGGTTCCCGCCATACTGGATAGCCCGGACAATCTTCGTAACCAAAACTTGCTACAGTTTTAGAAAAAATTTCTATTTTCCCACTTGGTGTATTAAGGCGGTTTTTTATTGGATCATCTCGAAAATTCTTAAGCATAATTATAGGCTCTTTAGGGTCTTTAAATTTGAACCAGCCTTTCTCTAAAAAACTATCATAATCTGGCATTTCCAGATTTGCTGCAACTGCCTTACTACGAGTTTCCTCATAGATTTTTCGGATCCAGCTCTCTGAATCACGCCTTTCGGTAAATTCCTTCTCTACTCCCATTACGCGAGCAATATTTGAAAAAATTTCATAATCACTTTTACTCTGGGAATATGGTTCCACTAATTTAGACATCAATACCATATATGGATCTCTTGGGGTAAGAGCTATGTCCTTACGTTCCAAAGGTGTAGAACAAGGGAGGACTATATCAGATCTTTTCGCTAATGAATTCCAACACCATTCATTAGAGATAATTGTATCTGGCTTCCGCCAAGCTCTCATTAAACGAGGTAAATCCTGGTGATGGTGAAATGGATTACCGCCAGCCCAGTAAACTAATTTTATGTCAGGATATCTGTATTTTTTACCATTGAAATCAAATTCCTCATTGGGGCTAAGTAGGAGATCACTAATTCGAGCAACCGGAATA
>CACAMI010000043.1 GCA_902533625.1 uncultured Alphaproteobacteria bacterium | reverse complement strand
TATTATTTTTCTCTAGTTCCTTTATTGCCCTTAGAGCTTCTATCACCATGTAGGAGGAAGCAACAACCGTAACATCTTTACCTACATTAACAGTTCGAGCTTTCCCAATTTGATTGGATGTTATATTTGATTTTACAGTTCCCATCGAGTTGTGTAACCACCTGTGTTCTAGAAATACAACTGGATCTGGGTCAAAAATTGCCTCGTAAAGCAAGTCTCTTGCATCGTTGGGGGTTGTGGGGCATACGACCTTTAATCCAGGAATATGGGCAAACCAAGCTTGTAAATTTTGGGAGTGAGTGGGTCCTTGTCCCCACCCTCTTCCGATAATAAGCCTAACTGTAATAGGAACGTTTATTTGACCCCCAAACATGTAATGCCACTTTGCAGCACTATTGACAAGTTGGTCCATGGCTAGAAGAAAAAAATCTAAGCGCTGATGCGTCATTACAGCTTTTATCCCGGCTAATGAAGCCCCAATACCGATTCCAGTCATTGCATTTTCTGAAGTTGGAGTATCAAAAACTCTATCTGATCCAAATCGATCTTCTAGATATTTGGTTGTACCAAAAATTGCTTTGGGATCATTTATACCGAGACCATAGCAAATCACACTAGGATCATCTCGCATTGCACTGTGTAGTGCCTCATTTATAGCGCTAGCAAAACTTATATGTAACATATTTTATCCTCTTTATGGTACAATTTTTCCTCAATGGTTACGGGATTAGCTGTGCTGAAATCTTTTACATTATTGGGATCTCTAGCATAAACATCACTATAGGCTGTTGAAGCATCAGGGAAAGGCGATTCCTCTGCAAAATCGAAAGCACTATTTACTTGAGTTAAAACTGTCTTCTCAATTTTTAATAGTGAGTCATTAATTCTGTTTCCTTCAGAAAGTATTTTATCCTTTAATCTTTTTAGTGGATCCTTATTTTGCCATTTAAGAAATTCTGATTCTGCTCGGTAACCAATATGATTGTCGTAGTTTGGACCACAGTGCTCCCTCCAACGATAAGTTTTCATTTCTACAAATGTTGGTGCTTTATCTTTTCGTACAGAGGAGACTGCATTTTTCAAGGTTTCGTAACATCCTTTAATATCACAACCATCACCGGTAAAAGTCTTTAATCCGATACCAAGGGCAAGGTCAGTCAGGCTTCTATTAGAAGGTTGTCTAGCTTGAAGATTTGAGTAAACAGAATACAAATTGTTTTCACAGATAAAAATGACTGGTAAATTTCTGACCACTGAAAAATTGGCTGCTTCATAGAATGCCCCTTCTTCAACTGCAGCATCTCCCAAATAGATAACACTAATTCTTTCGGTTAGATTGAGTTGTGCTGATAGAGCTAAGCCGACGCCAATTGGAATACTATTGCCAACAATTGCTGATGTGCCCATAAAGTTAACTTTGAGGTCGATCAAGTGCATAGACCCCCCTCGGCCCTTTGAACATCCCGTTTCTTTTCCATAAAGCTCTGCAATCATGGCGTTAAGGTTGCCACCTTTTGCCAGATAGTGTGCATGACCTCGATGAGTGCTAATGGCATAATCTTCCTTATTTAAGAACTCTTCTAGAATCACAGGTACTGATTCCTGCCCGATTGAAAGGTGAGTTGGGCATCGCATTTTACCGGCACTGTATCTTGAGGCAATTTCTTCTTCGACAGACCGAATTAGAAAGATCCGTTTATATAGCCTTTTGAGCTGAGTGAGAGTTAAGGAATGAACCAATAGTAATCTCCCGTATAGCCATTATCTGTAAAAAACTCTTTCCACTGATCGATGGACATAATTGTTTTCGCAGTCAAATTCCAAGCGAACATTCTTTCCATTTCTTTTTCATCCCTATAAGCATCCACAGTAATAAAGGATCCCTTTCTTGAGACACGCTGAATTTCTTTAAGAGCTTTAGCACATTCATCAAGTGGTAAGTTGTGAATGGAATTAATGGAAATTACGTAATCAAATGTTGAATTTTCGTAAGGAAGATCAGTTGCATTTGCCACCTTTACGTATTTCTTAACTGAATCCATTGCTTTAGAAATAGCATAAGAGGATATGTCTATCCCTGCTATCTTGATTCCAGGAATCGCGAGCATAAAATCATTGAGCATAAAGCCTTTAGCACAACCGACATCCAAAATTGAATTATTTGAAGTTAGATTCCAATGTCTCTCAAAAGTTGGAACTACCGGTTTCCAGAATCTTGGATTGTATTCGAACCCACCGTAGCCGTGCTTTCGATCGCCATCAAAAAACCTAGCATCAAATTTTCTGGCTATTTTTCTATCTTCTTCAGTCTTTTCACTAAGACGCTTATTTAAATCTCTTTTCGATTTTGGATAATTTTCTAGCAAATCAATTTCTATTCCTAAGTATGATTTACCAATATTTAAAATATCTTTCATAATTCTCTTTCCATTTCTCTTTAAATGCCACTGATTAGGCTAACGACATATCTATAATTGATCTTGTTTCTTTAAGATCCCTCATTGAATCTATTGCAAGGTTCGCATCTTTAAGAGAGAATTGTGTTGTAGAAAGCTCGGAAAGGTTAAGGTCATTTTTGTGCAAGATTTCTGCATAAGTTTGTAAATCTTCCTCTGGGCAAGAGTTACCGCCCCAAGTTCCCATTATTGATTTTCCAGCATTTAACTCGTTCGGGTTAATTAAAAATTTTGTGTTATGAGGTGCATTCCCAACAATTACAGCCCTGCCAGTTTTATTTTTTACATGGTCCAAAATATTTTCCATAACACTTATATTTCCGGTGGCCTCTACTGCAAAGTCAAAGCCAGTATCACAAAATTTGTCTACTAAGTTTTCATGTCCATGTTTATTTGAATTATAGGCTGCCGTTGCACCGCATTTTTTTGCCAGTTCAAGCCTTGCTTCAGATTTATCTATAGCAACTATTGGATCTAAGCCTAACTCTTTAGCCATTAGAATAGAGCACAAACCTATGCCCCCTATTCCAAATACGATTAAAGATTGGCCAGAAGTGGCGTTCAAAACTTTTTTAACGGCACCCATACCTGTTGGAGCTGCACAGCCAAGTAGAACATCGAGGTGACTCGACTTCTTGGTAGTATATTTTGTAATTCGGTTAATGCTTCCTGCATTGACATTGCTTTTCCCCCATTTATACTTTGTTCCTCCGGCCTCTATTCCAGACCCTTTGATCCAAGATAATACTACGGTGTCATCAATCTTAATTTTTGAAACCGAGGAATGCTTTTCGACAACTTTTCCAATGCCTTCATGCCCGAGACAGTGTGGTAGCCAAATGTCTTTTCCTTTTTTACCATCTATTTCCATTAATTGCGTCCCGCAAATTCCTGAAAAATGCAGTTCAATTAAGACTTGCCCTTGCTTTAGCTTTGGAATTTCTATGTCTACTATTTCTAGTGGTTTAGTAGTACTTACCAAGATTGCTGCTTCTGTTTTCATACTAGTGCACTCTATAATATTAATCTTTGAAAAAGCAGGAGCAAATAATTACTGCTATTGGGGTAAGACCTATATGTGTCATTGAGTTATTTATAGAATTAAGCTTTATGCACATATTTAAGTTCCACGTTCATAAAATAATCCAAGTTAGTTTTTATCCAATGAATAACTTCTTTGACCCCCTCATCAAAATTAATTGATGGATTCCATCCGAGAGTTTCTCTAAGTTTCTTGCTAGATAATTTATATAAAGCATCTTTCCCCGGTCGCTCTGGACCTAACTCAACTATTTCCTCAAAGTTCTTGTTGGTTAATGTGAGAATGGACTTGACGCAGTCACGAATTGAAAACATATCATCTGTTGAAATGTGGTAAGTTTCTCCGGCCGTTCCCTTCATTGCAATAAGATATGTTGCCTCGCAAACATCTTGAATATGAATAAAAGATCTTTTCGATTTACCTCCTCCATCTAGCCTAAGGCGGTTAGCACCCAGTGCTGCTAAAATTGTTCGAGGTATAATCCGGTAGAGTTGCTGACCCGGGCCGTAAACGTTAGCAGCTCTAGTGAGATTGACGGGAATACCATACTGTTCACTATATATTTTTAAAAGCATGTCACCAGTAGCCCTTGATACTGCGTATGGAGTTGATGGGTTATAATGCTGTCCCTCAGATATATAATTATCTGTAGAGCCATAAACTTCGGGAGTAGTTATATGAATATATCTATCTAATGATGGGTAATTTTTAATGATTTCCATCAGGTTAGTTAGAGCGAGAATATTTGTGTTCATCCAGTCAGTTGGATTGATCCAACTTTCGGCTACCATAGATTGAGCTGCAAAGTTAACAATATGAGATGGTTTAAAGCTTAAAAGTAATTCCTTTAACCTCTCAAGATCATGATTCAAATCTAGTCTATGGAAGCTAATTAAATTCTTATTTTTAGACATCCACTTATATGGTAAAAACGAATTATGTGGCTCGTCGGAACGACTTGTTGCAAGTACTTCAATCCTCTTATTTGCCAAAAAATTACAGAAATGGGACCCTGAAAAGGAGTTTGATCCAATAATTAAAAAGCGTTGCATATGATTCCCCTTATTTTTCAAATATTGTTGGGATTAACTGATTAAACTGATGCGAGTTCGCAACCACTTCATGATCATATGACCAATTATGATTTGAATGTCTTCCACCATTTGCATATCATTTATTTCCAAATGTATAGGTAAGTCGGCAAGGGTTTTGCAACAACCTCCTGAAAACCCTAAAATAGCTGCTGAGTGCATTTGCATTTTCCCTGCTTGTTTCAAGGCATTCACTATGTTTGGAGAGTTACCGCTTCCCGAAAGAGCCACAAGTATATCACCTTTATTTGCCGCTACTAAAAGTTGTTCACTAAAGATGTGTTCATAACCTAAGTCATTTGCAAGGCATGTAATTACTGCAGGATTTGCAGTTAGGGCACTTGCTTTTATCCCTGGCACCTTTCCCTCTGATACTGCAAAAATTAAATCATTTGCTATATGACTAGCATTGCCAGCACTTCCACCATTTCCACACAAAAATACCTGTGCACCGTCTCTCCAAGCTTTCTCAATTATTTTGGCCAATTTCAATACTGGAGCCCAATCAAAAGAAGTTAGGTTGTCAGAAAGCTTTTGGGAATAATCACTGAAGAAATCTTGCTCCATAGAATATAGAAAGCTTTGTCCTTCAATTTGCTTATTACTAATAACCCTAGTTGCTGTACTTAGATAATTCATTATGCTGCTACCTTTGTTGCTAAATTATTCTGTTTCATCCAATTCAAATTGTGGGCTATTTTTTTATCTAAGAGGTTGCCATTTCTATATGCAACGATAATCTCATCTATCGCATCATTGACTCCAAATTTTGGCTTAAAGCCAGTTTCTAGCAGTTTTTGAGAGTCTAACCGGTAAGAGCGAGGATCGTTACTTTCGGTAATTATAATCTCACAGGGTATCCGCCTTTGGATTCGCTTTGCTATGTCAAGGATCGAAATATTTTCGAAACCTGCATTGAATATCCCAGTCAGATCAGGTCTTCTCAAAAAATATAAATAGACTGATATAATATCATTAATGTGAATATTAGGCCGAATTTGATTGCCACCAAAGACAGTTATCTGACCCTTAGTTAAAGCCTGCATTGTTAGCATGTTAACAGAAACATCTAACCTCATTCGTGGTGACAAGCCACATACAGTTGCAGGTCTAATGATTTGTACACACATATCTTTGGAGTAACTTTTGAGTACTCTTTCAGAAACCATTTTTGTTTTATTATATTCGGATATTGGTTCAAGACTAAGATCTTCTGTAACTTTCTCTTCCTCTTTAACCCCATAAACACTGCCCGAAGAAGCATAAATAAGCCTTTTAACCCCATTACGCATTGAGTGTTCGGCAATCTGCATTGTCGCTAGGCAACTCGTCTCCCAAGTTAATTTAGGGTTCAAGTCTCCACATGGATCGTTAGCAATGGAAGCTAAATGAATTACGGTGTCAATTCCTTCGAGTGGAACAGTAGAAATATCACATACGTCTGCTCTATAAATGTTAAGATTTTTGTGTGGTTTGTGATAGTTGCCGAACCATAGCGTGTCCGCAACAGATACACTATGCCCTAATTTTAGTAATTCAGGTACTAAAACATGGCCTTTGTAACCACATCCTCCCGTTACAAGTATTTTCATCACAATGCCTTCCCAAATATATGTGATAAAAAACTGCAAAAATTATGCCATCTCTAGTTTCCATTAAAGTTTCCAGCGACCTTTTAATCTTTGGTTTATGTTAATTTTTTCTACCTTAGAATTTTTAATTTTATAAATTTGGGAGATGTTCAGTTTTTTTGTGAGATCTTATCTTACACTTCTATCCAAAAGATTTTTCGATTTAATCCCGTGTGATAGCTCTGAGTTTAATTTATAACATTAAAGTCAGGTCCGTAAGGATATTTCGTAATATTCTCTGCACCATTTTCTTTAATTACCAGTATATCGTGTTCTCTATATCCTCCGGCGCCTTCTTGATCACTTGGAATTGTTATCATTGGCTCCATGGAGACAACCATCCCCGGCTTTAGTTCCGTATCAATATCTTCTCTTAATTCCAGACCGGCCTCTCGACCATAGTAATGGCTTAATACCCCAAAACTGTGACCGTAGCCAAACGATCTATATTGTAATAAATTCTTATCAATAAAAAATCTATTTAACTCTTTTGTTATTTCGGAACATGACTTTCCTGGCTGAATTAGTGAAATTCCCAATTCATGAGCCTCAATATTCGACCTCCAATAGCCTAAAGATTTTTCGTCAACTTCGCCAACAAATAGAGTTCTCTCTAAAGCGGTATAATAACCTGAAATCATTGGAAATGCATTTAAGCTTAGGATATCTCCGTGTTGCAAAATTCTGGCAGTTACAGGGTTGTGGGCACCGTCTGTATTAATACCAGATTGAAACCAAACCCAATTATCACGCAATTCGCTATCAGGAAATGATTTTGCAATTTCTGCCTCCATTGCATCTCGCCCAATCATGGCAATATCAATTTCCCTCTTTCCAACTTTTATCACATCTCTAATAGCATATCCTCCAATGTCGGCTATGCGTGCACCTTCTCGTATTAGACCAATTTCGGCATTGGATTTAAACATTCTCTGGTTCATAGTATCTATACCAATATCCATGATTTCAGAGGGATTCAGAAAAGCTTTTAGCTTATCAATTTGATGGATTGTTATGTGGTCACCTTCATACCCAATATTTTTCTTCGATCCAGTTATACTTAAGGCAGCTCTCCAGAAATTATCCCTTTCCCAATCTGTATAAGTTACGCTATCGAAAGCCGATCGCCGCCAAGGTTGGCCGGCATCAATGCCTGCTGATATTGTAACAACTTCTGTTGGGGTTATTATACAACCGTAGGGTCTGCCAAAGGAGCAATATAGGAAACCAGTATAGTATGCAA
>CACAMI010000042.1 GCA_902533625.1 uncultured Alphaproteobacteria bacterium | reverse complement strand
ATGTTTCTTGATGGGTTGGAAGATGCATATGAGCAGGGAAGATTAATGGGGACTTTTGCTGAAGATTGTGCAGAAAAATTTCAATTCACCAGAGAAGATCAAGATTCGTACGCTTTAGAATCTTTAAAACGCGCAATTTCTTTTGAAGAATTTGGAAACACAAAAAACGAAATCACACCTGTCACAAGAATTCATAAGAAAAAGGAATTCATTACCGATAGGGACGAACAGCCTCGAAATGCACGACCTGAAAAGATACCAAATTTAAAACCTGCTTTTAGAGATGGAGGCACGGTGACAGCAGCCAACTCATCATCCATATCTGATGGTGCCGCAGCACTAGTGCTAATGAGGGAAAAGGAAATGCTCAGGCGAGGTTTAAATTGTGAAGCCAAGATAGTTGGTCATGCTGGACATGCAAACGAACCGTCTTGGTTCTCAACTGCACCTATTCCGGCAGTGAAAAAACTATTACATAAGGTAAATTGGAGGCTGGATGAGGTCGACTTGTGGGAGGTTAATGAAGCGTTCGCTGTAGTTCCTATGGCTTTCATGAAAGAGCTTAATATAGGAAGAGATAAAATTAATATCTCTGGAGGCGCTTGCGCATTAGGTCATCCAATTGGAGCTTCAGGAGCAAGGATAATAGTAAGTCTTTTAAATAACTTAAGAGTAAACAACCTTAAGCGCGGAGTCGCAGCTATTTGCATAGGTGGCGGCGAGGCTACAGCTATCGCTTTGGAGTTCGTTTGAATTATATTAGGACAATACCTAGGAAGATATTGTTGCCAAACTTAAGTTGATCCCTTGAAGTTCATGAAAAATATGTTTAATCGTTATAAAAAAGTTAAAAAAAAATAGAAAAAGATTCTAGGGAGAGAAGTTTTGACAGACAATACAGCTGTGCTGAAAGAATATTCTACAATTTGGCAGGTGCTTGAAGATAATGCTAAGAAATATCCAAATTTTCCTGCAGTAAGAGAAAAAGCATTTGGAATTTGGCAAACCTGGACATGGTCTGATTACTCTAAAAATTCTAACAATTTAGCTTTGGGCCTTATTGAGCTTGGAATGAAAGATAAGTCACCAGTAGCTATAGTCGGCAATAATCGTCAACAGCTCTATTCTGCAATGTTTAGCATTCAAATGGCCGGAGGTATCCCGGTTCCTATTTATCAAGATGCTGTGGCAGAGGAAATGCTCCACGTGCTTCAACATAGCGAAGCAAAAATAATTATTGCTGAAAATCAGGAGCAAGTTGATAAGGTTATTGAATTGGGAGAAAAGCTTCCTAATGTGGAAAAGATTTTATTTCTAGAAGATAAAAGTATGAGAAGTTATGAAAGTGATGACATTATTGGCATCCAAAAAGCACTTGAACTGGGGGCAAATTCGTCTGAAAAGACACTGAGTGAATTTGAAAAAAGAAAAAAAGATCAAACAAGTGAAACAACGGGTGTGATCCTCTACACCTCAGGTACTACAGGGAAATCTAAGGGTGTCGTTCTTTCTAATGCCAATATTTTAACCGCAGCTAGTGGTGCCATTAGTTTTGATAAGCTTAGGCCAGGAATGGAAATTGTTTCGTACTTACCAATGGCTTGGGTTGGGGATTTTATTTTTTCTACATGCATGGCCCCCCTTGGAAGGTTGTGCATAAATTGTCCAGAAAGCCGTGATACTCTTATGACTGATCTCAAGGAGATCGGTCCAGACTTCTTTTTTGGGCCTCCAAGAATATTTGAAGGTTTGTTAACTTCTATAATGATAAGGATTGAAGATGCGAGTACCATAAAAAAGCGGCTCTTTCATTATTTTATGAATTTAGCAAAAAAAGTTGGGGGAGATGTTTTAGAGGGAAAGAGTGTAGGTTTATTCAACAGAGCATTATATGCATTAGGTGATTTCATCATTTATGGACCTCTTCGTAATAGCTTAGGAATGTCTAGGGTATCTGTGGGTTACACCGCAGGTGAGGCTATAGGACCTGAAATTTTTGAGTTTTTTAGATCTATAGGAATAAATTTAAAACAGTTATATGGCCAAACTGAGGCGGGTGTATTTGTGACTATGCAGCCAGATGGTGAAGTAAGATCTGAAACGGTGGGGGTTCCTGCTCCTGGTGTTGAATTGAAAATAGGAGAAAATGGAGAAGTTCTTTATAGATCTCCAAGCTCGTTTGTTGAGTACTATAAAAATTCAAAAAGCACCAATGAAACTAAAGACAATAATGGTTGGGTGGCCACGGGAGACGCTGGTTTTATTGAAGATGTAACTGGTCACTTAAAGATAATTGATCGCGCTAAAGATGTTGGTAAATTATCATCTGGGGAAATGTTTGCTCCTAAATATGTAGAAAACAAACTAAAATTTTATCCCAACATTCTTGAAGCAGTACTTTTTGGTAAAGGTAAAGAAAAGTGTGTGGCCTTTATTAACATTGATTTATCTTCTGTGGGCAACTGGGCAGAAAAGGAAAATATTGCCTACGGTTCTTATCAGGAACTTGCAGGTCATCCTCAGGTATATGACATGATAGAAAATCATATTAATGAGGTTAATATGGATGTATCTAAAGATAAGATGTTGTCGGGCTGTCAAATAGATCGTTTTTTGGTCTTGCATAAGGAACTTGATCCTGATGATGGAGAAATTACTAGGACTCGAAAAGTACGGCGCCAGTTTGTAGAGGATAAGTATAGTGATTTGGTAAAAGCACTTTACGATGGGTCTAAAAGTATAAAAACAGAAACTAAAGTGACATATGAAGACGGGAGAGAAGGGTCAATATCAGCAACCCTTGAAATAAGAAGTGCAAAATTAGTTAAATGAGAATCTATTACCTTAGGAACTTAAAAGAAAAATAATGGAAGAGAAAAAGCAAAATAATAGAATTATGGAGGTAAAGGACATAACCCTCAGATTTGGTGGAGTGACTGCGATAGAGGGTGTTAGTTTTGATATCTTGGAAGGCGAAGTAAGAGCAATAATTGGTCCAAATGGAGCAGGTAAGTCTTCCATGCTTAATGTTATTAATGGATTTTACCATCCGCAACAGGGTGAAGTTTGGTTTAATGGGCAAAAGCGTGGCGCCATGAAACCCTACCAGATTGCATATCAAGGTATTGCTAGAACCTTTCAGAATATTGCGCTCTTTAAAGGCATGTCTACTTTAGATAACATAATGACTGGACGGTTTACGCACATGAAATCTGGGATGATTTCTCAAGTATTTTGGAAAGGCAAGGCAGAAAAAGAGGAGTATGAAAACCGGGAGGCTGTAGAAAAGGTAATTGATTTTCTAGAAATTCAGACAATTAGGAAAACTGAGGTTGGCAAACTACCTTATGGTCTTCAAAAAAGAGTTGAGCTTGGTAGGGCATTGGCAGCAGAACCAAAACTCTTACTGTTAGACGAACCAATGGCTGGAATGAATGTTGAAGAAAAAGAAGATATGTCTCGGTTTATTTTAGATGTAAACGAAGAATTTGGAACTACCGTGGCCCTAATAGAACACGATATGGGTGTGGTTATGGATATTGCTGACAGAGTTGTGGTTATGGATTATGGAAAAAACATTGGTGACGGAACTCCAAAGGAAATTGTAAGCAATCAAAAAGTTGTAGACGCATACTTAGGGGTGTCACATGATTAGTAAAAACTCAAAAATTAAGAGGTAGTTAGTTTGTTTTTTTTAGACCCATTTTTTTATGAAATTCTAATTTCCGGCCTTTTGGCTGGAGTAATGTACGCCCTTGTTGCTTTGGGTTTTGTTCTAATTTTTAAGGCTTCTGGTATTTTTAATTTTGCGCAGGGAGTGTTGGCACTTTTTGCTGCATTAACGCTAGTAGGATTTCAGACTGGGCAGATACCTTTTGCCCATCTTTTGTCACTTTTTGGCTTACATGCGACACACTGGGGAGCAGGGTTTCCAACTATAGTAGCATTGTTGTTTTCATTAGGAGTAATGGTTTTACTAGCTTGGTTGATCGTGCAAATTGTGCTTAAGCCTTTAGTCAATCAGGAAGGCATAATTTTATTCATGGCCACAATTGGTTTAGCTTATGTTCTCGAAGGTGTTGGAGATCTTATGTGGGGCGCGAATGTGAAAGAACTAAATATTGGATTGCCTGAAGGTCCATCTGAAATTATTTTGGATGCAACAGATATGTTTATTGATAAATTAGAGATATCTGCAGCCATTGTTGCAATAGTTCTAGTGGTTAGTCTGACTTTATTTTCTCAATATACGAAAATGGGACGTGCTCTTCGCGCAGTAGCAGATGATCATCAAGCTGCCTTATCAGTTGGAATTTCTTTGGAAACTATTTGGTGGATTGTCTGGTCGGTTTCAGGACTGGTAGCTCTGGTTGCTGGAGTAATGTGGGGGGCAAAATCGGGTGTACAATTTTCCCTATCCCTTATTGCGCTAAAGGCTCTTCCAGTTTTAATGTTAGGAGGTTTTACCTCAATTCCAGGGGCCATAGTTGGTGGCCTAATTATTGGGGTGGGGGAAAAATTATTTGAGTTTTACATCGGACCTTTGATTGGTGGTGCAACTGAGAATTGGTTTGCGTATATGTTGGCCTTATTGTTTTTGCTATTCAGACCTCAGGGTCTCTTCGGTGAAAAAATAATAGAGAGGGTGTAGAGAAATGTTTTATAGGGAAGCTGGCGACTTTAAGACTTCATATCAGAGCGATCAAGCTACTTTTACGTTGCGCTTAGATAAGATTCTCTTTTGGGGATTAATGGCTATAGCGACTTTTATAGTACCATTTTTTGTGACTGAGTATTGGGAAAAATCAGTATTTTTACCCTTTTTTATATACTCAATTGCTGCTTTAGGGCTTAACATTTTAACGGGTTACTGCGGACAAGTTTCCTTAGGTACCGGTGGATTTATGGCGGTAGGGGCCTATGCCTCATTTAAGCTTATGACTGGGATTCCTAATTTAGATATGTTTCTAGTGATAATGATTGCAGGTCTAGTAACTGCTCTTGTTGGAGTGCTGTTTGGTCTTCCCTCTCTCCGTATTAAGGGCTTTTATTTGGCTGTAGCTACCCTTGCATCCCAATTTTTTCTGGTTTGGTTGTTTAATAAGTGGGAGTGGTCTTATAACTATTCCCCAACCGGGCAAATTAATGCGCCTACAAGAGATTTTTTAGGGATTGATGTAACTGGCCCCTCTACAGCGCCTTGGGCAACATATCTTTTCTGCCTTGGATTACTTTTCATTTTTGCCTGGATTACAAGAAATCTTGTTAGAGGGCATATTGGAAGAAGCTGGATGGCAATTCGAGATATGGATATTGCAGCTGAGATAATTGGTGTAAACCCACTTATAGCAAAGTTATCAGCTTTTGCTGTCTCTAGCTTTTTTATTGGTGTGGCAGGAGCTTTATATTTCTCGGTGTGGCTGGGAGCAGCGGAACCTACCGAGGCGTTTGCTATTGATAAATCTTTTGATGTATTATTTATGATAATAATTGGTGGTCTAGGCTCTATATTGGGTTCAATGATTGGAGCCGCATTCATTATATTGCTGCCAATATTCTTTAAGAATGTTCTCGTGGGATATTGCGGGATACCGACAGATATTGCAGAGTTCACCCAAATAATTTTTATTGGAGCATTAATTATTTTTTTCCTAATCAAAGAACCTCATGGTATAGTAGCCTACTGGCGTACTTTGAAGGAAAAATTGAGACTTTGGCCATTTCCATACTAGATTTGGCTGGAGAAAATTCGGCACATGCTGTCGGAAAAACTAGAAAGTAAAGGGAGAATATTTAAAATGAAAAAATTTACGTTAGCCGCAGTTGCGGCAGCTTTGGTAGGGTCAATGGTCCCAGCGAGTGCTGACCATACCATACCGCTCCTAAGCTATAGGACGGGGCCTTATGCTCCAAATGGTATTCCTTATGCTGACGGAGTAACAGACTATATTAATATGATTAACGCTCGAGATGGAGGAGTTGGTGGTGTTCCAATTAATCTAATTGAATGTGAAACTGGTTATAATACTGAAAGAGGAGTTGAGTGCTATGAGTCTACTAAGGGACAAGGCGCTCTCGTATATTTTCCACTTTCAACAGGCATTACTTATCAGTTGATACCAAAAGCAACAGCTGATGATATTCCTATTCATTCGATGGGTTATGGACGTACATCTGCAGCTGACGGTAATACTTTTAGCCATGTATTTAATTTTCCAGGCACTTATTGGGATGCGGCTTCTATCATCATTAAGCATATGATGGATATGGAAGGTGGATCTTTAGAAGGGAAAAAAGTGGCGCTTGTTTATCATAACTCAGCATATGGAAAGGAGCCTATAAGGACACTAGAGGAGCTTTCAAAAAAGCATGGCTATGAATTACTCCTTCTGCCAGTAGACCATCCAGGTCAAGAGCAAAAATCTACATGGTTGCAAGTTAGAAAAGAAAAGCCAGACTTTGTAACAATGTGGGGCTGGGGTGTTATGAACCAGGTTGCTATAAGTGAAGCAGCATCAATTAGATTCCCAATGGACAGATTCATTGGTGTTTGGTGGTCTGCGTCAGAAAATGATGTTTTACCAGCAGGTGATAAGTCCGATGGATATAAGGCTATAGCGATGAATAGACCTGGTACCGATTTTGGTGCGTATAGGGATATCCAAAAGCATGTTATTGATGCTGGAAATGCAGCTGGTGCTGGTGACCAGGTTGGTACTATTTTATATAGTAGAGGCATGCTAAACGCTGCTTACATGGTTGAAGCAATTCGTACTGCGCAAAAAATTCATGGTGCTGCTGATATAACCCCTGGAATGATGAGAGATGGTCTTGAGAACCTTAAGATTGACCAAGCTCGTTGGACTGAAATGGGTTTTGATAACTTCACATCTACTATTGATGTAACATGTGAGAACCATGGAGGACCTGGTTTGGGTGCTATTCAACAGTGGGATGCTAGCAGTAAAACTTGGTCATTGATTACTGATTTTGTTGGTGCTGATAGAGATGTTGTGGATGCGCTTATTGAAGCAGATGCTTCTGCATATGCTGCTGAGAACAATATTTCAGGTCACTGTAAATAATAATAAAAGTTCCTTTGGCTCAAAGTTTGGGCCAGAGGACAAAATTCATAAAAAAGATTAATTGAAACTCCGAGAAAGTAAAAAATGTTAGATAGCAGAGAAAAAGAGGAAGTGCTTCTGAAAGTTAATAATATTGAGGTAGTATATAATCATATTATTTTGGTCCTCAGGGGAGTAAGCCTTAATGTCCATCAAGGTGGAATAACTGCGCTTTTAGGAGGTAATGGTGCTGGTAAAAGTACAACACTAAAAGCTATATCTAACCTTTTGCACTCTGAACGTGGTGAAGTTACTAAGGGAAGCATTACTTATAAAGATCAATCCATAATGCATGAAAATCCATCAAACATGGTTAAAAAAGGTGTTATACAGGTTATGGAAGGGCGCCACTGTTTTGAACATTTAACTGTGGAAGAGAACCTCTTAACAGGATCTTATACACGAAGTGACGGAAAATCAGCAATATCAGGTGATTTAGACATGGTATATTCTTATTTCCCAAGGTTAAAAGAGCGAAGAAGAAGTCAGGCTGGATATACATCTGGAGGTGAGCAGCAGATGTGTGCTATAGGTAGAGCATTAATGTCCAGGCCGGAGACTATTTTGCTAGATGAGCCAAGCATGGGATTGGCCCCTCAATTAGTGGAGGAAATTTTTGGAATTGTTAAAGACCTTAATGAGAAGGAAGGCGTATCTTTTCTTTTAGCCGAGCAGAACACAAATATAGCACTTAGATTTGCACATTATGGCTATATATTAGAATCAGGTAGGGTAGTGATGGAT
>CACAMI010000041.1 GCA_902533625.1 uncultured Alphaproteobacteria bacterium | reverse complement strand
CAAGCTTTTGATTATAGAGTACTCGATGTGAGCACTCAGGAAATCCTTTCTACTGCTCAGAGAACTGGCGCTAGTGTTAGGGGTCCAATACCCTTGCCAAACAAAATTGAGAAATTTACGGTTTTAAGGGGGCCTCATGTTGACAAGAAAAGTAGGGAGCAATTTGAAATAAGAACTCACAAGAGGCTTTTGGATATCATTGACCCAACACCTCAGACAGTTGACGCTTTGATGAAGCTCGATTTGGCTGCGGGTGTGGACGTAGAGATTAAATTATAGGTTGTTGGAATGAGATCAGGTGTTATAGCAAAAAAGTTGGGCATGACCCGTTTATTTATGGAAGACGGAAGACAGGTTCCAGTAACTGTTTTGCATATGGATAGCGTTCAAGTGGTCGCTCAAAAAACCGTTGAAAAAGATGGGTATAATGCTCTTCAATTAGGAGCAGGTAAAGCTAAGGTTAAAAACTTAAGTAAAGCTGTTCGCGGACATTTTTCTTCTGCTAAAGTAGAGCCAAAAACAAAGTTAGCCGAGTTTAGAGTATCTAAAGATCAGTTGATCAGTGTGGGTCAAGAGTTGACGGCTGGGCATTATCTTGAAGGGCAATATGTTGATATTGCCGGAACTTCAATTGGAAAAGGTTTTGCAGGGGCAATGAAGAGACACAACTTTTCAGGATTGAGAGCATCTCACGGGGTTTCAGTTTCGCACCGATCTCATGGCTCCACTGGCCAATGTCAGGACCCAGGGAAAGTGTTTAAAGGTAAAAAAATGGCAGGGCATATGGGTTCTGAAAGAGTTACCACCCAGAATCTCAAAGTCGTACGAACAGATTTGGACAAAGGTTTACTAATGGTTCGAGGTGCAGTTCCGGGATCAAAAGGGACTTGGGTTACCATCAAGGACTCCGTAAAGAAGGCCAAAATGGTAAGCTTAGATAAAAGTGATCCTTCTACTGAGCAAACTAAATTGGAAGATGTTAACGTCAACTCAAATGGAGCTAAAGAATGAAAGTCGAAGTAGTTAAGCTACCATCAGGAAAAGACGGGACTATTGAGCTTTCTGAAACTGTATTCGGCTTGGAGCCTAGGAAGGACATTCTGCATAGGGTTGTTCGCTGGCAGTTAGCAAAAAAACAACAAGGCACTCACAGCGTTTTGACGAGATCAGAAAGTAATTACTCTACTAGGAAGATTTATAAACAAAAAGGAACTGGTAATGCCAGAGCGGGCTCAAGAAGGTCGCCAATTTTTAGGAAGGGTGGAGTCTATAAGGGGCCTACCCCAAGAAGTCATGCTCATGACCTTAATAAAAAGGTGAGATCACTCGGTCTCAAACATGCATTATCATCAAAACTGGGATCTGGAAATCTGGTGATAATTGATAAGGCTGTTATCAAAGAGGGAAAAACTAAAGCTCTAAGGAAAAACATTAAATCATTTGGGAAAAAGAAATTACTTATTATTGATGGACCGACCGTGGATAAGAATTTTTCTATGGCTGTGAAAAACATGCCAAATGTAGATTTGTTACCAAGCGCTGGGGCTAATGTGTACGATATTTTGAAGAAAGATATTTTGGTACTAACTAAATCAGGGGTAGAAGCCCTTCATGAACGGCTAGGATAATCTTTTATGGCAGATCAACATGATATAATAAGGAAGCCCATTGTTACTGAGAAATCCACTATGGCATCCGAGACAGGGGCGATAGTTTTTGAAGTAAGCATTAATTCTACAAAATCTCAAGTCAAGGAGGCTGTTGAGAATTTATTTAATGTTAAAGTAAAGTCAGTTAATACTCTTATATCAAAAGGAAAAACTAAGAGGTTTAAGGGTACATTAGGAAGAAGAAAAGACAAAAAGAAGGCATACGTAGTGCTAGCAGATGGCAACACTATAGATGTGACTACTGGTCTATAAAAGGCAATGGAAAGGTAATAATTTGGGTCTTAAAACGTATAAACCAACCACACCAGGTCAAAGAGGTCTAGTTTTAATAGACAGGTCAGATTTGTGGAAAGGAAGGCCAGAAAAAAGCTTGACAGTGGGGCTTATTAAAAATGGCGGCCGAAACAATACTGGTAGAATTACTATGAGGCGAAAGGGTGGAGGTGCAAAAAATCTTTATCGTATAATTGATTTTAAGAGAAATAAAATGGATGTGCCTGCGACTGTAGAGAGGATAGAATATGATCCGAATAGGTCGGCTTTCATAGCTCTTATTAAGTATGAAGATGGAGATATTTCGTACATTTTAGCTCCACAAAGATTAGCCATAGGAGATAAGGTTGTATCGAGCCAGAAAGCAGATATTAAGCCTGGAAACTCAATGCCGTTTACAGGTTTGCCAATTGGTACAATCATACATAATATAGAGCTTAAGCCTGGTAAAGGTGCACAGCTTGCACGATCGGCGGGTGTATATGCACAGTTTGTCGGAAGAGATAGAGGTTATGCTCAGATTAAGCTTTCATCAGGAGAGCTTAGGATTATTCGGCAAGAATGTCGGGCTACAGTCGGTGCTGTATCTAATCCCGATAATTCAAATCAAAATTTAGGAAAAGCAGGAAGAAATAGACACAAAGGAATCCGCCCATCAGTTAGGGG
Organism: uncultured Alphaproteobacteria bacterium; assembly: GCA_902533625.1. Lineage (GTDB taxonomy): Bacteria > Pseudomonadota > Alphaproteobacteria > Rhodobacterales > Rhodobacteraceae > CACKLF01. The sequence goes on along the minus strand of CACAMI010000041.1, from coordinate 5,795 downwards.
AGTCGTGATGAATCCCATTGATCATCCTCATGGAGGTGGAGAGGGCCGTACTTCTGGTGGTAGGCATCCTGTAACTCCATGGGGAAAGCCTACAAAGGGTGCTAAAACCCGGAATAATAAGAAAACTGATAAATATATTTTAAGAACTAGAAACGCTAAGAAGGGTCGATAATAATGTCACGTGCTGTCTGGAAAGGTCCATTTGTTGATGAATATGTCTTAAAGAAGGCTGAAAAGGCTCGTGAAAGTGGCCGAAATGACGTAATTAAAATTTGGTCAAGGAGGTCAACTATTTTGCCGCAATTTGTGGGCTTAACATTTGGAGTTTATAATGGTAGGAAGCACATACCTGTAAGCGTGTCAGAAGAGATGATTGGTCAGAAATTCGGTGAGTATAGTCCTACGAGAACATATTATGGACATGCCGCTGATAAAAAAGCGAAGCGGAATTAGATTATGAGCAAGACAAAAAATTCCAGAAGGTTTGGAGATAATGAGGCAGGAGCAAAACTCAGGATGCTTAAGACTAGCTGCCAGAAGTTAAACCTTCTTGCTAAGTTAATAAGAAATAAACCAGTGGACAAAGCTTTAAATGAATTGACTTTTTCAAAGAAAAGAATTGCTAAGGATGTGAAAAAATGTCTGGCATCGGCGGTAGCTAATGCAGAGAACAACCATGGATTAGATGTAGATGAATTGATAATTTCAGAGGCATATGTGGGTAAAAACTTAGTAATGAAGCGAGGCAGGCCTAGAGCAAGAGGAAGGTTTGGAAAAATTTTAAAACCCTTCAGTCAGATAACAATTGTTGTAAAGCAAAATGAAGGCGTGGAGGGTGAGGTTTAATGGGACATAAGATAAACCCTATAGGTTTGCGTCTTCAGGTTAATAGAACTTGGGAAAGCAGGTGGTTTGCAAGGAGCAAAGACTACGGTGAACTTTTGCATGAAGATATAGCTATTAGAAACTATGTTAAAACTAACTGTGCACAATCTGGGATAAGCAGGATAGTAATTGAGCGGCCACATAAAAAATGTAGGGTTTCTATATATGCAGCTAGACCTGGTGTAATCATTGGTAAAAAGGGCGCAGAAATTGAAACTATTAAGAAAGGGCTTTCTAACTTAACCAAAAGTGAGCTTCACCTCAATATTTTGGAAGTAAGGAAGCCGGAAATAGACGCTGCGTTGGTTGCAGAAAGTATAGCTCAGCAAATGGAAAGAAGGGTCTCATTTCGGCGAGCTATGAAAAGGGCGGTTCAGAATGCTATGAGGATGGGGGCTTTGGGAATTAGAGTAGATATAGCAGGAAGGCTAGGTGGGGCCGAAATAGCAAGGACCGAATGGTATTCTGAAGGACGTGTTCCAAGACATACACTAAGAGCTGACATTGATTATTCTGTAGCGGAAGGACTTACTGCTTATGGTATAATAGGAGTAAAGGTATGGATATTTAAAGGCGAGATAATGGAGCATGACCCTCAAGCCAGAGATCGAAGGATAGGTGAAGGTCAAGAAAATTCTGGTGCTCGATCTCAGAGAGCTATGTAAAGATTTAGGAATAGTTAAATGCTTCAACCAAAAAAAACTAAATTTAGAAAACAACATAAAGGCCGAATTCATGGATCGGCAAAAGGTGGAGCAGAGATAAATTTTGGTAACTTTGCTTTAAAATCGCTTGAGCCTGAGAGGGTAACTTCTAGGCAAATTGAATCTGCTAGACGAGCCTTAACTCGACACATGAAGCGACAAGGTCGTGTGTGGATTCGGATATTTCCAGATGTTCCTGTGACAGCAAAGCCTATAGAAGTTAGAATGGGTAAGGGAAAAGGTTCAGTTGATAGATGGGTGGCAAAAGTGAAACCAGGTAGAATAATGTTTGAGATTGATGGTGTATCCTATGATATAGCAAAGGAAGCTTTAAGGTTGGCAGCTATGAAATTGCCAGTAAAATGTAAATTTGTAACACGCGAAGACTGGTAGTTGATTCCAAAAAATTGGGAATATTTTAATGAAAATAGATGACTTAAAAACAAAAAGTGAAGATGAGTTAAAGGTGGAACTCGACAGTCTAAAAAAAGAGGCCTTTAATCTTAGATTCCAGCAAGCTACTGGGCAACTTGAGAATACTGCGCGTGTACGGCAAGTACGAAGGTCTGTGGCTAGGGTAAAAACTATATTGTCTGGGAAAAGCACCCAAGAGCAAACTTAATCGGAGATCATTAGAAATGCCAAAGAGAATATTGCAAGGAATTGTTACTAGTAGTGCGAATGAAAAAACCATTACCGTTTCGGTTGAGAGAAGGTTTACCCATCCAATACTGAAGAAAACAATAAGAAAATCAAAAAAATATAGGGCTCATGATGACTCGAATGGATGTAAAGTTGGTGATATGGTGAAAATCCAAGAATGTGCACCTAAGTCGAAGAATAAGAGATGGGAATTGCTAAGTTAAAATAGAAACAGATTAAATTTAACCTTTTACGAAACCGCAGAAAAAAATTCTGCAGGTCGGGAGAAAAAAATGATCCAGATGCAAACAAACCTGGATGTTGCAGACAATTCAGGAGCACGAAAAGTTCAGTGCATTAAAGTTTTAGGAGGGGCTAAACGCAAATACGCCTCTGTAGGTGATATTATTGTAGTTTCCGTTAAAGAAGCCATACCTAGAGGTCGTGTAAAAAAGGGTGATGTAAGGAGGGCTGTAGTTGTCAGAACTTCAAAAGAAGTCAGAAGAGAAGACGGTAGTGCAATAAGGTTTGATGGAAATGCCGCTGTGTTATTAAGTGGGACTGGGGAGCCAATAGGTACAAGAATTTTTGGCCCTGTCGTAAGAGAGCTAAGGTCCAAGAACTTTATGAAAATTATATCCCTAGCTCCGGAGGTATTGTAATGGCAGCAAGGCTGAAAAAAGGTGATAAAGTCATCGTGCTAACTGGAAAAGATAAAGGAAAAACTGGGGATATTACCTTGGTTGACCCAAAGAAGAATAAGGCCATTGTATCTGGTATAAATATGATTGTAAGACATACAAAGCAGACTCAAAACAGTGCAGGCGGAAAAGTGAGAAAAGAAGCTTTTATCGAAATGTCGAATTTAGCTTATTTGGAACCGAAGGATGGAAAACCTACAAGAATAGGGTTTAAATTTGTAGATGGTAAAAAGGTTAGGTACGCGAAAAGATCTGGTGAGGTAGTAAATGGCTGAGTATATTCCAAGGCTAAAAAAACATTATTTTGAAAAAATCAAGACTTCGCTAACTGAGAAGTTTGAATATAAGAATGAAATGATGGTTCCAAAACTCAGTAAGATTGTTTTGAATATGGGCGTAGGCGAAACTGTTGGCGACAGTAAAAAAATAAATTCCGCTCAAAATGATTTGATGCTTATATCTGGTCAAAAACCTCTAATCACAAAAGCAAAAAAATCCATAGCAGGTTTCAAGGTTAGAGAAGATATGCCGTTAGGGGTAAAAGTTACTCTTCGGGGCGTGAGAATGTTTGAATTTCTGGATCGCTTAATTAATATTGCAATGCCAAGAATAAGAGATTTTAGAGGTGTATCTCCTAAGAGTTTTGATGGTAGGGGAAATTATGCTATGGGCCTTAAAGAACACATAGTGTTTCCTGAGATAGATTTTGATAAAGCTGAAAATATGTGGGGAATGGACATTGTAATTTGCACTTCAGCCAAAACAAATGACGAAGCTAAGGCTCTCTTGGCTGAGTTTAATATGCCATTCACAAATTAATCGAAAGGAAATAAAAATGGCAAAAGTATCCATGGTTAATAGGGAGTTAAAAAGGCAGAAGCTTGTAGCTAAATTTGCAAGTAAGAGAGAGTATTTGAAGGATAAAGCAAAAGATCAAAGTTTAAGTGTGGAAGAAAGATTCAAAGCTAGGTTAGCTTTGGCTAAACTGCCTCGAAATTCGGCGCCGTCGAGGTTGCATAATAGGTGCCTAATTACGGGCCGACCTAAGGGATATTATAGAAAAATTAAGATGTCACGAATTGCATTACGAGACTTAGCTTCACGTGGTGAGATTCCTGGAATGATTAAGTCTAGTTGGTAGGAGATATAAATTATGGCAATGACTGATCCACTCGGTGATATGTTGACTAGGATAAGAAACGCTCAAATGAGGAGCAAGTCGTCAGTTTTGACACCATCTTCGAAGCTCAGGGGTTGGGTGTTAGATGTGCTAAAAGACGAGGGCTATATTCGCAATTATGAACTCAAAAAAGATGATAGCGGTAAGGAGAATATAGAGGTTTCCTTAAAATATTTCGATGGTGAGCCGGTTATTAGAGAACTTAAACGCATATCTAAACCGGGGCGTAGAATATATGCAGAGGTGAAAGAAATACCTACAGTAAGACAGGGATTGGGTATTGCAATTGTATCAACTTCTAAAGGCGTGATGTCAGGAAATAAAGCTAGGTCTGCAAATGTTGGGGGAGAGGTGCTTTGCACCGTTTTTTAGGAGGAATTTTATGTCAAGAATAGGGAAAAAACCTATAGCTGTACCAGAAGGTGTAAAAGCCTCCATAGTTGGGCAAAAAGTTGAGATAACTGGCCCTAAAGGTAGCAGGGAATTCGTAGCAGCCGAAGACGTAACCTTGCGACTTCTAGATAGTGAAATTTCGATAACTCCTCGGGGAAACTCTAAGCGATCTAAACAACAGTGGGGCATGAGTAGAACTCAGATAGCTAATTTAGTTGAAGGTGTTACTAATGGCTTTAGGAAAGAGCTTGAAATTCAGGGTGTCGGTTATAGAGCCAACATACAAGGGAATAATCTAAAGCTATCATTAGGATATTCTCACGAAGTTGATTTTGAGGTGCCAAGAGATGTGAAGGTGACCTGTCCTAAGCCAACAGAGATTGTTGTTGAAGGGATAGATCAACAGGCAGTAGGGCAAGTTGCGGCTAATATCCGAGAATGGCGTAAGCCCGAGCCTTATAAGGGTAAAGGAATTCGTTACAAGGGTGAATATATTTTTGCAAAAGAGGGAAAGAAGAAATAGGGAATAAGTATGCCATTTAGTAGAGAAAAATTAAGAAAGCGAAGACAGCTAAGGGTTCGCAATAGGTTGAGGAAATATTCAACAGGAAGGCTTAGATTATCTGTGTTTAAATCGTCAAAAAATATCTATGCTCAAATAATTGATGACAATATAGGGAGCACATTAGTTTCCGTTTCAACTTTAGAGAAGTCACTAGGTTTCGTGGGTAAGAACAATATTGATGCAGCAAAGGTCGTTGGATCTGAAATAGGGAGTCGCGCAAAAAAAGCGGGTGTTGAAGAGGTATATTTTGATAGAGGAAGTTTTATTTTTCATGGAAAAGTTAAGGCACTTGCAGATGCTGCTCGTGAAGCCGGATTAAAGTTTTAGGGAGATATTTTATGGTTGGCGAAGGTGGTAATAGAGAAAAAAGAGATAATGATGAGAAATCTGAGTTCTCTGATAGATTGGTAGCAATAAATAGGGTCTCAAAGACCGTAAAAGGTGGCAAGAGGTTTGGTTTTGCTGCACTTGTGGTTGTGGGGGATCAGCAAGGCAGGGTAGGTTTTGGAAAAGGAAAGGCAAAAGAAGTGCCGGAGGCGATCAGAAAAGCTACTGATAGAGCAAAAAGGGGTATAATTAAAGTTCCCCTAAAAGAAGGACGGACACTCCATCATGACATAAATGGCAGGCACGGTGCTGGAAAGGTAGTGCTGAGAACCGCGCCGGTGGGTACTGGAATAATAGCAGGGGGGCCAATGAGAGCAGTTTTTGAAATGCTTGGTATT
>CACAMI010000040.1 GCA_902533625.1 uncultured Alphaproteobacteria bacterium | reverse complement strand
TAAAAATAATCTTTACCTGAGATGCCTGGAAGAACCATGGAATCATTCTCTAATATTTCAAAAACATGAGGGTCAAGCTTGTTGCTTTAAAATTGGATATAGGATCTTTGATGAGGATGATCTAAATAAGGCTAAAGATTTTTTCGACCAGAAAGAGATCCCATGTAAATTTAGCGAACGTGAATTCCAAGGGAACACAATTGAATTAGATGATATTGTAGGAGTCCCACTAGAATTTTGCGCTACTATGGATCAAAAGGCGCCTCTCATGCGGAAATTTGATCAACATACAGGAGGCCGCTGTGCATTTCTCGATCACATTCAGATATCAACACATGATGTTCAAAGTGCTTTTGATTGGTATAGTGACTTAGGCTTTAGATTAACAGAATATACTGCTGCCGATGGAACGGATGAGTTATGGGGGGTCTGGCTAAAACGAAAATATAATACCCAGGATGTCGTTTATTCAAATGGTGAAGGGCCTATGCTTCACCATATTGCATTGCATACACCTGAAATAGCTAATGTTATTCATTGTGCTGACGCAATGGCATCACTTGGTCTAGCAGAAAACATGGACAGACCTCCTGGCAGGCACGGGATTGGAAATGCTTTCTTTATCTATTTTAGAGATCCTGATGGCCACAGAGTAGAGATATTTACGAGTCACTATGCATTTTTAGACAGTGACTTAATGCCAATGAGATGGGATTTATCAAATACCAAAAGGTCTCAGGTGTGGGGATTTCCAGCTCCTAAAAAATGGTTTTATGAAGGGACGTCCTTTATCTCCAAGGAGTTAAAAGCACCGCTATTAAAGGCAGCCCCAGTAACGCTGGAAGATTTCTTGGAAAAATTAAAGTGAAATTTGCTACAATAGATCTTGAAGGTGTAGCTGAACCAATTGTTGCCCTGAAGGAAAAGGAACCTCGTCTTCTGAAAGACGTGTGTAGGACATTAAATGTTCCAAATTTTGACTGCCTAGAAAATTTTATTTCTAAAATTGCATTAAATAAAAATTTCCTTCTTAGTCTCAAAGATAGCATCTCCAAATCTCCAATAATTAGAGTTATGGATCATAGCTGGCTCCCCCCAGTAAGAAAGCCAGGAAAAATTCTAGGTGTTGCGTTTAACAACAAAGAACTTATGAAAAAAGCTCATAAAGATCCAGGAGTGCCAAATTTTTTCCTTAAACCATCTTCATCTCTGCAAGCCCATATGAAGGAGATTGCTATAGATCCAAACTGGGGAGCAGTAATCCCTGAACCTGAGGTATGCGCAATTATAGGAAATGGAGGAAAAAATATCTCTAAGGATCGTGCTTTAGATCATATTTTTGGCTACTCAATTCTTAACGATGTTACATCCCATGGGCTCAAATTTCAAAAGGATAGTATTGCTGTTACCTATGACCCAGACATGGCAAGAGAAGAGTTTTATAATTGGAGAAACTTAAAAGACGAAAACGATAAAGACGTATACTATGTATATCATACTAGGAGCAAAGGCACTGATACTTTTGGCCCAATGGGGCCTTGGATAACTTATAAAGAAAAGGTAGGAGAGCCAAATGAGTTAAAGGTTAAGGCATATCTTAATGGAAAATTATTTACTGAAGATAGTACCGCTAACTATCGTTTTTCAATAGAAGACTGTATCTCGGAAGCTAGCAAATATTTCACTTTAGAACCAGGTGATATAATTTCTTTTGGCACTACTGGAAAAGGAAATGCTGACTTTCCAAGAGGTCATAAAAGTGTGCTCCTAGGTGAAGTTTCTGGAGAGATAACAATAGAAGTACCAGCACTTGGAACTTTAAAGAATACAATTTTTCATAAGACTGGAGGTCTGTGATGGTACATTCTATCTATTCAAAAAATTTACCATCCCATGAAAACCCAATACCCCATGCGGCAAAAGTTAACAACCTGATAATGTCTTCAGCTATATCAGGCAAAGACAAAAATACTGGCCTTTATTCACCAGACAAGGAAAGACAAATCAAAATTGCCTTTAAATACTTTCGAGAACTTTTAACCTCATGTAATTGCTCGCCTCAAGACGTAATAAAAATTGACATGTTTTTCCAAGATAAGAGTGACAGGAGACTAGTTAATAAATTTTGGGAAGAAACTTATCCCAACATAAATCTTAGACCCGCGCGCCACTCTCATCAATCTGCACTTCCAAAAGGGTGCATTTTTCAGATAACTTTTACGGCCCTCAAGAAGGATTAGCTCGAGGGGAAATAGGTAGTTTTCCAGTCACCCGAAAAATTTCTTGCAGTCTGGTGCCAAAACTTAGCAGACGAGCCTCATTTCTTGGTGGGGCAACAATCTGTATTCCCACAGGCAGTCCTGATGCAGTAAATCCACAAGGAATACTTAAAGTCGGGCAAGACGTCATAGTTATTGCAAATGTAATCGAAAACCAGTCAACATATGTTTCGCATTTTTTGCCCTCTATTTCTTTAACATATGGCTTTTCAACCGAAAAAGGAACCACCGATGCAGTAGGGCAAATTAAAAAATCATTTCGCCTAAAAAAATTTTCCATATTTAATGTTAATTGCCTTCTGACCTTTTCAGCTTCAACTATTTCAGTATTTTTAACCTCAAAACCAAGCTGTACATTTTTTCTTATATCTACAAGTATTTGGTCTCCATACTTTTTAACTAAATCACCCAACATGGTTGCCATAAGAAGACCTCTCAAAACCTTAAATGCATCTAGAACTCCTGCAAAAGAAGGCATTTCATGTGTCACATCCCATCCAAATCCAGATATTTTTCTTATTGCAGCCCTAAAAGCATGTCGCACCTCGCCTTCCACCGGTACAATTCCTAAATCTTCACTAACTGCTACAGATGAAGGCTTATATTCAGTATCAAGTTCCTCCAAGAACGAATTTTCTATACATGGATAGCTTAATGGATCACCTATGTCATGTCCTACCATTGCATCTAACATTAATGCTACATCTTCCACAGATCTTGCCATAGGGCCTTCTACCCACAATGTATCAAAAGGCATATATCTCTTACCTCGAGGAATTAATCCAGGACTTGGCCGCAATCCAACAACACCATTAAATGCAGCTGGTGTTCTTAAACTACCCCCCAAATCATTTCCGGTAGCCAAGAATACTTGTCCACTAGCTAATGCTGCTGATGAACCGCCAGAGCTCCCTCCAGAACTTTTGGAAGTATCCCATGGATTTCTTGTTAGCCCATATACAGGGTTAAACGTATGCCCACCAGCCCATTCTGGTACGTTAGATTTAGCTACACAATTAGCTCCATTATCTTCTAATATTCTAACAGTACGATCTGAATCCTTTGGAATGTTATCTTTAAACAGAAGGGATCCATAAGTTGTTTTGACTCCAGATAAGTCATTATAATCCTTAATCGCAATTGGAAGCCCATGGAGATTTCTGATACCGTTAGGTGGATTGTTATCAATCCGCTCAGCAATTTTTCTTGCACGATCAAAACATTTCTCAGGGAGAGCATTTAATTCATTATCTACTTCTTCAACTCTACTGATTGAACTTTCTAATACTTCTCTTGCGGAAAGTTTTTTCTCTTTTAATAGTCTGTGGACTTCGACAGCACTCATTTCCCAAATCTGATTTACCATTCATCTAATCCCTTTATTTCTAACTTAGTAAATACTTTAGGAAGTCACGACAGACTTGTAAATCTTCAGAAGCATAGAGAGATCGAGCCAATAGCTTAAATTAGTTTTTAAAAGACAACCTATTATTCACAAGCTCTTTTGAACGCCCAAAATTGGACAAATATATTGAAAAGGCTTAAAGTATTTCTCTTTTCAATCAGAACGGACCTTTTGATGGATAAAATTAATCATGAACTGAACCGTAGAGTAGATGGCTTCAGAGTTGTCAGCGTCGTCCTTTTATTTATTTCACTGTTAAATTTAGTCCGTTGGATTTTAATTCCTACAGCTGAACTAGAAATCGTGACGCAAGGAAACCTTTCGCTAAATCTATTTTCAATGATATTTTTTGCTTGTGTATACCAATACATGTCTCAAAAAAACTATGGTCTCTTTCTATTTGGTGGAATCTTAGTAGCATTTGCTTACTATTTGATTGGAGATTACCTAAATGATTTAGATGCCTTTAGTACAAATAATAATGTCGGAATAGGTCGTAGTCTCGATTACACATTTCTATTTCCATTAGTGTTCGTTGTTATCTCAATACTTTTTCTCAGACAATCAATTGTATTTCTTTTTATCATTTTCTACACTGGTGCTCTTGCTTATGATATGTATCCTCTTTTTATGATGGATCAGACCTATTTTAGCGATGACTGGAAAACTTTAATTTCTGATGGAAATGCTGTTAACGTTCAGTGGTTGACGGTCTGGATTAACGTCTGGGTAATCATTTGCATAGTTTGCTGGGCCATTGTTTACCTCATTGATAAATTGATGACTGACGTGGTAAAATATGAAAAATCAACGGCCCAATTTGGCCGATACTTTTCTCCCAGTATTAGAGAAAAAATTCAAGAGTCAGATATTGAAATTGGGTCAGACGAAAATACAAATAAGATGGTGGCAGTTCTGTTCACAGATATTGATGGCTTTACCAGTATTTCAGAAAACTTAAAATCAAGTGAAGTCATTGAACTTCTTTCAGAATATCAGGACAGGATGATAAAACCCATTTTTAAAAATTCAGGCACAGTGGATAAATTTATTGGGGATGCTGTAATGGCTACCTTTGGCACCCCGATTTCTCAGGGGAATGATGTTCAAAATGCGTTCAATTGCGCTCGCGAAATGCAAATAGCAATGAGACAATGGGCAAAAGAAAGATCAGATTCAGGCCTCAGCCCGATAACACATCGTATCGGCATCCATTTTGGAAGTTGTGTCGTTGGAAACATAGGTAATGAAGACAGAAAAGAATTTACTGTAATTGGAGATGTAGTAAATGTTGCCAATAGGGTCTGTGATGCATGTAAAGATTTGGGAACAGACTTTATTATTACAGATGAAGTAAAGAGCCGCCTTAACGAGGCAATACAGTCTGAAACAGTAGAAAATTTCTCAATCCGGGGAAAGAAAAACCAGATCACGGTGCACAAGGTAGCGGTCTAGAAGAATTATGATAATACTACGATTTAATTTTTAGTCTTTCAGCTATACTGACAATTCGCTGCATTTCTCTTATCACCGGCTTCTCAATCAATTTTCCATCAATTACTACCAACCCAGTATCTGCTTGATGAAATGTCTTTAAAATTCTTTTGGCTCTCTTGATCGTCTTAATATCTGGTGTAAATACTTCGTTAAGAATTGCAATTTGCTTTGGGTGAACTGACCCCTTGCCAGTAAAACCTAAATCTCTTGCCTTAATAGCTAAACTCTTCATCCCTTCCATATCTTCTAAATCAAGATAGGGTACATCAATAACATCCAATCCATTAGAGGAAGCTGCATGAACAACTCTTGAACGCGCATACAACAGAGGTTCCCATTCATTTTCACACCGTAATTCAGCAGCCATATCAATTCCGCCAAAAAATAATGCTTCTATTCTTGAGCTCGAACTTCCAATATCATAAGCATTTTCAAGACCCTCATTTGTTTCAATTATAACGTGTAATCGACAGTCGTGTCCCTTTTCATTCAGAAGTGTATCAACCAATACAACTTCGTCAGGAGTTTTTACTTTTGGCAGCATTATTGCTGGTGGAGGATTTTCAGAAATTAAAATGTCTTGAAGATCAAGAATTCCAAAATGCTCTCTTACGCTATTAATTCTTATAATTTTTTCAATCCCATCATCAACTTGCTTATCCTTAAATAAGTTTAACGCCTTTTTTCTGGCCTCTTCCTTATCCTTTGGCGCTATACCATCCTCTAATTCAATACACACCATATCTGTTCCAGAAGCCAATGCTTTAGGGTACATTTCTGGCTTTAGACCTGGCGTGAAAATAAAGCTTCTTCGCGGTTGAATCTTTTTCTCTCGTAATTCCATGGTTTTCCAATTACATTTATTTCAGCAGTTTATCGTGCAGTAATAGCAAAAAAGGATAACCTTAAATTTCATGAAAAGGCTAGCATATTTTTTATTATTATTATTAGTTTTAATCGTAATCTCAGTCATTGCTGTTGGGGATTATGTGTATAGAGAGGGTACTAAGCTTAGCTGTTCAGAAAATATCACAGCAAAAAATAATACTCCAAAAGAATTTTACCCAAATGAAAAAGATAGAGGTCCATTTAGGGGAGACGGATGGGACAAATGGGTTAATGCGGATCTGTCTGATTGGTGGATAACGGAAACAAACTATGAAAAAGTCAAGTTTAAGAATGCTGATGGCTCAATTGAGTATTCTGCTTGGTGGATAGCTCCAACTATAGAGAAAAATAAGGACGCAATTATAATTGTACATGGCTATGGAGCTAGCAAACATGAATACACTGTTCTGATGCCTGCAGGGATGTTAGTTAAAAAAGGCCACAATGTTCTAGTTATAGACGCCAGGGACTCTGGAGAGACAACATGTGAAGATGGCAGACATTCTGCAGGCCAAGAGGAAGTTTTTGATATTTTAGCTGCTGCAAAATGGCTGGAAAAAACCCATGCTGTTGAGATGAATAAAGTTGGTGTACATGGAGTTTCTGGTGGTGCTATAGCAGCCCTATATGCATTAGTGAAAAGTCCTGAAATAGCTGCTGTAAGTCTTCATGGAGTAATATTTGACTTCAATAAAATAGCACGTCATGAGGTTATGTTTCAAGGTTTCCCTGGCTTCCTATGGTCAAGTGCGTTGATAGCTGCCAGACTAAGAGGAATAAACCTTAAGGACTTAGAGCCCTATGAAGGTATAGACAATCTGAATGGACGCCCCCTTCAAATCTTTCACGAAGAAAGGGATACTCGGCTGCCTCTTTGGAATATGACTGACCTACAGAATTATACTTTAAAAATCGGTGAAAAGGCTGACTTTTACCTCTTAAAAGGAGCTGATCACATGGAAGGCCTACTTATCGAACCAAAATTTTTTGAAGAAAAATTATATGAATTTTTTGAAAATGCTCTCCGATGAAACCTTTTGATCTAGTAAAAATCTTGAAGGGCTCAGGAAATTCAGGAATAACAATTTAACTTTTAAGTAGGAGGTATCACATGAAAGAATTTGTACGAACCATTTCAGACTATCCAATAAAAGGTGTTCAATTTAGAGATATCACAACTCTTCTTCAAGAACCAAAACTGTTTAAGAAGGTGATAGATGAGATGACCGAACCATGGATCAATGAAAGCGCTGACGCTGTCTTAAGCATTGAGTCTAGAGGTTTTATTATGGCAGGAGCAATTGCTTACAAACTCAATGCCGCCTTTGTCCCACTAAGGAAACCTAACAAACTTCCTTATAATACTCATAGTGTTTCATTTGAATTGGAGTACGGAAAGACAGAAATGCATATTCATACGGATGCGCTTGACGGCCTAAAAAGGTTATTAATTATAGATGATCTCTTGGCGACCGGAGGAACGGCGCTCGCAGCTCTCGACTTGATAGAGAAATTTAGTGAAAAAGAAATTGTTGGCTCTGGCTTTATTATAAATCTTCCTCAATTAAAAGGTGAAGAGCTTCTAAAAGAGCGTGGTATTAAAAGTCACTTCTTAATGGAGTTTTAGTTAAATAAACCTTAAGCATCTGCTGCTCTTAATTTATTCATCAACTCCAATCTCTTTAGCACACTGAAAAGCGCCAACTGAACCAATGGAGATCCCTTATCTATTTCTGGACTCAATGTTTCAGCGTCAATAGCTTGCAATATAGTTTCTCCCTCTGATATCGCTGAAATCTCTCTAGATTGAGCCATTATAAGTGCAGATTCCCCAAAGCTTTCCCCCTTGGAGAGCATTTTTATTTCTTTGTTATTTCGATTAAACAATTGAATTTTTCCACGCTCAATAAAATACATAAAGCGAGCCAATTGACCAGATCCAAAAACCTTATCTCCCTTCGAAAATTTAATCGTTTTTAAATATTTTATGTTTTGGTGAATAAAGCCCTCCTCAAATAATTGGTGACTTTTTGATTTCGAGTTCTCAAAAATTCTACTCAAACTATATTGTATTATAGATTTCACTACTACATGTGAATCATTAATATCTTTCCTTATCTTGGAGCCATTAAAGCCTAACAGATCCAAATCAGAAATCCGTCTATACCTTAAAGCTTTTTTTCGTGCCAAAATAGTCTCACAGAATCCTATTGGATCATATTTACCCATAAGTTGTGTGAGGTTTCTATCACCATAGGATAAAATCTCGCCAGCTTTTATCAAATAAGCTTCATCTTCTTTATTAAAGTCAAAATCTTCCTTTTCTTTTATTTTTATCTCCCGATAATCATCATGGAGAGATT
>CACAMI010000039.1 GCA_902533625.1 uncultured Alphaproteobacteria bacterium | reverse complement strand
TAATATTAATATTGTGATTTTTTGAAAAATATGGTCGACACACTATTTAGGATTAACCTGTATTTGCTTTTTTGCATTTCATTCCTACCACAACATATTTTCCTACCAAGCATAACCACAACTGCTGAATACTTTGGCAGTAATTATTCGACGATGCAATTCGCAATTTCGGCATTCATGGCTGGAGGTGCATTTCTACAGATTATAATTGGCCCACTCTCAGATCGGTTTGGCAGAAGACCAATTTTATTGATTTGTTTGGTTTTTTTTATTTTAACAACAATTGGCTGTATAATATCTTCCGGGGCTTATTCTTTTCTGATCTGCAGAACCTTGCAAGCTATCTCAATAGCAGGGCTAGTTCTAGGTAGAGCAATTGTTGCAGATACCCAGGAGCAAAAGGAAGTGCTTCAAACAATGGCTAATTTGGCCGTTATAATGGCTGGAATTACAATTGCAGGCCCCATTTTAGGTGAACTACTGGACAGTAATTATGGTTGGAAATCCTCCTTTTATTTTTTACTTTCAATGGGTGTCGTATTATTCTTCGTAAACCTAGCTTTTCTGAAAGAAACAAATTCAAAAAAAATTACTAATTTTTGGGATCAAATTGCCCAATATAGATTGTTAGTTAGAGTAAAACTTTTCTGGGGTTATGTTTTATCAGGCAACTTTGCAACTGCTTCTTTTTTTTCGCTTCTGGTAGCTACACCTTATATCATCCAAAAAATCTTTTACCTTGATTCAAGTTGGATAGGGGCAATGATAGGTATAATTGTCTTGGGCTTTATTCTAGGGAATATCATTAGCGTGAAATTTTCAAAATATCTGACCGAATTCGCTTGGCTTTTATGTGGCTATACTAGTTTATTATCTAGCATCCTATTATCTTTATTGTTACATAAGCTTTTCCCAAATTTTGCGCCTGCGCTATTTACCCCTTTCTTTTTTGTAGGTATTGGGAATGGCTTTATTTGGCCAATATCTATTGCAGGAGCGATCTCAATTAATCAGAACTTAAGAGGCAGTGCTTCAGGTCTTCATGGTGCATCGATGTATTTCTTTGGGGCGGTATTTTCATCAGTTACTGGGATAATGATTTCTATAACAGAAAATACATGGCCTTTATTTTTACTTTTGGGTTCATCAAGTTTAATAGGCATTTTTGTTATTTTTACTTTATATGCACAAAATAACAAAAATTAAACAGCCTGAAACTCTACTCGTCTTTCCTTAATTGGAAGGTGAACTAGAGAAGAAAATAACGCCAAAGCAATATTTATAAACCATGCTAATTGATAAGATCCTGTCTCGACGAAGAAATATCCACCAAGGTAAGCACCTAAAAATGCACCAATTTGATGGGACAGCAAGGCGATCCCAAAAAGTGTCGCCATAAATTTTGGACCAAACATTTTCCCAACTAAAGCAGCCGTAGGCGGAATAGTAGAGAGGTAAGTGAACCCAAGCGCAGCAGAAAAAACTAAGATAGATATGGTATTCTGGCTACTTAGAAGAAATAAACCTACGATCACTGCACGAGAAAAATAAATAGCAGAGAGAAAATTCTTCATACTCCAACGTGTTATATACCATCCAGCGAACAGACTTCCCACAATATTGAAAAAACCTATAAAAGCCAAAGACCACCCAGCGACCGTTGTAGGCAGTCCACAAAGTTCTATAACTCCGGGCATATGGGTTCTGATAAAGGCCACATGAAATCCACAGGTGAAAAATCCAAGAATTAATAAATTAAAACTAGTGGTTCGAGAAGCTAAATTTAGCGTTTCAACGAGAGTAAAACTGCTTTCACTTTTATTATGTGATATTGAACTATTAACCTTTAAGGTCCAACAAAAAGGGATTGTCAAAATAAAGCCAGCTATAAGAAAATAAATCAAAGTAGTCCATCCGAAAGAAATTATAATAAAGCCTGCAATTGGAGCCATAAGAAATTGGCCAAAAGAGCCACCAGCATTAACGAGACCAAAAGCAAAGCCAGATTTTTCAGGAGGAATTCTCTTATTTATTGCTGCCATAGCAACTTGAATACCAGTAAACCCATAGCCAACTGAAGATAGAACTCCAATGGCAAATACAAGCATAATTGGTGAAGTCGAAAAAGGAATTAATGCAAGACCAATCACAGAAAGTATTATTCCAAAAAGCATAGCGCGGTGATAACCAAACTTATCCGCCATCGCACCGCCAAGTGGGTTGGCTATACCAGTGACCGCCTGCCCTACAGCAAAAGCTAGACTTATAGATAAATAGTCAATCGCCAAATCAGCTTCCATCCCTGATATAGCTAATGGAAGGACTGCCACTACACCAAAACTCACAGCAATAAGAAGACTTGCACTAAAAATCAAAAATATATAACTACCAAACATTTATGCTCCTGGACTATGTTGTTTAATATGTTAGTCCCTTTTATTATCTTTTCCAATACAATGAACTGTTACGTGACGTTCATGATGTTGCTCCCGGTGTTCAAAAAGAAATATTCCTTGCCATACTCCCAACTGCAACTTGGACTTAATTATACTCAGGGTCAGGTTTGTATTAGTTAGCATAGTCTTTATATGGGCAGGCATATCATCTCTGCCTTCAAACCTATGTTCATAGATTTTTTTGTCACCCATTGGAACTAAGTTATCTAAAAATGTTAATAAGTCTCTTTGGACATCATTTGACGCATTTTCCTGAATGATTAAAGAGGCACTAGTGTGCATAATACTCAAGTTAACTATCCCAGTTTCAATATTAGATAACTGCACAGCCTGTTTTATTTCATTAGTAATGTCTATGAGACCAAGTCCCATAGTTTCAAAATTCAATTTTGATATGTATTGATCCATTAAGCCTAAAGTGCCTGGTAGACAATTGATTTTATTTCTTCTGCAAACGGTATTGTGGAGCCCAAATATTGGGCCATAATAACCCCAGTTAAATTCTCATCTCTATCTACCCAAAAATATGTTGATGCAGCACCAGCCCAACCAAATTCATTCCTTCCAGTTAAAAAACGTGCCTTTGATTGATCTACCATTACTCTACCCAGAAAATTGTAGCCATAACCGTCAAAAGGAATTTCGTAATTATCTATTACCAATGGCCGATATTTGGTATCGACACGGTTCAACAATGCAAAATTCATCATTCTATCTGAAATAAACGGATGGCCATATTTATCTAAACCTGTACATAACATAGCAGCAAACTTGTTATAATCTCCGATTGTAGAAAACAACCCATGTCCTCCCCTGGCTTTAACAAAAGTTTGATCCGAAGGATAAATATCTTCTATATTTGCTACATCCAATTTATTGAACTTAGAAGAGAATATAGCTGGGTCATCAATATTTTCCTTACCATATATCTTTGCTATTCGAGATTTTTCTTTCCCAGTTACAAAAAAACTAGTTTCTTTCATATCGATAGGATCAAAAATAATTTCTTTCAGTATCTCGTCAATTCCTTTTCCAAAAACCTTCTCTAGAACTCCTGCCAATACATCTGTCGATAGTGAATATCTCCAACCCTCTCCCGGATGAAAAGCTAGAGGAAATCTACTTACTTCGGATACAAAGGAATCTAAGTCAAGATGCGACTTGTGAACGAGTCCTGCCCTCGCATAAAGATTACCTACTGCACAACCAGTGTTGAATCCATAACTCAAGCCAGATTTATGGGTTAACAACTGTTCAATATTAATCAGCGTTTTTGCATGTTCCATTACTCCACTAGAAGTAAGAACCATTTGACTTTTAAAACAATCAAAGTACATCGCCACAGGATCGTAAAGCCTTAGAAGTCCCATCTCAATAGCCTTTATAGCTGCGACAGACACTATAGGTTTTGTCATAGAATATATTCTATATATAAGATTGCTTTCTCTTTGAAAATCTTCATTTCGGCTTACAAATCCGGCTGAAAAATCCTTCCCTTCTCTTTCTATTTTCCATTCAATTGAATCAAAATGATCTCCCTGAACAAATTTTTCTGCAACTGTCCTAATTAGTTCCTTCCTTTGCTGTAAATTCATTTTTTCTCCAAGATTTTATAGCCTTTACTCTACAATATTAACCATAACTCATTATGAAATTCTTAAAAAAAATAGTTTGCTTTTTTATATTTGAATTTTTTAGTAAAATCGTTACCAATATTAGTAAAACAATAGCATGTAAAAAAGTGAAATTTTAAGGCGGTTTGGTGTATTAGGCAACATGATTTATTTGCACAAATTTCTCCCTATATTTTTGTCACCAATATTTTTGATCATTTTGATCACAGCATATGGATTAATAATAGGGGCAAAACGGCCAATTATTTTCGCAATAGCATGCTTATATTTTTTTAGCACACCCCTAGTATCTGACAGAATTTTTTATTTGATAGAAAATAATATCCAGAGGAGTGAAATTTCAGAAATTCCTAAAGTCGAAGCTATTGTGGTTCTTAGTGGAATGATAACTTATGTAAAATCAGGAACTTATAGCGGCAATGAATGGGGAGACCCTGATCGATTTTTTGGAGGAATTGATCTATTTCAAAAAGGCAAGGCAAATCAATTAATTTTCACAGAAGGTAAACTGCCATGGTCAAAATCAAAAATTGCTGAAGGTAGTTATCTTAAGGAAAAAGCAATAAGTTTTGGAATAACTCAGTCTAAAATTCTCCTAACTGAAGAGGTTGAAAATACAAGAGATGAAGCTAAAGCTGTTTCAAAAGTTCTTAAAAATTATGATAACAATATTATCTTGGTTACATCGGCTTATCATATGCCTAGAGCAAAACACCTTTTTGAACAGGAAGGTTTTACAGTTTTCCCCTATCCAGTGGATTTCAAGGTCAGCGAAAGGAGCTTGACAGTAATGGATTTCTTTCCTGCCAGTTCAGGGTTAGATAAAGTTTCCCTAGCCACGCGTGAATTAATTGGAAGAATATACTATAAAGTACTATCATGGACTAATTTTTTACGTTAAAAAAAATCTCTACCACCTCTGCTATTTAATAATTTTTCAAAAAACATCCTATTTAAATTTTGCAAGACACTTGAACTATGAAATTTCTTGAATTTATTAATAAAAATAAGAACTGGCTACTTGCAGGTTCGCTCATGTCACTCAGCTCATCCTTTGGACAAACATTTTTTATTTCTATTTTTGCAGGCCAAATCATCTATAGCTTTAACCTTACGAACGGAGAGTGGGGTCTATACTACACAATCGGAACCTCAGCATCAGCTATATGCATGATTTATGCCGGTACATTTGCAGATAAATATAAAGCAAAAACCTTAGTAATCGCAATGTTGATTTTGTTAAGTTCAGCATCCTGTTTTATGGGAGCATTGTCACTTTCAATTTTACTACCATTTGCTGTGTTTGCGTTACGTTTTTCAGGGCAAGGAATGCTGTCACATTTATGTGTTGTTTCCATCAGTCGGTGGTTTTCAAAACAAAGGGGCAAAGCATTAGCAGTCTCAACACTAGGATTTGCTTTTGGAGAAGCATTTCTACCACTGATTTTTGTAGCTCTTTTAGCAGTTCTTTCATGGAGATCACTCTGGTTTTTGGCAGCACTAATCCCAGTAAGTTTAATACCAATTTTTTTACTTCTGCTTAAAAATGAAAGAAGTCCATCAAGCTTATCAGAAACTGATGAATCTTTGGGAATGGATAATAGGCATTGGGCTCGTGGAGAGGTATTGCGAAGTTTAAATTTTTGGCTTTACACTCCCATTATGATATTCCCAGGAATGTTTGTCACAGCAGTTTTCTTTCAGCAATATCACTTAAGCCTTAAGAAAGGTTGGGCGCACATCGAACTAGTAGCCTTGTTCCCAGTTTACACATTTACTTCGGTTGGATCTATGTTTCTTTTTGGGTGGGCCAGTGATAAATTCGGTAGTAGAAAGTTGTTGGGTTGGTACCAAATTCCTTTAGCGCTAAGTTTAATTTCCTTTTCTTATGCCTCCAATTTACGCGAAGCTGCTTTTGCATTTCTTCTTATGGGCTTAGCACAAGGTGGCCATATAACGATTTTCAATGCCTTCTGGCCTGAAACCTTTGGCACAAAAAATATAGGATCTATCAAAGCTCTAATCGCCTCTATCGGTGTATTCGGTTCTGCACTCGGCCCAGGAATATCGGGCTTACTAATAGACTATGGATTCGAATTTTCTGGGCAAATGTACACGTTTGGATTAATTACATTAGCGGGTTGCCTTTTAGCTTTTTTAGGCACATCGAGTATTCAAAAAATAGGCAAAATATAAACAAATGGGCTCATTAATACTTGTTCGGCACGGCCAGGCATCCTTTGGTGCAAAAAACTATGACAAGCTATCCGAGCTGGGACACCTTCAGGCACGACTGCTAGGAAAATTTTTCAAAGAAGAGGAAGTTGTATTTGATAAATTCTTTACGGGAAATATGTCTAGACAACTTGAGACACTTAGGGAAATAAATCAAGATGCTGAACTAAATATTCTGAAGGGCCTAAACGAGTATGATGCTGAGGCATTAATGAGAAGTAACTTTTCCGAAAACTTACCAGAAGATATCTTTAAAGACAGAAAGAGCTATTTTCGAAACATTCGTTCCGCCATGAAAAATTGGCAAGATGGAGGGCAGGATATAAAAAATAACACATGGGCTAATTTTAAAAGAGGGGTATTAGACTCCTTACATAAAATGACCCAAAACAAAGATGAAAACATCTTAGCAATCTCTTCAGGAGGCCCAATAAGCTTGATTGTAACGGAAATTCTTAACGCTCCATCTAAGTCAATGATAGATCTTCATCTCCAAATTAAGAATTCTTCAATAACGAAAATAATAACTACAGAAAATTCTCTATACTTAAGTGAGTTCAATTCAACTCCACATTTAATAAAGGATAAATCAAACCTAGTTACTTACAGCTAAGCTCTGGATTTTTAATATAAAAATGAATACTTTTTCCGCCACTAATGTAGTACTTTTATTAATAATTGCTCTCTGCTTTGGCTCAACTTTTCTATTCATTTCGCTATCTTTAAGTGATTTTAATCCACTCTCGTCAGGCTCTGGTAGAATTATTGTTGCAGGGACGTTTTCATTATTTTTTACTTTTGCATCAGGACAGGGTCTACCAAAAACATTAAAATTATGGCTATATTCTTCTGCTTACGGAATTTTTTGCCTAGGACTGCCCTTCATCCTTATTCCTTTTGCCCTAAAAACAATAACCACTGGTGAAGTGGCTATATACTTATCATCTATTCCTCTGTTTATTTTACTACTAGCAAGAATAGTTCTTAAGGAGAGAGTAACTAAAAAAAAATGGATTGGATTTTTTCTTGGATTCTCTGGCTTAATTCTCCTGATAGGTCCTGATAGTATTTTATCTGGGAGAATGACCGAGAATATTTCAGCAGCAGCTTTATGCATAATGGCAAGTATTTTATTGGCAGCTGGAGGAATAATTATTCAAATGATGCCAAAAGTATCACCCGTAGCATTAACTGGATCGTCACTATTGATAGCAAGTATAATAATGCTTCCCGTCTTTTTTATGACTTCGCCTAATTTAAGTCCAGAACCAGTTTCGCTTCTAGGCTTATTTGCTGCAGGCATATTCTCCACTTTTTTAGGAAGCACTATAAGGTTTGCACTCATAAAAAGAACCAGCGCTGTTTTTACCTCTATAAACGGATTTTTGGCCCCAATTGTGGCAAGTATTTTTGGAATAACTTTACTTGACGAAAAAATAACCATCGGGATAATCTTATCTTATATAGTTATTGCTTCAGGAATATTCATTGCACAAAATATGGATGTTTTCCTTATGAATGTTATCAAAAAAAATACACTTTTGGCAAAGAGTAACAAAATAGATGACTAGATAAAGCCTTTGCAGTATAAATTTCTATCCTTTCAATTGTAATGGAGATATCCTTACATAATCATTTTTGCACCTCCTGGAGAAAAAGTTTGATAGATACAATCATAACACCTAGAGTTTCTGAAACTGATGGAGTTGGACATATAAATAACGTATTTGTACCAATCTGGTTTGAAGCTGGAAGGCGTAAAATTTTTAGTATTTTTTCTCCAGATCTATCTTTTAAAAAATGGAAACTAGCCCTGGTAAACATTAATGTTGACTATACAGATCAACTATTTTTGAAGGACGATGTTCATATAAAAACATGGATCGAAAAGATAGGAAAAACATCTTTCCAAATTGGAGAGAGAATAGAACAGACTGGCCGTATTTGTGCAAAAGGCACGGCAACTTATGTAAACTATAATTTTAGAAATAAACAGCCTGAGAAATTAAGCGACAATGTAAAAAAATCTCTGGAGGCATTGACTATCAAATAATCGCTTCATTTGAAATTTGTAGCCTTTTTAAAATTGAAATCTTCATATTTCTTTCGCAATGACAGTTTTGAAACTTTCCCAGTAGCCGTAAATGGCAACTCTTCTTCATACACGACACCGTCTGGTATTTGCCATTTTGCAAAAGAACCTTCTAAATATTCTAGTAGGTTTTTTGATTCAGGCAAACAGCCAGCCTTTGGAACGACAATTAATAAAGGTCGCTCGTACCATTTTTCATGTGGCACAGCAATTACTGCGCAGTTTTCAACTTCCGGATGATTCATAATACAATTCTCTAAATCAATTGAGCTAATCCACTCTCCACCTGATTTGATTAAATCTTTAGATCGATCCGTTAAAGTAAGAAAACCTTCTTTGTCAATTGAAGCAACATCACCAGTCTCAAACCAACCATCTTTATCTATTGCAGCCTTACTTGCATCTTCATTATTAAAATAACCTTTTGCTATTGTATTGCCCCTTACAAATAAATTTCCCACATTTTCACCGTCTTGAGGAAGCTCCTTTCCCTCATCATCCACAATCTTTAGATCAACCCCAAAAACCTTTCTGCCCTGTTTCATTTTTAGATCAATTTTCTGATCCTCAGGAAGAGCTGTATAAGGAATAGTCAATCTACCCGTTGACGCTAATGGGCTGGTTTCTGTCATGCCCCAAGCATGAACAACTGTTACACCCATTTTTTCAAACTCAGAGATCAAAGATCTTGGAGCTGCAGAACCACCGACAATCATCTCTCCTAATCCTTTGGGTTTTACGCCTTTATGTTTTATTTCGTCTAAAAGACCAAACCAAACAGTGGGAACTCCCCAAGCCGAAAAAACCTCAAATTGATCAAGAAGTTGATAGATACTTTTTCCATCTAGACTTTGACCAGGAAAAACTAAAGAGGATCCAGTTAGAGGTGCACTATAAGGTATCCCCCATGCATTTGCATGAAATAGAGGGACTATAGGTAAAATTTTCCGCCCGACGGCAAATGAATCAGGCAAAGTGACACTTGCAAGAAGAGCATGAAGAACAGTTGAACGATTAGAATACAACACCCCTTTTGGTTTGCCTGTAGTCCCTGATGTATAGCAAAGCCCCGAAGCAGTATCCTCTGGGAAAACTGGCCAGACTAAATCTTC
The DNA here is from genome assembly GCA_902533625.1 of uncultured Alphaproteobacteria bacterium. Classification (GTDB taxonomy): domain Bacteria; phylum Pseudomonadota; class Alphaproteobacteria; order Rhodobacterales; family Rhodobacteraceae; genus CACKLF01. The sequence continues at coordinate 462 of CACAMI010000039.1, read as the reverse complement.
ACTGCCACCATTAATTAAATCTTCATAACAAATCACATTTGGAAGATTTGAATCCGGCACTTCCGATGGTTCACACATTAAAACAAATTTAATATGAGGTGAAATCTGGTCCAAGTGGGCTTCTATTAATTTGATAAAACTTAAATCTAAGAAAATGACTTTATCCTCAGCATGATTGATGATGTAAACAAGCTGCTCACTTGAAAGCCTTGGGTTAATTGTATGGCACACAGCTCCAATTCCGGAAATAGCAAAATACAATTCAAAGTGCCTGTAGCTATTCCAAGCAATCGTGGCTACTCTATCTCCCAAAGATACTTTTAATTCCAAAAGGGCATTTGCCATTTTTTTTGATCGAGTTGAAATATCACGATAATTGGTGCGGTGGATCTCTCCACTAGACATCTTGGAAATAATTTCAACTTTAGGATAAGATGTCTTCGCAAATTCAAGAATACTGCT
>CACAMI010000038.1 GCA_902533625.1 uncultured Alphaproteobacteria bacterium | reverse complement strand
AAATGGATAAAACAAGCTAACAAATTTGTTGTAGCAGTTGATATTCCATCTGGAATTGATGGTAATTCAGGTGAAATCATAGGAGAAAAATGTTTTGAAGCCAATGAAACTATCACCTTTTTCAATCCAAAGATTGGACATAAAGCTTTTCCAGGAAAAAAAATGTGTGGAAAATTGCATGTAGTAGACATTGGGTTAAAAACATCCCATGCAAGAAATCTTACAATTAATGTAAAGCACAACGATCCAAAGCTTTGGAAATCAAATTTTCCAAAAAAACTCTGGACCAGTCATAAACATAAACATGGACACACATTAATTCTCACTGGAGAAATGCCAGGGGCTAGTGTTTTAGCTAGCATCGCCGCCTTAAGATGTGGTGTAGGACTAGTATCAGTAATCTGCCTTCCAAAATATCACACTCTTTTCAATCTTTTAGCTCCAAGCGTCATAGTGCATGCTGAGAAAAACCCGATGAAAAGTGACCACATTAAAGAAAATTCAAAATACGATTCAATTGTGTTTGGCCCTGGGGCACCACCAAGCAAAGTTACACGTGATATAACAAAACTCATTCTTGGCTTAAGCAAACCAACCATATTAGATGCTGGGGCGATAAGTGCTTTTAAAGGTCATCAAGATGAACTTCTAGGAAATCTGCACAATAAAGTTGTTATGACTCCTCATCAAGGCGAATTTAAATCTTTATTTCCAGAATATCAAAAGTCTTCACCTATGGAAGCCTCACTTTTAGCTTCACAAAAATCAGGAACAATTTTTTTATTAAAAGGAGCGAATACTGTAATTTCAGAACCTGGAGGTATGCAGATTTTATCAACTGATCCTGAAGCGCCACATTTAGCTACCGCCGGATCTGGTGACATTCTTTCTGGTATAATCGCCGCACTTTTATCCCAGGGCATGGATTGTTTTAAAGCTGCCTCAGCAGCTTCTTGGTTGCATGCTCATGCGGCATCAATTTTTGGCCCAGGTTTAATTTCAGAAGACTTACTAAAGCAATTACCAAAAACTATTTCTGAAATAATTTATGAAAAAAAGTGAATTCTTAATTGATAAACTTCCAAGGTAACCCAGAGTTTTTCCATCCTGAAGTCATACTTCCAAAAATAGAGAATCCCTTTCCTTCAAATCCATCCGAAACATTGCAAATTTTTATATTCTTATTAGCATTCAATAATACGCTTATGGATTTAACGGCCGCCGCTTGTGAGCGAACACCAGCCTTGCACATAAACATAACATTTTTTACATTTCTATTGCTCAAATTTTCTTCCAGCTCTGCAAGAAAATTTTGATTAATTTCCATTGAAGGCATAGACTGTAATTCTAAAAGAACTAAGCGCTCATTTAGATCGCCTAAATCAGGTATTCCTATTTTTTTCCATTCTAATTCTGAGCGAACATCAATTAATAAAGCGCCCACATTACTATTTATTTCTTCAAAGGCCTCGTTGGAAGAAATCTGTTTTATCTCATTTGAATCCATGCCATACCATTACCTGTTATACAAAAACTATTTCTTAAATAAACTTGGTTTTTGTCCAAGCTAAAAACAAAGTAATTTAATTTTAAACTGCGTCAAATGATAAATGAACTTTTTATTACCGGAGCCGGAGTTAGTGCTGATAGTGGTATACCAACATTTCGCGGAAATGACGGGTTTTGGACCATTGGGAGCATTAACTACACACCTCAAGAAATGGCGACCAGAAAAAAATTTGAAGAAAATCCAGATGAGTTTTTGCTATGGTATTACAAACGATTTGCAAAATATAAAAACGTGCAACCAAACTCCACTCACAAATGGCTGGCAGACAAATATTTAATAACGCAAAATATTGATGGACTTGACGGCAAAGCTGGAAACATGAATTATATACCTATCCATGGTCGTTTAGATAAATTAATTACCTATGACGATCAAATGAAACCTCAAAATCCGATCGATGCAGATTGGGATAATATTGAAAAAAAAGGCCCTCTGGATCGTAAAAATTTAATTGAGGTACTGCTAAATAAATTTAAAATCGAAAAAAGCATTAATGGTCGGTTGATTCCTAAAATAGGAATTTCATTGAAACCTTTTGTACTTTTATTTGATGAATATTACACTGATATTTATAGAATTTCAGAAGCTGAAAGCTGGATGAATATCGCAGAAAAAATTATTTTTATTGGAACTTCATTCAATGTTAACATTACCTCTATCGCTTTAAGAACTGCTATGCAGAGATCTATTCCAATAGAAATAGTAGATCCTGAGCCAATAAGAATTCCATATGATAAAGTCAAGTATCACCAAATGACTTCGAGTAAGTATTGTGGATTCCGAGGTCAAAATAGTGAGTTGGAATAACCTATGAAATACATGGTTCTAGCAGGTTCGTGCTTAACCCAATTTACGGTCATAGGAATTCTATTTTCTTACGGCGTTCTAATGAACGAATTTGAAATATATTTTGGATGGCCTCGGGCAATTTTATCCGCAGCTAACTCAGCGGCATTCATTTGCATGGGAATACTAGTCTTACTAGTTGGCCACTTAAGCGATCGATTTAGCCCAAGATTAATTTTAAGTGTAACAGGGTTGCTTTTTGGTTTTGGAGTTTCTTTGACTGCACTAATAACCGAACCATTTCACCTTATAATCATATTTTGCATATTTGTGGGCATAGGAATGTCTACTCACGATGTAGTAACTTTATCATCAGTGGCAAAGTCATTTGAAAGAAGGTTAGGGATAATGACAGGCATAACCAAAGTTGGAACTGCTTTGGGGCAAGTTTGTATACCACCCTTTCTCGCCATTTTAATATTTTTTTTTGAATGGAAACAAGCAATTATTATTCTAGGAATCCTAGGCGGAGTTCTGCTTTTAACTGCCGCCTACCTAATGAAAGTTCCTGAAAAGAAGTTAACTTCCATTGAAGAAGAAAGCAGCGGTATTTCAGACAAGCAGGCGCGAAGAACTTTTACTTTCTGGAAGCTGGGAGCAATTCAATTTTTATTCCTTTCCGCACTGATGACAATCCCAGTACATATTGCAATTCATGGCATTGACCTTGGTATGACTCCTCAGAAAGCTTCATTCTTACTTTCAGCCATTGGGTTTTCTAGTATAGCTGGCAGGCTAATAGTTGGTATAAGTGTTGATAATTTTGGAGCCAAGAGTACTTATTTAATTTGTTTTATTCCCTTGATAATAAGCTTATTTATGTTCAGGGAAGTTAGCTCTCATAATTTCCTCTTTCTTACTACACTGCTTTATGGATTTTCTCACGGTAGCTTTTTCACTGTTGTGTCTCCAGCAGTTAAGGAATATTTTGGGATGAAATCTCATGGTGCAATTTTTGGCAGCATACTTTTCTTAGGAACATTGGGAGGCTCAATTTGTCCAATTATTACAGGTCGTATTTTTGATATAACTGGAAGTTACAACAGTGCTTTTCTGGGATTAGGTATGTGTGGGTTGTTAGGCTTAGGAATTGTATTATTGCTTCCCAGTTATAGAAAAAACCCTTAGTCTTTTAAGAATATATAAAATATGAGGAAAAAATGAGTTTTACAGCGCACCTTGAATACCTATTTCACATTACCTGCTCCGAATGCAAATTCTATTGGACCTATGCTGCTATGCAAAAAAATTTTAATATTGAGAAAAGAGATTATCACTGCCCAAACTGCGGCCATAAGGGTAAAATAAAGTTAGAAAATGAAATAAATGCATGATTATTCTCTGAATACATTAAAAAAATAGATCTCATTATATAAATAAATACATGTTTTCATTTCTGACACAGACATACAGCAAGCGTAGCTCAATGTTGATGATTTTTGTTAGTGCTTCATTTTGGGGTGTCCTTTGGATACCTCTTCGTATAATTGAAGGTCTTGGGCTTAATGGCCTTTGGTCAAATTTCTTTTTTCTTGCCCTCCCAATTCTACCACTAGCTTATTTGTTTCTGCGCGCCATTTGGAAGGATAAATCTAATTGGTTAGGCTATTTTTTAATAGGCAGTTGTATAGGGATGGGTTTTGCATGTTATTTAGCAGGCCTAACTCTTGGCTCAGTCACTAAAACAACAGTTCTTTATTATTTAACACCAGCTTGGGCCACTCTATTTGGAATATTTCTTTTGGGCGAGCAACAAACATTTGGTCGCTGGGCATCTATTTTATCTGGGTTGCTAGGATGTGTGCTAGTCATAGAATTAGATGTAAAAAGTTTAAGATTCGACTATTACGATATCTTTGGCTTTGCGTCAGGCCTTATTTGGAGTATGGGTTCAGTTTTTGTTAGGAAATTCAATAAAATTGATATAGCCAGTGTCATGCTGCCAATTTATTTTTTTGGCGCTTTTATAACACTGATATTCATATACTTTTTTAAATTTGAGGCACCAGAAACGCTGGTAATACTAAAGACAGCACTACCAATTTTTCTTGTTTCAATATTGATTTTTTTCCCTACTTTTTTAATTCTTCTCAGTATAAACCAATACCTATCTCCAGGTTTGATAGGTATTTTAATGCTTTCAGAGCTTATTGTTGCCGCCTTATCAGCAAATATTATTCTTGGTGAACCGATGAAAATGTGGCAGTGGATTGGAGCTATTCTGATCGTAATAGCAGGATTAACTGTTGCGTTACTGGAAAGTAAAGAGGAGGTGCAATAAAAAAAAGGGGCCTATTTGACCCCTTTTCTCATCTATTAAATTGTCTTAAAGATTAAGGAAGCCATGCTCTCCAAATGGTTTCATTATTGTCTTTCCATTCTTGAACCACATCCTTAACTGAACGTCCAGTGTCATTAATTAATGCAAGCATAGTTGACTGATGAATATTTTCTAAATTCATATTAGCCATAAACTTTTTAGCATCAGCATTTTCCGGATCGTTCCAAAAGTCTGGTCTTCCAGAGTTAAAAGTATGGTCTTCAGCCCAACCGGTCGCCGGCCAAAATCCAAGACCACAATCTTTATATCCATCGGCCTCAGTCCAAGTATCGCATGTCTTATTTTCTGGCAAACCGACAGCAACTAATTCCATTGCACCAAAAGCCCAATGAGGCTCCCATAGATAAAGTAGGAAAGGTTCTCCTCTTTTATAAGCACCTTGTGCCTCGGCTAGCGAAGCAGCTTCGGATCCCAATTCATCAGCAACAAAATCAATATTAAGCATATCTAGACGTATTTGGTCATAGCAATTCCAACCAGGCACTGGGCAACCTATTAATCGACCCTTATCACCACTTTCAATAGTAGCAAATTGGTCCTTATAATCGTTTAAGTCTTCCCAACCTTTAAAACCAGGATTTGCATCCACAAAATATTTTGGAACATAATAATCTGATAGTCCTACAATACCGGAAGTTCCTAGATTCAAGGCAGTACCGTCGCCTCCAAATTCAGCGATAAAAGTTGTATCACCTTCAGTATAGCTTGGCCAATGCTCACACATCATATCAAAATCACCACCAACCATCGCTTCCCAAGCACCGTTACCACTTGGAAATTCAACCTGATTCACTTTGTATCCCAATTCTTGCTCTAATATGAGAACAGCAACTTCACATGTAATTTCTCCACCTGTCCAGTCAGGTACAACAGCGTTCAATCTTTTTGCTGCATGCGCACCTACTAAAGATAAAGATAGGATAATCGGCGATACGATAAAAATTAAACCAGCTTTAAAAAAGCTTCTCTTCATAGATTTACTCCCATTGTTAACTTGTGATCCATATTTAATCAACAAATGTTCACATTGTAAACGCAAAAATTTGATACCTGCCAACTAACTGTTTAGTTTATTTCAAATTCCCAGTGCCTTGCGCTGTTTCTCGGTTAAGGCCATACTGATCCTATCAAGAATTATAGCTAACAAACAAATTGCAATTCCAGCAGCCAAGCCTCTACCAGTATCAGATTTTGCTAAAGCTTGGAAAATTTCTCGCCCAAGTCCTTTGCCGCCAATCAAAGGGGTAACTATTTGCATGGCGAAGGCCATCATCACAGTTTGATTAAAGCCCATTACTAAACTTGGAACAGCCATTGGATATTTAATTTTAATCAATGTTTGCAATGTCGTACCCCCAAAAGATTTCGAAACCTCAGTGTAGGATTCAGAAACTTGGGTTAACCCTAAGATTGTGAGCCTTATGATAGGCACAATTGAATAAATTACAGTGGCAATAATCGCAGATACTTTATTACCACCAAAAAGCATTAGTACTGGAATAAGGTAACAAAATGATGGCAATGTCTGCATAGCGTCCAAAATGGGTTCCTGAAAATTTCGGAACCTTTTGTTATATGCTGCTAAAACCCCGAGGGGAACACCAAAAATAAAACAAACTGCAACAGAAACTAGCACTGAAGACAAAGTTATCATCGACTCTCCCCAAATACCACACGCTCCTATGAAACATAATAAAGCGAAAGCAACAAAAGCAAACCTTATCCCCACAGTAACGAAACTGATTATCATGAAAGATATCATAGTGAACCACCAAGGCAGATGAAGCAGATAGTAATCGAGAGGATTCAGCATATATAAATAAATGAAAGCCCTCATTCCTTTAGTAAATGCCACAAAACTTGGATTTACAGCTAGCCAGTCAACTGCAGCTTGAACAGGTTCCCTAACCGATAAGCGCCAAGTCTCAGGGAAGGTCCCAATTTTAAAAAGGTAGATATCTATCAAAAAAATTGAGCCCAATATTAAAATAAATGATAAGGCAAAAACATTGTCATTAAAAAAACTCTTTATCCTCAATGCACGCTCTCTATCAAAAATACCAATTATCCAAGAGACTAAGTTCGATAATAAATTAATGATGGCAGAGGAACTCCAGCCCACCAGCCTATAAACTTTTTCTATTAGGGTTTCTACCAAATACGCTGCTGAATTCTTGTGCCAAGATTGGGGGAATAGTCGAAAAACTAACTGATTATTAAAGGTAGCTTTCTCTTTCTCCTTACTCACGGACGCACTGAATCTATCAAACATTATGGCCATGAATAAAATACACAACCCTGCCTCCATTGCCCATCCAACATCAATCCTTCGTATGGCAAGCCAAACTTCATATCCAAGACCCTGCGCTCCAATAAATGCGGCCAACACTACTAAGCCCAATGCCATCATAATAGTTTGATTTACTCCCATCATGATACTCGGTAGAGCCAAGGGCATCTGTATTTTTGTCAACATTTGAAACCTATTCGAACCAAAAGACTCAGCTGTCTCAATGGTTTCTTTCGGAACCTGTCTGATCCCCAGATTAGTTAACCTAATAATAGGCGGCATAGCATAGATCATCGAAGCTAATATTGCCGGAGGTCCCCCAATTCCAAAAAAGAAGATCGCCGGTAATAAATATACGAAAGCGGGCATAACCTGCATGGTATCTAATATTGGCCTTACGAAAGCTTCAACCCTGTCACTTTGCGAACACCAAATTCCAACTAAAACACCCAAAACTACTGAAAAGATAACAGATAATGTCATCAGAGCGACTGTTTGCATTGCCTGCTCCCACATTCCCACAAAGCCCCAGAATAAAAGAGTGAAAACAACAAAGAGGGTCAACCTAAGTCCGGAAACTTTAAGACTTGGGATTATCATAAGCGCGAAAATAAATATCCACGGGGCTTCGATCAAAAAATCTTCTACGGAATAGTACCACTCCTTAATCACTCCGGCTACCAATCTCGTAACCCAGCGATAGTTCTTTTTCATCCAAGACTCTCCATCATTTATCCAACCAGAAAAGTTAAATGGATCAGAAATAACCGATGGGAAGACGGTCTTGTCGGCACTCGATATCGCAAGCCAAAGTGAGAGAGTAAATCCAGCGAGGACTAAGGCCCAAATTATTCCACTTTGATTTCTAAGATACCAAGTCAAGTTAATTTCCTTCACCTACAAGAAGAGTCTAGAAGCCTACTAAATACATTGAATATATTAAGTACAGTATAAAATTAAAATAACTATAAAAACAATATTGAAATTTTTCTAAATAACAGCTTAGATAGTTTGATGGGAACAGAAGCAAAAATTTCTTGTAATAATGTTTGGAAAATCTTTGGACCAGATCCAAAAACCGTACTGAGTAGTTCTGATAAGGACATGTCGCGAGCTGAAGTACAGGAAAAAACTGGGCATGTCATAGCAGTAAAAGATGTAAGCTTTTCAATTCAAAAAGGGGAAACATTTGTGGTTATGGGCTTGTCCGGGAGTGGAAAGTCTACTCTTGTTAGATGCTTATCAAGACTCATCGAACCGACAAGCGGAGAAATTTTGATTGATGATACCGATATAATGAATATTAGTGCCAATGAGCTAACTTCTCTCAGAAGGCACAGAATGAGTATGGTGTTCCAACATTTTGGCCTTTTCCCACACAGGCGGGTCATTGATAATATTGGTTACGGACTTGAAATTAGGGGAGCACCTGCGGATGAGCGACTGAACAAATCAATGGAAGTACTAAAGTTGGTTGGCCTTGATGGCTGGGAAAATAACTATCCCCGAGAACTATCAGGAGGAATGCAGCAACGAGTGGGACTTGCAAGAGCCTTAGCCGTTGATCCAGAAATTTTAATTTTTGATGAACCATTCTCTGCTTTGGATCCACTAATTAGGAGAGAAATGCAAGATGAACTTTTAAGTATTCAACAGTTAGTTAAGAAAACTATGGTGTTCATTACTCATGATTTTCTTGAGGCCATTAAAATGGGAGACCATATCGCCATTATGAAAGATGGTGAGATATCACAAATTGGCACACCTGAAGAAATTGTAGCAAACCCAATTGATCAATACGTAAGAGATTTTACAGAAGACGTGCCAAAGTATCGTGTTTTAAGTGCTGGCAAGGTTTTGCGCCCAAACGTTTCTACTAAGACTGAGGAATTATTCAAGAACAAAGAGAATTGCATACATGAAAATACAAAAATAGATCAGCTGATCGATCTTATCACAGAAACTGATGATGCTCTTCCTGTAACCTCATCATGCGGTACCGAGTTATTAGGTGAAATTGACAGAACAATAATTATGAAAGCTATGCGTTCAAAAAGTTAACAGATTTTTCTTTTGATATTATAGGCTCAGCTTTGTTTAGTTTATCAATAGCCAAGCCAGCTGCTGTCTTATAGCTTAGCATAAATTCACTCAGTTCTTCTTCTGAGACTACATTGCTTATTTCTTCAAAAACTCCACCGCATCGTGTATCAATTATTTTGAGTATTCCAAAGGGTCCAGCTTTTCTGTTTCGAATAACTAGTTCTGAAATTGGTTTGCATAATTTTTGATCAAATAGATTTAATGCATCAGTAGAAATCCCATTTTTGAGAAATGAAGCTCCTAGCTCCCTACTATCCACAATTGCCTGGCTAGCTCCATTTGATCCAGTAGGGTACATTACATGGGCAGCATCACCAATCAAAACCACGCGTTGATCAATCCATGAAGGGATTGGCTCACGATCTATCATAGGAAATTCATAAGCGCAATCTGCAGCTTTTAATAGAGCTGGAACATTTAACCAGTCGTATTGCCAGTCATTAAAATGATTAATGAAACTCTTGATTTCTACCTTCTTGTTCCAATCCCCAAAAGTTTGCCCATCTTTCAGATCTATGGTGACTTCAGCTATCCAATTTGTTAATGCCAAACCTGAGGAGCTATTAGCTTTTGATATAGGATAAATAACAACTCTCTTCTTATCCGTACCTAAGCCTATGAAAGACGCCCCCGTTCTTACTGGTTTTGATAAAGTGGTTCCTCTCCACATTATAGCCCCTCCCCAGTGAACTTCTGGTTGCAAGGGATACATTTGAGCTCGTACTTTTGAATGAAGACCATCAGCACCTACAAGAATAGCACCTTTTGAAGTTCCAAAACTGCCATCTTGTTTTCTAAATTTTATCTGAACAGAATTTCCAAGGTTATGATACTTAAATATATCATGGCCAATTAAAATGCATTGCTTCCCTGCTCGCTCAAGTAACTTCCTGTAGAGAAGCATTTGGAGTTCGCCACGATGAACAGAATATTGAGGCCAATTATATCCGGCCTTTCTTCCTCTAAGTTCTGAATAAATGTCATTACCATT
>CACAMI010000037.1 GCA_902533625.1 uncultured Alphaproteobacteria bacterium | reverse complement strand
TAGCCCCTAAAGAGCAGGCTAAGTTAGAAGCAGCCTAGAAAATTTAACCTAAGCAATTAATAAGATGGCAGAAGAAGCAGAAGCAGAGATAGAGGAAGAAGAAGAGGAGTGTCCAAAATGTCCTCCTGTTGGCGCTCCTGCTTGGATGGCAACTTTTGCCGATATGGCAACATTATTAATGGCTTTTTTCGTTTTAATTCTCTCCTTTGCAGAATTTAATGTTCCTAAATTCAAACAAATCTCTGGATCATTGAAAAATGCTTTTGGTGTTCAGCGTCTCGTACCTGTTGTTGAGCAACCCAAAGGTACTACCGTACTTACTCTAAATTTTAGCCCATCACCCAGTCCTTCAGTTACGAAAGAAATGACTCAAGAAACAACCACTTTGGAACAACCTGAGCTCGAAGTGAAGAATAAAGATGGTGAAGGAGAAGGTGAAAGTGAGGGTGCCGAAGATTTAGTAAAAGCGCTAAATGAAGCAATAGCTAGAGGTGATATAGAAGTAGAATCTTTAGGAGATAACGTAATCGTAAATTTCAGTGCTGTCGACGCCGAAGAAAAAGATCTTCCAAATTTATTAAAGGAAACCCTTGATGCTTTAAAGGAAGCTAAAGAAGCTACTGGAAAGGCAGAGACTGAAGTTTTATTTGGAGGGCTTGAGCAAAAGCTAGAGCAATTAGCTGCTGCAGCGGAAAAGGAGCTTGAGAAAACAGGAGGCTCTGAAGATCAAGATAATAAAGGTGAGGGTCCTGGGGGAGACACATCCAAGAAAGCTGAGATAGCAGAAGATAAATTGCAGGTAGCTCTAAAGCAAGAAATAGCTCAGGGGTTGGTCGAAGTTGAAAGAAAAGATGGAAAAGTTTTTGTAACTGTCGGATCTGGTGGCGCGTTTGCTTCAGGTTCCGCCGAACTTACTAATGAAGCGAAAGATATTATGGGTAAAATAGCTACTGTAGGGGGAGGAGATGCTGGGAGCATAGTAGTATCGGGTCATACCGATAATGTCCCATTAATGTTCGGCTCGCCTTTTAGAGACAACTGGGATTTAGCTGCAGCTAGAGCTTCAAGTGTTGTCCAGGCTATGGAACAATCTGGAGGAGCTAATTCAGATAAGATGAAGGCTGTCAGTCATGGAGAATCAAAGCCTATCCAATCTAATGAAACTGCAGCTGGCAGAGCAAAGAACCGAAGAATTGAGATAGAAATTCAATATTAAAATATTGACAAGTTAAAAAACCTTTTTTCAAAAATAATATTAAAGATCTTATAAACTGTAAAAAGATGAGCTGAGGAAATCTAAGGCTATTTTTTATTGGTTTTTTACATTCAAAACAGATTGTTTAATAAATTTATCACATAGGACTAATTTTTTGTTTTGGTGTGCTTAGTTATTTCTATTTTCAGGAAATTATTAGGAGCTTTTTTGAACGTTAGCAGTCAATAGAAGACATCTATATAAATTAAATATCCGAAACAGTCTTTTAACAATTAAGAATGCTACCCATTATTTGTGATATTGATTAAGTATATGGAGATGATTTTAAGATGACAAGGAATTATTCAGAGATTATCGCAGCGGAGCACGTGTGCCATCTTGAGGTGGATCCGATGGCTGAACTCAAGATACTTTGATTTATCATAACAAATTCCTTTAGTATTTATGGGTAGAGCACTTTAGTATCTTGCTGTGTTGGGAACAGTGTCCCCCCAGTAAGATATATTTCCAAGAGATGGGTTTGATAACATGCACTCCATTGAAAGGCTCTTTCTCTAATGTTGCATTTGCAAATCTCTCACTGTTAGCGCTATAGGCCACACTTGGTGCTTTGGCAGTCTTTAGAATAATTTCTAGGGCAATAGCAATTCCTTTAATCAAAATAATAGACTAAAAATACGATCTATTGCTTCTTACCCAATAAAACTTCCATCCGAGCACTCAAGGGATAATAGCTAGGATTTGCAATATATACATGTCGCCTAAGTGTAAGACCTTTGGATACTTCATTTGCCTGTATTGGCTCTGGCAATCTCCAGTCCAGGGATTTTTGGAGAGAAAAAAATAGCTAATAATTGGAATGACTAATAGAAATTAACTTTCAGCCTTGCTGAAATGGTCTGTAATTATAATTAATGAATCTATATAGATCTTGTGTCAAAGGCTTCATTTATTAGAGGGCATTGAATTTCCCTAATATGATGAAACAAGACCACTTTTTCTTTTTGTGGAAGCCTTTTTTGTTTTTTCGTCCATAGAGGGGCCAACAAGTGAATGGTCAAATTTACATTTAGGGTCAAATGTCCTGCAGATTTCCTGTGCTCTTTTCTCATCTGTAGCTGCCAAAATTGCCCAGACTTGCCGATCCTGAAATAGACCGTAGCTTCTCCTTAAAGTAACCTGGCCTTTCCTGAAATAAACACCGATCAAAATAGCGGCTAATATAAAAAGAGTTAAGCTTACATTAAAGGTTATAACGTAAACTGATAAGATTGCTACAAGAGGTTCCCACATCCTATTCTGGAGTAACCAAATGGGAGGTAGTAAAACTGCCAGGCTAGAATGAGTTGTGTCAACAATATCGCATCTTCTATGGATGTCTCTTAGAACTTCGTAGATTTTATATGATGATCTGTCATATACTTTATGGCTTTTAAAAGCTTCTCTTATTTTTTCAGTTTCCTCAGAAGTTGTAAATTCCAATGTACCACCAATTGGTCCTCTAACAACAATTTCAAAAAAACCTTTATCCCTATAAATGGTTAAAAGCCATTCATCCGAATCCTCTGTTGCTAGGCGGTCAACAAATTCTTGTAGATCACCATTAAATTCAGTTCCATCAATAGCTACGATTGTGTCGTTTGGCTTAAGTCTGAGGGCTCGCGATCTAGATGATTTTCCATGTTCTTTTAACCTTATCAGATTAAACATTCCGTCACTAGCGACGCCATAGGTTTTGTCTGAAGATTCCTCTGTTTGGATCTCTTCATGTTGTTCATTTAATTCTGCCATTACCAAGCCATTTAGCTGAGGTCTGATGAAAAGATATTATCAAGGGTATTTTATTTGACTATCTTTTTCTTTAATTTGAGAAATCATTTGTTCACTTTTGGACTGAAGCATTTGAATTTGATTCGCGAGCTGTAGTTGAGCTTCCTTAAGCCCTTCAAGGGCGCTTCCGTCAGGTATGGCGGTAGTTACATCTTTAAGTGTAAGATTATATTCTGTTTGAGCATTGGAAAGTAGTTCTTCTATTTCGGTTAACTGCTCATACAGTGCTCCTAGGATATTATTCGTCAAAGATTCTGATATTTGCTCACCAAAGCTGGTTATGTCTTTTGATATGACTTCATTGCCAGAATTTACAGTTTCGGCGATTGCATTTACAGAGGTAGCTAAATTTTCTCTTAAAGTGGAAACTTCTTCCATCAATGATTCATTTTGCACACGTAATTTTGTTTGTTCAATGGTTGCTTCCTCTAATTCCGTCATTGCAGCGTCCAATGTTTCTACTTTTTCAGCAAAAATTACTAGTGCTTCCCTATTAGTGGCAGTCATAACATTTAGATCAGAAATTGTATTGAAATACATTATTGAAGAGAAACCTATGGCTCCAAGTCCAGCAACAATAGAACTCACGAAAATAATTGTTGTATATCTATGGATCATTTTTATTTTTGCCTCCAATTTTTGGTGAATTCTATTAACTTTATTATATTCCGAGGTTACATCTGTAGCCGCATCTGCTGCGTCTAGGGCAATTTTGATGCTTTCCTCTATCATACTTAACTCTGAGCTCATTATTTTCTCCTGATGGGCATATTTTTAACCAAGCTTTCATTAATGCGCTTTTTTTCAATTTTATAAGCACATTTCATGCCAGTTGAAGCAAAAACTTCTATAGAGGGGATCATTCTAGACTTAAAACCAAAAATTCTACATCCCCACCTCCGATGTCTATCGTGAGTAATAAAGAAATGCTTACAGTTGAAGCACAATATATCTTTTTTATTATTTGAATGCATAGTTTTTGATAAAATACTTATAAGTTATGGTTTGTTGCTAAAAGTACTGCGAACATAATAAAAAATTTTTGCTATTATAAACCTCAGAGCTGCAAGAAAAAATAACCCTGAGAGTGAAAAAAGCGTCAAAGCCTTTACGGCATCTTCTTCATTTAAGACTTCATTTGCCTTAACGAAAGACAAAATTGTTAAGCCGAAAAAACAGAGAGTAGTAATATAATCTCCAAGGCTGGTGTGTTTAATACGTTTCATCGTAATTCCTTATAGTGGCTTTCCGTGTTCATTTAGTTGTAGGTCAGGAGGAACATCAATATTGGGTTCTTCAATATATTCGCCGTTATCGATCCTGTATATATAAGCCAATGCGACGGCAACAGCATTATACAGTTTGTCGGAAATTTCCTGTCCTATTTCAGAAGTAAAGTATAGTGCCCTAGCAAGTAAAGGGCTGCTGAAAACAGTAACTTTAGCTTCTTCTCCTTTAGAAATAATCTTCTCGGCCATTTTACCCCTGCCCATTGCTATAACTTTCGGCGCTCCAGACTCTCCAACCATATATCGTAGTGCCACAGCAAAGTGCGTTGGGTTAGTGATAATTGCAGTTGCTGTATGGACTTCATCAAGGGCTTCACGTTGTCTGGTAGCATTTTGTGATGTTTCCATTTGCATCCGTCTGATTTTAGCTCTTACTTCAGGTGAACCTTCTGTTTGTTTGTGCTCGTCCTTTAATTCCTGACGGCTCATTTTTAGAGAGGAAAGGTGAGTGTGCCTCTCCCAAAAATAATCAATTGCAGCAACTATGGCTAAAGCTATCAATAGAGCTCCAATTAAAGTAGGTATAGCATCATTAACTCTAGCAATTATACTTCCCAAGGTAGTATTTGATGAGTTAATTAACTCAGGCATATAATAGTAAATAATTAGCCCTGCTATTGAAAAAAGTGATAAAACTTTTAGAACTGCTTTGCCTAATTCTACCAAAGACTTAGAAGAAAACATCCTCTTAAAGCCTTCTATAGGATTCATTTTTTGTGGTTTATATAATGCTTTTGGGGCAAAGTTAATGCCGCCTACCGCAAGTTGAGTTGCTATTACTACTATTAGGAGAGGGGTCCCAACAATTAGTACAATCTTGAGGATGAACCAAAAAGCTAATGAAGAGTTAATTAGAAAAGCATCCTCTAGTCTTGCCTGACTATCAATTGCAAAAAATGATCCCCATTCAAATAAGGATTTTCTTGCACCCAAGGAAAGCCCCCAATAAAGGGCCAGACCTGCAGCTAAAGTCGTAAAAACTGGCATCTCTTTAGACGTTAGAATTTTTCCGTCCTCAAGTGCTTTTTCTAATTTCCGTTGGGAAGGTTCCTCTGTCTTTTCCTGTCCATCATTCCCTTCTTCAGCCATTTGAAAGGTCCTCAATGTATGTTTGCAATGTTTCTATAGCTTCCCTTATTAGATCACTGAAAGAAAATGCAAGTGAATTTGTAGAAAAGTATAGGATGATAAATGCTGCTAATATTGTAATAGGAAAGCCGAATGAAAAAAGATTTAAAGTTGGTGCTGATCGAGTTATTATACCTATTGTTATATTGACCATTAATGTCAGTCCAGCGATCGGTAGCATGATGATTGTTGCTGCTAAAAACATTGAGCCTGCTGCGGTGATACCATTAGCTACCATTATTCCAAAGTTTAGATTTGATCCTATAGGAATTAATTCGTAGCTATCCATTAATGTTCGCAAAACTAAAAGGTGACCATCTATGGAAACAAAAATTACTATTAAGAATAGGTTAAATATTTGACTTATCACGGGTGATGAAGTTCCCGAACTGGGATCTACTTGCATAGCATACCCTAAGCCACATGAGGTTGCTATTTTCTCACCTGCTAAAGCTGCCGCAGAGAACCAAATAGTGAGAATCAATCCTCCGGTCAGTCCAATAGCAATTTCCTTTAAAATAATGGTTAAGAAATTTGGGAGACTGGTTTCTTGAAAACTCGAAGCAAAATTTTCTGGTAGCCCACTAAAAATCATTGTAGCTAGCATCATCGTAATGACTATTCGTATAGGTAGAATTACATAACGAGCTCCAAATAGTGGAGAGGATAATAGGAAGGCTCCAATTCTTATACTTGAGAGAAAAAACCCAGAAGTTAACTCTGTTAGTTGCAACAGATTTATTCCTGGCAAAGGAGGTAATTGTTTAGGGTTTAATACTTCTGTGGACAATAATTCCAAGGTCATCAGCTAATCGTTCTTATCTGCTCGAACACAAACTGAAAATAATCTGAAAGTTGTATCATTATGTAGCTAGCAAGCAAGGCTAGTGCAATGTATACTATCACTACCTTAGGTACAAAACTCAAAGTCATTTCATTTATTGATGTTGCTGCTTGGAATATTCCAATTGTTAAGCCGACTATTAAGGCTACCAATAAGACAGGACCTGCAATCAATAAGATTTGCCAAAAGGCATAAGTTAGAAAGCTTATATTTGAATCAAAATCCATAAATGTGTCTCCTATACCTGGGCGTATGTAGCTGCCAGTGAACCTACGGTCATCGCCCAACCATCCACTAGGACAAAAAGTAATAGTTTAAAAGGTAGTGCAACGAGCATTGGACTCAACATCATCATTCCGAGCGACATCAAGATAGAAGCTATAACCATATCTATTACCAAAAATGGAAGAAACAGTAAGAAGCCAATTTGAAAAGCAGTCTTTAATTCAGATGTAATGAAGGCTGGGAGTAAAACGGATAGGGGCACTTCCTCAGAGGTCTCATATTTGTCGTCCCCTGCCATGTCAGCGAACATTACAAGGTCATTTTCTCGAGTATTATTCACTAAGAAAGCTTTCATTGCATCACTGCCAGATGCTAATGCATTTTCAGCTGACATTTGTCCGTCTAAGTAAGGAGAAATTGCGACTTCATTTAATTCATTGAAAGTTGGAGTCATAATGAAAAAGGTTAAGAATAATGCTATTGCAATTAAGACTTGATTGGGTGGCGTCTGTTGAGTTCCCATTGCTTGTCTAAGTATTGATAGCACTATAATTACTCTGGTAAATGATGTCATGCCCAATACCAGTGACGGAAGCACAGTTAGAAAGGTCATAAGCGCGAGTATTTGAAGGGAGAGAGAGTAGGTAGCTACACCACTTCCGTCATCAAAAACGTTGAATGCTGGAAGTCCCGAGTTTACCTGTATTTCCTGCGACATTGCAGGATCTATAGATAATGATGTTATCACAAATATTACGAATGCTAATTTGGTTTTTGCTGATGTAATTAATTCTTTCATATCAAAAGCTCACGTGTGGGTTCATTTTTCGGGCCTGTTGTATTGCGGTTTTAAGGGCGCCGCCATATCCTTTAGCTGTCCTCTGTTCTATGGAGCCTTGTTGTCTCGTATTTTCTTGTTTAGAACTTTTTGACATAGGTATAGAAAAATTATCTCTTGGGTTCTTTATATTGCTTGCCTTACCTTTTTTTTGGGAAAGCCCTTCTAATAGTTCAATTGAAGTTGGAGCCCCTTTTGCAGAAGCAAGGAGAATAAATTCAGATCCTACTTTTAGCAGTCTAATCTTTTCAGAAGGGCTAATGCTGAGATCTTCTAAAACCTGAATATATTTTGAGTTTCCAAATTTGCCTGTAAGCGAGGTTTTATGCTTTCGAACATAAAAATGTGCCATTAACAATGATAACAGGAAAAGGAAAACAATGATCACTTGATAATATGAAAAAGAAACTTCGCTCATCTTAAACCCCAATTAGTTGTTTAAGAAGACAAGGCAAAGATCATGCCAGATATCTGCTTAACTTTAAAATTTATAAAGCCTTGTTTTTAAATGAAAAAATTATTTAATATAGGTCAGAAATTTGACACTAAGAGACTTTCTTCATCACTTTTGAGCAGTGATTATAAACTTTCGACCCTCTTAGCAGGATCGACGATCTCTGAGAAACGTATTCCAAATCTTTCTCCCACCATAACAACTTCTCCCTTAGCAATCATGGTGCCATTTACCAATATATCTAAAGGATCACCTGCAAGTCTATCCAGTTCAATAACAGAGCCTTCGCTCAATCGCAGTAAATCTCTTATCTTTATTTCGGTACTACCAACTTCGACGGTTAATCCTACATCAATATTCTCTAATACCTTCAGATTTTCTACACCTTCTCTCTCAGGTTTAGTGTCCTGATTCGGTTCTTGAGTTGTGTCTGGAGCGACTTCCTCAGCTACTGTCTCTTCTTCTGCCATTTTTTTTCCTTATTTTCTTTAGCTATAAATTAGTAATTCTTTTATTTAGGTTTATTGCTGATTGACCACCAACTTCACCTATCTCGCCTAAAAACATTGCCTTGTCTTCTATCCTTATCTGTACCCCTTCTCCGATTGGTATGGGAAATATATCTCCTTCATTTAAATGAAGAAGCTTATTCATAGATACTGTAGGTTCACTGAGCCTAGCTGTTACATGGAGTGGTACTTGCAAGATTGCCCTTTCTAAGCGTTCTCTCCAAGAAATATCATCATCAACTACTTCGGATTGGACTCTGGAGCGCAGTTGCGAGGCAACTGGCTTTAGTGTTTGTAGGGGATATATAATATCAAATGTAGCAGCATCAATGCCAGGCAGCTGTACCACAAACGAACAGATAATTACTAAATCTGCACTGTCAACAAATGAGGCAAATTGTGGGTTAACCTCACGACTTTGGCATGCAAGTGTCACGGGCAAAAGGTCTCTCCAAGAGAGCTCAAGAACATCGTTAAGGCCATTGGTAACAATTTCAATTAAATTTTCTTCAGTAGCGGTAAATTCCGTTCTTTTACCAGGATTTCCACCTATTTCACCGCCATAGTAAGAATTTGTTAAAACTGAAATAAAGGTTGGATCAACAACCATGAGCATATTTCCCCTAAGTTCTTCTATCCTACTGGTAGTCAGGCTCATAAAAGTTTCAATACCTGAAGTATATTCATCAAATGTTTTTACTTCTGGTGGAAAAGAAGAAATTCTTGGTTGAATTCTCAACATAGGTAGAAATACAGATCTTGCGTGGCGAGCAAACCTTTCGTTTATCATCCGGAGTGCATAGAAATCACCAAGAAGTGCTTGATCATCTGATCCAAAAGCATATGTCCTTACGTCTTCTTGCGCTGAAACATCTCCAACAGGCTTTTTCCCTGAGCTATCTGCTTGAAGGCCGTCTATTAGCGCATCTACTTCCTCGCTAGTGAGTTTTCTTGACGATACCAATTTTTACTCCTGATTACTGAAGCATGAATGACGTAAAGTGAACTTTTTCTATACCACCGAATTGTTCTATTTCTTCTAGCATAGCATTTAGAGCATCAGCTAATGCTGTGGCTAAATTATCACGTCCTTC
Source organism: uncultured Alphaproteobacteria bacterium (assembly GCA_902533625.1). Lineage (GTDB taxonomy): Bacteria > Pseudomonadota > Alphaproteobacteria > Rhodobacterales > Rhodobacteraceae > CACKLF01. The sequence continues at coordinate 1,270 of CACAMI010000037.1, read as the reverse complement.
TTTACCTTCAATTTGCTCTTCTGAGAATTCGCTAATGACACCTAGAATTTCAGATCGTAAGGCTAATTGATGCATTTCAACATTTTGCATTACCGTGTCATCATATTGCGTAGACACCCCGATCCCCACTTGGAGAAACTTTCTAGATTCTCTAAGATTAGTGGTAAACGTTCCAGCAAATTCATAATATGTAGTAATATATTCTTTTATTTCAGGAGATTCTTTCATAATGGGGCCAGATGGTTCCGTAGCTTCAGCTTCGGCAGCTAACTGCTCTTCTTTTAGCTTTCTCTCAATTATCTCCTCTATTTCTTCAGATGGGTCAGCTGGACCTCCGCCAAAAAGTAAAAAACCAATACCCAGTCCTGCGCCGATAAGACCTAACCCGCCAACAGCAAAAATAATAATTTTTAGCAGTCCGCCTTTTTTCTTTTCTTCTGTAATTTCTTCTGCCATGTATTCCTCACTTAGCCTCAGGCTACTACATTAAGTAGACTATTGTCACTATTTTCTAGTGATTTTTGATTATCTTTATCAATTATTTTATCTGAATCGACTTTCTTTTTATTTTCAATTTGTGCCCCATTTTTTTTCTGGTCTGAATTGTCTCTATTCGAGCTGTCTCGAGAAGTTATTGAACTGAAATCGGCCAACCTTAACCCTGCAGCATCCATCATATTTGCAAGTTTCGCCTGATAGTCCGATAATAACAAGGCCGCGCTATGTGTTTCAGTTAATATCTTTACGTTAGTTATGTTATTTTCTATTGATATTCCTATCCTTAGTTTTCCCAGATTTTTAGGCCTCAAGTTGAGTTCAAAACTGGTCAAACCTTTTTGCATAGCTTTTTCAAGCCGTTTCATTATTCCGTCGGCGGCATTCTTATCTCTCAAATCCAATTGCTGAAGAATTTGAGAATTTAATTTTATTCCAAAGCCTGAACTGTTTGAATGATGCTGACTATTTTGCTGGTTGGAATTTGAAGATGCACTTTGAGTAGAGTCATTACTGGATACGTTCTTTTGATCAAAGTTTGCTGGGGATGAAGAATTTTTATCTGAAGACTTATTAATTGTTTTTGTTTGAGTAAGTTCCATTTCCCTCAAGACTGTCTTCTCTAACTTTAGTTTCTCTTGAATTTTTTCCAAGCCTTTAGGCCTTTTTTTCTCTCTTATATCAGTTAAGGTATTTTTTATCGCCAAGTTTTCATTTCTGGTTGTTTTTTTTTGGAAGGTTTCCTTATTAACTGGAGTAAAATCTTTTAGTGGTT
>CACAMI010000036.1 GCA_902533625.1 uncultured Alphaproteobacteria bacterium | reverse complement strand
GAATAATATATTCTATTATATTGGTGGATTCATGAATAGTTTTGAACCGGTTCGGTTCCGTTGTAGTCATGCACTTCATCATAATTTTACGGCATCCGTGGACCCACATGACTTTGAAGTTGATGGAAGTATATTTTGGAGTCCAAAAAACCTCCTTAATTTTTTGATTATTTTTGTACCTGGAATGGGTTTGTTAAACCTTCATAAATCTATCCAAAGGGAAATAATTCAGCACGCTTTTGGGTTTAATACTAGAGTTATGAAGGAATGCATACCTGACAATAAAAGGGCACAATGCATTAAGGTGTCACGAATATTTGTTTCTATATGGGTTTCAATTATTTTGATTTCTATATTTTTAGGTTCTTTTTTGCCAATTTTTCTTCTCTTAATCCCAAAATTTTTTGCAACATTGAATATTATTTGGGGCATCACTCAGCATATGGGACTCAGGGAAGATGTTAGGGATCATAGGCATTCTACGCGATCCATACGCTTGAACCCTATATTAAGTTTTATTTATTGGAATATGGAGTATCATATTGAGCATCACATGTTTCCATCAGTCCCATCGTACAATCTTCCTAAATTACATAAGGAAATTAAAGACCAGTTACCAGAACCACAGACCCTTCTCCAAGCTTACAAAGAAATAATCCCTGCCGTAATAAAGAAATCTAAGGATCCAAATTATTTTATTCCTGTGACAGTGCCAAAAGTTAACTTATAAAAACCATATGACAGGATTAGATAGTGGCAAATTAAAGGCGGCAGAAAGAATCTCTAAGAGAAGAATAATACCATGACATTTCAAAATTATTAAGGTTCAAATATGCAAAAAAAACTCACAGTAAAAGAAATTTTGGCCTGCAAAGGGAATAAGAAATTGTCTGAAGTTTATACGCATGACGCACGTGAAGCAGAGGCTTGCGAATTAGCTGGAATCCAAATGATCATATCATCTGAAAATAATGACACCAAAGCAATTAGACATGCTGCCCAAAATACTTTTCTAACTATAGGACTATCTTACGGCAGGTATTTGAGTGAATACGATATTTTAAAAAGGGCTTTTGCTCTTTATGAATCGGGAGCGGATGCTATTTACTGCCCTCAAAGCAATAAGTTTGTAAAAGCTCTTGCTGATGAAGGTATACCAGTGGTTGGTCATACTGGTTTCATTCCCTATAAATCAACATTTTTTGGCGGGTTCAAGGCGGTTGGTAAAACAGCTTCTGAAGCGAGAGAAATTTATAATCAAACCCTAAAACTGCAGGAAGCAGGGGCTTTCGCAGCGGAAATTGAAATAGTGCCCTTTAAAATTGGGGAATTCATTAGCCAAAATGTTGATATTTTCATGATTGGTATGGGTAGTGGGCAAGGCTGTGATGCACAGTACTTATTTTCAGAGGATATTCTGGGCTATAATGACGGGCATATTCCCAGGCACGCAAAGGTTTACACCTCCCTATCTGAAGATTATGAAAATATAAGAATAAAATCTGTAGAGGCATATAAAAAATTCAAAGATGAAGTAGATAATAAAGTGTATCCTGATATTAGTCATGACATCAAAATAAGCGAAAAAGAGTTTAAAAAATTTAAGAACTCAGACTCATAGAATTTTAGCTTATTTTAGATACAGATTTTCTCTCAATTAGTTTTGGTTTATATAAAAATTGATAATTTTTTCCCATATATTTTATCTTAGACTCAATAAGTTTTACCAGGTGCTTGGTAACGGCATCAACCGGCTGACTAATTGTCGTTACATGAGGTGAAAAAGTAGATAATACATCAGCATCGAACGAAACTAAGGAGAGTTCTCTGCCAATTTCTCTATTTAGCTCTCTGCATGCATCAATGGCGTAGGTTGCAAAAGTATGAGACGAAACTAACAAAACTGTGACCTCTTTGTTGTCTTTAATAAACTCTTTCACTCTAAGCTTTGACTTCTTTTGATCATGAAATACATCTAGGAAAAAATTTTCGTTTATTATGATGTTATTTTTTTGAAGCGATTTAACAAAAAATTTCTTTCGTAATAAAAAATAGTTAACCTTGCTCGCGGCGTCCATGTACCCAATTTTTCGGTGCCCTTTCGATAACAGGTATTCAACGGCTAAATCACTACCGTATTCAATGTCTTCGTCTATCCAAGAATAGCTTTTAGGATCTTTCCCACATCTTCCCCACGTGATATAACCTATACCCTTGCTATCTAAGTATTTTATTCTATGGTCGTTCTTCCGAATATCATTAAGCAAAATTAATCTAACTTTGTAAAAGTTAATCAATTTTTCATAAGCTTCTATCTCTTGTTTTTGATCCTTAGCAAAAATCATTACCACAGGAATGTTTGCTGCATTTAGATTAGAGTGAATTTTCTGTATAAAGTTTATCAGTGTTAACTTTTGTATGTGGCTGAAACTTAAAGGCAATACCCATCCAACTGAAGAGGTGGTTCCTGAAGCTAGTGTTTTAGCATAAAGATTTGGCACATAGTTGTACTGCTTTGCGAGCGCTATAATTTTTTCTCTAGTACCTACACTTACATCTTTATAGTTTCCTAACGCCTTAGAAATTGTTGAAATAGGTATCCCAGTTTTTTTTGAAAACTCTTTTAGATTCATTATATTTCTCAGTTATATAACTAGGTAATACCCATTTGTAAGATGTATGCCAACACTTTTTGAGGTCAAAGAAGTACGAAAACGTTTTCTTTTTTCTTGACTCTAGGTGTCGAAAGCGGTTTCACTTTTAGCTCATAGTTAAAAAAACAACTTGGGAGGAAAAATTGAAAAAATTTAAACTTATTTTTGCTGTTCTATTTCTTATGCCCATATCGTCTTTCTCTTTTGCAGCTCCTACAGGGCAAGATTTAGGAGACAATTGGTGTTCAGAAGTAAAGATGCACTTTTATGCAGGGGGGCCTGAAGCTGGAGGCTTTGCAGGAATAGTGGCAGCAGGAGCAATGAATGCTATTAGGGATACAGGAGCGGACGCTGAGATCATTTATTCAGAGTGGGACTTTGAAAAAATGGTTCGGCAGCTTAGAGAATCTATTGGTTTGGGCGTTGATGCCATTGGAATGATGGGGCACCCTGGAGATGATGCTTTAATGCCGCTAGCAAAGCAAGCTGCTGAAAAAGGTATTCTTATGACTTATCAGAATGTTGATCCAGCCGGAGTTAGAGCTAGATTTGGTGGCGGTTATGTTGGTGCTAATTTAGCAACTCAAGGTAAAGCCTTAGCTAGAGAAGCCATTAGACAATTTGACCTTAAAGCTGGTGATCATGCTATTGTAATGGTTCCAATTGGCGATTATGCAAGAGCTCAGCGAGAGGATGGTGCAAGAATTGTTTTTGAAGAGCATGGGATGACCGTAACAGTTGTAGATGGTAATCCAGCGTATGCATCAGATCCAAATACTGTAATACCAATTTTCACGGCTGCTCTCAGCGCCAACCCTGAAACGAAAATAATCGTTCACCCAGGCAGTGATATTATGAATGTTGCCGAGGGTATTGCCAAAGCGGCGGGTTATGGTCCAAATGAAATCTTGCAGATAGGATTTGATACAAGTCCACAAATCATGACTGCTTTTGAAAAAGGTTATGTTCACCTAACTTCAGATCAGCAACCTTTCTTGCAAGGCTATTTACCTGTTCTGTCTCTTTGTCAAACTGCTGTTCTTGGAACAGGAGCGCTCAATCAAGACACTGGGGCCGGTTTTGTTGATACAAACAACTACAAGGCAGTTAAAGCTCTTGCGGACGCAGGTTTAAGATAAAATTAAATTTTTACTGACCCATTTAATTGAGTGGGTCAGTATTTTCGAGGTATCATGAGTAACATTATAGAATTAAAAAATGTCACAAAGAAATTTGGTGGCATCACTGCACTAAACAAAGCTTCATTGCATGTTGGAGCAGGGGAAATAGTCGGTCTGATAGGTGATAATGGGGCTGGGAAATCCACTCTTATAAAGACCCTTGTGGGAGTTTATTCACCTGATGAAGGAGAAATATTAATTAGGGATCAAAAGGTTTCAAGCTGGACTGCATTAAAAGCACGGGAAGCGGGAATAGAAACTGTGTTTCAAGATAGGGCCTTATGCCCTCAACAATCTATAGTTTGGAATATTTTTATGGGAAAAGAGTTGACTTATCCCTTTGGTTTTGTGCGAGAGAAAGAACAGATAAATGAAGCTAATAGATTGATCAGAGAAATTGGGTTCACCTCAAAATTAATTAATGCTGATTCCCCTGTAGGTAATTTATCAGGTGGAGAAAGACAGGGTGTAGCAATTGCCAGAGCCATATATAATAAGGCTGAATTGATAATACTAGATGAGCCAACAAATGCATTGTCACTGAATGAAACTCAAAAAGTTTTTGACTTTGTCAAAAATGTGAAAAAATCAAAAAGATCAGTGTTGTTTATAGGCCACAATATTTACCATGTTTACGATATTTCGGATAGATTTGTAATCCTTGATCGTGGTGAGGTCGTTCATCAGTTGACAAAAAATGACGTTGCTAGTCCTGAGGAGCTAATGAAAATAATGCGAGATACAATAGTACAACATTAAGGTCAGTTATGAATAAAGAATCATCCGTAATAAATAAAATTTTTCATAAAAATGGTAGGGCATTTGGCAGTATGGGCTACTTCATAATTTTAATGCTGATTTTCCTTATTGGTGCTCCAGAAGCTTGGCTAAGGCCAAATTTACATCAATCTGTTTTTGTAATGATGCCAACTCTTATATTTTTGGTAATTCCACTAGTATTTCTAGTAGCCTCTGGGGAAATTGACCTTTCCTTTGCTTCTACCTATGCATTGGCAGCATACATTTTTGCTATACTAGTAAAGTCAGGAATAGACCCAGCTCTCGCAATTTTAGCTGGGGTTATTAGCGGGGCTGTAGTTGGTGCTCTGGTTGGCGCTCTAATAGTTTACGGACGCTTATCTTCGTTGGTCGCTTCATTAGGAGTTTTATTTCTTCTAAGAGGTCTTATTTTAGTATTAACGCAGAGCCGCTCAATTACTATGATGGATGAGTTAGAAAACCATTGGGTCTATCATCTTTTAGTTGGAAATTTTTATGGCTTCCCAATGCAAATGCTCTGGGCACTAGCATTCGTAATCTTTAGTTATTATTTATTCAACAAACATGTATTTGGTATTCATATCCATCACGTTGGCGATAATTATGTAAGTGCTGAGCAAATGGGCATTAATGTTAAAGCTGTAAAAATAAAAACATTTATGTTTGTTGGATTGGGGGCAGGCATAGCTGGTATTTTTACCACTCTAATAACATATTCTTTTTTCCCAACTCAAGGATTTGGATATTTGTTGTTAGCTCTAGCTGCAGTGTTTGTTGGGGGCACGCCTTATTGGGGTGGTCTTGGAACCATAGCAGGAGCAGTGTTTGGAGTAGGTGTAATTGCCTATATGGAAGTTGGAGTTATCGCAGTGGGAATGAGTGGTGTTTGGCGCCAATTTTTTAATGGCTTGATTATTCTATTAGCCCTTCTAGGGCATAGGCTTCATGGTGATAGGGTCAGGTAAATTTTCAGAACATATATCATTCCAAAGAGAATCTTATAAATATATAATTAGATAATTTCTAGAAAGTTAAATCATATAGATGGCAAAAATTGTTTTGATAGGTGCTGGAAGTGCAATTTTTGGATTAGGTACCATAAGCGATATTTTTAACTCTAATGTTTTAAAAGGCGCCACAATAACACTTCATGATATAAATCAAGTAGCTTTAGGTAAGACAAAAGATATTGCTGAAAAATATAATTCCAAGTTTAGTCACAATTTTAAGATTGAGGCGACTACAGATAGGAAAGTGGCACTCAAGGGAGCCGACTTTTGCATCATTTCTATCGAAGTAGGGCATAGATTTGATTTGTGGGACCAAGATTGGAAAATTCCTCTGCAATATGGTTTTAGGCAAATTTATGGTGAAAATGGTGGTCCCGGAGGACTTTTTCATTCCCTAAGAATAATTCCACCAATTCTGGAAATTTGTGAAGATATAAAAACAATATGTCCAAATTCTTTTGTATTTAATTATTCAAATCCGATGCAAAGAATTAGCCATGCTGTGACAACTAAATTTCCTGAATTAAAATATACAGGTCTTTGTCACGAAATAAATTCAATGAGAAAACAGCTGCCTGATTTAATGGAAACTAATTATGAAAACATAGAAATAAAGGCGGGTGGGCTTAATCACTTCAGTATTCTTTTAGAGGCAAAATACAGAGATACAAAAAGGGACGGTTATCCAATAATAAGAGAGAAATTTAATACCTATTATTCAAACCTGATTAATAAGTATGATGATTATCATAAGTCGAAACCAGGAGCCGAAAGGGGTGTTTTTTTCCAATTGTATAAAGACTATGGATACCTTCCAATAACTGTGGATAGTCATTTAGGTGAATATTTACAATGGGGATATAATGTTGCGGACCATGATGGAATCAATGAATTTTATAATAATTACAGAAATAAGTGCTTAAATTTTCATGAAAATGCATCAGCCTTCTCTCACCTTTTTGATCCCAAGAAAGAAATTTATGAAAGAATAATTCCTATAATAGAAGCTATTATCCAAGATTCAAATCTTGAAGAAGAAGCCGTTAATATTCCTAATAATAATTTGATTGATAGCTTGCCAAAAGATATAGTTGTAGAAGTACCTGGAAATATCAATAAGAACGGAGTCAGTGGTGTGAGATTAGATAACTATCCTTCTGGCTTCCGTTCTTTATTGAATAATCAGGTTGGCGTAATACAGTTAACAACTGATGCAGTACTAAATAAGTCTAAACATAGCGCCTATCTTGCCATGCTTGCTGATCCGATAGTTGATAATCCTAAAGCAGCAGAAAATTTACTAGAAACTATGCTAGATGTTCAAAAAGAATATTTGGGATATTTGTCGTAACTTTTTCTGCAAATATTATCTTTGAGCAGTAGCTTCAATTTCAACTAGAAATTCTTCTTTAGTAAAGCCGGAAACAATAACTACAGTTGAAGCAGGTTTAACTGACAAATTTGAGAAAAACTTATCTCTAATCTTCATATATTCATTTAGGTTTTTTCGATCAGTTAAAAAAGTGTTTAATCGGAGAATGTCTTCGGGGTCAAATGCAGCTTCTTTTATTATCGAAAAAATATTGGAAAAGCATATGTTAGTTTGCTCAGAAAATGAAGTTGGTATTGATCCGTCAAGATTTATCCCTAACTGACCTGAAGTCATTAGCAATCCATTTTTAGAATTTAGTATCCCGTGAGAGTAATTTCCAAATGGATTATGTATGGTTTTAGGTGATATTCCTATTTTTTTTTGACTCACGACATATTACTCCAAAATATTGCCTCTACGGTATTTTTGAAAAATATTCTGAAATATTTTTTAAAAAAGTTTCTCTATCTCTTTTTGTTGAATGATTCATGTTGTAAAGCTGGAGCCATTTTAATTTACAATATTTATTAAACAAAACTTTGTAGCCTTTGAAAAGCATCTTTTTCCCAGGATTTCCGATTAGCCACAACCACCATCTTGGCGAGCCTGAAGTTGTAATCACACAAAACCTCTTAATATTTCTTAATTTACCCTGAGCGATCTTTTGTTTTCCAGTTGGGATTTCAAAGGCAACTCCTGGCAACCAAACTCTCTCTAGCCAACCTTTTAGTAAGGCTGGAGGACCATACATCCAAGTTGGGAAAACAAATACCATACCTTCAGCCCAGATTAGTTTGTCTACATGATCCTTGACAGCAGATAGGTTTTTGTCAGTGTATTCTAAGTAGGTATTCCACTCATCAAGAGATAAGACAGGATCGAACTTATCCTGATACAATTCAATTGATCTTACCTCGTGACCTGAATTTTGTAGAGTATCACGTGTTCGTGTATAAAGGGCAGCACTAAAGCTGGTTTTGCTCGGATGACAAAAAACAACTAAAAAGCGCACTGCCCTAAAATAATCTCTTAATTCAAGCTTTTCTTAATATCGAGTCCATGACCTTTGTTAACAAACTTGTCCGTAGCAACTTTATTAACATCGACAGACCCTTCTTCAATTATTCCGGAGTCTACCGCTAACTTGTGGAAAGCTTTCACTCTGTCCATGCTCATTGCACCAATCCCATTATTTATTGCATCCCCTACATCAATAATTCCAAGTTTTTCAAATTGAGCCATTTCTTTATCAAGTTTCTCTTTTGTCATTTCTGGGTTGTCTTTCATTATGAGCTCGTAAGCTGCAGTACGATCTCCGTAAAGAAAATTATACCAACCTTCGATTGAGGCATTTACAAAGCGTTGGACCAAATCTGGGTTATTTTCAACCATTTCATTGCGGGCTTCGATGGTAGTTGAATATGTGGTCCAACCATTATCTGCAAGTAGAAAAGTTTTTGGATCAGCTCCGGCTGCCGCTGCATAAATTGGTTCTGCCGTTCCATATGCTTGCTGAACCATTTTTTCATCCTGTAAAAACTGAGCTAGGTTGTACGCATACGGTTTCACCTGTTCATCCTTGAAGCCATGTGCATTAACCATCCACTTCCAGAAGCTAAACTGACCATCCTTGGATACTAAGATGGTGGGTGCGGAGGTTAAATCACTAAATTTCTCGTAGTTTCCATTATGAGCAAGCATCGCTTGAGGATCTTTTTGAAAAAAAGCTGCTACCACCATAGTTGGTATTCCATTCCTTACATTGTCGAAGGAAAGAAGAAGGTTCCCAGTCATAAGGAAATCTAATTTACCAGCAATTAACATAGGTCTATTGTTCATTTGCGGTCCCCCCATCATGATTTCAACATCTAACCCATGCTTTGTATAAGTGCCGTCAGCAACTGCCTGATAAAATCCTCCATGGCCGCCTTGGGCCAGCCAATTTGTTCCCAAAACAACTTTGTCTGTTGCGTTCACCATTTGTGATGTTAAACCAATGCATAAACCTGTCAAAATTGCAGTTATACGTTTCAATCCAAAATCCTTCCTATTATTCGCCATTTTTCCCTCCTAAATTTTTTTTTAATTGTAATCACAAATTGAAAACGCTTTCGCTAAGCAGAGTCAAGAGAAAAGAAATCACTTTATCAAACAATAGAAATCAAAAAATAAGTATCAAATTCTTTTTGTTAATCTATTTTAGCCATTTCTGATTTCCAGCCCCTAGTTTTCCCTGGGTTCATTAATCCGTAGGGATCTGCTTCTTTCTTAAAGTCAATTTGGCTAGAGTCTATTTCTTTCATCCCACCGTCCTCTATAGTATACGCATGTGGGTCATAGATAGTACAGCCATCTTTATTCTCTAACTCTGCAATTAGTTCGTACATAGCTTCTTTGCCTTTACTTTTCACAAGAGGCAGAGCAAAAATCTGCACATTTCCACCCATTCTTGCCATTTCATGATGCCAATAAATATCCTCCCCGTATCTTTGCATTTGTGTTATTACTAATTTAGGATCGAACGGTTGTGGATAGGCTACTTGAAGGTAAGTCCAACTCTTATCAACTTTTAAGGCTTGTAACGTAGTGTGGTTCCAGCCAAACTCATATGCAGGCTGTAATCCGTTTGCATGTAACTCATTTTCCCTAAAAGAAAAGGAAATTAAACCATTTTGATCCTTAACAAATTTTTCGAACCTTTTATATTCATTAGGAGCTACCATAGAGAATACGGCGTCTTTGTTTCTAGGAAATAAATCTTTAAATTTTTTATAAAACTTGGAAAAACGTCGCTCTACAACAGTGAGAAGGTAGCAGTCTAAATTTTTCTGCTGTGCTTCTATAGAGAAATTCAGTGCATTATCATAGCCGTCAAAAAGGACTGCACAATGAATCCAATCCTTGGCGGGCGATAAAGCAAGTTCCATTTCTAAAACGATTCCATTGGTTCCATAGGCGTGTTGGACTTTTTGAATGTCATTCCCAAACAACTCAATTATTTTTGGTTCCTTTTCTATAGTCAATACTTTTAGGTAGTTTATATTTCCTGGGTCGCGAAGCATTCCATTTCTTAAAGATCCACAGCCTCCAGAACCGCCTGCTAGGAAGCCTCCTATGGTTGCAGTAAGCCTTGTTGAGGGATACATTAAAAGCTCTAATCCTATGCTTCGTGCCGCGTTATCTAGTCTAGAAATCCTTACCCCAGATTCTGTTAAAACAGATTTCTCTTTAAATTCAACTATTCGATTGAGCTTTGTCATTATCATTATTACACCGCCCTCTAAGGGAACACACTGGCCATAATTTCCGGTGCCTCCGCCACGTAAAGTCAGAGGTATTTTATATTTAGCAATTGCGGCAGCAACCTTTTTTACCTGTTCTTGATTTGAAGGAATAACTACAAGATCTCCAACCTTATCCTTAAAAATTTCATCCAAAATCGGACTATACCAATAATAATCCTTCGAGCGTGAAGCAACAAATTCCTTTCCTTCTTCAAACCGAACTCCTGAGATTTCTTTCTTAAATCCTTCCCAATCAATTTTATTACCCATAAAAACTCTCTCCAAACTTTATTTATACTAAATTTCAGTTGGGCTCAATTTTGAACCAACTTTCCATTACTCCAAACTTCATATTCAAAATCTACTCCAGAAAATAAATCATAAACTGATTGAACGTTAAATTTAATAAAACTCGCTTCGGCCCCAACCGA
>CACAMI010000035.1 GCA_902533625.1 uncultured Alphaproteobacteria bacterium | reverse complement strand
AAATTATTTTTGTAACTGGGTTCACCACACTGTTACACTCTACACAAAACTATAGTGTAGATGCTCTTTTAGCCCTTATATTATTAATAGGAGGGGTGGTTGGTGCCCAGATAGGTACCCGGCTCGGAGTTTATTTGAAGGCAGAGCAGCTTAGAATTTTGTTGGCTATTTTAGTTTTGGCGGTTTGTATAAAGCTTGGTTTAGAGCTGTTAATCGAACCTACAGAACTTTTTTCTTTGCAAGAGATAACAAAATGAAGAAAATTTTGTTGCTTACATTTCTAGTTTCATTCATGGCCAGCAAGTTTATTTATGCCGAAGAAAATAATGATGCTCTTGTTTCAGATATAGAAGATAAAGTTGTAGAAATTACTTCAAACTTCAACGGCTCTGAACTCTTTATTTTTGGTTCACGTGAAATGAATGACAATATAGCCGAAGGTATCAAGAGCGGTATAATAATAGAAGTCATTGCCACTGCAAAAACTAGAAAAATTAGAAAAAAAGAACGAAAATTTGGTATCTGGGTTAATGATGACGAAAAAGTTTTAGAAGGAGTTCCAGACTTTTACTACATTAACAGCTCTCACAATATTGAGGAACTATTATCAGAAGATGAAATAAATAATAATGACATTGGAATAATTAACCACCTAGCAAAGAATAATAATGATGTAAATTCAGATTTTATTAATGCTTTGATTAGGATTAAGAAAAGAAAGAACCTATATCAATTTAAGGAGGGTGAATTAGAATTTAAGAATGATATCCTTTTTTCCACTAAAGTTACCTTACCTAATAATATTGGAGAAGGATTTTATGTAATTAAAACTCATCTTACAGATGGCAAAAATGTTACAAGTGTAGATAAGCAGTTATTAGTGGTAAAAAAAATAGGTTTGGGAAACTTCCTATTTGAAATGGCTCACAAAACTCCATTAATTTACGGAATATTTTCAATACTAGTGGCTTTATTCGCAGGTTGGGCAGCTTCTGAAACCTTTAGAAGGCTTAGAGGATAAGCCCATCTAATGACTTAATTCCAAAACATCTTCAAACGAGCGTAGACCTGTCCGCTGCGCGCATACCAGAACAGCCATATTTCCTGGCTTGTGCTGATTCTTTTGCATCTTAATGTGCGCTTCTGGAATTTGATTCCAAGAGAAAACCTCCGACATGCAAGGATCTAGCCTTCTTTCTACCATGAGTTGGTTCGCCGCACTAGCCTGTAAAAGGTTTGCAAAATGGCTTCCTTGTACCCGCTTTTGGTTCATCCAAAGATAGCGGGCATCCAGTGTTAGGTTATATCCTGTAGTTCCAGCACAAATAACAACCATACCTCCTTTTTTCACTACAAAAACAGATATAGGAAAAGTTGACTCTCCAGGATGCTCAAATACAACGTCAACGTTCACTCCCTTCCCCGTGGTTTCCCAAATGGCTTTTCCAAAATTTCTTGCTTCCTTCATCCATACCTTATACTCATCTGAATTTACCTTAGGCATTTCACCCCAGCAATTAAAATCTTTTCGATTAATTACACCTTTTGCTCCTAGGCCCAAAACGAAGTCTCTTTTATTCTCATCCGATATGACGGCTATAGCATTTGCACCTGCAGTATTAACTAACTGAATTGCAAAGGAGCCTAAGCCTCCCGATGCACCCCAAACTAAAACATTCTGCCCAGGACGCAATTCATGAGGAGAATGTCCAAAAAGCATTCGATATGCAGTAGCAAGAGTAAGAGTATAACAAGCACTCTCCTCCCAAGTTAAATGTTTTGGCCTTGGCATTAACTGCTGACTTTGAACTCTGGTAAATTGTGCGAATGATCCATCCGGTGTTTCATAACCCCAAATTCTTTGACTAGGCGAGAACATGGGATCTCCACCATTACATTGTTCATCATCTCCATCATCTTGATTGCAATGCACGACAACTTCGTCGCCAATCTTCCACCGGCTAACTTTTTCACCCACTGCCCAAACTATCCCCGAAGCATCAGAGCCAGCAACATGAAAATCAGACTTATGAATATCAAAAGGTGACACTGGTATACCTAACCCAGCCCAAATGCCATTATAGTTTACACCTGCTGCTATTACCAAAACTAATACTTCATTACTATCAATAACAGGTGTTTCAACAACTTCTATCTGAAAGCTTTTTTCAGGATCCCCATGTCGGTCTCTCCGAATTGCCCAAGCATACATTTTTTTTGGAATATGACCGAGAGGTGGGATCTCTCCTATTTCATACAAATCCTTCTTAGCAAGATCTGAAGCGCTATTTTCCTGTTGTGTATTCATATTCAACAACTTACAAAAGGTGGTTACTTATGGGCCTGATTCATAAAACTTGTTGCATTTTATTTGTGCTTCATCAAGTAATTAATTACCTTTAGAGGAAAATTAGTCAGGGTATATTGTCTAGACATTTTCCATAAGATAAATATAAGCATTTGTTAGGGTATTAGTATGAAAAATGTCTAAAACTTCTGAGATAAAAGATGCGCCTTGGCTGTTCAGAACCTATGCTGGGCATTCGTCTGCTGAAGAGTCAAATAATTTATTTCGAAATAATCTAGCAAAAGGGCAAACAGGGCTTTCAGTAGCTTTCGATTTACCTACCCAAACAGGTTATGACAGTGATCACCCACTAGCCAATGGAGAAGTAGGTAAGGTAGGTGTTCCAATATGCCATCTTGGTGATATGCGGCGTTTATTTGACAAGATTCCAATTGAAAAAATGAACACTTCAATGACCATAAATGCAACTGCACCATGGTTATTAGCATTGTATATCGCAATTGCGGAAGAACGTAAAATAGATATATCTGACCTTAAAGGTACTGTGCAAAATGATATAATAAAAGAATATTTAAGTCGTGGGACTTATATATTCCCACCCAAAGCAAGTATGAAATTAATAGGTGATGTAACAGAATATTGCCTTCTAAATATCCCAAAATGGAATCCCATTAATATTTGTTCTTACCATCTACAGGAAGCCGGTTGTACTCCCGAACAAGAATTAGCTTTTGCTCTTTCAACAGGAATTGCTGTCTTAGATCAAATAAAGGATCAAATACCAAACGAAGATTTTGAAACCGTTGTGGGAAGAATATCTTTCTTTGTTAATGCGGGAATTCGCTTTGTAACAGAGGTTTGCAAAATGCGAGCTTTTGCCGACCTGTGGGATGAAATTTGCAGAGATCGTTATAAAGTTAAAGATAAAAAAGCCAGACGTTTTCGATATGGTGTACAGGTAAATAGCCTTGGTCTTACAGAGCAACAACCTGAAAATAATGTTTTTCGAATCTTAATTGAGATGTTAGCCGTAACATTATCAAAAAATTCTCGAGCTAGGGCAATACAGTTGCCAGCCTGGAATGAAGCGATGGGACTGCCAAGACCTTGGGATCAACAATGGTCTCTACGTATGCAACAAATTTTAGCTTATGAAACAGATTTATTAGAGTTTGATGATATCTTTGACGGAAATAAAAATATTGATAAAAAGGTTAATGAACTAAAAAATGGTGCAAAGAAAACCATTGCTCAAATTGACAAGATGGGAGGAGCTCTCTCAGCCATTGAATTTATGAAAACAGAGCTCGTAAAGGCAAATACAGAACGTTTAAAATCTATTGAAAATGGCAATAAAACAATTGTAGGGGTCAATAAGTTTAAGGAAACTGATGCAAGTCCTTTAACCAATTCTACAAATAATTTTTTATTTATTAACCCAGAGACTCAAAAAAAACAAATTGACCTCCTGCAAAGTTGGAAAAAAAATCGAAATGAGAAAGAGGTCAAAACTGCCCTCAAAACCTTAGAAAAGGCTGCTAGAAAAGGGAAAAATATTATAAGACCATCGATTGAAGCTGCGAAGGCCGGAGTTACAACAGGAGAGTGGGGAAGTTTAATGAGGTCAATACACGGCGAATATAGAGCTCCCACAGGAATATCATCTGCCATTTCAAATAATACAACGGGACTGGAGAGTATAAAGGAAGAGGTGGACAAAGTAAGTCGTAAATTGGGCCGCAGGCTTAAACTTATGATCGGTAAACCTGGCCTTGACGGACATTCGAATGGGGCGGAACAAATAGCCGTAAGAGCAAGAGATTGTGGAATGGAGATTGTTTATGATGGCATAAGATTCGAGCCAAAAAACATTGCTGAGAAAGCAAAATCTGAAGATGTTCATGTCATCGGTCTATCCATCCTTTCTGGAAGTCATATACCATTAGTATCAGAACTCATTAATGAAATGAAAATTTCTAAATTAAAAAATATCCCAATAATTATTGGTGGAATAGTTCCAGAAGACGATGTAAAAAAACTTAAAAGGCTTGGAGTTTCAAGGATATATACGCCCAAAGATTACGACATTAATCAAATCATGCTTGATATAATTAAGGTTGCTGAAGAATTAATTGCCAAACCTTAAGTCCGTTTTCGTTCAACCATCATTTTTTTTATTTCAGCTATAGCTTTTGCGGGATTTAGATCTTTAGGACACGTTTTAGTACAATTCATTATAGTATGGCACCTATATAGTTTAAAAGAATCTTCCAGAGAATTTAATCTTTCATCTCTATCCTGATCTCTGCTATCAATAAGCCAACGATAAGCGTGCAACAAAGCAGCAGGTCCCAGATATTCTTCACCATTCCACCAATAACTAGGGCAGGATGTTGAACAAGCAGCACACATAACACATTCATAAAGACCATCAAGTTTCTTCCGATCTTCGATTGATTGCTTCCATTCTGTTTCTGGGGTCTTGGTTTTAGTTTCTAACCAAGGCATAATACTGGCATGTTGTTTATAAAATTGGCTAAGGTCTGGGACTAAATCTTTTATTACCCTGCAATGGGGTAGTGGATATATTTTAACATCACCTTTTATTTCGTCTAGACCATATGTGCAAGCGAGCTTATTAATACCATCGATATTCATTGCACAAGAACCACATATACCTTCTCTACAAGAGCGCCTAAAAGTTAGAGAAGGATCAATCTCATTTTTAATTTTTATGAGAGCATCTAATACCATAGGACCACATGTATCAATATCAACATGATAAGTGTCTCTACTAGGATTAGCCTCACTCTCAGGGTTGTATCTATAAATATGAAATATTTTTATATTGTCCGAAACGTTAGACTTGGGCCAAACCTTTCCCTGGGTTATTTTTGAATTTTTTGGTAGCCTAAATTCTGCCAATACATTAATCCTTCTATATTTTGTTTATCTTGGAGTTCATCTTAGACATGCAGTCTACATAAACAATATTTGGGTCTTTTCCAATTAAATAATCGCTATGGAAGTTAAGAATGGCTCCTGCTGAAGACCCTTTTGTCCCTGTGGAAAAAGATAAAACACCAGTAGGCCCTTCGGCCGATCTTTTCTTATTTAAGCAAATTTCCTTCACTTCGGCAGAAGTTAATGTCTTCTCTTGACCACTAACGCATCCAATAATAAAGACAAAAACACTACACAATAAAATATATTTCTTCAATAAACTCGAGCCTTCGGTGCAATTTTTTTTGGGTCAATTCCTCCATCCTCAATGTTTGAAAGTGTTTCTGTATGAACTGACCTATAAGCCAAACTCACAGATCCATTATGATTTATTCTTGCTAATGTGTGTTTTCTCCAATTCTTATCATCCCTATCTGGATAATCTTCATGTGCATGGGCACCTCTGCTCTCTTTTCTTGCTTTGGCCGAAAAAATTGTAGTAAGAGCATTTGGCATTAAATTATCAAGTTCTAAAGTCTCCATTAGATCTGAATTCCAAATTAATGTTTTATCCGTAACACTTATATCAGAAAAGTCTGAAGCTATCTTATTCATTTTTTTACAACCTTCAGCAAGGGTCTTATCTGACCTAAAGACGGCAGCATCAGCCTGCATGGTTTGTTGCATTTCTAATCTTAATTGAGCTGTAGGAATATTACCTTTAGAATTTCTGATTTGATCAAACCTATCCATTGATTCTTCTACAGAATTCATATTTATTTCTCTATTCTTTTCTTTCGGGTCTATTACTTTTCCAGCTTTAATGGCCGCCGCTCTTCCAAAAACAACAAGATCAATCAAGGAATTAGAACCTAGTCTATTGGCCCCATGAACACTTGCACAACCAGCTTCTCCAACAGCCATCAAGCCAGGTAAAATAGCATCTTCGTCATTTTCTTTAGGGTCAAGAACCTCCCCCCAATAATTTGTTGGAATACCTCCCATATTATAATGAACTGTAGGCAGTACAGGTATCGGATCTATTGAAAGATCAACACCTGCAAAAATTCTAGCACTTTCGGATATCCCTGGCAGTCTGGAAGCTAATGTATCAGGAGGCAAATGATCTAAGTGGAGAAAGATATGATCCTTAGATGGCCCTACACCTCTACCTTCCTTTATTTCCATAGTCATACATCTAGATACAACATCTCTGGAAGCCAGATCCTTGTATGTTGGAGCATATCTTTCCATGAACCTTTCACCATCAGAATTAGTTAAGTATCCTCCCTCACCTCGGGCACCTTCTGTAATTAGGCACCCTGCCCCATAAATTCCTGTAGGATGAAATTGAACAAATTCCATATCCTGAAGAGCCAGGCCTTGTCTTGCTACCATTCCTGAACCGTCTCCAGTACAAGTATGAGCAGATGTAGCAGAAAAATAAGAACGCCCATATCCTCCTGTTGCTAAAACCACCATCTTTGCATTAAACCTATGAATGGTCCCATCATCTAACTTCCAAGCTATGACTCCCTGACAAATTCCATCTTTTGACATTATTAAATCTGTAGCAAAATATTCTATAAAAAATTCAGCATTATTTTTTAGTGATTGACCATATAAGGTATGAAGAATGGCATGTCCTGTTCTATCTGCAGCTGCACAGGTCCTTTGAACAGGAGGCCCTTCACCAAATTCAGTTGTATGACCTCCAAATGGTCTTTGATATATTTTACCTCCTTCTGTCCTAGAAAATGGAACTCCATAATGTTCCAATTCATAAACAGCTTTCGGCGCTTCACGAGCCAAATATTCCATAGCATCAACATCTCCAAGCCAATCAGACCCCTTTACCGTATCATACATATGCCACTGCCAATTATCAGGTCCCATGTTGGATAATGAAGCAGCAATTCCGCCCTGAGCTGCAACAGTATGGCTTCTTGTTGGAAAAACTTTCGAGATACAGGCCGTCTTAAGTCCTTGCTCCGCCATTCCTAAAGTAGCACGGAGACCTGAACCTCCGGCCCCTACAACAACGACATCATAAGTGTGATCAATATAATTGTAAGCTGCCATTCTCTCTCCCGCTAACCTATAAAATAAATAGACAACAATGCTAATACCCCCAAAAGCCCCATACAATTACATAAAACAGCATTAGCTTTTAAGAATATTTCGCGCGTAAGTTTTTTAGATATATAATCTTCTATAACAACTTCAAGGCCCTGCTTAAGGTGAAGAAATATTAATACGAAAAATAAGATTGTAAGGCTATTAATAATCGGGTTTAAGAAATAATTTTTTACTTCCTCATAGCCAGACCCATAATTCATTAGAAAGAAAATAAGAAACAACGCTACAAAAGGCACTATAGCAACGGAGGTAATTCTTTGACCTACCCAATGGTCGGTTCCCTTCTGATGATCACCATTGAAAAGAGCATTAATAAAAAAAGACAATTTTCTCATGAACTCTCCAATAAAAAGACTATTAAACCACTTAAAAGAATTGATCCAATTATAATGAACCAACTTGATATATTTACCCATTTCAGTTCAATACCTCGACCTGAGTCCCAAACAAGATGCCTTATCCCAGTTAATGTATGGTAAATTATTCCCCAAAGCGAAAGAACTAACAAAAACTTCCCAAACATAGTAGAGAAGAAATAAACCAATAATTCGAAATATTTTGGACCCATTGGAATTGTCAGTACCAAGGCAACAATAGCCATAGACGGAACCATTAAACCTATTCCTGTCAAACGATGAAGAATAGATAAAATAGATGTATTTTGTGGCCTATATATAGTCAGGTGAGGTGATAAGGGCCTTGTATCAGATTCATGCTTATTCATTTTTATCCCGGAGAGTTTAAGTTGGTATTGCCGCCCAGTAATCTAAATCTAAAACGATATTTTCATTATAAATTCCATTATGATCCTTAATGTCAAAAGATTCAACCACACCCTTGCACCCAATTAATCTTAACCGAATTAAACCATAACCAGGAATTTTTGTTTCATACTTATCTAAAATTTCACTCCAAAAAGACAATGTGTCTCCAGCAAAACTAGGGTTAGTATGGCTTCCAGAATTTATTGCCATTATAACTTGAGCATTTGCCAAACCATTGAAACTAAATGCTCTAGCCATGGAAATTATATGTCCTCCATATATTAACCTTCTTTTATCTTCCCTTTGATTAACATCAAAATGTACCTTTGAAGTGTTTTGCCACAACCTAGTTGCCAAAATATGCTCCGTTTCATCTAGGGTCACACTTCCAGCATGAATTATTTTTTCCCCAATAACGTAATCTTTTAAAGTATATTTTTCTCCCGAAAAATTATAATTAAAGCTCTCAAATGAAAGGCCATCAAAAATTGGAACCTCACTTCCCTCTAACCAATGTTTGTAATCCGGTATTATTGGTTTTATTTTCACCATTTTCGTGACTTTTTTCTTCAGCATTACCCATCTAATGAACTCTAGAACTAACTCTCTATTTTGGTTAAAACCTCTAGTCCGAACATAAACTATCCCAGTTTTCTTATTTGAATTTTCCTTTAGCCCAATTACTTCAGATTCCGAAAATATTGTATCGTTAGGAAAAACTGGTCTAAGAAATTTTACTTCTGCATAACCGAGGTTAGCAATAGCATTCAACGAAATGTCTGGAACTGTTTTTCCAAAAACAGTGTGAAAAACCAAAAGATCTTCTAACGGAAACCCTTCAAAGCCAATTTCTTTTGCAAATTCTGACGAACAATAAGTAGTGTAGCGGCTAGAATAAATACCTATGTATAATGCCCTATCTCCTTCGGTTAATGTTCTAGGCGTAGCATGTCTAATGGTTTCTCCTAGCTTATAATCTTCAAAAAACCGCCCAGAGCTGCTTTTTTCTTTTTTCAATTATCCAACTCTTCCTTACTCCTTAGTCACCCTAAATGTTTTTACTTATAGTTCTCAACACCGTTACATCTTTTTTTTCTCAATAAGTTCTACCTTATGCAAAATATTTTTCGCCATTTCGACATGAAGATTTTCCACAATCTTTCCATTAACAACAGCAACTCCTGATCCTGAATTCTGAGCTGTCAAGAATGCTTCCACATAGCTTTTAGCAGTTTCGATATCCTGCTCACTTGGTGAAAAAATAGAGTTAGTAGTATCTATCTGACACGGGTGAATTAATGTCTTTCCATCAAATCCAAAACTCTTGCCTTGTTCACACTCTAATCTGAGCCCATCAATATCCTTAAAGGCATTATATACTCCATCCAAGCAAACTATGTTATTTGCCTTAGCAACCATATTTGTCATGCTAAGAGCAGTTACTAAGGCCTGCCTAGAGTTTTTATTAGTAACATTTAAATCCTTAGCTAAATCGTTGGTGCCAAGAACAAACCCTCCTAAATTTTCCGTTGCACCTGCTATTTCGTTGAGATTAATTATTGCAGAAGGTGTTTCAACCATAGCCCAGATTTGTATTTTTGGATTTATTGGCTCACTTAACATTCCAAAATATTTTTTGAAATCTTTACCTGTATTAATTTTGGGAAGCAATATTACGTCAGGTTCAGCTTGAGAAGCAAAACAAAAATCGTCTTTTCCCCAAGAAGTATCCCAAGCGTTAACTCTAATAAAGATCTTTTTTGTACCATAAGCATATTTATTTGAAGATACAAAATCCCTTACTAAATTCCTTGCATGGTCTTTTTTATCAGGAGTAACAGCATCCTCTAGATCAAAAATCACACCATCACATTCAAGACCCTTGGCCTTTTCTAAGGCTCTTTCGTTTGAACCAGGCATGTATAAAATACTTCTATAAAGTTCTGCAGTAGCCAATTTTCCTCAACAACATATTTTCACTTAAGTTTTTCTAAAGTTTAACGGTCACATAACCTGTTTACTGGAAGGTTTGTCAAAAAGCAAATAACCCTATGCATCCATCATATACTAGCTTTAACCCAGTCATAAATAATAATAGATTTATAATAAAGTAAAACTTTTCCTCACTTAGAAGATAATGCATTCTGTAGCCCAACCATGTTCCAAAGAAAGCAACTGGGGCCAACAAAATAGAGATTTTCATTGTATCAAGGGTTATAAATCCAAAATACAGAAAGGGACAAAGTTTAAATATATTAATGACCCAGAACACTATAATTGTTGTTGCCTGATATTCTGTTTTAGAAATGCTTTTTGACAAAAGATAAATAGCTGCTGGCGGGCCACCAGCATGGCTAATGCAACTTGTAAATCCTGATAAAAGTGCCCAAAAATAACCTGCATTACCAGAAAGTAACTTGTTCGGGAATCTAAAATAACCATTTTTGGCCGTAAGCCTATGAATGATAAATAAAATAGCGATAACCCCTATCATGACCTTTAGCAGATATGGATTGGCATATGAAAAAAAAATTGCACCAAGGCCTACGCCTGGTATGCCTCCCAGAATTAATACAATTGCTAGGCTTTTTAGCCACTTTTTCCAATAAAAATAGAGTCCTGTCAAATCCATTAGCATTAGTAAAGGCAGCATCAAGCCAATCGCAATT
>CACAMI010000034.1 GCA_902533625.1 uncultured Alphaproteobacteria bacterium | reverse complement strand
ATTTATATTTAGGAAGCCCGTATCTACAATTTCTGAGATAAATTTCCCCGAAACAATAATTGCAGAGGTGGAAATTAAGAAATATTTTCTTGCAAAATCTTTTGGCCCATCGAGGGTTCTAGTAAACGCAAAAAATTTTAGTTTCTTTATCACTTTCTTTAAGACTAAGAGCTCGTTTATTAAGAGTAGACTGCCTTTAGGTGAAAGAAGGTTGGTCTCAGGAAAATTAGAACTCTTTGAAAAAGACTATCAAATGATCCATCCTGAATATATACTAAAGACAGAGCAAAAAGATGACATTAGAGTTTATGATCCAGCCTATCCTTTAACAAATGGCTTAAGTAATAAATATATATCCAAGTGTATTAATAATTCCTTGCGTTTGTTAGGAAAAGTGCATGATTGGTTAGATGGTGAATTTTTAGAGAATAATAATTGGCCTGATTTCAACAGTGCAGTACGAGCTATTCATTGTGATAGTTTAAATGCTACGAATGCTAAGAATAGGTTAATTTTCGATGAGTTATTTGCTCATCAAATAGGGTTAAATTTAGTCAAATCGTTCAGGAGGAAAGGAAATGGTAAAGCTAAACTATTTAAAGGAGATTTATCTAAAATATTTATAGACGATTTGCCTTTTTCATTAACTGGCAGCCAGGAGACTTCAATAACTGAGATAAACAGTGATTTAGAAAATTCATTTCAGATGATACGTTTGGTACAGGGGGACGTAGGTTCAGGAAAAACTGTAGTAGCGTTGGCGACCATGTTAAATGTGGTAGAGGGGGGTGGGCAGGTGGCACTCTTAGTTCCAACTGAAATTTTAGCCTATCAACACTTTAAGACAATTGCAAAGCTAATGGAAAATTTGGATATAAGCGTCTTGGCTCTTACAGGGACACATAAAGGGGAAGAGAAGAAAGGAAAATTATTAGATATTTCTTCGGGGAAATGCCAAGTGATAGTGGGAACACACGCTTTATTTCAAGAAGAAGTTAAGTATCACAACTTAGAATATGTAGTAATTGATGAACAGCATAGATTTGGAGTCAATCAGCGTAATTCAATGCTATCTAAAGGTTATAATGTTGATCTTTTAATGATGAGTGCTACGCCAATTCCAAGATCATTGTCCATGGTGAAATATGGAGATATTGATGTGTCAATTTTAAGCGAAAAGCCTGATGGAAGAAAGTCTATTACTACAGCATTAATTCCAAGTAATAAAATTTCAATTTTGATCGATAGGTTAAGGGTTGCATTAAAATCTTCCCAGGCATACTGGATTTGTCCTTTAATAGAGGAAACGGAGAAAATCGACCTGGTTGCAGCCCAAGATAGATTTTCCAAATTAACTGAATCATTAACTGATTTCAGTGTTGGGTTATTGCATGGAAAATTGACCTTAAAAGAAAAAGGTGAAGTAATGAAAGGTTTTGCAGAAGGGTCAATAGATATACTTATTTCAACCACTGTTATTGAGGTTGGAGTTGATGTGCCCAACGCTTCAATCATGATCGTTGAAAGTGCCGAGCGTTTTGGTTTAGCGCAATTGCATCAAATTAGAGGTCGTGTAGGCAGGGGGAAGGAAAAGTCCAGTTGTACCCTAATTCATTCCAATAATATCAGTCAAATAGCTTCCCGAAGGCTCGCAAAATTAAAAGAAACTGATAATGGATTTGAAATAGCGGAATTTGATCTAAGCCTTAGAGGGGAAGGGGATATTATTGGATTAAAACAATCTGGTTTGCCAAAATTTAGGATCGCTGATCCTGTGATGGACAATCATTTATCGGAGTTAGCAAGAGTCGAAGCAGAGAAATATTTAGAAAAAGATCCATTTTTAGAAACTGAGAAGGGAGAAAGGATACTTTACCTCTTAAATATCTTGGGAAATTCGAATATCTCCGGAAAAATATAATATTGGCAAAAATGTATTGACTTGTTTCAAAAAAGAACATATAAGGAACAAAAAGGAGATAAAAATGGAACTAAAAGGATTGTTTTTCTTACTTAGAGATAATATTGATAAAATTAGTGATACTTTGGGCTTAGTGTCAGTATCTATTATAATTGGATTTAGCTTAATTTTACCTCAGGCATTTTGATGTGAATACAATCTTATTCATGATTAATTTTCACCAAACTTCTCAAAACCATCAATTATAGTATGAAGTATCAGCATTATAGAAGCATGTCTATTTTTATAGTCTTTTGCTGGACTTAGGGCTTTATAATCACTGAAAGGACTTTTGGGTATAGGTCCATTGGAAGTCAACATATTCTCTACTGCAACTAATAATTCTTCTATTTCTACTTTGCTTCGACCAATTATTTTTCTTGTAACTATTGTTGTAGAGGCTTGACCGAGTGCACACGCATTAATTTTTTGACCAAATTTTGATATTTTCCCATTAGAAATATTCATATCAATTGTGATCCTTGAACCGCAAATTGGTGTCCTCTTGGTGGTGCTTACATCCGGATTAAGTAGTCGTTCAGAAAAAGGAATTTTTGCAGCCAACTCTATTATTTTCTTTGTGTAAAGATCCATGATTCCATATTCATTTCATATTGCATTGATAAAGTTAGAAAAGAAATTAGTGAATTTCAACGTTTTTTTAAGTGCTTAGTTAACTCCAAACATTTTGATTAAGGTTCAATAATTTAACTAAATCTTCTTTTTTCGCACCACTATTTCTGAATGTTTCAAGAGAGGTTGATCCTATTCTTTTTGAAAGCTTCTTTCCGTCATCATCATAAAGAATTTTGTGGTGCATGTATTTGGGTGTCTTGAAATTTAAAAGCTTTTGCAAAAGAACATGAAAAAAAGTAGATTTAAACAGATCGTAGCCGCGTGTTACTTGGGAAATTTTTTGTGCGGAATCGTCTACAACAACAGCTATATGGTAACTTGTTTTAATATCTTTTCTAGCGATGACCACATCACCGAAATCTTTAATTAAAGTTTCGGGTGAAACATTAATCTTTTCAAAAGGAGTATTAATTTCTGATTTGTTAAAGAAGAATAAATCTTTACTATCAATGAGTTCAATAGCCTTTCTAATATCCAGTCGAACAGAAAAGTTATCGTGATTAATGCTTTTTGGTCTACAGGTTCCTGGGTAGATGTCTGGAGAAAGGCTTTGATTTTCATCGAAATTCTGGAATGCTTTGGATATATCTTTCCGCGTACATTCACATTTGTAGGCTACACCTTTTTTCCATAATGTTTTGATAGCGTCTGTATAAAGATTAAATCTTTGTGATTGCCTTATGGGTTTCTTATCCCATTTGATTCCAAGCCAATTAAGGTCCTCAAAAATTGACTCTTCAAATTCTCTCCTGCATCTCTGAAAATCAAGATCTTCAATCCTTAACAAAAATTTACCGTTATTTTTTTTTGTAGAATTATATACTAAAAGTGAGGAAAATGCGTGCCCTAAGTGTAACTTTCCTGTTGGTGAAGGCGCAAATCTTTCGTAATGCATGAGTTATCTGAGTCTTTTTAGGACAAAAATTAAAGCATTTAATTTAATTTTTGGAAGGTGGTCGCCGTATTCTTCAAACACTACTTCTGCATTCCTATTGTCCACTAAGTCCTTTATTGCCCGTTTGTAACCAGGGTTTTCTAAGGCATGATCATTTAATGAAAACACGAAAAAGCCTCCAATTTTAGCAACTTTAAGAATTCTTGAAACCATATCAGGCATCGCGTGAAGGGGAGAGAATACCCCTACTGCAGATGAGTTTGAATATACTCCCTTATTAAAATTAAGTGGGTTTTTATTACTAGAAAGTATTAAATTGGAATAAATTTTCTTGGATTTCGCTATTTGCAACATCTCATTAGAAAAGTCTGAGCCATCAATATTAGTGAAGCCTAATTTCTTAAATGCCTCCCCGGAAAGTCCAGTTCCACAGCCAATATCCATAATCTTTTCCTCTTTACTAGCATTTACCGTCTCTAAAGCTTTTGCACACCTTAATGGCGTAATATAGCCATTAATAAAGAGTTCCTGATCGTAGCTATTAGACCAATCTTTATAAAAACCAATTGTTTCATCTGAATTTTTTAGTTTATACACCTCATCAAGAAATTTTCTATTCATGCAGCACCTTCAGATGTTTTGAGAAATATATTCTTTAACCATTTTTTCCACTCTTCTTTTGCCCTATTTGTATAAGCTAAATAGCGATCCTTTTTACTTTTGATTCCATGCAATGGGGGCAGCAAGCCAAAATTGACGTTCATTGGTTGAAAAGTCTTTGAGTTTGAGGGATTTGTTATATGACAATGTAACGCACCGATGCATGTTTCTTTGGGTGGACTTGGTAAGTTCTTTCCCTGAGTCTCTAAAACTGCCATCCAAGCTGAAACCATTCCTATTGCAGCACTCTCAACATAGCCTTCAACGCCGGTTATTTGGCCAGCAAATCGTATATTATTTTGATTAACTAGTCTTAATTGTTTATCTAAAAGTTTAGGCGAATTAATAAAAGTATTTCTATGAATACCACCAAGCCTGGCAAATTTGGCATTCTGAAGCCCAGGTATTTGACGAAAAATTTTAACCTGGGCGGAGTGCGTTAATTTTGTTTGGAAACCAACCATATTGAGTAAAGTGCCCAATTTATTTTCTTTTCGCAACTGAACAACTGCAAATGGTTTTTTCTTTGGGTCTTTTGGATTAGATAAGCCTACCGGTTTCATTGGCCCGAAGCGTAGAGTATCTTTTCCTCTCTTTGCCATAATTTCTATGGGAAGGCATCCATTGAAGTATGGTGTATTTTTTTCCCATTCTTTAAATTCTATCATCGAACCAGATTTTAAATTTTCAATAAAATTATAGTACTCATCCTCATCCATTGGGCAGTTTAAATAGGCAGTCCTGTCTTCCGCCGTTTCTCCTTTATCGTATCTAGATTGCCTCCATGTATATTCTTCATTAATACTATCAGCATAGATAATGGGAGCGATGGCATCAAAGAATGCAAGATCATCCTTTTTTGTTTTAGATAATATGAATTTTGATAATTTTGTAGATGTTAAGGGACCCGTAGCAATTATTGTCATTTCGGAATCGGGTATTGTGGTAACTTCATTCCTATTAATCTCAATTAAATGATGTTCTGTTATAATCTTAGTTATTTCGTTTGAGAATTTGACTCTATCAACAGCTAGAGCTGAACCAGCTGCTACTGAATGTTTTTGTCCAGTTCTTATTATCAAACTGTTCGCTTGTAACATTTCCCACTGTAATTGGCCTACAGCATTATATTTATGATCATTTGATCGAAATGAGTTAGAGCATACTAATTCAGCTAAATCGGCGGTTTGGTGTGCAAAGGTCTTCACCAGTGGGCGCATCTCATGTAACATGACTTTTTTACCAAGGCTGGCAATTTGCCATGCAGCTTCACAACCAGCAAGACCTCCGCCAATTACATTAATTTTTGTATCGAATTTCATCTAAGTTTCCAAGTTGGATATATTTGAGTTATCAAATATATGCATAAAATCATGTTTCCTCAGTTTTTTCGGCTATATAAGCAACTGATACAACCTCTTCTCCATCCGCAGTATTAAAAACCTTTACACCAGAGGCAGTTCGAGATTGTTTTGAAATATCACTAACTGGACATCTAATTGCCTGCCCAGTCGACGTTATTAACATTATTTGATCATCATTTTCAACGGGAAAGGATGCTATAACACGATCTTCTCGTCTGCCAATATTTGCTGCAGTTACCCCTTGTCCACCTCTGCTAGCCTCTCTATATTCATATGCTGATGATCGTTTCCCAAACCCACCAGATGTTATCATCAAAATCCACTGTTCTGAATCTTGTAATTCTTTAAATCTTTCTGATGACAATGTTATGTCGACCGCATCCTCTTTATCCTCCATCTGTCCTGGTTTATCGGCTTCAACGTGATTTTCAGAGCGAGACATCTTAGAGAAAGACGATCTTTCATCTGAAGATGCCATTACATTTTCTAGGACAGACATAGAAACTACTTTATCATCTTTTGCCAGCTTAATTCCTCGCACGCCAGAACTATCACGCCCCTTAAATACCCTAACATCTGAAACGTTAAAGCGTATTGCTTTTCCACGGGAAGTGGCGATCATAATATCGTCGTTATTCGAACAGATCTTAACGTCTACTAGGGAAGTGCCTTCTTGCAATTTTATAGCTATTTTTCCATTCGCCCTAACATTTGAAAAATCTGATAGTGCGTTTCTTCTAACACTTCCATTGGAGGTCGAGAAAAATATGTGAAGTTTATCCCAATTTTCTTCTTCCACTTCGATGGGCATAATCGTTGTAATAGTGGTTTCTTTCGGAATTGGGAGAATATTTATAATTGCTTTTCCTCTAGCATTTCTTCCTGCAAGAGGGAGACGCCAAGTTTTTAGCTTATAAGCAATTCCATCACTTGTAAAAAACAATAATTGAGTATGAGTATTTGCTACAAATAAATTAGTTACAAAATCTTCATCCTTGGTATTCATTCCCTGAAGGCCCTTGCCTCCTCGTTTTTGCTCTCGATATTCTGTTAATGCCGTTCTTTTTATATATCCTGCAGAAGTGACTGAAACTACCATATCTTCTTTTTCAATAAGGTCTTCGTCTTCGAGATCTCCTTCAAAATCAACTATCTCTGAACGTCGTGGTATCCCAAATTTTTCCTTAACCTCCATTAATTCCTCTGAAATAATGGCATTAATTCTTGACTTAGAACTCAGTATATCTAGGTAATCTTTAATTTTTTCTGCTAATTCTTCTAACTCACTTGTAACCTCTTTTACTCCAATAGCAGTTAGTCTTTGTAGTCTTAGCTCTAAAATAGCTTTTGTTTGCTTTTCGGATAAATTATAAGTACCGTCGTCTCTCACTGGATGAGATGGGTCGTCGATAAGCTTAAAATAA
The DNA here is from genome assembly GCA_902533625.1 of uncultured Alphaproteobacteria bacterium. Taxonomy (GTDB): domain Bacteria; phylum Pseudomonadota; class Alphaproteobacteria; order Rhodobacterales; family Rhodobacteraceae; genus CACKLF01. The sequence goes on along the minus strand of CACAMI010000034.1, from coordinate 5,898 downwards.
TCGATTAATTCGCTAACATTCCATACTTTTCCCATAAGTAATGATCTTGCCTCTGCAGGGTCCCTCGAAGATCTTATAATTTTAACTATCTCATCTACATGTTTTACTGCAACCGCAAGTCCACAAAGTATATGACTTCTGTCTCTAGCTTTATTTAATTCAAAAATTGTTCGCTTTGTTACAACGGATTCTCTAAATTCTATAAATGCGGTCAAAAATTGTTTTAAATTTAATTGTTCTGGCTTTCCTAGATTAAGTGCTAGCATGTTACATCCGAAACTATTTTGCACTTGGGTTTGCCTATAAAGTTGATTTAGGACTACTTCGGCAGTAGCGTCCCTTTTCAATTCAATTACTATCCTCACTCCGAATCTATCACTTTCGTCTTGAATATGAGAGATTCCCTCGATCTTTTTATCTCTTGCCTGTTCAGCTATTTTCTCAATCAAGTTTGCTTTATTCACCTGATAGGGAATTTCTGTAATAATAATAGCAAATTTATCCTTCTTAACTTCCTCTATGGTAGACTTTGACCTTATAATTACCGAACCTCTGCCATCTTGGTAAGCTTTTCTAGCTCCTGATCTTCCAAGAATTACTCCACCAGTGGGAAAGTCAGGCCCGGGTATGATTTCCATCAGCTCATCAATACTTAGATCAGGGGTTTCAATAATTCTTAAAGTTCCATCTACAATTTCCGATAAATTGTGAGGTGGAATATTTGTTGCCATTCCAACAGCAATCCCGCCAGCACCGTTGACCAGCATGTTTGGAAATCTAGATGGAAGTACTGACGGCTCACGGTCTTTACCATCATAATTATCTTGGAATTCTACAGTATTTTTTTCTATATCTGATAAAATAAAGTTGGCAGATTCTGCTAACCTAACTTCAGTGTACCTCATGGCAGCAGCTGAATCACCATCCATAGATCCAAAGTTTCCCTGGCCATCTAATAAAGGGAGAGACATAGAAAAATCTTGTGCCATCCTTACGAGAGCATCATAAATTGCCCCGTCTCCATGAGGGTGATATTTACCCATGACATCGCCAACTGGTCTTGCCGACTTTCTGTAAGATTTATCAAAAGTATTTCCTGTTTCGTTCATCGCGTATAAAATCCTACGATGTACTGGCTTCAACCCATCACGGAGATCTGGAATGGCCCTACTCACTATTACACTCATCGCATAGTCCAAGTAGGACTTTTTCATTTCTTCTTCTATTGAGATAGGCTCTGAATCATCCTCCATGTCACCGTTTTGGCCGGTTCCCCCCAAGTTTGAGGGAGGAATATTTAAGCCTGACTGTTCGGTGTTTTTGAGTTCTGTGGTTGAGTCGGAAAAGTCATCATTTCCCACTTCATTTTCGTCTTCTGAATTTTCCAAACTGGAACCTAAAAAAAGTGATAATTTATGCTTTTATAATAAAGTTTTGTCGCATCATTTGCAATAGAATTGTATGCTTGGAAATTACTCATTTGGATCTATTTAAAAAGGTATCTCATCATCAATATCGTTGGTCAAAACCTTGTCTGACGACTCGTCATCTATACTGGCGGTTTCTGAAAAATTAGAGTTATTATTCTCACTTCTTCCATCAAGCAGAGTTAATTCACCTCGAAAATTTCGTAAAACAACTTCAGTTGTGTATCTATCATTTCCTGCCTGGTCTTGCCATTTTCTTGTTTCCAATTGCCCTTCAACATAAACCTTGGAACCTTTCCGTAAATATTGTTCAGCAATTTGTGCCAAATTCTCATTGAATATTGCAATGTTGTGCCAGTTAGTTCTTTCCTGCCGCTCGCCAGAATTTCTATCTTTCCAAGTTTCAGAGGTTGCTATAGAAAAGTTACAAACTTTTCCTCCATTTTGAAATGTTCTTACTTCTGGATCTCGCCCCAAATTTCCAATAAGAATAACTTTATTCACACTTCCAGCCATTTATTTCTCCCTTTTCGAAATGTAAGATCACGCACTCCCGTTTCGATATGTAATATCACGTGGCAAAAATAAATAAATACTAAAGTAGCCAAAAGATAAATTATTTTTAAAGGGTATGGATAAATTAAAATTACAGTGTAAAAAGTTAAGCTTATTATATTATAGGGTGGATTAAAGATGCGTAAACTTCCTAAGATCGAAATAACCGGCGCTAGGGAGCATAACTTAAAAGGTATTAATATATCTATACCAAGAGACGAGATGGTCGTCATAACAGGCTTATCAGGTTCCGGTAAATCTAGTTTAGCTTTTGATACGATTTATGCCGAAGGACAAAGGCGATATGTAGAAAGCCTTTCAGCTTATGCTAGACAATTTTTAGACATGATGCAAAAACCTGATGTTGAACATATTTCAGGTTTATCTCCCGCTATCTCAATTGAACAAAAGACGACATCAAAAAACCCCCGTTCAACAGTAGGAACTGTTACAGAAATATATGATTATTTGCGACTATTTTTTGCTCGAGTGGGTATACCTTATAGTCCAGTTACTGGCGAACCGATAAAAGCTCAACAGATAAGCGAAATGGTTGATAAGTTATTAATATTACCCGAAGATTCTCGAGTTTATCTTTTGGCTCCAATAGTGAGAGACAGAAAGGGTGAGTATAAAAAAGAATTCAAAGATTTGCAAAAGAAGGGTTTTCAAAGAGTAAAAGTGGATGGAGAATATTTGGAAATTCAAGACGTTAAACCATTAGATAGAAATTTTAGACATAATATAGACGTAGTAGTTGATAGAATAATAGTCAAAAATGATGTAGGTCAGAGAATTGCAGATAGTCTAAGAACAGCGTTAGAGCTAGCTGACGGTATTGCTGTTGCGGAGGTCATAAAGGACAATGTTGAAAAAGAAAATATTGTTTTTTCTGAGAATTTTTCTTGCCCTGTTTCGGGCTTTTCAATTCCAGAAATTGAACCAAGACTTTTTTCGTTTAATGCCCCATATGGCGCTTGTCCAGATTGTGATGGATTAGGAGTAGAATTATTTTTCGACGAACTATTGGTAGTCCCTAACAACGAATTAAATCTTATTGAAGGTGCCATAGCTCCTTGGGCAAGAAGTAAATCTCCTTATGTTAAGCAAACTATATATTCTCTTTCAAAGCATTTTAAATTTGATCCAAGCACGCCATGGAAGCTTTTGGAAAAGGAGGTTAAAGAGACAATTCTCTATGGAAGCAAAGATGCAGAAATTAAATTTGAATATAATGAGGACGGGAAATCATATGAAGTAAAGCGAAAATTTGAAGGAATAATTCCGAATTTATATAGACGCTACCGTGAAACAGATAGTTCCTGGGTAAGGGATGAGCTGGAAAGGTTCCAAAATAATAGATCTTGCCAATCATGTAGCGGGTACAGACTAAAAAGAGAGGCTCTAGCTGTTAAGATTTCTGGAATTCATATTGGGGACGTGGTGAGATTTTCTACTTCTGAAGCTTACCATTGGATAAATACCTTAGAAGACACATTAAGTGAACAGCAAAAAGTAGTAGCTGCACCTATTATTAAAGAAATTTCTGAGAGGCTAAAATTTTTGACTAATGTGGGGCTTGGGTATTTAACCTTGAGTAGAAATTCGGGCACTCTTTCTGGAGGGGAAAGTCAAAGAATTAGATTGGCAAGCCAAATTGGCTCTGGATTGACAGGCGTCTTATATGTTCTTGATGAGCCTTCAATTGGGCTCCATCAAAGGGACAATCATAAACTTTTGAAAACTCTTAAGGAGCTTCGTGACCAAGGAAATTCAGTAATAGTTGTTGAGCACGACGAGGAAGCAATTAGGGAAGCTGATTATGTTATTGACATGGGACCTGGAGCAGGTGCCCATGGAGGTGAAGTTGTCGCAAAGGGTAAGCCAAAGGACATAGAAAGGTGCAAAAAATCTTTAACGGGTCAGTATTTGAATGGCTCAAAACATATTGAAATACCGGTAAGTAGAAGACTTGGAAATGGAAATCTCTTAAAGATTCAAAATGCAAGAGGAAATAATTTAAAAAATGTAAATGCTGAAATTAGTCTTGGAACTTTCACATGTGTTACAGGGGTTTCTGGCGGAGGTAAGTCGACTTTAATTATTGAAACACTTTTTAAAACGGCTTCAATGCGACTTAATGGTGCAAAACAGACTCCAGCTCCATGCGATGATATACAAGGGCTAAATTTGCTCGATAAGGTCATTGATATTAACCAGTCACCTATTGGGAGAACACCTAGGTCGAATCCTGCGACATATACGGGAGCATTCACTTTTATTAGAGATTGGTTTGCTGGTCTTCCAGAGGCTAAGAGCCGCGGATATTTGGCTGGAAGATTTTCTTTTAATGTTAAGGGCGGAAGATGTGAAGCATGTCAAGGTGATGGTTTAATTAAAATTGAAATGCACTTTTTGCCGGATGTTTATGTTACTTGTGAAAGCTGTAAGGGAAAACGCTATAATAGGGAAACACTTGAAGTAAAGTTCAGAAGTAAGAGCATTGCTGATATTTTAGATATGACGGTGGATGAAGCCTATCAATTCTTTTCTGCTGTTCCCTCTATTAGAGACAAAATGTCAACCCTAATGAAGGTAGGGCTTGGCTACATTAAAGTTGGCCAACAGGCTACAACTCTTTCAGGTGGTGAGGCGCAAAGAGTTAAGCTATCTAAAGAGCTGTCCAAGAGGGCAACAGGTAGAACTCTTTATATATTGGACGAACCTACCACGGGTTTGCATTTTGAAGATGTAAAAAAATTGCTGGAGGTTTTGCATAGTTTAGTGCATCAGGGTAATACGGTACTTGTTATAGAGCATAATTTGGATGTAATTAAAACAGCTGATCAAATTATAGACATTGGCCCAGAAGGTGGCGATGGAGGCGGCATGATCATTGCTACTGGAGCTCCTGAAGAACTGATACAGAATAAGTCCAGTGTGACAGGTAAATTTCTTGCTAAGGTTTTACTGAAAAATTAACCTCAAGAATCCTTGATAAAATTTAATATTGCAGAGAAGTCCTTTCCTTGACCGCCTTTGCTGAAAAAATTTTCATAAAGTGCATACGCTTCCTTTCCTAGGGGAGTAAAGCTGTTTGTTTCCTCTGCTGCTGTTTTTGCTAACCCTAAATCCTTAAGCATTAAATCAGCTGAGAAACCTGGAATGTAGTTATTATCAGCGGGAGTATTGGGCCCCACACTGGGTACAGGACAATAGGTATTTATGGCCCAACATGAGCCAGAAGCTGTTGATACTACGTCAAACATCTTTGACCGATCTAAGCCAAGATTGTCTGCCATTACAAACGCTTCGCAAACGGCTATCATGCTAACTCCAAGGATCATATTGTTGCAAATTTTTACTGATTGCCCAGCACCTGATTCTCCACATAAAACAGCCTTTTGACCCATGATATTAAATAAGGGCGTTACTCTCTCAAAAGCTGCAATATCTCCACCTACCATGAAAGTTAAGGTACCATTTTCTGCGCCTCCAATGCCTCCAGAAACAGGAGCATCAAGAGCTTTTAGCCCCTTTTCGTTGGCCATGCCTGCAGCCTTTTTTGCACTAATAACGTCTACGGTTGAACAGTCAATTAAAATTGCCTCAGGTTGTAGTTCGCTTAAGATTGAGGAGTATACTTCCAAAAGAGAAGATCCATCTGGGAGCATGGTGATTATAACCTCCTTGCCGGAAACCGTTTCAGATAGTAATTTCGATATTTGCACTAAAGGGTCCGATTTCTGTATTAGGTCAAAGCCAGTAACTTCGTGCCCTTCTGCAATTAAATTTCTTGCCATTGGCATACCCATATTGCCTAAGCCAATAAAACCAATTTTCATAACCTAATCTCCCGTTTAAATTTTGTTTAAAATAAAGTCAACTTCTTCAAAAGATACATTTTCAAGAGCTC
>CACAMI010000033.1 GCA_902533625.1 uncultured Alphaproteobacteria bacterium | reverse complement strand
GCTGTTTACAATGATTGAGAGGCGTGGAGAGAGACCTCCTGTAACTTATACTACATTTCAGGCCCGAGATTTGGGCGAGGATACGGCTAATCTCTTTAAATCAGCTTGTCAGGAGGCAGTGGAAAGATTTAAGCCTGAGGCAATTATAGTAGGAGCATCCTGTACCGCAGAGCTTATTCAGGATGACCCTGGGGGTTTGGCTGAGGCACTTGGTGTGGATATTCCTGTAATTCCACTGGAACTACCTTCTTACCAAAGAAAAGAGAATTTTGGAGCTGATGAGACTTTTTATCAGATAGTAAAAAAATTGGCCAAAAAGTCAGAAAAACTATCAGAACCAAGTTGCAATATTCTAGGACCTACTAGTTTGGGCTTTAGACATCGGGACGATGTAAAGGAAGTATCTGAACTTTTAAGCCGCTTAGGTATTAAGGTAAATGTTGTAGCTCCATTGGGAGCAACTCCTTCTGATATTCAGAAATTAGGAGACGCTCATTTTAATGTTCTATTGTATCCGGAGTCAGGGGAAAGTGCCGCAAGGTGGCTGGAACAAGAATTTGAGCAACCTTATACTAAAACTGTTCCTATAGGCGTAGGAGCGACCAAAAGTTTCATTAGTGAAGTAAAGGAAATTATAGGATCTAATGAAACTAATGTTGGAGATGAGAATTTAAGGTTTGATTGGTGGTCAAAATCTGTTGATTCAACCTATTTTACAGGCAAAAGAGTTTTTATATTTGGTGATGCAACTCACGTTAAATGTGCAGCCCAAATTGCAAAAGATGAAATGGCTTTCGAAGTTGTTGGTATGGGTTGTTACAATAGAGAGTTTGCTAGATCAGTTAGGGCACTAGGTCGTGATTTAGATATTCCTGTTCTTATTTCCGATGATTATTTGGAAGTTGAAAAACTAATAGAAGAACTTCAGCCAGAACTTATTTTAGGTACACAGATGGAGCGGCATATAGGAAAAAGATTAGGTATACCTTGCGCAGTTATATCTGCACCATTTCATGTTCAGGATCATCCCGCTAGGTATAGCCCCCAGATGGGTTGGGAAGGAAGTAATGTAATTTTTGATACATGGGTTCATCCTTTAGTTATGGGCTTAGAGGAACATTTGTTACATATGTTTAGAGAGGATTTTGAATTTAATGACCAAGCTGGCCCGAGCCATTTAAGTTCCCATGGAAATGTAAATTCAGAAAATGAATCTGAGATTTCTAATGGAGAAAGCAAAATCAATAAAAGTGAAGGAGAAGTTGCCTGGTTAAATGATGCTGAGGCTGAATTAAAAAAGATACCTTTTTTCGTTCGAGGAAAGGCACGCAGAAATACAGAAAAATTTGCTTTGGAAAAAGGCTTAACCCAAATTTCCTCTGAAACATTATATGAGGCTAAGGCACATTATGCTAGATAGTTTAGTACAAAATAGAATTATCAATGAGAATTATAATTTCGTAATTATTACACTAGATTCTCATGCTGCGGGCCCTGCAAAAAGAATATTGCCAAATTTAAAAGATGAATTTCCCAATTTATCAATAAAAATTCATGCTGCAGCAGATTGGGCTGAAAATCCCAAATTACTTGAGAAAGCAAAAAATGATGTGGCATCAGCAAATATGTTAATAGTGAACCTGCTGTTTTTAGAAGAGCATATAAATGCTATATTGCCATCTTTGATGGATCGAAAAAGCTCATGTGATGCCTTAGTCGGGTGTGTAGCATCCAGGGAAGTCGTCCAGTTAACCCAGCTTGGAAATTTAGATATGGCCAAACCTTCGACGGGAGTAATGGGCTTACTAAAGAAATTGAGAGGGAACAATAATAATAAAGCTTCAGGTGGTGAGAAGCAAATGGCATTATTAAGACGGTTGCCAAAAATTCTGAAATTTCTACCTGGTAAAGCTCAAGATTTGCGAGCATATTTTCTGACTATGCAATATTGGCTTGGCGGATCTGATGAAAATATGGAGTCAATGGTTCGTTTCTTAATAAATAAATACGGTAAGATAGAAAGCGAGAGTTTGGTAGAGGCCTCAGAACCTGTTCAATATGCTGATACGGGGCTCTACCATCCTGAATTGAAGGAAAGAATAACAACAGATTTAAAAATGTTACCTAGGCCCCAAGAAGTGAAAGGCGTTGTAGGTCTGTTACTAATGAGATCCTACATTTTATCTGGAGATACAAAGCATTATGATGCAGTTATCAGAGCTTTGGAAGAAAAAGGTTTTTTTGTAATTCCGGCCTTTGCTGCAGGTCTTGATGGTAGACCCGCTATAGAATCATACTTTATTGAGAAGGATATTACTCAAATAGATTGTTTGCTTTCTTTGACGGGATTTTCTCTTGTTGGTGGCCCTGCCTATAATGATAGCAGTGCTGCTGAAGATGTACTTAGAAAATTAGATGTCAATTATATAGCTGCCCACGCGTTAGAGTTTCAGAGTATAGAGCAGTGGAAATCGAATGAAGGTGGATTGGGTCCAGTTGAAACCACAATGTTAGTTGCACTTCCTGAAATAGACGGAGCTACTAGTCCTTATGTTTTTGGAGGGCGAGCAGGAGTTGAAAATGGAAATGACAATAGAGAAATGGTTCCTTGCTTCGAAAGGATCAATCGTTTAGCTGACAAAGTTTCAAAAGTTATAAAATTAAAGCGGGAAGAAAGAAGAGACAAGAAAATCGCAGTGGTCATTTATGGATTTCCCCCAAATTCTGGCGCAATTGGTACGGCCGCTCATCTAAGTGTTTTTGAGAGCCTTTATAATACGTTAGATAAAATGGGCGATGCAGGATATACAATTAATAAACCCAATAGCGTTGATGACCTTAGGAATGTAATTCTTGAAGGGAATTCAAAAAAGTATGGGCAGGAAGCAAATGTTTTTTGCAAGGTTTCTGCTGAAGATATAATTTCCAATGAAAAATATCTGGATGAGATAGAAAGTGTTTGGGGGCCTGCTCCTGGAAAACATCAGGCAGATGGGTCGGGAGTATATATTTTAGGTCAAGAGTTCGGCAACGTTTTTGTAGGTGTTCAGCCTACATTTGGATATGAGGGCGACCCTATGCGCTTACTATTTGATAAAGGTTTTGCTCCCACGCATGCCTTTTCAAGCTTTTATAGGTGGATAAGAGAAATTTATAAGGCAGACGCTGTTTTACATTTTGGTATGCATGGTGCGCTGGAATTTATGCCTGGGAAAAAAGCAGGGATGGATGAAAACTGTTGGCCCGATAGATTAATTGGAGATTTGCCAAATATCTACTTGTATGCTGCAAACAATCCTTCCGAAGGATCGTTGGCAAAAAGACGATCAGGTGCGGTAATTATAACTCACTTAACTCCAGCTTTATCTCAATCAGGTCTCTACAAAGGTCTTCTTGAATTAAAAGAAAGCCTTAATAGGTGGAGGGCAGGGGAGTATAATGAAAGTGATAAGGAAGAATTGGAAACGCTAATTAGGGATCAGTCTGAAGCCGTAAATATTAATAGCTCTGGTACATTTGATGATATTTGGAAAATTCTGCTAGAGACAGAGGAGGCCTTAATCCCGGATGGACTTCATATAATTGGAAAAAATCTTTCAAAGGATAAACAGAAAGACTATTTATCTCTGATAGATTTGGGTGCAGAAAGTACAAACTGGACTGGCAGAAAAATAGCGGAAGACGCATTGGCTAAGGATAATGAAATACCTGCTATCCTTAGTGCTTTGGATGGAAAGTTTATAAGTCCTGTTCCAGGTGGTGATTTGATAAGCTCACCAAGTATTCTACCTACGGGCAGAAACATGCACGCTTTTGATCCTTTTAGGATGCCAACCACTTTTGCTATGGCTCAAGGTAGGCGTCAAGCTGATGCTTTATTAGAGACCCACAAGGAAATGCCAAAGACGATAGCGATGGTATTGTGGGGTTCTGACAATATAAAAACGGATGGGTGTGCTATAGCTCAGGCTTTAGCACTAATTGGAGCTAAGCCACGCTTTGATAGTTATGGAAGGTTGTCTGGTGCGGACTTAATTCCTCTTGAAGAGCTTAATAGGCCAAGAATTGATGTATTAATGACCCTTTCGGGAATTTTCAGAGATTTACTTCCTCTACAAATTAAATTACTGGCAGATGCTGCATTTCAGGCAGCGACTGCAAATGAACCTCTTGAGAAGAACTTTGTCAAAGCTCATGTTTATGAGAGAGTTAAGGAAACCGGATGCTCTGTAGAAGAAGCATCACTCAGAGTTTTTTCCAATGCCGAAGGGGCTTACGGTTCTAATGTTAATCAACTTATAGATAGCTCTTCATGGTCTTCAGAGGATGAATTGGGAGATACTTTTGAGTCTCGAAAGAGTTATGCCTATGGCCGTGACGGAAAGGGGCAAAAAAATTCTGAATTGTTAAAAGCCAATCTCAAAAATGTGGAGCTTACTTACCAAAATTTGGAAAGTATTGAGCTTGGTGTCACGACTGTCGATCACTACTTTGATACTCTTGGTGGAATTAGTCGTGCTGCAAAAAAAGCTAGAGGTTCATCTGAAGAGATACCTGTTTATATAGGGGATCAGACAAGAGGAGACACTAAAGTTAGAACACTTTCTGATCAGATTGCCTTGGAAACAAGGTCTAGATCTCTCAACCCTAAATGGTATGAAGCTTTGCTTTCACATGGCCATGAGGGAGTTAGACAGATAGAAGCTCAAATAACCAACACTTTAGGGTGGTCTGCGACTACGGGACAAGTTGAGCCTTGGGTTTATGGGAAATTATCAGAAACATTCGTTCTGGATGACAATATGAGAAATAGGCTAGCGGAACTAAACCCGGAAGCTAGTTTAAAGGTAGCTAATAGGTTGCTGGAAGCACATGAGAGAGATTATTGGCAGCCAGATGAAGATACGCTTGAGGCTCTTAGGCAAGGAGCAGACGAATTAGAAGATCGCCTTGAAGGCATTAATGTAGCAGCAGAATAAGGATTTTAGGGGAGGAAACAAATATGAGTCCATTAGACAATAAATCAAATATTCCTAACTTGAAAGGAGAAGATGGTGAAGGTTCGCTTCAGGTGAAACTGGATCCTTCAGTTAAAATTGAAGGAGCAAAGGTATTTGCTGTTTACGGAAAGGGAGGAATAGGAAAATCAACAACTTCTTCGAATCTATCTGCAGCATTTACAAAGTTAGGAAAGAAAGTTTTGCAGATTGGCTGTGATCCAAAACACGATAGCACCTTTACTCTAACTGGAAGGTTGGTGCCGACAGTTATAGATACTTTGAAGGAGGTGGATTTTCACGCAGAGGAATTGAGACCTGAAGATTTTGTTTATGAAGGTTATAATGGTGTTAAATGTGTTGAAGCGGGAGGACCTCCTGCAGGTACTGGTTGTGGAGGGTATGTTGTAGGTCAGACTGTTAAGTTGCTTAAGCAGCATCATCTCTTGGAAGAAACAGATGTAGTACTTTTTGATGTTTTGGGTGATGTGGTTTGTGGTGGCTTTGCGGCTCCTTTGCAGCATGCCGATAGGGCATTGGTCGTTACTGCGAATGATTTCGATTCTATTTACGCGATGAATCGGATAATAGCTGCAGTGCAAGCGAAGTCTAAGAACTATGCTGTGCGATTAGCAGGGTGTATCGCTAATAGATCCAGAGAAACTGATGAGGTTGATAAGTACTGTAAAGTGGTAGGATTTAACCGATTGGCACACCTGCCTGATCTTGATGCAATACGGCGCTCTCGATTAAAGAAAAAAACCTTATTTGAGATGGACCCTGATGAAGATGTAATTTCGGTTCAAAAAGAGTACGTGCGACTGGCTGAAACGCTGTGGAATGGAACTGAACCTTTTGCGCCTATTCCAATGGAAGATAGAGATATTTTTGAATTACTTGGATTTGATTAATGGAAGTTAGTTATTTACAAAAGAAAAAAGTTTTAGAAGCCTATTTTGATAGAACGGCATTTGCAGCATGGGATAGACTGACCTCAGAGCTGCCTGTTTCTTGGGTTAGAGAAAGGGTGCGCGAAGGAAGGAATAATACGAAAACTGCGATGCTGTCAATTTTACCTGAGAACTTAAGTGGGTTCCGAGTTCTTGATGCTGGCTGCGGTACTGGGCAATTAGCATTTGATTTGGCTAGTAGAGGCGCGAATGTAATAGGTGTAGACGTTTCTGAAAAATTAATAGCGTTAGCTAGTGAGCGTTGCCCTAAAGAGTTGGTGAATAAAATTTCCTTTTATCAGGGTGATATGCTTGACTCACAATTTGGAAGCTTTGATTTCATTTTATTGATGGATAGCTTAATTCATTATCAACAGGATGATATATTGAAGGTGCTTAATCAACTTTCTGGTCGAGTAGGAAAAAAGATTGGTTTCACCATAGTTCCAAAGACAGCAACTCTTTCTGCAAAATTACTGATAGGACAAATATTTCCAAAGGGAGATAAATCCCCAGACGTGATTCCTGTCAATCAAAAGAGCTTAATAAAAAAGTCATCAGATTTTCCGAATTTATTCTCAGAAAAATTTCAAAAGATCTGTTCAGTTAGGACTGGATTTTATGCAGCAGACGTCTTGGAGTTTAGTAAATGATTTCAAACCCATCCGAAAAGCTGACTTATTATGCGAGAAGCATGTTGCCGTTTTCGGATGCGGCTTCACCGAATTTACCTCTTAGTCGCTTATTTAGACTCTCACTCTTTCAAGTATCTGTAGGTATGGCCACGGTGCTTCTTCTGGGAACTTTGAATAGGGTAATGATAGTAGAATTGGGTATATCAGCATTTCTGGTTGCTTTAATGATAGCTTTGCCAGTGGTAACCGCTCCTTTGAGAGCTCTCATGGGTTATAGGTCAGACAATTATCGGTCAGCAATTGGATGGAAAAGAATTCCATTCATTTGGTTTGGATCTTTGTGGCAATTTGCTGGATTGGCAATAATGCCTATGTCGCTAATTGTTTTGTCTGGAAATGTTCAATCTGGACCTTTGTGGTTAGGTTATGTTTGGGCTGGTTTGGCCTTTCTTATGACCGGATTTGGAATGCATATGACTCAAACTGCAGGTTTGGCTCTTGCTGCTGATAGAGCTAGCGAGGAGACTAGGCCTAGGGTAGTGGCGCTATTATATGTGATGTTCCTAGTTGGTATGGGTGTGTCCGCAATAATAATAGGATTTCTTTTAAAAGATTTCTCTAATTTACGATTAATTCAAGTAATTCAAGGAACTGCAGTCGTAACGCTTTTACTTAATCTATTGGCTTTATGGAAGCAGGAATCTCTATCACCTATGACAAAAGAAGAGCGTCAGGCTCCAAGACCATCGTTTAAAAAAGCGTGGGCGGATTTCAATTCGGGTGGTGCTGCTGGACAGTTATTAGCTGTAGTTGCTTTGGGTACGTTGGCTTTTTCTATGCAAGATGTGCTCTTAGAGCCATACGGAGGAGAAATTCTCGGCCTTTCTGTTGCATCAACAACAATGTTAACTGCAAGTTGGGCCCTTGGTGCTCTAGTAGGATTCTTTTATGCAGCAATAGCAATGAGACGAAATAAGAAGCCTGTAATTCTCGCAGCGATTGCTGCTGGTTTTGGGATTGTGGGGTTTTCTGGTGTAATTTTTGCGGATCCTTTTGGGATAATTAGTTTATTTTATATATCTACAACATTTATGCTACTATACGAGCCAGTGCACACTGAGACCATAGTTCTGCAATTGACCCAACAAGATAATCAATATCAGCATCTGAATGAACTGGTGATGGTGTTATTCTTAATCTTTCAGTTCCTTTTGGCACTGTTGGATAGTTTATAGGTTGGACATAAATGCCATAATCTTCTAGAAGCCAATCACTTATTCTTTTGCACTTTATGGGATCTTTAATCATGACAGGGACTATGTGGCTCGGATTTTCAAGATGTGGAATACCAGACGCATCCAATTTCCCTCTTAATAGATTGACTTGCCTCTTTTGGGCGGCCCTTTCAATCTCACTTTCCTTAAGGTGTTTTATTGAAGCCAATGCTCCAGCTGCAGCTGCAGGAGGAAGAGCGGTTGTAAAAATAAACCCACTTGCAAAAGATCTAATGAAATCACATAGGCCCTTAGAGCCAGTAATATATCCACCCAATACCCCATATGCCTTTCCCAGTGTTCCTTCAATTAAGGTTACACGGTCAGCAACACCATCTCTTTCAGAAATTCCGCCTCCTCTCTTGCCATAAAGACCTACAGCATGAACCTCATCTAGATAAGTCATCGCTCCATATTTTTCCGCAACATCACAAATGTCGGAAATTGGAGCTATATCACCATCCATAGAATAGACACTTTCGAATGCTACAATCTTAGGAGCATTTGCATCACACTCTGCCAACTTTCTTTCTAAGTCAGAGACATCATTATGATTCCAAAGCTTTTTCTCTGCTCTTGAATGTCTTATGCCCTCTATCATTGACGCATGATTCATCGAATCAGAAAGAATAACACAATTGGGCAGCCTAGCTCCCAGTGTAGATAAAGCTGCCCAATTTGATACGTAACCAGACGTAAACAAAAGGGCTGAATCTTTCCTATGTAAATCAGCAAGTTCCTCCTCAAGTAAAACATGGTAGTGATTTGTGCCTGATATATTTCTAGTTCCTCCAGCACCTGCTCCACACTCTTCTAGAGCGTCATGCATAGCTTTTAGAACTTTTGGATTTTGCCCCATTCCCAAATAATCATTAGAACACCAGACAGTAACATCAGATTGCTTACCGTCTTTATGACTTCGTGCACTTGGAAAATTACCCTTATAGCGTTCCAAGTCAGCGAAAACCCGATAGTTTCCTTCCCTCTTCAGCTCTTCTAGTTTGCTTTCAAACCATTCATCATAATTCATCTTTAACCCACCCCAATGTGTATCAAGTTACATGTTGCCTACTTCTTTTCGCATTAAATTCAGTATTACCAGGCAACATCCACATCCACAATTTCGAATCTGGCAGTGGAACCACCATAAACCAGTGTTCCAGCAATGCTAAAAATGTTAACGACAAAACCAAGGCAAACCCGACTTGATTAGAAAATTCACCACTAGCACCATGAAACAAATGCTCTAAAAAGAAAAAAGCAGCGCATGTTATAAAAGTAATTGATATAGGGAACATTGCCGTTACCTTCCTAACTCGAAAATAGCTCCCAAAATGCTGCAACGGACCAGGAAGAAATTCAAAATTAATATAAGGCACTCCAAAATATAAATTTAATTTTGCACTTAACCTAGCAAAATACAGAACACTAAAAGTTAGAAGTCCGAAATAATTGTCAGCTCCTAAACCAAAGAATATTAACCAAATATAGGTAAGAATAATTGCGATCTCGGAATACAAGATAGTTGCAAGCGATTTCTGAAATCGAATCCATCCAAGATCTGAATTACTACAAGTCGCCGTATTTGGGCCAGTCAATACCCCACAAAGAAATGCAAACTCCAACCATCCCCAGATAATAAGTGCAGAAATAAAGGAGGTATATATTGAGCCATTTGTCACCACATCTAAGTTATTATGATATAAATATAAGCCAAGAATAAATATAGGCATGGAGCCAATAACAGAACAGTATTGAGAAAATTTAGGCCTGGACGGAAACTTTTCCCATCTATCTATCAGCCTTACCAAAAACAAAAGCAATCCGGTAGAAAACCACCAAATAAAAATTGAAAATACAATGGGGGTAAGAATTACGACCACTTTTCTCTCCTAAAAGGTCGGCGCTAGGCGTGGGTTGTCTGGAACCTGATTTTTCTTCATAGGCATCAAATACAAGCTAATGAATGCTGATAAAGCTTTAATACCTGGTGCCACTTTCATTATAAAACCTATGAAGCCGCCTCTTTTATTTGCCTTATCCAGAGCAAAAAAGGCCTCTCTAATTCGGCCTAAATTTCTCTTCCACTTTGGATTATCCAGATCTATTTCTATAGGGAATATTTGTCTGGAGATCTCATTACACACTCGGTACACACGGTCATCATACCAGTCAATGTCAATACCTAGTGCCTTATGAAATGCAGGCCTTGCATGATCTCTTACATGCATTGTTGCATAAACTGCTACTAAGAAAAACCTAATCCAAAGTTTATTAATTCCAGAGGTTAATTTTGGATCAGTCTTCATTAACAAAGCAAATGCTTCCCCATGACGAAACTCATCATTGCACCATTCCTTAAACCACTTAAAAATAGGATGAATTCTATTATCTGGATTTTTCTCTAGGTGCCTAAAAATTGTTATGTAACGCGCATAACCGATTTTCTCAGAAAGATACGTAGCATAATAAATGAACTTTGGCTTAAAGTAGGTATATTTCTTCTTTCGAGTTAGAAACCCCAAATTCACAGCCAGACCAGCTTCTCTTAATGCATCATTTAAAAAACCAGCATGCCTAGCTTCATCTCTAGACATATGAGAAAAAAGCTCGCATATCTCTTTATTTGATCCACGCCTCTTCATTTCTTTATAAAGCACACAACCAGAAAATTCAGCAGTTAAAGAACTTACAAGAAAGTCTATTAATTCTTTCCGCAGCTCTGGCTCGATGGCTTCAAAATCTACAGAATCCCAATCATCGTTTTTCTTAAAATGATTTTTATTCGGATCTGATCGCAGCTCCTCCATTATTTCGTCCCAAGACTCCCTAATAGGGGTCACATCTACTCGGTCTAATTCGTCAAAATCCGTTGTATAGAATCTAGGGCTCAGCAAGGTTGTTTCTTTAGCCATCTCCGTAGTTTCGGTGACCTCATTTGTCTCCCGCGAAGCCTTCACTGAAGTTTGTACGTTCATAATGTTGTCTCCTCTGAAAATGAAAATTCACATAGCTCCATAAACTCAAAATCACCAGTTAATCTGGTCCACAGTCTCTCTATTGCCGTAGCTCGCTTTATAGTTGCTTCCCTATCTTCAATTACAACTTCACCGTAAGGAGCAGATATTGGTTCTCCGCTTACAAGAACCTCATCTCCTGGATGGACCACCGCTCCATTATTAAACTTTACGTGCGCATGTAAACTTTCAAACTTGTGCGATACCTCCACAGTGCACGGCACCTTTTCAACTGTCCGTAAAAAAATCCCCATTTTTCCCCCTTTATAACAATAGACCCTTGAATCGTTTTATATTACCTTTTCTAGAGTCTGACAAGTTCAGCTCTATACTATGATTTTTATTTTCTACTTTAACATCAAACAACAGATGTGTTCCCTTGGCTCATCAGATTTTCTACATTTTCATTTAAGTTAGCATTCTTTTTAGACATTCTACCAAAAGCCAATTCATTTTCCATAGCACTCCTAAGAATTTGAGATATCTCTTCTGCATTTTCTAGAAATAATAACGATGGAGCTGGTTTTGAAAAATGCCATGGTCTCACATGCGGCCAACAATTTGCATATGAGATTTTATTACTACCAGACAATGATAAAGCTATCGAACCTGTTCTACGGTAAGACTTTAGATCCACAGAAGAAATTTGTGTGAATGGAATGTTAAAAGTTATAGGAAGTGCAACTCCTATCCTCATAACAACTCTTTTGTTGGTGATAGTATAAATACTTGATTTTCCTTGTAAATTTGCTAAAAACGCCATCAACCCTGAAGTTAGTGACCATATTAAAAAATAGAAGAAAATTATGGGTAAAAGTAATTCACTAGATGACGACAGAAACCCCTGATAAATATGAATTAGCATTGCTAAAAACACATATATTGAAATCCACATTACCCCAAATGAATTCCAAGCTAAGCGAAACCTATTAGGATTTCCCTGCCAGAGAATCTCTTCCCCTAAAGGAAGGTCCTCTGGCAGTCCTAAAATAGGTTCGAAATTAAAGTCATCACTCACGCTTAAATTTACCTCAAAAATCCTGGCTCTGATCGATTAGGAGCAGCATAAAGTTTACCTCCTCCGAAATAACCGCATATTTGATCTTCTTCCAGCATAGTCACGGATTCAGCTGATTTTGTTTGAGGTATCTTACCAAAATTCTTTGCATAAAGAGAATGGACGCTCACGCCATCAGATTTTATTCGAGCTAAAGGAGCCGGAATAAGTCGTGTAGTTTTATCTCTAAGGGTGACCTCTAAATATCTCACCAATTGTTCTGGTTCATCAACCCACATATCGCTAACTTTTCCTACGGCGCCACCATCTGCAGCACGCACTTCCATTCCCCTTGGATCACGGCCTGAAGAAACTGAAAAGTCTTCAAGTGAACTCATTGGAACAATCTTAGGAGAGCCATGTCCAGAAAGCTCTGGCTCGTCTCTTCTCTCTGCCCAGCTAGCAGGGCCAACCCCATCAACCATCGGATCTCCTGTTGGAACAAATGGAGCACCGGCATGAGCATCTGATGCTTCAAGAGCTATTTCCCTTTTATCTCCATCATCTAAGCTTGGAACTGATACACTTCCACGACCATGTGGCAAGTGAAAAGTCTTTGAATCAGGTACTGGGAATGGGCCTTGATTGGGGGCCTCCCCACCGTGCTCAGCTTCTAAGGGGTACCCCTCTCTCATGTTCTCTCGCTGCAAGTAAATTACTAGCCCTGCAAAGAACAACCAAAATAAGTATAGTGCAAGTTGGGCCAAATCGAAATTACCAAAAAATGATTGTGACATATTAATTTCTCCTATCTGAAGCGTTCACGAAGGCAATTCCGCTAACCCCAATTTCGTTAGCTTTCCTTGATCATCGCTTTCTTTGTTGAAGGCCAACCGAGTCAAAGGACCGATGGCCAATAAAGTTAAAAACAACAGAGCTATCTCAGTATGATAGACAAATGAATAGCCTG
>CACAMI010000032.1 GCA_902533625.1 uncultured Alphaproteobacteria bacterium | reverse complement strand
ATTGTTTTCTTTAAACTTATACGTCAAACTAAATAAATTAGTAAACCGATTAATTTTGTTTAAAATAGAAGATAATAGAGTTAATTTTCTAGATTTTAATTCCTTAGCCCAACCATATTGACAAACTCCATCTAGAGACCACTAATAAAATATTGCTATTAACTTCGCTACTGGTACAGTCAAATAAAAACGATAATGCACTCATTGAAACCGTCGAAGAGGGGAAATGTATGAATGAAGAACTTAGCAGAGAGGGCGGTTGCTTATGCGGAAAATGTAAATACAGAACTACTGGTGATAGCCCAAGAACAATTCTATGTCATTGCCGTTATTGTCAGACCTTAACAGGAAGTGCCTTGTCTGCAAACGTTTGGTTTCCAGAAGAAAAAGTTTCTCTACTCAAAGGAGATCTGTCTAGTTACGAAATGAAAACTGAGTCTGGAAATCTTGTAACTACCAATTTCTGCAAGAATTGTGGCTCTACAATTTTTTTGAGACTAAATGTTTTTAAGGGCATGGTTGCGATCCCGGGAGGTTCTTATGACCCCCCAACCTTTTGGTTCGAACCTCAAGTAGAGAATTTCTGCAGGTCCAAAGCGCCATTTCTTGAAACTGAAATTCCTGAAAAAAATAATACACACCCAATGTATAAGCCTGTAAGAGAAGACATACATCCACACACAAAAAAGGTAACTGAGTAGTATTTATATTCTACTAGAAATAATAACCTATGTAATTTATATTCATTTAAGGATTTATAATGTACGATAGATCCATAGTTCCTAAAAACTTCAAGGTTCCTGAAGAACTAAAAACAAAAGATTTTCTGCTCAGGCCTCTTAAAATTAATGATTTAATAAAAGACTATGAAGCTGTAATGAGCAGTGTCGAACATTTAAGAGGTCGAATGGATGAGAGCGATTGGCCCGCTGGGCTTACAATTGAAGAAAATCTTATTGATCTCGGATGGCACCAAAGAGAGTTTACACTAGGCCATTCATTTGCATACACTGTGGCAAGTCTTGATGGCGAAGATTGTCTAGGGTGCTGTTATATCTATCCCTCAGAAAATCAGGAGGTCGAAGTAGAAGTCTTCTATTGGATACGCCAAAATCTTCTAGAAACTGGACTGGAAGACTATTTAGGTGAGGTTCTTAAGCAATGGTTAAAAACTGACTGGCCATTTGAAAGAGTGGGATTCCCAGATAGAGATTAATATAGTTTTGATAGAAGAAAAACTAAGATCTTTATAAGTTGTGAATCATCTTATAGATAAATCTCGACTACATTTGAACAGCATCTATAATAGCATAGGCTAGCCAAAATGGACATCAAGGCTGTTCTTGTCTCCCACCATGTGTATTCTCGTATACCTTAGAACGAATATTGGAACGATTAAGACCAACATCTCTCAATAATGATGGAGGCAACTTATACATCTCCTGGACAGTTTTATAATAGCTACGAGATTTGTTAAAATCAGAAATCGCTCTAATTACCAATATTTTGAAGACTTCCGAAAAATATAATACTTTTGCCCTTTTTATGGTTATAATGGTCATTAATACTCCTAAAAGTTTATGTGAAGCCTCCCCAGACCGTTATCTCTTATGTAAGGGCAAAGAGAAAAATAAGAATACACAATTTTGCAACCCTGGTTATCAGTTTTTTCAACGATGTTAACATCAACCATGCTATGAAAAAGTAAGTTAAGTCCAAAATTTGATATTCATTATTACCTTTTAAGGATTACCTTAGATAATTTATATTTTGCCTGATAAATTTAGTTATCTCATTCTCTAATCACTTTTCAGCAAAATCTGACAATGTTCAGCTTTTGAGAACCTTTTATTAGCAAAAATCGTATAAGCATATTTTGCAAAATATTTTACTATCGGGATTCTAATAATTATAGACAGAAACTTCCATCTTGGTAACAGGCTCCAAATTAACTCGAAAGCATCTGCTCCAATTCTGATTTGTCCCGATTGGTCAATCACATGAAGATATTTCAGGGCATCAATCTGACTTATTCCGTAATTTGATAAGTCAGAAGTATCTTTGTTGACGTCTACCCACCTAATTATATTAGGCGGCGCTATTTTTTTATAATGTTCTATCTCACGTGAGCACAAGCTACAAATCCCATCATAATATACAGTTAACAATTCATCCCCCGCCATTTACTTGAGGGATATGAACTTACCACACCAATCAGTGGCATTAACGATTGGCCAAAGTGCTCCTTTGTCGTCAGCTGATGGCTTTGGAGGACTAAAACGACATATTCCTATTGCACTACCTTTTTCTGACGCCACCTTCTCTAAGTCATAAAATCCACATGAACCACATACTTTTTCATTAACCATAGCAATCTCCATTTTGAATGACACGAGAGGATATGGGCTCTTAAAAAAAAATATCAAGACCAAGCACACATCTATATCACAACATATACAGATTTGGTCTCAATTATCTCTTCAACTGATAATTTAATAGCATGATATTTAAAAATTTAATTCCTTATCCACGTAACTTTTGGTGCTATATAAAAACACTAAATATCTAATCTCTCATAAAAAAAATCCTAAAACTATTGAAAAATTTAGAATGGAACATAAATCTACCAATTATACATGCATACGTACCCACTTTTCTAAATTGTGAAAGAAAATATGTTAAAAAAAAATTTAAAGTTGGTTACCATTTCTGGTCATAAGATAGCGAAGTTAACTGAACTGGTAGGAAAATAAGATTAAACTTTGCGAGAATAGAAATTTTGCAATGAACAATCAGAAGGGTTAAGAAAATGAAAGCTATAATGTTTGGTTCCATTGGGACTTTAGTAGAAACATCCGAAATTCAGCGCCAAAGTTTTAATATGGCATTCAAAGAATTTGGTTTAAACTGGTACTGGAATACCGCCACCTATTGCAGGATGCTTATTGAACCCGGTGGTAAAAAGAGAATTTTAAAATATTCTGGTAATGAGCTAGAAAAAGAGGCTGTAGACAAGATCCATCAGTTAAAGGAAAAGTTTTTCTTGGAACTGGTTCCAGAAAAATTGAATCTGCGGCCGACGGTAGCGCAAGTTTTGAGGTTTGCTGAGGTAAATAAAATCAGGCTTGGATTTATCACTACAACTTCACAGAATAATTTGGATGTAATTAGTTCTGCTATCAAAACAGAATTGGATTTTGAACGATTTGAAGTTGTAACAAGTAACAAAGATATAGTTAGCCCAAAGCCGGATCCTGAAGTATATAGGTATGCCTTAACTAAATTTGGTTTAAAAAATAGTGAAGTGTTAGCGATAGAAGACACTCCAGTAAATCGTGACTGTGCAATTGAAGCAAAAATAAAGTGTATACTGTTTCCTGGTGAGTATTCTGAAATTCCTCCAGAAAATAAGTACCAGACATTGACATACAACCTAATGACCAAAATCAGTGAAGTATATTCTTAAAAAGGTTGTGAACAGGCTAACTTGATATTTAAAATGGATCAGTTTTAGACTTAAGGGAAAGATATTTTCTTAGCCCACATTAGCTATGTTCGCGAGTCAAAAGGTTTTCACCAACAGAAAATATTATGGCTTTAAAATTAAATTATCTGTATTCTGTCCAGACTAAAAGTTTCGAATTAAAGTAATGCAAAAGGTAATTAGAAGGCTGAAAAATGCACGTACTATCAGAGTTCAATTGGTCCGAATGTGTTAAACCAGCAGAAGAAGCATCTTCCCTTCCTCCTATCTGTTACACATCCTCTGATATTGTTGGTCAAGAAATTCAAACTATCTTTAGAGGTTCCTGGATAGGAGTTGGACGCTCCGACATAGTCAAAGAGCCTGGAAATTATATCTGTTTGGATTTTGCTGAACAAAGTGTGATCTTGCTTCGAGACAAAAATGGAAAGCTACGCTCATTTGCGAATACGTGCCGCCATAGAGGAGCACGGCTATTGGATGGCAAAGGTTCTTGTAAAGGCATAAGGTGTCCTTTCCATTCATGGTTCTATGGAATTGACGGCAAACTTATCTCAGCACCACATATGAATAAGGCTCAGAATTTTGATAAAAATGAAAATGGGCTAATAGAGTATCTTGCAGAAGAATATCTAGGATTTGCATTTATTTGTCTGAATAGGAATGGGGAAAGCTTTAAAAGCTCCTTATCTGATTTCCAAGATATTCACTCCCCTTGGCCAATTGAATCTCTTGTTTCAGTAAGGCGCCGAGAACTTACTGTTAACTGTAATTGGAAAATGTTCCTGGAGGTCTTTAATGAATATTACCACCTACCATTCGTTCACCCTAACTCCGTTGACAGTATTTACTTAGCTCCCTCCTCAGCAGAGAGAGTGAGCGGCTCTTTTGCAACGCAATTTGGTGAAACGGAAGGAACAGGCGGGTTGTTGGAAGGCTCTCAAGAAAATGCCTTACCTGATATGCCGGCTTTAAAAGGGTTAGCTAAAAAAGGTGCAAGATACACCTGGATCTTTCCTAATTTGACCTTTGCTGCAAATCGAGATGCCTTATGGTGCTACGAAGCTTATCCTTTGGGGCCTGACAAATGCAAAGTTTTGCAGACCGCTTGCTTTCATCCAAAAACGATTTCATTAAGTGGTTTTTCTAAGAAAGTTAAAGCTTACCTGCATAGATTAGATGCTGCATTAGACGAAGACATCCCTGCCCTTATGAATCAACAAGCTGGATTAACTAATCCAGATAGCTTGCCTGGCCGTTTCCAACCCAGTCTCGAGCCAAATGTTGCTGCATTTGCTAATTGGTATGCTAAAAGATGGTAGTACTTAATGATAAGGTTTAGGAATTTTGACCATTAATCAGCTTCTGTTCTCCCGGCTTTCAGTGTAAAACAAGTAACTACCTGAAACTATAACTATAAGCGTACCTATAATCATAAAAATGTCTGGAATCTCGTTATAAAAAACTACACCATAAAAAATAGCAATAAAAATGCTTGTGTATCGGAAAGGAGAGACAAAACTAATCTCTCCCGTTCTAACTGATAAAACATTATAAATAACGCCTATTACGAGAAAAATACCCGCTCCTGACAACAAACCCACTATTTCCAAGGGAGGGTCTACCCAAGGCTGAAATGGATACATTATTATGCCAATGATAGTTACGGTAGAAGCAGTAATTAAGGAAATGAAAGTTGAGGGTATAGATATATCTAATTTTCTAGTAGACAAATCTCTCAACACTAAAAAAAATACCGCTACCAGTGCAATAAGTGAGTAAGAATTAAAATCAGTTGAGGTGGGTTTTATAATCAGCAACACCCCAAAAAAGCCTACCAAAATTGTTAACCATCTTTTCACTCCTACTGACTCTCCAAAAAATAATGCTCCAAAAAATGCCAAAACCAACGGTAGGCACTGTAAAATAGCAACAGCATTTGAAATCTTCATGTGTAAAAGTGCAGTAAAGAATAAAAGTGTCGCCCCTACCTCACCAAGCACCCTAAGGAACAAAAATCTCCTTTGGCTATTTTTTATTGATACAAAAAACTCTTTTCTTATCAGTGTAATTACTGTCAACAAAAAAACCGCAACTATGCCTCTAAAAAAAAGAATCTGAGATAAAGGTAGCCAAGCTCCTGAGTGCTTTATCAAAGCATCAGAAGATGTAAAACCGAACATGCTTAAAGTCATAAATAATGACCCATAGAGATTTTGTGACATACTGAAAAAAAAAATTTAATGTAATTATAAGCTAACTATAATAGTAAGTTCTCATAAACTGTTAAAAAAATTTAAAAATAAGGCCCTAAAGTGTCGCGAACAGACAAAAAATCTGTCGAAAACAAACAAACGGTTGATAAACCCCATTAGCATTTGTTAAAGTCGATTCTATAAAATTTTTATTATTCAATCATTAATTAATGTAATTCAGGGAGATTATTAATGGCTCATAAGACAATTAACAATAAGCGTCTTCACAACAAGATTCCAGGGTTAGCTAAAGAAGCTAAAGAGGGTAAACTTGATAGAAGAGAATTTTTAGCTTATTCAACGGCCCTCGGTGCTACTACCGCCACGGCTTATGGCTTACTAGGGCTTTCAGCCCCAATGGCTATGGCTGAAGGAAAAAAAGGAGGTACTCTTAAAATATCAATGAGTATTAGACCTTTTGAAGATCCAAGAATTTATGACTGGTCAGAAAAAGGCAACTTGGGCCGAATGGTTTGCGAAACGCTAATCAGATACACTACAGACTTTACATTTGAACCTATGCTTCTTGAGAGCTGGGATGTAAATTCTGATGCTACACAATACACCCTAAATATTAGAAAAGGTGTCAAGTGGAGTAATGGTGATGATTTCAATGCGGATGACGTAATGTACAACATCCAAGGTTGGTGTGAAAAGGATGTTGAAGGCAATTCAATGGCTGGACGAATGGCTTCTCTCATTGATCCTAATACAAATAAAGCTGCGGATGGAGCAATCGTTAAGCTGGATGATTATACAGTCCAATTAAATCTACCAAACTCTGACATAACTATTGTTCCTGGCATGACAGACTACCCAGCATTAATTGTTCATAGAGACTTCGATAAGGGTGGAAGGAATTTAATGTCTAATCCTGTCGGTACAGCTCCTTGGAATCTAATCTCTCATGCTGTGGAAGACTCCGCTGTTTTTGAAAGACGAGATGGATATTGGGGCGACGCACCATATCTTGATCGACTTGAATTTACTGACTACGGAACCGATCCAGCAGGTGAGATAGCTGCGTTTGAAGGTGGTGATTGTCACGTTAACTATCAAACAACTGGCGACTATATAGATGTACATGAATCGCTTGGCATGAACATAGTGGAAGCAGTTACAGCTGCAACTATTATTGCAAGAGTAAACGTTGGAGTTGAGCCATACACTGACAAACGTGTTAGAAATGCGTTACAAATGGCTTGTAGCAACCAGGCAGTTACCGACATTGGATTTCAAGGCAGAGGATCCGCCGCTGAAAACCATCACGTTTGTCCAATTCATCCAGAATATGCAGATATTGGCACTAGTCCACTTTCAGGAGATGGCTCAGATAAAGCAGGGGCAATGGCTCTCATGAAGGAAGCTGGAATGGCTGATTTTGAGCATGAGCTAATTTCTATCGATGACGCATGGCGCAGAGATGCAACGGATTCTGTTGCTGAGGAATTAAGAAGTGCAGGTATTAAAGTTAAAAGGACTATTATACCTGGCTCATCCTTCTGGAATAACTGGACCCAGTATCCATATTCAACAACTAGTTGGAATATGAGACCACTTGGCGTTCAAATCTATGCTCTAGCCTATAGAAGCGGTGAAGCCTGGAACGAAACTGCATTTAGTGATGCGGAATTTGATTCACTCCTAGCTGAATCACTTAAGGTGGCTGATGCTGATAAGCGAAGCGAATTGGCAGCTAAAATGGAGGCTATACTTCAAGACTCCGGCATAATGATCCAGCCAACATGGAGAAAGCTGTATAAGACGATTGCTCCAGGAGTAAATGGCATGGGTGGAATGCATCCTTCTTATGAAATGCACTTTGAAAGTGTTTGGCTATCATAAGTAAGTAATGAAAGGGCCGAGGAGCATATCCGCTCCTCGGCCTTCCTTATTGTATAAAGTTAATTTTTAAATGTTACTCTTCTTATTTAAGCGAATAATAGTACTGCTTCTGACTCTAATTTGCCTATCATTCACGGTTTTTAGCTTAGTTACAATTGAGCCAAATCTTAAAAAATTGGCTCTAAATCAAGCTAATATGAGAATGGAGGAAGACGAAGTTCAATCCTGGCTCGAAAAAAATGGCTATAAAAGACCACTTCTTGTCCAGTATGGTGAATGGTTGGGAAATGCCGTAACAGGAGACTTTGGCTACTCAACACATTTCAGAAAACCAGTTAATGAAGTAATATGGCCAAAATTGGGTCACACTGGAATTTTAATGTTCTGGGTATTTTTACTAACAATACCTATTGCACTTACTATCGGAATATTGGCCGGCATGAGGGAAGGAACAAAAACTGACCGAACCCTCTCAATATTTGCAATCTTTACAACTTCCGTTCCACCATATGTGAGCGGAATACTGTATACTATTATATTTTCCAGTTGGCTTGGTATTTTTAAAGGTGTTGCAAAGGCCGGAAACATTACTTTTGAAAATTTCGCATTGCCGGTGCTGACAATAGTTGCCTATGACATTGGCTATATTGCAAGAATGACAAGAGCTTCAATGGTAGAGGTTATGGGCTCTCAGTATATAAAGACCGCAAGGCTTAAAGGAATGCCTTTTATGTCAGTAGTCTTAAAGCACGCACTTCGGAATGCCCTCATAGCTCCCTTTACTGTTATTATGCTTCAGTTTCCGTGGTTATTGACTGGAGTGGTCATTGTAGAGAAATTGTTCAACTATAAAGGGTTTGGTTTTTTGCTTGTGTCTGCAGCGGACCAGAATGATATAGATGTTACCTTGGCATGTGGCGTTGTGGCAGTTGTTTTAGTTCTGACAACCCAGCTGATTTCAGACATTGGATATGTCTTTTTAAACCCAAGAATAAGATTTACTTAAATCATGGACTCAGTTAGCACTCTAGAGATTTGGCAAATATTTTTTACTAGGCTCTGGCCTGTGTGGGCTGCATTAGCAGTCACCTTTTTTGTTTTATATCAAATGAGGAAAAAACTTGGCACTTTAGGACAGATATTTGACTCGAGAGTTGGTTTGGTTGGATTATTTATCGTATTATTTTGGATCTATGCTGCTATATTTGCTGACCTCATAGCGCTTTTTGAGCCGCTAGAGCAATCTGGTTTATATAGGAGAAAACCTCCTGGAACCATAAATTCTAATGTTGGAATACCATATATTTTTGGCACCGATACTCTTGGAAGAGATTTATTCAGCAGAATGATTTACGGAAGCCAAATAGTTTTGCTTATTGCACCTGCTGCAACCTTAGTTGCATATATTGTCGGAATTACTTTAGGATTGCCAGCCGGTTATATCGGTGGCTTTTATGACACTGCTCTATCATTTCTTGCCAATTTAGTACTCGCATTTCCAGTGATTTTATTATTCTATCTTTTAGTAGCTCCGGGCATTAGGGAAACAATCCTACCGAATATTATGGCTGGGATATTTTTTATTATTCCAGTTCTTTTTGCACTTATGGTAGTTTTCTCAAGATTCTCACAAAGGTTAAGCGTTTTAGTCCCGTCCACCATTGTAATTCTTATTATAGGCGCTTGGCTTTATTCTGGATTGGTATTTAATGCCGACCCCCTAGGCTTGGTTGCAATTGACCCAAACGAATTAAATATCTTTGCAGCTGTTGTTTTTACAACCTCCCCAGGTGTTTTCAGAATAGTCAGAGGCTTGACCCTAGATATCAGAACAAGAGATTATGTCGCTGCAGCTGTTACCAGAGGAGAGAATCCATTATTTATAATGATATGGGAAATTCTTCCAAATGCCAGAGGCCCACTTATTGTCGATAGTTGTCTAAGGATAGGTTATGTAACTATTTTATTGGGTACTTTAGGTTTTTTTGGTCTCGGCATGGAGCCAGAAAGTCCTGATTGGGGATCAATGATTAATCAGACAAGAAGCTATATCAGGTTAGTACCTACAATTGTACTTCCACCGACGATAGCATTGGCATCCTTTGTATTGGGATTAAATTTACTAGCTGATGGTCTCCGTGAGCAATCATTAAAGGATTAGAAAATTGTCAACTTCAATTCTGAAAATCAAAGACCTTTCAATTACCCTTCCTAAAAATGCTGATAGGCAATTTGCTGTCGAAGATGTCAACTTAGAGGTTCACAAAGGAGAAATTCTTTGCGTTGTTGGTGAAAGTGGATCTGGAAAATCAGTAATGACAAGCGCGATACTAAATGAGGTCCCTGGCTCATTGAACATCACTTCCGGAAGTATCGAGTTTGACAATCAAGATATTTTGAAGCTACCTCAAAAAGAACTTAATGAGCTTCGCGGTGCTCGCATTTCGATGATTTATCAGGAACCAATGGCTGCCTTAAATCCGTCAATTAGAGTTGGAAAACAGGTTGATGAAGTTTTTGCCCTACACCGACCCGAAATTAAGGCAACCGACCGAAAAACTGAAACCCTAAAACTTCTCGAACAGATGAAATTGCCAACACCAGAGCGAATTTATTCTAGTTATGCTCATCAAGTCTCAGGTGGCCAGTGTCAAAGAATAGTTATTGCAATGGCCCTAGCATGTAACCCAGATATATTAATTGCAGATGAGCCAACGACTGCACTCGATGTAACCACACAAGCTGAGATCTTAAGGCTCATCTACGACCTAAAGGAAATCTACAATAATACAATTATTTTTATAACCCACGATTTTGGAGTTGTTGCAGATATTGCAGATCGCATCGTGGTAATGTGTCAAGGAAAGATAATTGAAGAAGGTCAAAAAGAAGAGATATTAATGAGACCTAAGGAACCATACACACAATTACTTGTTGATGCGATGCCCTTGCTTGAGACAACTAGAACCCCAGACCAAAGCCGAACAGATGAACCTAGTGTTGAAGTAGACAACCTTCACAAAATTTACAAAACCCGGGGCGGCCAAGTCCATGCACTAAACGATGCATCTTTTGTTCTTAGAAATGGCGAAACATTGGGTGTCGTTGGCGAAAGTGGTTCAGGAAAATCAACATTAGCTAAAACTTTAATTAGACTTGAAGAGCCTACTTCTGGTTCGGTAAACATAAGGCAGGAAAATTTTCTTGCCTTGTCAGGAGCCGATTTAATTTCATCTAGGCAAAAAATCCAAATGATATTCCAGGATCCTTTTGGCTCTCTAAATCCAAGCCAAACTGTGGGTTTTATGCTAATGCGAAGCTTGGAGCTGCAAGGGAAAGATCCTGTCGAAGCAAAGGCTCGATCCCTTAAGCTATTGCAGCAGGTAGGGCTTGGGGATCAAGCATTCAATAGAAAGCCTAGAAACTTTTCTGGCGGGCAGAGACAGCGTATTGGCATAGCCAGAGCTCTATCCATGGGACCTGATGTAGTAGTGGCCGATGAGTGCGTATCTGCTCTTGATCTATCGGTTCAAAAGCAAGTTTTACTTCTGCTAAACGATCTACAATCTACCTACAAAATGGCAATTATTTTTATAACCCATGACTTAAGAGTTGCGGCACAAGTTTCAGATTATATTACCGTCATGGAAAAAGGCAAAATGGTAGAATTTGGAACAGCTGATGATGTGTTCAATAGACCTAAACATGACTACACAAAAAGGTTGTTAGATGCAGCTCCGGGTAAAGACTGGCACCCACCTAGGCTTGATCCTAAGGAAGCAGCTGAAATAGCTAAGAGCCTAGAAAAAAGTTTTTCTTGAACTCAAAACCTATCTATTGACAATAATCTAAAAAAGGCACGTGACTTTCTCGGAAGGAAGTAAAATGAATTTTAAACAGCCATTACAAGAATGCATTAGCTCATACGCCTCCCATTTTTCAAAACTTCACAATAAACCAGAATTCGATAAATTTAGATTAGGTATAGGCAAACTATTAAACGAAATATCCGTAAAAAACATAAAGAAAAACAATCAAATAAATGTGCCAAGAAAGGTAGTCGAATACCTTAATAAATGCTCAGAAATAAACAAATTTAGCGGTAGCCTTGAAAATTCTCTCTTAAGTATTTCGAATAAACTGGACTGGTATAAAATAATTAATGGAACTAATTTAGATAAAAAATTAGTGAATGGGTTATTCGCTGCGCAGCTGTGTGGGTCCCGAGGCTTAATTAAATCTGACGAAATATATTTAGGCTTATTTCTATTAGCTCCAAACCTTTTGTACCCTCTACACCAACACGAAGCCTTAGAGCTTTATCATGTCTGTGCTGGAAATATCGAAATTTCTCACGGCCGAAAGAAGAACCCGTTTAAGGTTAATCAAGGGGATTTTTCCTTAACCCCAAGTAACCAGGTACATTCATTGAGAACAGGTTCCGAGCCCTGCTTATTTTCTTATATTTGGGTTGGCGGTAAAAATAAATTGCCTGGGAAAAGCTGGTGGTGGCAAGAAAATTCTGATGGCTTTTGGTCCAGAATATCATGGGAACGGCAGACTGATTCTTCGTGGAAAATCTCTGGATCTGAGAGATTAACAGAAGAGTTAATTAAAGAGGCTGGTGATTATTAAGTGATCTTTGGTGGAATTTTACTATTAAATCTACAGGACTCGTGGTTTAGTTAGGTTATAGGTTTAGGAAAATACATGGATTCTAATCATCTAACACATTTGGAAGAGTCTTTACCTTCATATTGGTATTATGACGAAGATTTTTTCAGGAAGGAAGTGGCCAATATTTGGGGAAACCATTGGATCTATGTTTGTCACAAAAGCCGAATAGAAAAAAATAGAACTTTTGTAACGATAAAAATAGCCAATCAAAATATACTAGTTCTCAGGGATTCCAAGGGATCAATAAAAGCTTATTTTAATACATGCCGACATAGAGGCTCTATGCTTTGTGATCAAGAAACTGGAGTTTTCGACTCAAAATTATTGCGATGCCCTTACCATCAATGGGCTTATTCAGTGGATACAGGAGAACTGATAAGTGTAGCTTCATTTTCTAAAAACCCTGAAGGCTTCAACAAAAGAAAATTCTCTTTATTTAAAGTTGCAGTAGAGGAGTGGCGCGGATTTATTTTTATCAACTTTGATGAAAATGCAGTATGGACGCCCAATGAAATTTTTCAGAGACCTCCATATCCTTTTAACAACTTCCCTGTGGAAGATATGGTCTGTGGTCATGTATGGGAAAAAATTATCAATTCTAATTGGAAAAGTTTTTGGGAAAATTTTAATGAGTGTCTGCATTGCCCCAATATTCATCCAGAATTAACAGATCTTGTCCCCATGTTTTCAAATAGAGTAATTAACCCTAAAGACTTACCCACTTGGGTAGAAAAAACAAAAGATAGTGATCCAAAGTATTCCGGGGGGTTGAGATCTGGGGCGGAAACTTGGTCAAATGATGGCTCTGCTCAAGATTGCCAAATAAGCACACTGACTGAAGAAGATTTTCTTAAAGGCCATGTGTATGCTTCTTCATGGCCTTCTATGTTTTTAGGAGGTTATGCTGATCACGTAAGGGCGGTTAGAGTTACTCCAGTAAGTAGTGAAAAAGTAAAGATCACCGCAGAGTGGTTATTTGAAAAAGATACGATTAACAATAAAAACTATGACATCAATAATGTTGTGTCATTTGCCTGCACCGTAATGGAGCAAGATGCATACGCCTGTGAACTTAACCAAAAAGGATTGCATTCAATTCCATATAGGAATGGTGTTTTGATGCCTGAAGAATACGTGATTAAGAGTTTTCATGAATGGCTAAAAAACGAAATGGGCGAGAAGGCTTAAATAAGACTTAAATTACAATCTAAACGCCAATACTAAATTCCCATTGAAGAATAACTCTGAGCTATTCTTTTGATTGCCACCATCATGGCAGCTGTTCTTAGATCTTTTACCTCATCATGCGCATTCCATGTTTCAGAAATAACTTCATAGGCATTACGCATAGTGTCCTCCAAACCAGATCTAACTAGATCTATTTCCTT
>CACAMI010000031.1 GCA_902533625.1 uncultured Alphaproteobacteria bacterium | reverse complement strand
TCTCAAAATCCTCTTTCGAATCCCAAGTAGTATGAGAGGCATAAAGCGTATACTCCTCATTCGCAACGCCCTTCAAAAGATTAAATGACAAAAAACCTGGAACTTTATCCAAATGACTGTCCCTAGATTTCCATACTCCTTCAAAATCAGTTTCTGAACCACGAACTATTTTAAAACGGTTCATTGCAATGAACATATATCTCTCCTAATTCACTTGGAAGAATTCAGTTATCCAAGAATTTGCAATATTTTTTGCTGGTTTCCTGCTTTTAACATATCCCCTAATTGACATTCCTATCTTTCTAGCAAGCATCGTTATTTCCTCAGCCAAATATGCATCAGTAATAAGTGTGCCAATTAATTTAGCATCCTCTAAGTTATCTTCACATGCGCTGAATACTAACTGACATAGACAGTTTTCATCAGCACCAATACATTCACATGACACATCATGGCGTATTAGCTGCCTTCTTCCCTTCTTATGTATAAGTTCACAAAAGCTGTCTAAGGCATCTAAAGTGGCATATCCTTCTTCTACACCTAAATTTGATATAAAAACATCTTGAAGTTTTATCCGACTTTCATAACCGTCACAGTAGCTACGAAAATAACTTATGAATAAAAATTCCTCTTCTTCTATATCAACCATGTATCCTACAGTAGCCCCGCCTCGCCTTAGAGTTTCTTGCGGCAAATTTGAACCTTTATTCATAAAATAAAACCTTTTCAGCTAAAACATTAATAAATGTAAGGGCAACGATATAGTCCTCTCCAGACGAAAATAATTCAAAAATTAATAGTCGATTTTCCAAAATACTCTCTATATATTTATACATTACTAAATAACTAAGGTTTAATCCTGATATTTTCATTAAGGTATGTCAAGTGAGAATTTAATAAATTTAGGCACACCTTGGCGACTAGAGCTGTTATGGCCGGAACGACTCTTGAGGAAGTGGCGGCTACAATGGGCGATACTATTAAAACAGTCAGAGAGAATTATCTTCACTTATCCCCAGAGTATTTAAGAAATGCTGTTGGGCAAGATTGATATGAATCAACAGTCTAAAATCAACACAAATTCAACAAATATTTTTTTGGCATAAAACTCCAAAATTTTCGGTATATACCTAAATTTTCGGTATAAGTTGTAGGCCTCTGATACCCTCAACAAAATCAACAAAATTAAGCTGACCCCTTAAACGCAGTAAAATAAGTGTTGAGAGCTGTTTGTCGATTGCCCAACAAAATTTTTTCGTTGGTGCCCAAGGAGAGAGTCAAACTCTCACGCCCGAAGGCGGCGGATAACAAAAAGCCTTATTTTCCTAGACTGCTTTAACCATACATCTACACCAAAACCATTGCAAGTATGCAAAATGGTCTACCATTTGGCCTACCCTTCAAATCGAACTTTTGAACACCATAAGAAAACACAGGTGTCAAAAACTGGAGACCTACAAGGAACATGGTCAGTCTACTCTTACAGGCATTCCCTTTGTCAAAAAAGCAGCTGAGATTAAGACAAATCCGAGAATTGAAAAAACACCAGAGACAGAAAATATAGTAAGAATAAGTGCCGATATTCCGGGAGTTAAAACTAAAGAAAATTCTCGCCAGGTAGAAAAGACAGTAGTCATTTCTGTTCTGATTTTCGGCGTGACCATTCTCATAAATGGGATATTCCCAATTATATCAAGCATGTCTATTCCAAGGGTAGCTATAACTAAAAGAAGGATTCCAAAAAAATTGCTTGGGGGAAGTATGCCTACTAAGGTAAAGCATACACCAGACAGGAGGAAGCTATAAAATATCGTTTGCCTTATTCCTAAAAATGTTGCTAGCCTAGCAAAATAACTAGAGAAAAATAGAATGCTTATAATTGCTCCCATTATAAATCCGATATACTCGGTATCAACTCCCAAATTTAATAGGTATACCGGCCCATAAATGAAAAATACGACCCATGCTGATGAGCGTGCAAGGGCGATGAGATATGCAATGCGCATATGAGGATTTCTGAAATAAATCATTAAGTTTTTACGTATAGAAAGGTGTGTTTCTTTTGGCTTTCTAACTTGCTCCGCCTCTTTTATCCTCAGAAACCAGAACACCAGCCCAAGCAAAATAATAAAAACTCCAGATAATAAATATGGAGCTTCTTGCCCAATGTTGACATAGCTCCAGGTTCCTATACCCGGAAATAATACATAAGCCCCACCAGCCATAAAAATCTTTCTACTTTCTGCACTTGCTAGTTGATTTTTTGAGATAAAATCCATTGTATAAAGTGATATACACATCATTATAATGCCCGCCGAACTCATCCTAAATATATTAGCCAAAATAAAACCTTCAGTTGTATTTAAAAGAAAAAGTGGCACGCTCATAAGTGCCACTAGACACGAAATAGAAAATAATATCTTTCTAGAAAAAACCCGTATTAGAAATCCTGCTGAGAGGATTATTGGGATACATACTATGGAAGAGATAAAGAATGAAATTGACATACCATAAGCACTACCAAAAAGTTCAAGACCATTAATTGATACGACAGAACTTAATACCGCTCGACTTATGTTGTCTAAACCATATATTCCTGCCAATGTAAGTCCAGATGGTGTCCTATCCTGGGCAATTCTTATGGGTGGCCTAATCGGCATGAGATACACTCACAGTATTTTTTCAATGCTAATAAGCTAAGTGACAAATAATATTAATAGTCAAGAAAATTGATAGTTTCAGGACTGCGTAACGGACAAAAAGGTCTACCATTTGGTCTACCCTTTCACAGCTTACTATCAATAAGCTAGGAAAAACAGTCTGTTATCCATTGAGTTTGGTGCCCAAGGAGAGAGTCGAACTCTCACGCCCGAAGGCGGCGGATTTTGAATCCGCTGCGTCTACCATTCCGCCACTTGGGCTTAGTTTTACTAAGTCGTATATACCTTTAGATGTTTAAGATAATTGTGCAATACCCTATCATAAATTTTTTAGACTAATCATACATCACGTATTGTAAAACCCATGGACGTTAACTGCTTTTCAAACTTTCTGCCAGAAACCAAAGCCCTTCTTGGTCTCACCATCAAATATTTTTTTGTCACTTCTTTCAGCTTTTCAACTGTACATTGAATCACAGAATCTCTAAAACTTTTCCTTTTTTCAGAAGTTTTTCCAGATAAATTAGCATAAAGGTCTGCCATAGCCTCGGATGATGGAGACGCCGGTTTATCAATAGAAGAGATTATACCCAAAATTCCTTGCTCCAAATGATTTTCAGTAATTGACTTAACCGCCCATTCTATTGATGCATTAAAGGAATTGAAAGTTTCCTCAGTATTAGGATCCCTATAAGAGAAAAACTTAAATAAGCTAGCATTTACGTCCTGCATAGCTCCTGAACCATAAGCGCCACCCTTCTCTCTTATTGCTGAGTGCAGATACCCATTATGTAATACCTTCCCGAGAACCGCCAAAACAGGAGAATCAGGGTGATCGTAACCTACAGTTGGATAAGCTTGAGCACAAAAATTAACACCACTCTCTGTAATCCATGCAATTTCATTATCTTCCATTATAAAATCGGAAAAATGCTCTAAACTTTCAAGCCCAGTCTTAGTTAAATCTATATCTGACCCTTTTTTACTTTCTGTACTTATCTTAAGTTCTAGATTTGGTCGCAAATTTATCTTATCTCTCAAATTACTTAAACCTGCAACAATACAATCTATATCTAATTGTCCGTTTTCACCCCTATAGGTTTTCATGTTATGAAGTGCTGACAATCCTGTCATAGCTTCTTGAACGGCACCTTTTGAGGATAGTTGCGAAGATACACTACTCATTGCGTAGATATGCCCACTTTGGGTTATAGATTTTTCCCTTCCAGCGATATGAATCTCCACAAGTTCTTCTATTCGCTGTCTTTCATCTAATCGAAAACCAGAAATAGTTTCTTGTATTAAAATTTTCATTTTCAAAAAATTTCTTTGAAGAGAATAACCGCCAAGCTCTATACCTAAAATCTGTCCCACAATATCACTATCAGGGAGGAAGAATTGGGCTCCAATATTTCCTACCGTAATGGATTGCTCTTGCTGTATCTTTTCATAAGAATTTTTTCCTACACCCACTTCAGTTATAATATTGGAAAAAAAACTGCTTAGTTTTAGATCATGAAAAGTAGGGTTTTCTATTCGATAGAAATTCTTGCCATAATCTACCCCATTTGTTGCAGTTTTATAATGGTACTTAATAATCCCATCTTCCTCGCTAATGTTTTCACATGTTGGGTAGACCCTCACTTTACTTACGTCTTTGACTTTAACACAGGGTAGGAGATTTTCATCATCCACCAAATTTTGTCTTTTTTCTAATTCGGCTGTTAATTTGCCAATTTTTTTCTTAGCATTTTCAGTTAGCAAACTTAATTTCTCTGATAATAAGATTTCATGCTTTTTTTCCCTCTTCTGATCCAACATTACGTCAGGAACCAACTGAAAAGTTAGTCGATGATTGTTATTAAGGAAAAACC
The DNA here is from genome assembly GCA_902533625.1 of uncultured Alphaproteobacteria bacterium. GTDB lineage: Bacteria > Pseudomonadota > Alphaproteobacteria > Rhodobacterales > Rhodobacteraceae > CACKLF01. The sequence goes on along the minus strand of CACAMI010000031.1, from coordinate 9,495 downwards.
TTTCGATAAACTCTTCCAAATACCTTGTTTTCTCTAAACGTTCTTTAAGTTTGCCTAATGAGTCTTCTAAGTCTAAAAACTTGATTGGATCTGCATCGTTTAATGCTTGAGGCATTACGCCTAAAAGAAGATTTAGACCATATGGAAGCTGCCCACCAATGACCCTTTGTGAAATCTCAATTTGATGCAGAGAGGCCTCAACTAATTTACCTGGTATTCCTTTCTTAACTAGATTTTTAAAGACATCTAAAATTAGTTTTTCCACATCCTTTTCTTTATCTGGACCAACCCCTTCTAGACCTGCAATAAAATACATTTGCTTTTTTGAGGTCCCTAGTCCCATTATTGGTGAAGGTGTTTTTCCTAAAACTGTGCCCTCTAAAGCTTTTCTTAAAGGGGATGCAGAATTATCAAGCAATATATTTTCTAATAATTCAGCACCTAAATGGTCAACTGGGTTTTTCGAATGTTCCATTAACCACGAGACCACAACATGGTGATTATTAATATCATCAGGAAAAGGTTTGTAAGTTTTAGAAGCATAGAAAGGTTTATCCAAAAAAACCTCAGACTCAATTCGAATGGAATTAGATTGAGAGCTGAAATGTTTCAAAACCTTATTTTCAATCTCATTTTGAAGCATTTCCGGCTCCAGTTTTCCATGTGAGAAAAAGTATGCATTTGAAGGATGGTAATGCTTTTTGTGAAAGTTGACTAAATCTTTATATTTTAGTTCTGGAATAACTTCCGGATCTCCACCACTATTATATTTATAAGTTGTTTTAGGGTATAAGAACTCTGAAAGCCCTTGATAGAGCTGACTAGGCACTGAACTCATTGCACCAATCATTTCATTGTATACTACACCTTTAAGAAGTAATTTTTCTTCATTATTTTTTCCTTTTTCAATCTCATACCTATGTCCCTCCTGCATAAAATCTAGCTCATTGAGATTAGGGAAAAAAGTAGCGTCAAGATAAACATCTAACAAGTTTTTGAAATCCTGATCATTTACTGAAGAGAATGGATACATCGTGGTATCTTGAGAAGTCATGGCATTCATAAATGTACTAAGAGATCTTCTTATCATCATAAAAAATGGATCCCGAACTGGATATCTTTTTGATCCACAAAGTACCGTATGCTCAAGAATATGTGCTATGCCGGTAGAGTCTTTGGGTATTGTCCTAAAGGCAACAACGAAAGATTTTTCATTACTTTCACAATCTAAATGAATGTGTTTGCAAGAAAAAGATGAATGTTCATAAATTTGAGCCTCAACGCCAAGTAAAGGTATCCTTTTTTTCTCTTTTAAATCAAACATAAACGCCACCTTGTTTTCAATTAATTGATTTTCTTTAGTAAAATAATCTCACTTTATTTCAAACCTTTAATAAATATAAATAAAAACTTCTTCAATCTATTCAAAGGTTTGAATACGCACAAATTTTATTTCCATCAAGATCACGGATATACCCATAATAAATACTGCCATCTGACGGCCTCGGACCCGGGTCACCTTCATTAGTAGCACCATTTTGTAGAGCAATTTTATGGAAATCATCAACTAGGCTATGACTGGCTACATAAAAAGAGACCATAGATCCATTTCCAACTGTTGCTTTTTTCCCATCAAACGGCTCTGTAACATAAAATTGAATTTCCTGAAGTTTATCTTTTTGAGCATAGCCAGCATAAGTATCTTCAACTTCAACCTTTTTCAGACCTAATGGCTCCAGAACATTGTCAAAAAAATCGGTGGCTGACTTTAAGTTATTTGTACCCACCATTACATATCCAATCATACTTGTTATCTCCTCGATTTTTGAATAATTTTCTAAAAACTAAAGTTATCTAGATAAAAAGAATATTATAGTGGTATAATAAATTTATTAGATAATAAATCTATCATTTTAAATCCACAACACTTATATAGTTTGTCTGAATGTGCCCTGAGCGCTTTTTTGCTAGGTCAAAAATTAAAGTAGCGAATAATACCCTGAAATGTTAAAAAATTTATATCTTAAAACCCTAAAGGTAGCTGAAAAAAAAAGTGCTAACTATTTCTTAGCCTTTATTTCATTTATTGAATCTTCAATATTTCCCATACCTCCTGATGTTTTAATAATTCCAATGATATTAGCAAAACCGCATAGGGCATTCAAAATTGCCGCAATAGCCACAATATCGTCTGTAATTGGTGGAGTGCTTGGTTATTTTATAGGTCTTTTTCTATGGAATGAAATCGGAGAATCCATTCTAAATGCTTATCATCTCACTGAAAACTTTCTGACTATAAAGCATAAGTATGCGGAAATTGGAAATTTAGCAGTCTTAATAGCCAGTATTACACCCTTTCCCTACAAGGTCATAACACTTTTCTCAGGCTTCGTTGAAATGAATCTTATGTCCTTTCTGTTAATTTCAATTATTGGGAGAGGGCTTAGGTTCTTTCTCGTTGCGGGAATACTTTATTATCTTGGGGAGAAAGCAAAATATTTCATAGAAAAATATTTAAACTTACTATTTGTTATGTTTTGCTTTTTACTAATCCTTGGTTTTTATATTATATAAGAGAATGAAAAATTATAAATTATCAACTGAAAGTAATACTGTTACCCTTTTATCCTTGGGGTCCCTAACTCTACTTCTTTTGGCTATTGGTATTGGTATAATTTTAGATCTACAGGCTTGTAAGTTATGTTTGTACGCACGTTGGCCTCATTTTTTAGCCTTTCTAATATTTCCTTTATATCAAATATATGAGTTTATTATTTATAAAATAATCCTTGTCATCGCAGGAACTTTAACAATGGTAGCAAGTTTTTTGATTAGCGTATATCACTCCGGTGTCGAATTAAAAATATGGGAAGGCCCAACTGACTGCAGCACTTCTTCCACAAATTATAACTTGTCAGTCGATGAATTGTTAGACCAAATTTTATCCACACCGGTTACCAGGTGTGATGAAGTGCCTTGGGATTTTTTATACTTAAGTATGGCAAATTGGAACACTTTTATATCATTAATTTTTCTATTTTTTTGGTTAAGAATATTAAATAACATGCTGTTTAAAAAGGAAATTAACTTTTAAGAAACCTTTTCATAAACCTTATAGTTGCCTTCAATCCATCAGGAGCAATTCCGTGGCCTACACCTTTACTTACATGAACAAACGTCCGATAACCAACGGACAAAAGACTATCCGAAGCTTCATTTAAATTTTCCAAAGGAACAACCTCATCATCTGCTCCATGAACTAATAAAACTGGCATTTTGGTCTCTGACTTCTTACTTAATTTCTCAGATGCCAACAACTTTCCTGAAAAACCCACAATACCAGCAAAATGATCTTTCCCTCTTGTTGCCAAATGCAAGGTCATCATAGTTCCCTGTGAAAACCCAATTAATACAGTTTGCTCAGGAGTAACATTGAATTCTAACATTTGAGAGACGATCCATTCTCTTAAAGCTGATATGGGCTTCTCAATCTCTAACTCTACATTTATTTTTTCAGGGCCATATAACCATTCAATTGGAAACCACTGAAAACCAGAGGGATTGCCCGGACACTTTTGAAATGCGTCTGGAGAAATAAACGTAGTGTCAGGAAAATGTTCAGCTAAGGGCTTACTTAAGCCTATTAGATCTGCTCCATTTGCGCCATAGCCATGTAAAAATATAACTAACGACTTGCACTTTCCTGACTTTGATAAGCTTTTTTCAATATTTTTTATTTCCATCAAAAAATTCCCTTTCTATTTTTAACAGAAGCATAATAATCCCATAGCATTAGCGCTGCTGCTGACCTATTTGGTGACCAAGATAGACTTTTCTCCCGAAGCTCTTTTTCGCTTAACTTCTCATTATTATCAAATAAATGACTTGCGGATATTTGTAACGCCAAGTCGCCAGCTGGAAATATATCAGATCGCATCATGCTAAACATTAAGTAAATTTCAGCACTCCATAATCCGATCCCTTTAACAGATGTTAATACAGAAATAATCTCCTCGTCATCAGATCCTTCAAAGGTATGGAATTTAATTCCAGAAAAGGCCAGAGATTTGACATATTGGACTTTTTGCCTAGACAGGCCCAATGATCTAAGAACTGCTTCATCAGCAGATTTAATAGTTTTAAGATTAGCAAAACCTTGACTTTCTAACCTTCCCCAAATATTGGCTGCCGCCGCTACTGATAACTGCTGGCTAATAATAGTTTTTAATAGAGCCTTAAAACCGCCAGACCGTTTTCTAATAGAAGGAAACCCATGCAAATCCAGAACTTGCTTAAACTTTGGAGTGTGATTAATTAATTGCTCACAAGAGTTTTCAAGACTTTTCTGGTCTTTAATTAGAATTTCCACTAATATTCCATTTCAAATTAACTACTACTTTGTATCCAAACTATTTTAGAAAAAAAAGCAAGAAATTTGATATCAACTTTCATATCTGACGGTAAGGTTGACGAGAAAACAGCTCGATTAAATTTACTGATTTTATTTCTCGCCCATGCAACGGTGGGGGCACAAATGGGGCTTTATTTTGTTATTTCAGGTCTTGCTGGTCAATGGTTATCTGAAAATAAGTGTTTTTCCACCTTACCTATAACCATGATTATAATTGGCAGCATGATATCAGCTCCCATCCTTGCAAGGGTGACAGAAAAATTTAACAGAAAAATTAGTTTCTTCTTAGGGATTCTTGGTGCCCTGTTTGGGTGCTTTATCTGCATTATTGGCCTCTTATATCAGTCTTTCTTAATTCTTCTAATAGGTTCATTTTTTCATGGCTTATATATGGCCGCTCAAGCTTTCTATAGGTTTGCAGCTGTTGATACTATAAGCGACACCTACAAAGCTCATGCAATCTCCTTTGTTATGATTGGAGGTTTATTTGCTGCAATCATTGGTCCACAGACAGCAAAATATACAGTTTACTATTTTAGTGAAATTCCATTTGCTGGAAGTTACCTTGCAGCAATTATTATGAATATTTTTGGTGCCTTATTGTTTCTATTTTTTAAAACACCAAAAAAAACCGTAGTTACAATACAAAATAACTATTCAGGAATTAAATTCAGTCTCCTTAAAGACAATAAGATCCTAACGGCAATTATTTGTGCTCTGATAGCCTACGCTTTAATGAATCTTGTTATGACCTCAACTCCACTAGCCGTTATAGGGTGCGGCTACACAAGTTCTGATGCTGCGAATATAGTCACTGCACATGCATTATCAATGTACTTACCCAGTTTCTTCACTGGATTTCTTATTTCAAAATATGGAGTCAAAACAGTTATGAGCTCAGGAGTTTTCCTTTTTATAGCAGCGGGGGCATTTGGCTTTTTAAGTCAAGAATTGGGTCATTTTTACGCAGATCTAATCTTTTTAGGAGTTGGATGGAATTTTCTTTTTATTGGGGCCACTTTTCTTCTAACATCCTCTTCTAAAGAGGAAGACAAGAACTTTATTCAAGGTATTAATGATTTTTGTGTGTTTGGTACTGTAGCGATAGCTTCTTTGGCATCAGGTTTTATATTAAATTGCTCTGGGACATCCCCTTCGATTGGATGGGGCTTGGTAAACTTAACAATGTTACCTTTTATTTCCTTTGCAGCCATATTGATTTGGCTTTTAAGAATTAGTCCTCCAAAGACTTAAGTATTTTCCAATTCATAGCATCTAGAAGTGCCTGAAAACTTGCATCAACAATATTTGGAGAAACGCCGATTGTTGACCATCTTCTGCCTTCACTATCTTCACTATCAATTAACACCCTAGTAACTGCCTCCGTTCCACCGGCAGTAATCCTTACTTTATAGTCAATTAATTTCATGTCAGAAATAATATCTTGATATTTTCCCAAATCTTTAGCTAATGCTCCAGCAAGAGCATTAACTGGACCTCGGTCATTTCCATGCTCGTCTAAACTTTCTGAAACTGAAAGTTTCTTTTTGCCATCAATTTCGACTACAACTACAGCTTCGGATAAGGAAACAGATTTATTATACTTGTTTTTCCTTCTCTCAACTCCAATTCTATATCTCTTAACTTTAAAAAATGTTGGCATTTGATTTAAAAGCTTTAAGGCCAATAGCTCAAACGACGCACCTGCAACATCATAACTGTATCCCTGATCTTCTTTTTCCTTAATTATCCTAAGGATCTCAATAAGTTTAGAATTATCTTCCTTAAAATCTATACCACAATCAAAAAGGCGCTTTTTCAGGTTTGATAAACCTGCTTGATTTGACATGGGAATAACTCTGTGGTTTCCAACCATTTCTGGACTAATATGCTCGTATGTTTTTGGATTCTTTAATATGGCACTAGCGTGCAATCCTGCCTTATGAGTGAAGGCTGAAGACCCAACATAAGGAGCTGACCGAACTGGTACCCGATTTAAAATATCATCAACCAATCGGGATAGCTTTGTTACTATGGAAAGGTTTTTTTCGTTAATATTAATAGAGAATTTACTTTTGAATGGCTCTTTCATTATAAGCGATGGAATTAAAGAGATAAGATTGGCGTTTCCACATCTCTCCCCTAAACCATTGACTGTTCCTTGTATGTGCCTAGCACCTGCAAGAACAGCAGACAAAGAATTAGCAACGGCATTTTCGGTATCATTATGTGTATGAATTCCTAGTTTCTTTCCTGGAAAACCACATTCAATAACTTCTGTTACAATTTTAGAAATTTCATGCGGCAAGGTGCCACCATTTGTATCGCACAGCACAACCCATCTTGCTCCAGCTTCAAGTGCTGAAAAAATGACCTTTAGGGCATAATCTTTATTTGCCTTAAATCCGTCAAAAAAATGCTCGGCATCAAAAATTGCCTCTTTTTCTAAAGAACCCAAATGCTTGAGTGACAATTCAATGTTTGAAACATTAGAGGCTAAAGATACTCCCAAAGCTTGCTCAACATGAAAATCATGAGCCTTACCTACTAAGCAAATAGAGTGAGCTCCAGAGTTAACAACTGGCGCAAGAACTTCATCATTCTCCGCAGATTTACCTTCTCTTTTCGTCATCCCAAAAGCAACTATCTTTGAATGACTTTGCTGGAATGAAACATTATTAAAGTACTCTGTATCTGTTGGATTAGCTCCAGGCCAACCTCCCTCAATATAATCTACGCCAAGTTCATCTAAAGCTTTCGTAATTCGTAATTTCTCTTTAACTGAAAAAACTACTCCGTGGGTCTGTTGCCCGTCTCGAAGGGTGGTGTCATATATATAAAGTTTTTCCTTATCCATCAAATTTCTTTCAATTTACTAACATTGAATTCATCTGAGAACTCCCACTCTACTCCGTCTTTAAGGTCCTTGATTATGACCCCAGCATCACTTAAGGCATCACGCAAATGGTCTGAAAGTTCAAAGTCCTTATCCAGTTTTGCCTTCTTTCGTCTCTCAATTAAAGTTTCAACTAATTTTTTTACCTCAGATTCAATTTCAGGCTTCTTTTCTTCAGTTCGTGTATCAAGAAACCCCATGAAACGAAGAGAAGCAAGCAACCCTTCATAATCTCCATTCTTTGCCAAGTGATGCATTTCAGAAATAGCCTTAGGAGTGTTTAAATCATCATAAATTGCCTCTAAAACTTTATTTGACTGGATTTCTATCTCTTTTTTTCCTAATGTTAATTCTTTCCATCTTTTTATTGTCTCACCACATTCATTTAATCGCTTTTTCGTCCAATCTAACGGTTGACGATAGTGACTAGAGATTAAAGCAAGCCTAATTGCATCACCACTGATACCATCTTCAAGCAATTCTCTAACTGTCACAAAATTTCCCAGAGATTTAGACATTTTATGACCTTCTACCGTAAGCATGCCATTATGGAGCCAATACTTAGCAAAATTTTTCCCAGGATAAGCACATAAGCTCTGTGCTAACTCATTTTCATGATGAGGGAATGCAAGATCTATTCCTCCGCCATGAATATCAAATGAGTCACCCAGGAGCTCTTTGCTCATGGCAGAACATTCAATATGCCAACCGGGCCTACCTCGTCCCCAAGGACTTTCCCAGCCAGGTTGATTTTCAGTAGAAGGTTTCCAAAGTACAAAATCCATTGGATCTCTTTTGTTTTGAGCTACTTCCACGCGCGCTCCAGCCTTCATTTCCTCTATAGTTCTTCTAGATAATTGGCCATAATCTTGAAACGTTTTGACAGAAAACATAACGTGCCCACCATTATCTGGATATGCATTATTCGAACCTATCAATTTTTTGATCATTTCTATCATGTGCTCTATATAATTTGTCGCACGCGGCATAAAGTTGGGTCTAAGAGCACCAAGAGAATCCATATCAAATAGATATTCCTCTATAGTGCTATTTGTAAGTTCACCTATTTTGATGCCTAATTTTTTTGCACGTTCATTAATTTTGTCGTCAACATCTGTAAAATTTCTTACATAAGTTACGTTAGCTTCCCCATAAGACTGCAAAAACATTCTATAAAACAAGTCAAAAACCACTACTGGACGAGCATTTCCAATATGGGCAAAATCATAAACAGTGGGTCCACAGACGTACATCTTTACCTGTCCGTTTCCTATGGGCTTAAACTTCATTTTCTCTCGAGAATAAGTGCAATATAGTTTAATTCTATTCACAAAATTTCCAAAGCTAGTTAAAAATATTCGAAGTATTCTATTTTAATCAATTTGTGGTTAACATAGACTACTTTCTATCTTAAGTTAATTAAAACAATTATATTGGGTGCAAGTTTGAAAAAAAATTTTCTTGTTGCTTTGTTTATCTTAATAACAGGCTGTGTCAGTACTGCCGATCACACCTCAACTATACCAGACCCTTTTGAAAAAATTAATAGAAGCACACATGAATTTAATAAATCAATTGATTCAGTTATTATATTTCCAGCATCCGATGCTTATGGCTCTGTAACACCGGAATCAATTCGAAATATATTATCCAATTTTTCCTCTAATCTCTCCGAACCATTAAGATTTATTAACCATACCTTACAAGGGAATTTGCTGGAGGCAGGAAAAACATCGATTAGGTTTGGACTCAACACAACATTTGGTATAGCAGGACTTTTTGATGTAGCTAATTATCTAGAAATATACCAGGAAGATACTAACTTTGACACCACATTAAAGACATGGAATTTACCTACTGGGCCTTATGTAGAACTTCCTTTATTAGGACCAAGTTCCTTAAGAGGCTCCATCGGAACACTGTTTGACTTCAGCCTTAATCCAATGAGTTCCAATATTAATTCAGCTTACAATGCAATATATTATTCAACACGAGGATTTGATGTACTAAATACGCGATATGAATTTAAAGATACTATTCAATCAGTGTTATATGACAGCTTTGATAGCTATGAATCTGGAAAAAACTATTACTTACAAAGGTTTGAGGGTGTAAGCTTAGAAAATTCTGAAGATGAATTATTTGAATTATACCTTAATGAATAGATGAACTAAATTATTCTAAATCT
>CACAMI010000030.1 GCA_902533625.1 uncultured Alphaproteobacteria bacterium | reverse complement strand
AATTTGGCATTTTCTTTCTTTTAGCCTAATCTTTGATTCAAAAAATTGATGGAGTTTCAAATGAGTGATAATCAAAAAAACCGGGTAGCAATTAATGAAAACAGAAAAAGAGTTTTCGCAATTGATGCGGAGGTAATGACAAATAAAGCGCTAATTTATTCTTCTAGATCTATAATTGAAGAAAACCGTTCCATGATTTTAAGTAATTATGCTGCTGCATTTATGGGAAACAGACAGCTGGCTAACAATAATACTGATGAAATTTTTAAGAATCGACATGCAATTTTAGACAATATTAATACTCAAAATGATACTGAGGCAAACTTCGTTAACGCACAAAAAAATAAAGCTTCATTAGACTTTCTAGATCATCGTTCAAAGCTGAATTCTGAAGTCTTGGAAATAAGTAAGGACATCGCAGAGATAAATTCAAAATTAATTGAAATCAACGAAAGAATTATGGCCTCAAACAAGAGAATTGTTGACTTTAATTCGGAACAAATAGAGACAAATACAGATCTTTTGACTGACGGGCTTCATGAAGAGAAAGCAACTCCTGAAAAAAACACTGAACTTATCACCCAAAATAGAAGTAAAATGGCAGATTTGGAAATTAGAGTGAGTAAAAACAGAGAAAAAATGGAGGAACTGGTTAATAAATCTGAAAATAACTCCAAATCTCTAATTGAAAATAAGGAAAAGATTCATGAAGGTCGTGCTGCCATAATGAAAAATCGCGATAAACTATTGAAAAACAGGTTCAAAATTATGATTAAATCTAATATTCGCACGTCTTAAAGTTGGATTGCATTATACAAAATAGTCCACTATTTAAAATTTGAAAGTAATTAATCTTCAAGCAATGTTTTAAAAACTAACTCAAAACCGGTCGAACTTTCGATTTCATTTCTTGAAAGATATCTTCTAACTGCCGATAGTGTACCAGGACCCCAAATTCCATCTAATAGGGCTTCATACCCATATTCGCTTAATTTTCCTTGAATTCTTTTTCTATCAATCAGTGAAAAACTACTGAAAGCACTTCTTATTTGGCTAGTCTTACTATCTTGTTTTTCCTCAACCAATTTAAGAGGTCTCATATCGAACCCTTGCAAGTCAAAATACTTTAACCGATTTGGAATCGCTTTAACTATTTTGTTCAGATGTTTTTTACTTATTCGGTCAGCCTTGTATCGAACTACCACCCAAGGTAAAAAACTTTCAGCAATGTCTTCCCTATTTGGATAATCCTCTGCATAGTCCGAAATATAGCCTTTATCCGCCTTTTGAGCTTCAATCCACCCTTTCGAAATACCATGAGTTTTAGATATACCTGACCAATCCAGAGACGTGTGCGAAGCTTCGTGAATTAAAGTCTCTTCTAAAATTCCCTCAGAGATATATTCATCGCCTTTGTCAGTATGAATAAGTAAGTTGAAATTACCACCACCGAAAAGGTTGTTTCCTTTGTGAATCCAAACAGTTCTTACATCTTTACGAAGAATTTCTGGCAATTGACCAATAACTTTTGAATACTTTGCAGCAAAGCCCAATGCATTCTCCTTGTTTGAAAATTCAGAGTTTACTTGGATCTCAATATTTGAACCATCACTAAAAATTGCATTAAATATATAGGCACTATTCTTAATCCAATTATTCCTCCTACGGTCAAACATTTCTCTTTGTCTTTGACCTTCGTATTTAATTTCTAAAAAAGTCGAAGGGTCTTTTGAGTTTATTGCCTCAGGGAAATGGAAGATTGTTCCACCATAAGGCGGTGCTGCATTGGCGCTATCAAAAAAAATGAAAATAAAAGTGCAAACTAATAAGAGTTTTTTTAAAATATCTATTTTCATAGCCTAAAATCTTGTCATAAATATAAATAATAGTATTGTGCACCCAATTTGTGCACCAAAAGTCACTACACCTAGCTTTACTAAAACATAAAACATAGGTGTTTATCAATTAGTTATCCGTTGAGTTTGGTACCCAAGGAGAGAGCTATTCAGCTCACTGTCAAGGCGTCAACTTTATAGGAAGACTGACTAAAACCCTATAAAGTAAGACTAATGGCTTTCACAGTTCATAATCAACAGGCGTAAAAGTTACTACGGTTTTTACTACGGTTATACCTAGGAGTGGACCACTGGGGGTACCTCGGTAGTTATTATTGAGCAGTCACACAGATATGGTTTGCAATAAAGTCTAGGTTCTACAAATTCTAGGTTACCACGCTCCCCTAATACAGCTTAGATTCTTCTATCTATGATATTTTATCTAGTCCTCACAACTAATATTGCACAATAGAAAAGTATAATTGATACTTTAGGTATGAACCTTTTACTGAAAGCTTTAAGTGCTACCATCTTATTTATACTTTTAAGTATGAGTACAGTTTGTGTACAGTGTTTAAAAGATCCAAATTGGAGTAACAATTATGAGCTTAGAAAAAAAATTAAAAACATATAAGAATCCAGATCTATCTATTACCAAATATAATTTGGCTGCGTGGGCCATACCAGAAAATCGCCGTAATGGCTTTCACAATTTATATAGGCTTCCAAGATATAGTTTTTCAGTGAGAGCACCGGAAATTCTTGATTTAGAGCGTGACATATCGGTTGGAATGGGCTCTAGGAGTGATGTTAGAGAGATGACGCAATCTCAATCATTTTCAGCAATGGTGGTATTAAAAGGACAGAGGTTACTGTATGAGAACTATGCGGGTGATTTCCATCCAAATCACCCACACACCCTCATGTCCATAAGTAAATTAACTATAAACCTAATCTGTGGCCAACTTATATCCAATGGATCATTGGATGTGTTAAAAAAGGTGAAAGACTATATCCCAAATATTGGTTCTGGATATGCTGAAGCAACAGTGCAGCAGGTGTTAAATATGGATCTCGAGAATAGTTACAGTGAAGATTACTCAGACCCTCTTTCTACCAGCTTTGAGCACGAAACGTCACTTGGATGGAGATTACCATCAGAAAATACAAATGAGCGATCACAAAAAGAATTTCTTTGTACAATAAAAAGTATTGGCTCTTCAATTGAAAATGATACACCTTATGCTAAGTATAAATCTGCAAACACTGATGTCTTAGCGTGGATTTGTGAAGAAGTCAGTCAAAGGCCCTTAAGAGATTGGATTATCGACATAGTTGAAGCTACAGGAATTGAAGGGAATTGGTATATGCATACCGATCGAGAGGGTTTTCCTGTGACAGATGGAGGAGTGAACTTAAATTGTAGGGACCTTGCCAGATTCGGACAGTTATTCTGCAGATATGGGATGGGGGTAAACAATAAATTCGTCGGCAATAAAAATTTTATTCAGGATACTATAGAAAATCCTGGCCCGCCTCGCTTGCCCCCTGAAGATTTCATTTTTTATTCTAATCAGGCTATGACTAATAAAGAGTGGATAGGGCATGGAGGATATGGGGGTCAATTTCTTTTAGCAAACCCCAAGACAGGAATATCTGTAGCATTTTTCTCGGTCCTAGAAAACTCTGATGCGCTAGATAATGAGTATAAAATAAAAATGGTAGAAATGATGTCTGATATTGCAACAAAATTTTAAAAGCCTTTAGACAATCAAAAGTTTTTACACACCAGCCTTAACAAACGTATATCTAATCGATTTGTACACCAAAAGTAACTACACCTAGCTTTACCAAAAAATAAAACGTAGGTTTATCAAATAGTTATATGTTGAGTTTGGTGCCCAAGGAGACAGTCGAACTCTCACGCCCAAAGGCGGCGGATAACAAAAAGCTTTATTTTCTTGACTGCCTTAACCATACCTCCACACCAAAACCATTGCAAGTATGCGAAATGGTCTACCATTTGGTCTACCCTTTAAATCAAACTTTTACTTATGTTTAAGAATAACGGAGGTTACAAAATTGAGGCTTGCCTATTTTAAGTTTTGAAAAATTTAAATTTAGCAAAATGTCATAAAAGTATAAAAAAAATATAATAGAGAATATTTTTTATCATATTAATGATAAGATAGTGGAATCATTCTTGGGACATATAAATTGGAGGGAAAATGCGCCTTTTTAAAACTATATCTTTATTATTTTCGGCTGCCTTGACACTTGGAATAGCGGAAGCCAATCAACTTACTATTTTACATATTAACGACCACCACTCCCATTTGCGAGCAGATGGAAGAATGTCATTAAGTATTGGCGGAAATAGTACACGCGTTCGTTCAGGCGGATTTCCAGCAATTGTAAGTACTTTTGACAAATTATCAAAGGGTAAGAGCAATGTTCTTAAACTTCATGCAGGAGATGCAATAACTGGAGATTTATACTACACTTTGTTTAAGGGTGAAGCTGATGCTGCATTAATGAATGAAGTCTGTTTCGATGCTTTTGCCATTGGAAATCATGAGTTTGATGACGGAGATGCAGGCTTGGCAAATTTTCTTGATTTTTTAAATAACGGAGACTGTCAAACTCCCATCTTGGCTGCGAACGTTAGTCCAGAAGTTGGCGTTTCGCCTCTAACAAAAAACTCAGCTACAGACTACATCCAGCCCTTCACTATTATTAATAAAGGCGGAATGAAAATAGGCATAATTGGCATTGATATAGCTACCAAGACAAAAAATTCATCTAGTCCGGATGAAAGTACTTTATTTTTGGATGAAACTGAGACAGCTCAAAAATATATCGATGAATTAGCAGCGAATGGGGTCAATCACATTGTACTCCTCACACATTATCAATATCAAAATGACCTCAAGCTTGCAGAAAATTTGCGAGGAGTGGATATAATTGTTGGCGGCGACTCTCATACGCTGTTGGGAGACTTTAAAGACTTGGGCCTCAACAGTAAGGGACCCTACCCAACAATAGCTAAGAATGCTGACGGACAGCCGGTTTGTGTTGTGCAAGCTTGGCAATACAGTCAAATAGTAGGAGAGCTAAACGTTAATTTTAGTGATGATGGTGTTGTTGAAACTTGTGAAGGGTTACCTCATATGATGTTAGGTGACAGCTTCAAAAGAAAAAATGCAGACGGTGACCGAGTTGAGATAGAGGGTACGGAAAGGCAGGCAGTTATAGACGCCATCAATGCTGACCCGAAATTACATCTAGTAGAAGGTGATACAGATGCAGAAGCACTTTTAGCTGGATTTTCTTCAAAAGTGGATGAATTAAAAGCTGCAAAAATCGGCAATATCTCCGAAGATTTATGCTTAGAACGTATACCAGGGCAAGGAAAATCAAAGCTTTGCGATGTATCACAAACTTCAGCTTATGGTTCAGATATATCTAACCTTGTCTCGCATGCTTTCCGGGATATGGCACGAACCTCAGATATCGCAATTCAAAATGCAGGAGGAGTCCGAATAGATGTTCCTGCTGGTGATTTTACAATAGGAGATGCTTACAAATTATTGCCATTCTCTAACACATTAGTAGAGCTTAAGATGAGCGGAGAAGAAATAAAAAACGTTCTGGAAGATGCATTGGATTATGCACTGAATCCAGAAGGTTCAACTGGTGCTTATCCATACGCTGCTGGCGTCCGTTGGCACGTTGATATCTCAAAAGATAAAGGCTTCCGCTTTACAGTTCTCGAATTTAAAGGTCCAAAAGATGGAACTTGGACTGAGCTCGATATGGATAGAATCTATACCGTTGTAACTAATAATTACATTTCTTCCGGCAGAGATGGTTACTTAACTTTTGGTACTATTTCTAAGGAAGGTAGAGTTACAGATACTTATCTTGATTATGCTCAAAGTTTTGTGGATTACGTAAGAAAAGTAGGTGCGGTAAATAAACTTGATAAAAGTGATTATTCCACTCAATCATTTAAGAAGTAATATAGCTGTCTACATAATTTAATTATAATGTTTTAAGGGCCGATGTATATGTATCGGCCCTCATATTTTTATATTAAGCTTTTAAGCCATAGTTCTTAAAGTAATAAATATCAGTTCAATAAAGCTTTATAGCTGAATAACAGCGTAACGGACAAAATAGTCTACCATTTGGTCTACCCTTTCACAGCTTATTATCAATAAGCTAGGAAAAACAGCCTGTTATCCGTTGAGTTTGGTGCCCAAGGAGAAAGTCGAACTCTCAAGCCCGAAGGCTTACAAAAAAATCATTTATCTCGACAAAGTTGACAAATCTGTGTTAATTACCCTTTATGGAAACATCGCAAATAGAAGAAAGAATTGCAAATCTTAAGGGTCGTCGTGCCTACGAAGAGAAAAAGGCTTCTAAGCTAGGTTTTCCTTCGTTATATGAATATTTTGAGTACAAAATAGCAAAAGAGTTATTAGCAGTTGAGCAACAGACCAAAGAAAAAGAAAGAATGAAAGCGGCAATAGTAAAAAAGCCTACGCTGAAGAAAAAAAGTAGCTGTTGCTGCTGCTAAAGAGATCATCAAAACAGTGTGTTATCCATTGATTTTGGTACCCAAGGAGTGCGCTATTTAACTCACGACATAAGCGTGAACTTTATAGAAAGACTAACGATAACCCCATAAAGTAAGAGTAATGTTGTTCACAGTTCATAGTCAACAGACTGGTAATGCATGCATAGTTATTATTTAGTAGTAAAACTCTATTGTTGAGACTGAAACATCAGATATGAAATCACGGCCATAAGCTACAATAGCAATGCTTCTTATATTTTTTGCGTCTAACTTTGAAGTATTGTAACCCTTCCGTTCAAATGTATTAAAAGGGAATTCAATCATTTTCCACTCGGATTCAGCTTGGAAGGTTGCAAAGTAAAAATCTCCATAATTAGCTCTATCATTAGTTACTATGTGGATATTATAAGTTTCACCGTTGCCTCTTACATTGACACGAACGCCTTGAAGGTTTTTGCCGCCTTTTTCAGAATTTGCAAATGAAATTCCGGTACGTAATTGAATAAAGCCACCATAATTCTTTGTACTAACATTGCCCGTAAGTCTTGCGTAATACATTCCTTCATCTTGCTCAAGAGTAACTTTCCCATCAGAAACACCACCCATAACTTGATCACTAGTGTATCGCCAGTACTTTCCACTATCTGAATTAAATGGAAATGAAAGGGGTTCAACTGCAATCGCCTTTGAGTTATGAGTGATTAAAACTATTAAGGATAAAAAATAACTTATTTTTGAAATTTTTAACGAATTTTTAAACATAGAAGATAATAGTTAGTTTAGTACTTATATTACAAACTCACTACGAACTTTTCTGGATATCGCATGAGGACTTTGCTTGCAAGGTTCAATATTACTCTGTTTTTGTTATGACTGTTTTACTGAAGTTCCTAAATGAGTGACCCAAATAAATAAAGCTTAATTAACTATTTTATATACCAAAAGTTCTTCCACTTAAAGAGACTTTTGCATAAGAATTATTTCACCCGTATCATCTGAAAAGGAAAATGGTATTAGCTCCCTTCTAATGACTTCTGAATAACCGTATTTTTCATAAGTTTTTAGGGCAATTTGATTTATTTCTTCAACCTGTAAAGTAATTGAGTTAACTCCTTTTGCCTTCGCCACCTCATCAGCTTTTGATAAGAACCCACTAGCAAAACCTCGTCCCCTATACTCGGGAAGAATCGAGATTGCTTGAAGAAGCCAAGAACCAGATGCAATTCTTTCAAGTTCTAAAAATGGGACCCACCACTCTGGCTCATTATCATAGTCAATTTCTGGATACGGATCGTCTACAACAAACCCAAAAAACGCACCGACAAATTCAGAATGGCTTTCTCCTACGTACCAATTTTTACAATACGAATTCGTTTCAGAATCCGTACGAATCTTTTCTCTACCAAACTCAAAAAATGACTGCCCACTTGCGGCATACTGAAACCAAAAATATGCAGGCACCCTTCTACCTGCTGAATCAAAAACTAAAGCAAGATTTGTGGAATCATTTTGATTTCCTTTTCTAAAATTCAAACTCACATATTACTCATCACGATTTTACGCTTCTTTAATTTTAGATATTATCTATTTTATATTAAAGGCCAAGAGATAAACTTTTGGCCTTTAATACCATTTAATCCGAGGTTAAGCTTAGCTTGGGACCCCAAGCACCAATCAGAATTATTGCAAAAATAACTAAACTAAATATCACGGAAGGTACATCGGCAAAAAGATTATAGGATGTAACATCTGCACTTGTTAATCCTAAAAATTCAATTTGCTGAACACTAGGTCCTGTTAATTTAGTGCCGGATTCTTGCAACTCTGATAAACGTATAGCTGCAGCCTGGTCAAAAACAATTCTCCAAGCAGCAAGTTGAAGGTTTAGCCAAACCACTGCAAAACCAAATATAGAGATGAGAGCCTTCATAACCAGATGAGCTCCCGATTGATTTGCTATTCTCGCAGCCCTGAAAGAAATAAAAACACCAATTATCACAGCTACTTGATAAACAGCATTATTCATATACGAGTTTGATTGATTAGCCAATATTTCAAATTCTGTCATATTACCCCCTTTATTTAAATGACACTGACATACTTATCATTTAGTTAAAAAAAGTCCAGAAATTAAACTAAATACGCAAGAGGGTAAGTAATCAGATGTTATGCTAGGCTTTCGAATTACCAGACGGAAAAGTGAAGTTAGAGATTTTAAGATACTTTAACAATTAAATTATCTACGATTTGGTCTGCCCATCCCTGGCAAAAAACAGATGAATGTCTTTGTCGAATGATTATTTTTCGATAGGACCATTGGCTTTAACCCAATCACCAATTCCACCAATATTCTTTACATTTTTGTACCCCATTTCAATCATGGTTTTTCCAGTAAGAGCTGCCATACCACCAGCTCCACAAACAAGAATAATCTCTTTATCTTTTGAAAGGGATTTGTTGTGGAATGGGGTCGATTCATCAGCAGCGAACTCAATGAACCCACGCGGAATTTGCAAAGAGCCTGATATAGTTCCTGTGGTAGCAATGTCAGCACTGTCCCGAACATCTATAAAAACCGCCTCACCTGATTTGTGTCGCTCAATTCCAATTTCAACATCAATTTTTTCAACTACTACGTTTGCTTCTTTCAAATATTCACTAGACGTTTTCATTTCTTGTAATCACCTTTCTAAAGATTTCTATGCTTCTCACTTATTCCAATATTTTTTTAAGTTAACTTTTATACATATACCGTACGCTTGGCACTCAAATAAATACTCAACAACCTTACCCTATTAAATCCACCTCCTCACATTCTTTTTGTAATCATCATATTCCTCACCAAAAATTGTTAGAAGTGCTTCCTCTTCCGGAATGATTTGCAAAAAATTAATAAGAAAAATGAAAACGATATTTATGATTATACCCAACCAAGTTCCAAACCAAATTGTTGAAGAGACAGTTAATAATAGCAAGCCTAGGTACATTGGATTTCTTGAATACCGATACATGCCTTCAGTTACAAGTGCAGTAGCATCAGAAGGCTTTAAGGGGGTAATAGTTGTTTTGTATTTAGCAAACAATCTAAAAGAAGGTAACACGCATGCTAATCCCATAATAAGAACCAAAACACTCAATGAGCCTTGATAGTTGAATGTGATTGGTACAATAAGCAAAGAAGATAGATAAATTAAACCTATCATTACTAGGGCTAAAATGGGAGGTGGTATTTTTGTCTTCATTTCAAAATTCCTTATTATTATTTGTTACTAATACTTTGTTCACTATTTTCAACTAGTCAAAAATACTTAATCAGAAGCTAAACTTGCTATCTCATCTAAAATTTTATACGTCTTATCTCGCAATTCCTCATTGGTAGGTTCGATCCTATCTTTCCTGAAACCGTTTCCAATAGCTCGTTTGTAATATTTGATAGCTTCATTTAAATTGCCCTTTTCAAATTCAAATATTGCATAAATAGCCAATATCCGAGGATCCATATCCTCTGCATTTATTTTTTCACCCACTACCTCGTATATTTTTTCAGGCGGCTGCTCATCCTGATATAACGCTGATACCAAAAAACCAGTTTGAAACCATAGAGGGTCATTAGGTACAATTTTTAATAATTCTCTCAAACGTCCTATTGTTTTTTTTCTTTCACCACAGCGATTGTAAACCGCTGCTCCAATCAACAATGTCTCCTGTCCCCCACCAAGTTTTTCTGCATGACTAATATCAGCGATTGCATCTTCACAGCTCCCACCCAACCTTACTAAAGTAATTAATGCTTTGGCGTTAAACCCATCAGGAAGGTCGGGGTTTTTAGACGTAAGCCTCTTTAAAATAAGTCTTAACTGATCTCTATCCTCGTCTTCATTTTGGCTTAGCTTAAGTTGAATTTTTTGGTCAATCTGCCAGGAATCCAAAACATCTATTATTGGGTGCCCTTCGGAGTAACGTGTCTTAAGGTCATCAAGTATCACTTTTGATTTCTCATAGCCCTCAGGAGTATAACTTCTCCAAATTCGAATCCAATTTAAGAAAAGGGTAAAATCTTCCATAGTATCTAATCGAGCCATGACTCTTCTATCATAATCACCAGTACCAAGATTAGTTTGTAATGCTCCTAGAATGCTATCACTAAGATCATCCTGGACAGTAAAAATATCACTAAGAGCAAAGTCTCTTTTTTCAGTCTTAACCACTTCTCCAATTTTTAAGTCAGTTACTTCTACGTTCAAGCGAGCATTTTCACCCATTACTTGCATTGAGCTCCTTACAACAAAATTAACACCATATTCATTTCGAATATCTTCATCAGGCATGTTATTTTCTGCTACATGAGTGCTGGTGCTACTGGAAAGCACTCTTATTCCTTTATATGTGGAAAATGTGGATATCATACTTTCTGTCATTCCGTTTGCAAATCCTTGCTGATCTTCAGAAAGTCCGGTTGCATTAACCGATGCGACTAGTATTACCGGTTTAGAAGTATCCTGGAATTCAGCTACCTGAACTTCCTCCCTTCCATTGAGAACGAAAAACCCTGCTATAGCTATAATGAGGGCAGCAGCTATACCTGCAAATAATGTGGTATTAGAAGTGGACTGGGTCTTAAGGGTTCGCTTTTGTGAAGGATCTAGCAGAATATCATAGGCATGAAAGGTGTTTTGCTTTACTTTTTGTACGCCTAAATCATTAAAAGTAACCTTCGTCTTAGGAACAACCAAGTCATACACACTTTTTGATATGGTTATTCCATTAGGTTGAGAAAATGCTTCCAATCTTGCTGCTATATTCACACCATCCCCAAGAAGATTACCGTCCTTTTGAACAACATCTCCCATATTAATGCCAATACGAAACTCTAACTTTGTTTCAGTCTTATCAGAGCCATTCCTCTCCTTAATTTCATTCTGGAAATCTACAGCGCATTCCACTGCATTCACAGCACTTGGAAACTCAGCTAATACAGAATCCCCTGCTGTATTAAAAACAGAACCTTTATATTTCTTTAATAATTTATTGAGGATTTTCTCACATGCACCATAGGCTTTAAAGGTCGCATTCTCGTCTTTTTCCATATGCTTACTGTAGCCAACAACATCTGCAACAAATATCACTGCAATCTTTCGGTCTATCTCAGACTCAACCATACCAATAATCCTCCACTATTTTAAGTAGAATATCTGAACTAAACACAGATGGAAACCAGATAGTTTGAAATTTTATAGACAGCTACTTGAAGACCATCTTAACCTTTTGGTATAATATTTTCAGGGCATCTGTGAACTACAGCTTCTAACACGCATAAATTACGAAGGCGAAAGCTTTCTTCCGATGCTGGCTGATCACGAAGACTCAGGAAACTTTTATGGCTTGGATACCAAGCACCCAAGATCTCATCCGCCGCCTGTAGACCAACTGGTTGACCTAAAACTGGCACCTTCCACAATAGCTTGGCACCTACTTGGTCAACTAGAGTAGCTAACACCTTCATCCATTCACTATATGGTTCGCCATTTGGGAATCCTGCTTCAGGCGAATACTTATTAATGTTAATCATCAGGACTGGACCATCATTAGAGCTAGCAGCAATTTTTTTGATAATTTCGTATTCTTCTAAGTTTGGAGCAAACGTATCATTCATTTTTCACATTCTCCTTGCAGTTGTTTGGACTTTTAAAGCTCTGTTTCCATCTTGGTTAACGAGCTCAAAGTTTTATCTCTTAGTTCTTTATCGTATATAAGTGGAAAACTTATTTTGATTTTACCCAAACTCCTTTGCTATTTTTCCCACATTAAGAGCTCTTTCTTTGTAGGGCGAAATCAGTCCATGTTCTCGACATAGCATAGAGTCAGTACTCCTCACAAAAAGCACATCATATCCACAAGATCACTTGGATATTCAAATAGCAGGCTGATCATTTGTATGACAGTGTATTCCACCACCAGCTGCCCAGGAATTTAACATATCAATCATGTACACCTTTCGATTAGGAAAATAGGTCTCTATGCGAGCTTTAGCTTTGGCATCTGTTTCATAGTTTCTAAAACTCGGTGCTATTACAAAGCCATTTCCTACCAACCAATTTATGTAATTAGTATCAAATAATTTATTATTATGCTCAACAAAACCCTCAATAGGCTCTCTGATTACATTAAATCCAGCCTCCTCTATGATTTCTGCTGCACTATCATAAATCTTGGCATCTTCTCCATCTATTTGACACAGTGATTGGTCAGTACATTGAATTATAACTACGGTTGTAGAATCAATAAAACGGGCAATACCATCAATATGTCCTTTTGTAAGGTCTCCATCTGGAATCCCCTCAATAAAAATCACTCTTGATACACCAAAGTATTTCCTTAGATCACGCTCCACCTGACCCTTATTGTAGTTCAAGTTCCTTTTTGGATCACTGATTGTACTCCAGTTTAATATTACTGTGTCTGATCCATTAAACTCCAGATTTCCTCGCTCATGAACCATATCTATTTTATCAACGGGGATATCTAGTATTTTCCCAATTTTGATTGGGACCTGATCATCCAATTTAAAAGGAATATTTGAACCAAAGGCACCACCCCATGCATTAAAATCCCAATTTTGAATTCTTAGCTCATTTCCATGTAAAACATAAATGGGGCCATTGTCCCTCATCCAAGCATTGTCATAAGGTAATTTATGCCAATGAATATTTTTACTTTGTGAATTACCTTGCATTTTCATAATTGCTTTTTGTGCATCAAGGTAAATCTGATCTGATCTATACAAAATATGGAGTTTTTCATGGCGAGATATAATATGAGCAATTTGAGCAAAGGTATATTCAAAATCTTTCTCCCAATATCCTGGCCATTGCATCCAAATCGCCTCTTGAGGCTCCCATTCAGCTGGAACACGAATTCCTTTGTAATAACCTTCGCTCGTTTCAGAGTTAACAGCCATTATTGTAACCAGAAATAGTATTAAAATAATCAAAGATTTATGTTTCAGTCTATGTCTATATAACCACATTTGTTTCACATTTTTAAATTTTCTATTTTTGCTAAATATTTCAGTATTGGGACAAAAGGAGTTCTATATCTGCAAGTGCAAGATGGCAAGATTGATGGGAGACAACAGCTTTAAATCGACAAAGAATCAACAATATTTTTGCGGTATAAAAATCAGAAATTTTTGGTATATACCCAACTTTTTGGTATAGGTTGTAGATCGCTGATACCCTCAACAAAATCAACAAAAATAAGCTGATCCTTAAAACGCAGTAAAATAAGTGTTGAGCGGTGCTTTTTGGCTGGTCAACAAGATTTATTTGATGGTACCCAAGGAGTCGCTATTCAACTCACATGCAAGGCGTCAACTCTATAGGAAGACTAGCGGTTTTTACAGTTCCTAATCAACAGGCGTAAAAGTTACTACTGTTTTTTCTACGAGTGCCCCAAAATCATTTCAAGTATGCAAAATAAAATCTCACCCAAATTTAACAGAAGCCATTCAACACAGATTTGCATAATGTGTATTCATCAACCGTGAAATTCTTCAATTTCCAGTATTTTTTCTCTTATCCACAAAATATATAGTGGCATAAAACCTGCACTTACAACTCACGAACTTTTTAAAGAGGA
>CACAMI010000029.1 GCA_902533625.1 uncultured Alphaproteobacteria bacterium | reverse complement strand
CTAGGATTAATTGGTGTATGGCATTCCTCTTTTTGTAATTATACCAATGTAGCCATTATCCCATATGAAAGCAGATTAGAATTTTTTCCAAGGTATATTCAGCAGTTGCAGATGGAAAGTAATGGAAAAAATTCTTCAAGATACAGCGAGAAAGTTTCAGGCTTAATGAGCCCTGTGGTTTGGGGAGATATAGGAACAAATAGTCAGCACTCTTTTTTCCAGTACCTGCATCAGGGAACACATACAGTTCCAATTGAGTTCATAGTGGGCAGATCTAGTTCTGTAGGTTTAGATGAAGAGCATCATGATTTGCTTAAATTAAACTGCGTTGCTCAATCTGAGGCTTTAATGTCAGGAAATAGTGATAATGAAGAATTTTCACCTATGTCTATTGAAGGAAACAAGCCGTCGATAACTTTGATTTACGATAAACTTGATCCGTTCACTTTAGGAGCATTGGTTGCGTTATATGAGCATAAGGTTTTTGTAGAAGGAATTTTATTAGGTATTAATTCATTTGACCAATTTGGGGTTGAGCTTGGAAAGAGTTTGGCAAAAAAATATATGAATGACTTATACTCTAATAGTTTATTTAGCAGAAAAAATTCTACTCTTAGTAAGGATTTGTTAAGGCAACTTTTTAAAGTTAAAAATGGATAGTTTTTTTTATGATCCTCCTCATGGGAGAGTAAAGATACTATTTGAGGATGACGATTTTGTTGCTGTTGATAAGCCTTCTGGTTTATTAACGGTGCCAGGAAAAGAGCTCCGTCATAAAGATTCAATGTTAAGCAGGCTGCAGAAAGTGTTTCCGAACATTTCCGTTATTCATAGGTTAGACATGGACACTTCTGGTATTGTTTTGTTCGCAAAAAACAAAAATTCTCAAATTCTAGTATCAAAGCAATTCTCAGAAAGGTTAGTGAAGAAATTTTATGTTGCACGGGTCTTAGGGCAAATAATGAAATTGTCTGGCACAATAGTTATTCCTTTGGCCAAAGATTGGCCGCAAAGACCTTTACAAAAAGTTTGCAGAAAATATGGAAAATTCGCAAAGACGCGTTGGAGATTGCTTGAAAGTTTCAGTGATCCCAAAGGCCGTATGTTTTCTAATCTTTTAATCCAACCAATAACAGGGCGAACCCACCAAATCAGGATCCATTTTAAGGAAATTGGATTTCCAATTATTGGAGATAATTTTTACGGAAACAAATATTGTAAAGCCATTGGTAGAAGGCTTAATTTGCATGCCTACTCTCTTAAATTTTATCATGCTGGTAGGGGGTGTTATCTTAGATTGACAACTCGTGATGAGAACTCACATTCACTCTGTGAACCAGATTTTGTAATCTAAAATATAGGAATATTAGGGTGAAAAATTTTAGAAGTGAAAAAATTGATATAGCTAGAGGTGTTTCTATATTAGCAATGGTTTTTTACCATTTTTGCTGGGACCTAGGAGAGTTTGGCATCTTAGATAGTTCTCAAATCAACTCTGGAGGATGGAGATTGTTCGCTCAATTAATTGGGAGCACATTCTTATTTATCTCTGGCCTAAGTTTTTGGTTGTACTATCGTTTTGGTAGAAGTAGGCAAAAGTTTTTTTATAGAGTTGTAAAGTTAATAGTTGCATCGCTTTTTGTATCTTTTGGTACCGCTTTCGCTTATGGAGATTATTTTGTTTTCTTCGGAATTTTACATCTACTCGCATTTTGCACCTTATTTGCGATGATAATTTGCAGACTGCCTGTAATATGGTTATTGATTTTAACAGTTTTCGTTGGGATTGCTGCGAATTATATTTCTTTTGAAAGTTTTAGCTCCAGATTTTTCGCATGGACGGGACTCTATGGGGGATATGTTGGTACTGTAGACTTTTATCCATTTTTTCCTTGGGCCAGTCCTTATCTTTTAGGACTTGTGTTTGGAAAACTATTATATGGAAGAAATTTTGAAGGTAGCGAAGAAACTGAAATAAAGTTCAAAAATGTTAATACTCGATATTATGAACATACAAATTTAGGGAAAGCCCTAAAAAGATTATTGATTTTTTTATCATCCTATTCCCTTTATATTTACTTAATACATCAACCTATTTTATTTGGTGGTATAATAGTTTTTCTGAAATACTTTTAGGATTAAAGTAAAGACTTAATTGAATTTACTAAGTTTGTATTAATTTCTCTTGGGCCAGAATCCAGTCGGTTCTCATGTCGTCTTTCTCCAGGTATGCGTGCGCCCTTAATTGATGAGAGGCGTGAATAGAAATCTTTCACATGTTCAGACCAGCCGCTTCCCCCAATTATTTCTGGGGAAAGAGCAATTATTATTTCTCCTCCTTGAGGAGGTCCTCCATCCCCATTATCATTTTCTTTAGCCTCATAGCTAAAATTTTCTCCAGTCACTCCGGCAGCCAATAGTTCAACCATTAAAGCTATCGCAGAGCCTTTGTAACCTCCAAACGGTAATAAAACGCCTTCTAATATTTTCTTTGGATCATCTGTCAGTTGACCGTCTCTATCTAAGCCAGTTCCTAAAGGAACTTTCTTTCCATCCCTAGCAGCTATTTGCACTTCTCCTTGAGCCATTGCTGCGGTGGCCATGTCGTAGACTATTGGATTTTTGCCAGGTATTGGATAAGCAAAAGCTATTGGATTAGTTCCAAAAAAAGGGCTGTTGCCTCCTGCTGGAGCAACTGACGGCATATATGCAGTACAAGCTATTCCAACCAAATTATTTTCAGCAAGATACTCAACTTCAGGCCATAATGCTGCAAAGTGATGAATTTCGGTGAGTGACAACACTCCAACCCCTAGCTTCTTTGTGATTTGAACAATTTCTTTTAAGCCCATTTCTTGTGCCAATGGGGCAAAACAGTTATTTCCCGAAACTTTTAAAATATTGGGAGTAATTTTCTTTATAACTGGCAGAGCATCGCCTTTTACCTTTCCACTTCTCAGAGCTTTTACATACCCTGGCATCCTAAATAATCCATGCGAATGGGAACCATCCCTTTCAGCTGATTGAACAATTTTTGCCAAAGCATTCGCATTTGATTCATTGCAGCCATTCGCAATCATTACCCTATAGGCGAGCTCAAAAATTTCTTGAAGTGTAAAGCTAGTTGTAGTCATTTTACCTCACTATTGTTTTTTAGGAGAATTAATTTTTTTGTGTAAAAGTATTTTGTTAGGTACCCTGAGTTGACATCATTATATGTCATCAATATATCCAACCTATAATACTTAGTCATCATCTATATCTTCGGATTTATATCTTTCCATCCAAACAGTTATCTCTCCAAATATCAGCCAGTTATAGATTAAAACAATAGGGATTAGCGTGAAAGTAAAAACTAAGCTGTCATAGTAAACGCTAACATTATTGAATAAACCAAAGTTCAGTATTTCCAGCATTACACTTTCTATTATCAACCAAGCAATCGAAACAATGGTTAGAAGAGAAAGCACTCTACTTATATGATACTTTATTTTATCCATTTAACTCTGCCTTTGGTGTATTCGGCTAATGCACATTTATTTCGGCATTATATAAGAAAGGGTTTTATGGTGGAGCCAAGGGGAATCGAACCCCTGACCTCTTGCATGCCATGCAAGCGCTCTCCCAGCTGAGCTATGGCCCCTTGATCAATCTATGACTCTGCGTCCGGTGAACTCACATCAGTGATTTCCTCAAGACTAACTGTATCTTCCTCATCCTCTTCCAAAAGAGTTTCATCTAGTTCATCAGGTATTGAATCAGAGGAATCATCTAATAGAAGCTCATCCTCATCTATGTTGTCTGCAATTGGTTCCTGTTCTTCTGCCTTTTCTTTGTTTTTTGGGGCAGACTCTTTGGAAGCTTTGACCTTATTTCCTAGAAACTCATCTAAAGAGAAAGATGCTCCACATTCAGGGCAAGTCATTGGATCCATATTCAAATCATAGAATCTGCTTTTGCATTTTATACAGAGGCGTTTGACACCCCATTCTTCTTTAGGCATTTTTCCCACACTTCATTTTTTAAGTTAAAATTTATAAAGCCAAGTGCCACATTTTTGGGGGCTTTGTCAAAGAGTTTACAAAAAAAAGTGATATTTAGTATTTTTTTAATATCTTCTTCACTGAAAACAGATTGCTGATATACTTTATTTTTTTTGGATCAATAAAAATTTCTAGGGGGTTTCACTGTTATATGAGCCATTAAACCTTAAAATAGCCGTTCGTAGATCAAAAAGGATTAAGCGAATTACTATGAGATTTTCACCGCCAGATAAATTATCCTTATCTTGTCCTATAGGTATCTCAAACAAACTGATAGAAGATTTTGTTTCTAGAAACGAAAATTGGTTAATAGATAAAAAGAGCCAAATAGAGTCAAAAGTTAATATAGGTGTTGGGATTGAGATTCCATTTAAGGGTAAGCTGTTTTCGATTTGTCGAGGTGATCATCTTTTAAAAGCATGTAAAATAGACGAAGAAAAACTTTTAGTGGTTAATGATGGGAAAGAAGTTGGCTTGCAAGTCAGAAATTTTCTCATTAAGGAAATTAAGGAGACGGCAACGCCTTTAGCCTTGAGGTTTTCAAAAATTTTGGGAGAAAATTTTAAGAGTATCAAGTTTAAGGATACTAAATCCCGATGGGGATCTTGTACATCTGACAAAGCTTTAATGCTATCTTGGAGATTAATTATGGCACCTGAAGATGTTTTGGAATATGTAGTTGCTCATGAAGTAGCCCACTTAAAACATATGGACCATGGAGTTAAATTTTGGGAAACAGTGAAAACTTTATGCGAAGACTACAAGCCATTAAGGAAATGGGTTAGGTCTGAAGGGATAACGTTATTTAACTATAACTTTAGTGGAACCTAGAAGAGTTCAAAATTATTATTGACAGATAGATTTTTTGTGATCACATTTGAGTATGCTAGTCACTGGTCGTAAAGAGGGAAATATTTCTGTACATGGCAGTGTTTACAAAAATCTACGTGATAAAATTTTGTATGGTTTCTTAAGGCCTGGCCAGAGTTTAACTCTTAGGAGCTTGGCATCAGAATTTAAAACCAGTATGACGCCGGTGAGAGATTCTGTTCGTCGTTTAACAGCAGAAGGTGCTTTAAAAATATCTTTGTCGGGCCGTATAACAATCCCAGTTTTAACTATAGAAAGGTTTAATGAACTTCTTTTCATAAGGTCAATAATAGAGGCAGAGTTAGCAATCAAGGCTCTACCTAAGGCACACATAGCTTTAATTGATAGGTTAGAGTCTATTAATTTAGATATGGAGATGTTCGCTAAATCATTTGAAGCAATGGAGTACATCAGGGCAAATATGGAATTTCACAGATCTTTATATCTAAGAGCTCAATCACCCATAATGCTTTCAATTTTAGAAAATGTTTGGTTGCAATTAGGCCCAACGGTTAAGCATGCATTGGGTGAAAATTGGAACATTGTCAAACAGAGTGAGCACAAGAATATATTAAGTGCCTTAAATAATCAGGATTCCTCACAATTAATCTTTTTGATTAAGAAAGATGTCTTAGGTTGCCAAAATATTTTCATGTAGTGATTTAGGAGTGTATTGCTCCATCACCACATGCCAAAGCTGCTTCTCGAATCGCCTCTGAATAAGTTGGATGGGCATGGCAAGTTCTGGCTATGTCTTCTGCACTTGCACCAAACTCCATGGCAACACAAATTTCATGAATAAGGTCGCCGGCTGAGGGACCTATTATGTGAGCTCCCAAAATACGGTCAGTTGGCGTCGCACTGAGGATCTTTACGAAACCATCGGAGGAAAAACTTGTCTTTGCTCTACCGTTCCCCATGAATGAAAATTTTCCAACTTTAAAATCTATGGCCTCGTTTTTAAGGCTCTCTTCTGTCTTGCCAACTGCTGCTACTTCTGGGGAGGAGTAGATTACACTGGGGATAACATCGTAGTTAACATGCCCTGCCTGCCCCGCAATTATCTCCGCCACAGCTATGCCTTCATCTTCTGCTTTGTGGGCAAGCATTGGGCCATCAATTACATCTCCTATTGCATAAATATTTTCAAAGTTAGTTTGCCAATAATTATTAACACGAATTTTTCCTGAATTAGAAATATCTATATGCATTTCTTCAAGACCCAAATCTCTAATGAAAGCCTTTCGCCCTGTAGAAATGAGGGCGATGTCGCTTTCAATGGTTTCTGTCACATTATTTCCATTGGTGCTATACTCAATATCCAGCCCCGACTTAGAATCTTTTATACCTTTAACAGAAGAATTCATTATAAATTTCAAGCCCTGCTTTTTTAAGATTCTTTGAAATGTCTTGGAAATTTCTTTGTCAAATCCTGGGACAATATGGTCCAGATATTCAATTACTGTCACTTCAGAACCTAGTCTTGAAAATACTGAACCCATTTCGATCCCAATTACGCCAGCACCCACTATAGTAAGTTTTTTTGGGATCTCTTTTAGCTCTAAAATACCTGTTGAGCTAACAATCCTTTTTTCATCAAATTGTATTTTTCCAAAACTTGAAGGTTCGGAACCGGTTGCCAAAATAATATTCTTTGCTTCGATAATCTTTTTGTTGACCTCTATAGTGGTTTTGCTTTTTATTCTTGCCCACCCTTTTATCCAATCAACCTTATTTTTCTTAAACAGAAAAGAAATACCTTGAGTGTTTTGATCAATCATTGTTTGTTTATATTGTAACATTTTTGTCCAATCCAATGTCGGAGTGGCGATATCGATCCCCATCTTGGAAAATTTATTAATACTGTCCGAAAATTTTTCTGAAGCATTCAGTAACGCCTTTGAGGGTATACAACCCACATTAAGACATGTTCCCCCAAGGGTCTCTCTGCCTTCAATGCAAGCAGTTTTTAAGCCAAGTTGTGCTGCCTTTATTGCTGCAACATATCCTCCAGGCCCACTTCCAATTATAACAACGTCATATGCAGACATATTACTCTCCAAATATTATAATACTAAAGATCCATTAAGAGTCGCCTAGGGTCTTCGAGAGCTTCCTTAACTCTAACAAGGAAGGTCACGGCGCCTTTTCCGTCTACTATTCTGTGATCGTAACTCAGTGCCAGATACATCATAGGTCTGATCACAATCTCTCCTGATAAAGCGATAGGTCTTTCTTGAATCTTGTGCATTCCTAAAATACCCGATTGAGGAGGGTTAAGGATAGGTGAAGACATTAGTGAACCATATACTCCCCCATTCGAAATTGTAAATGTGCCGCCTGCCATTTCAGACATCGTAAGCTCGCCGTTTCTAGCTCTATGACCAAGCTCATTTAGTTTAATTTCCAAACTAGCGAAGCTAAGCTCATCGGCATTTCTTATAACAGGAACTACTAAACCATTTTCTGTTCCAACGGCAACTCCCATATGAACAAAATTTTTATAAACAATATCTGTTTTCCGAATCTCAGCGTTGACTTCGGGGATTTCTTTTAGGGCATGGCAGCAAGCTTTAATAAAAAATGACATAAAACCGAGTTTAACGGAGTGCTTTAACTCAAACTCATCTTTGAAAGTTTGTCTAATTGCCATAACTTCAGTCATATCAATTTCATTATAGGTTGTAAGAATTGCAGCGGTATTTTGAGCAGATTTTAATCTTTCTGCAATTGTCTGCCTTAACCGAGACATTCTCTTTACTTCCTCTACTTGTCCTTGAGAAGCTCTAAGTTCTTGCCCTTTAAATTCAACAGTATTTGGTTTCTCTGGTTCTTTATTTTTTGGAAATTTATTATCTTCAATAAAATTTTTTACATCTTCTTTGAGAATTCTGCCTTCTTTTCCAGATCCTGTGATATCTCTCTCATTTATATTATTTTCAGCCATTATTTTTTTTGCAGCTGGGGCATTTTCGACATCAAGTTTTTTTTCTTGGTATTTAGTGGTTTCATTTAGATTGCTACTAATCTGATCATTTTTGGAGTTTTCAGAAACCTGATTTGAGATTTTTCCTAAGACTGCGTTAAGTCCTACGATGGAACCTTCTGAGGCAATTATTTCAACTAATGTTCCAGAAAAAGCACTGGGAACTT
Source organism: uncultured Alphaproteobacteria bacterium (assembly GCA_902533625.1). Classification (GTDB taxonomy): domain Bacteria; phylum Pseudomonadota; class Alphaproteobacteria; order Rhodobacterales; family Rhodobacteraceae; genus CACKLF01. The sequence goes on along the minus strand of CACAMI010000029.1, from coordinate 6,395 downwards.
CTATTGCCACTTTGTCAGTTTCTAATTCACATAGCATTTCATCTATAGATACTTGATCACCAACTTTTTTGAACCACGTCGCCACTGTAGCTTCTGTGACGCTTTCACCAAGTGTGGGAACTACTATATCATTCATTTTTCAACCTCTATATTCCTAGTGCTGTTTTAATTAATTTTTCTTGTTCTTCCTTATGTTGCTGGGCTAATCCAGTGGCAGGCGACGCAGATGGCGCTCTACCTGAATATTCAACATATTGATTTTTAGTAGAAAGCTTAACCAGTTCGTCTGCAATTAAAGTAGAAATATAATTCCAAGCTCCCTGATTTTTTGGCTCTTCTTGACACCAAACAAAGTCAGCGTTCGAAAACCTTTTTAACTCTTCAAAGAGTGATTTCTCTGGGAATGGATATAATTGCTCAATCCTTAGAATATAAATATCACTTAACTTTTCAGAGTTACGCTTTTCCAAGATATCAAAGTAAATTTTTCCAGAACATAGTATTACACGCTTAATATTTTTGTCTGAAACTAAATTAAAATTCTTATCTGTATCCCCGTCATCCCAAAGAACTCTATGGAAGCTCGATCCATTAATGAAGTCTTCCTTTTTACTTACAGCGTTTTTATGTCTTAATAGGGATTTTGGCGTCATAATAATCAATGGCTTTCGCAACTTTCTATGGAGTTGCCTTCTAAGTACGTGAAAATAATTTGCTGGAGTCGTGCAGTTAACGATTATCCAATTATCCTCTGCTGACATCTGAAGGAATCTTTCTAACCTTGCTGAGGAGTGCTCTGGACCTTGGCCCTCAAACCCGTGGGGCAAGAGGATAGTCAGCCCTGACATTCTCAACCATTTCCTCTCCCCACTGGATATAAATTGGTCAAACATAATTTGAGCTCCATTTGCAAAATCTCCAAATTGAGCCTCCCAGAGGCAGAGTGCATTAGGTTCTGCAAGCGTGTATCCATACTCATATCCAAGAACAGCATACTCTGACAGCATTGAGTCGATAACTTCAAACTCATGTTGGGATGAACAGATATTATTAAGGGGGTAATATCTTTCTTCAGTAACTTGATCTATAAAAGCACTGTGCCTTTGGCTGAAGGTGCCTCTGGTACAGTCTTGTCCGGAAAGTCTTACTGGGAATCCCTCTAAAAGAAGACTTCCAAATGCAAATGCCTCTCCTGTAGCCCAATCAATGTTTGTGCCGGACTTAATTGCGTCCTCTTTACTTTTCAGCATTCTGGAAACAGTTTTATGAATGTTAAAATCTTTGGGAAATGCAGTTAAAGCCTTTCCAATTTTTTCAAATTGACTTTCAGTTATTGACGTTTTCCCTCTTTGGTATAACTTTTCCTTGCTTTTAACCCCTGACCATTTTCCGTCAAGCCAATCCGCTTTATTAGGTCTATAAGATTTACTGTTTTCAAATTCGTTACTTAAGAAGGTTTGAAAACGCGTTTTCATATCATCTATTTCACTTTCCGGTATTAATCCATCTTTTATCAATCTATTAGAATATTGCGTTAGAATTGTGGGCTGCAATTTTATTTTTGAGTACATATTTGGTTGAGTGAACATTGGTTCATCACCTTCATTGTGGCCAAATCTGCGATAGCAGAATATATCTATTACAACATCTTTCTTGAATTTCTGCCTAAACTCAGTGGCAACTTTTGCGGCATGAACAACGGCTTCTGGGTCATCTCCATTTACATGAAAAATGGGTGCCTCAACCATTAATGCAATATCTGTTGGGTAGGGTGAGGACCTAGAATTACTTGGAGAAGTTGTAAAGCCAATTTGGTTGTTTACAATTATATGAATGGTGCCGCCTGTTTTATGACCTTTCAGACCGGAAAGACCAAAGCATTCGGCTACAACTCCCTGCCCTGCAAAGGCAGCATCTCCATGAAGAAGAATTGGCAGAACCTTGGTCCGATTTTTATCACAGAGTTGTTCCTGTTTTGCTCTAACTTTTCCCAAAACCACAGGGTTTACTGCCTCTAGGTGACTAGGATTTGCTGTTAGAGATAGATGTACTTTATTCCCGTCAAACTCTCTGTCTGAGGAGGCGCCAAGGTGATATTTTACATCTCCAGAGCCTTCGACTTCGTCAGGTTTATAACTACCGCCTTGAAATTCATTAAAGATAGCCTTGAATGGTTTCCCCATTACATTTGCGAGAATAGACAATCTTCCTCGGTGAGGCATACCAATAATAATTTCTTCAACCCCTAAATTACCTCCTCTTTTAATTATTTGCTCCATAGCAGGTATTAAGGCTTCTCCTCCATCTAGTCCAAATCTTTTTGTGCCCATATATTTAACATGGAGAAATTTTTCTAGACCCTCTGCTTCGACTAACTTATTTAAAATTGCTTTTCTACCTTCTTTAGTAAACTGAATTTCCTTTCCCAAACCTTCAATTCTTTCTTTGAGCCAGCTAGATTGTTCTGGGTCAGATATATGCATATATTGTAGAGCAAAGGTCCCGCAGTAAGTTCTTTTTACGATTTCAATTATTTCTCTTAAAGTGGCAGACTCCAGCCCTAGGACGTCATCCAAAAAGATAGTTCTATCAAGATCGGTATCTTTGAACCCAAATTTTTTTGGATCTAATTCTGGATTATTTTCCCTATTATTTATTTTGAGAGGGTCAAGGTTGGCGGCTAAATGACCTCTAATGCGGTAAGCTCTGATCAACATAAGTGCGCGAATGCTATCTGTTACTCTCTGCTCAGTCTGAAAATCAGACCCTTTTTCTTTATCAAAAGGGACCTTTTTTTCACTTAATATAGAACCGTTTGCTTTTTCTTTATTGGGCCAATAACTATCCATAGCTGATATCTGTTCATTTCGCCTCCCGATAGGCCAATGTTCCTTAACCCAAGATGGTTTGGAAAATTGTTCTGTATTGTGTTCTTTATTAAAATTTATAGACTTAAAATATTCGTGCCAAGAAGGATCCACGCTATTTGGATCTTCAAGATATTTTTCGAAGAGATGCTCGATAAATGGAAGACTGTTGATTTCAAGGAATGAGAAATCTTTTTTCATCTTGTCTGCATTATCTTGTGCCAAAAAATAGACCCTCTAATCTTTGCCTAGTGCTTTAAGCACAGCTAATCCTAACTCTGCGGGGCTTTCGGCAACGATGATGCCTGCTGACTTCATGGCTTCGATTTTATCTTCTGCGCCTCCCTTTCCTCCGGCGACAATTGCTCCAGCATGTCCCATTCTTCGGCCTTTTGGGGCTGTTCTGCCTGCAATAAAGCCTGCTATTGGTTTTGCCCTTCCACTCTTTGCTTCTTGCTTTATAAAATCAGCAGCTTCTTCTTCAGCTGAGCCACCAATCTCTCCAATCATTATAATTGACTTAGTTTCTGGGTCTTTGAGCATTAATTCCAAAACATCTATGTGTTCAGTTCCTTTTATTGGATCACCCCCTATGCCCACACAGGTGGACTGGCCTAATCCCGCCAAAGATGTTTGAGCTACTGCCTCGTAAGTTAATGTGCCAGATCTTGAAACTACACCTACAGTCCCTCTTTTGTGAATGTGGCCTGGCATTATTCCAATTTTACATGCCGATGGAGTTATTATACCAGGGCAATTCGGGCCTATAAGCCTAGAATGAGAACTCTCTAGTGCTCTCTTAACCCTAACCATATCTGAAACAGGGATGCCCTCAGTAATACAAACTATTAAACCGATACCAGCATCAATTGCTTCTAAGATGGCATCAGCTGCGAAAGGTGGTGGTACATAAATTGCGGTCGCATCAGCCTTGGTTTTTTCATAGGCATCTCTTACTGTGTCAAAGATAGGCAGGCCTAAGTGGTTACTTCCTCCCTTTCCTGGGGTTACTCCTCCAACCATTTTAGTACCGTATTCGATTGCCTGTTCAGAATGAAAAGTACCCTGACTTCCTGTTATGCCTTGGCATATAACTTTTGTATTTTCGTTAACCAAGATTGCCATTTCTAATTTCCATTTTTTACTTCTTTTACAATTTTATTCGCCGCATCACCTAGATTGTCTGCTGCTATGACATTTAAACCACTCTTATTTATGATTTCTTTTCCTAAATCTACGTTAGTGCCTTCTAATCTAACAACTAGTGGAACTTTTAATCCTACTTCCTTAACAGCCGAAACTACTCCTTCAGCTATTACGTCACATCTCATTATGCCTCCAAAAATATTCACCAATATACCTTTAACATTTTTATCGGCAGTAATTATTTTAAATGCTTCAGTGACTTTCTCTTTTGTTGCCGCCCCTCCAACATCCAAAAAATTAGCAGGTTCCGATCCGAAATACTTTATTATATCCATTGTTGCCATAGCAAGGCCTGCTCCATTGACCATGCATCCAATTTCTCCATCAAGGGCAATATAGTTTAAGTCAAATTTGGAAGCAGCTAATTCCTTTGGGTCTTCTTCAGACTCATCTCGCAAGCTAAGTATTGAGGGCTGCCTATAGAGAGCATTGCTATCGAAAGCCATCTTGCAGTCTAAACAGTTAAGATCTCCATCTTTGGTTAAAATGAGAGGATTTATCTCCAGCATTTCACAGTCGGTTTCTAAGAATATTTTATAGAGGGTTGAGACTAGTGATACACATTGTTTTATTTGCTTTCCTTTTAGATTTAGAGAAAAGGCAATCGCTCTTCCATGAAAGCTAGAAAGTCCAGATGCTGGATCTATTGTAAATGTTTTAATTTTTTCGGGGGTGTTTTTAGCCACTTCCTCGATGTCCATGCCACCTTCTGTGGAGCTTACAAATGCGATCCGTGATGTATTACGATCTACTAAGGCGGCTAAATAAAATTCCGAACTTATATCAGCACCCTGCTCGATATAAACTCTACCGACTGGCTTACCTTTATTTCCAGTTTGATGGGTAACCAGTGTTCTGCCAAGCATTTTTTGAGCTTCCTCTGCTGCGCTGCTAGCTGATTTAGAAATTCTGACACCGCCTGTAGTGCCAGCCTCAGGCTCTAAGAACTTCCCTTTTCCACGCCCGCCTGCATGGATTTGGGCCTTAACAACCCATATAGGGCCCTCAAGTTCTCCAGCTGCCGTTTTAGCGTCCTCAGCTCTTAAAACGATGCGGCCTTCTGAAACAGGGGCTCCATAGTTCTTTAATATTTGTTTGGCTTGATATTCGTGAATATTCATTGGCTACTCTCGTAAGTGAACTAATTACATATTTTGAATAAATATATACTTCAAACCTATATAGTCTAAAGTGTAAACACAAGTATTTTTTATAATGTGATCACAAAAATTATTTTTGTGATCACATTAATAGTAAGCTTGATTTTTTATGCAAGGGATGGATCTATCTCAGTACAGGCAGTTATCAAATTATCAACTGCTTCTGTGGATTTATTAAACTGTGCAGCTTCCTCCTTGGATAGATCTATTTCAATAATTTTTTCTATGCCATTTTTCCCAATTACTGCAGGTACTCCGACATATATCCCATCTAATTTATATTCTCCAAAACAACATGCTGCACATGGAAGGATTCTTTTCTGATCTTTTAAGTAAGCCTCTGCCATTGCTATTGCAGATGCCGCTGGCGCATAGAATGCAGAGCCAGTCTTAAGCAGACTAACTATTTCCGCTCCGCCATCACGGGTTCTTTGTACTATGGCGTCTAATTTCTCTTGACTGATCCATCCCAAACTCACTAGATCAGGCAAAGGTATACCCCCTACAGTCGAATAACGTGTGAGGGGAACCATTGTATCACCGTGACCACCTAGGACAAATGCTGAGACATCCTTAATTGAAACATTCAACTCTTTAGAGATAAAGTAGCAAAATCTTGAACTATCAAGCACCCCTGCCATGCCAACTACCTTCTCGGTAGAAAATCCAGTATATTTTTGAAGTGCCCATACCATTGCATCCAAAGGGTTTGTGATGCAAATAACAAAGGCATTAGGTGCATTTTGTTTTATGCCATTTCCCACGTCTTTCATTACTTTGAGATTAATTCCAAGTAGATCATCTCTACTCATACCTGGTTTTCGTGGAACACCAGCCGTGATGATACAAACATCAGCACCTTTTATTTTAGAGTAATCATTAGTACCGCTAATATTAACATCTAATCCGTCTACGCTTGTGCTTTCGGCTATATCTAAGGCTTTGCCATGTGGAATCCCTTCAGCAATATCGAAGAGAACAATGTCTCCTATTTCTTTTAATGAAATTAAATGAGCCAACGTTCCGCCTATTTGACCCGCGCCTATTAGTGCAATCTTAGGTCTTTTCATGTTCTCCCCTTTTTTGTGTGAAAGTATCTTTTACTTTCGGTTTAAGAATTTAACAAACTTCAATACTAAATATAATAAAATGAATTGAAAAG
>CACAMI010000028.1 GCA_902533625.1 uncultured Alphaproteobacteria bacterium | reverse complement strand
GGTAATATTTCTTTCTATAGACTTTCTTCCAGGAGACTTTGGAGAGGCTCTCCTAGGACAATCTGCCAGAGAAGATACAGTCGCAGCTTTCAGAAAAGAACTAGGTTTAGATAAACCTATACTTGTTCGTTATTTTGATTGGGTTGGAGGAGTAATGACTGGGGACCTTGGAACATCTTTCTCTGGTCGAAATGCCTCAGGAATAGACCGTTCAAGAACTGTAGCCGAATTAGTTGCACCAAGACTTAACAACACTTTATTTCTAGCCCTGACAGCTGCTATTATAGCCGTTCCACTATCTTTAATTCTTGGAATTACTAGTGCCCTTTATAGGGGATCTTTTTACGATCGCGTAGTAAATGTCAGTACACTAACGGCAATATCATTTCCAGAATTTTTTGTTGGCTATATTCTGATTTTACTCTTAGCTACTCTATTCCCCATTTTCCCATCATTAGCTAATATCGATGTTACAACACCTTTCTGGGAAAAATTATCAAAGATAACTTTGCCAGCAATGACGTTAACCCTCGTAATTGTTGCCCACATGATGAGGATGACAAGAGCAGCAATCATTAATTTGTTAGCGAGTCCTTATATCGAAATGGCCCGCCTAAAAGGTGCGTCAGCTACGGAAATAATCTTGAAACATGCTTTGCCTAATGCGTGGGCGCCCATTGCAACAGTAATAGCATTTAACCTTGCCTATCTCGTCGTGGGCGTCGTAGTAGTGGAGGTTGTTTTTGTATACCCCGGTATTGGCCAATTAATGGTGGACTCTGTTACCGTTAGAGACGTGCCAGTGGTTCAAGCTTGTGCCTTAATCTTTGCTGCAACTTATATCATCTTGAATTTAACTGCTGATATAATTGGTATTATCACAAACCCAAGAATTCTTCATCCTAGGTAGAACCGATGAGCGAAGATAAAATACCCCAAGATTATTCAGCAAAATCTGAAGTAGGTTTTGTAAGAGTACGAAGGACAAGATTTCAAAGAACTCTGATTGATCTCAAAAAAGCACCTCCTACTGCGTTGTTGGGAATGATTATTATATTGACTTACATTATTGTTGCACTATTTGCTGCGCAAATAGCTCCTTACGGAGAAGCTGAAGTATTTTTAGTCCCTTACGCGCCATGGGGTGGGGACCATATTCTTGGAACAGACCAGATTGGAAGAGATATATTTACAAGATTAATATATGGTGCTCGAAATACAGTTGGCATTGCACTCATGACAACATTATTGGCCTTTTTGATAGGTGTTTTTTTTGGCCTCCTAGCTGCCATACTTGGAGGGTGGGCAGATCAAGCCTTAAGTAGACTAGTTGATGTAATGATGGCTATTCCAAGCCTTATCTTTGCTTTGATGCTTCTTTCTATTTTCGGAACAAATGCTGTTAACTTGATTATTATCTTAGCAATTCTCGAAAGCACAAGGGTCTTTAGATTGACTAGAGCTGTTGGGCTAAACGTTGTCGTAATGGATTATGTGGAAGTAGCTCGTTTAAGGGGCGAAAAGATTGGCTGGATTATTCGAAAGGAAATTCTTCCAAATATTTTACCACCTCTCGTAGCGGAATTCGGACTACGCTTTTGTTTTACTTTTCTTGCAATAGCAGCGCTTTCTTTTTTAGGATTAGGGATACAACCTCCATCTGCCGACTGGGGTTCAATGGTTAGAGAAAATGCTGGACTGATAAATTTTGCTCACTATGACATTCAGTCCGGCCTGACACCTCTTCTTCCAGCAGCTGCAATTGCAATTCTAACAGTTGGAGTAAATTTTGTAGTCGATTGGTTCCTACAGAAAACAAGTGGAATTAGAGATGAAAAATAATAACTTGGGCCACTCTCAACCACTACTTAAGATGTCTAATATTCAAATTGAGGGCTTTGCTGATGAACGTTGGCACAAGATAATTAAAGGCATTGATTTAACCCTTCACCGAGGTCAAATTTTGGGACTTATTGGAGAGAGTGGCGCCGGAAAATCAACATTAGGTCTTGCAGCAATGGGATTTGCTAGACCTGGGTGCCGCTTCACTGGAGGAGAAGTAGAGTTTGATGGATTAAATTTAACTAAGATGCCAGAATATGCAAAAAGAAAACTTTGGGGCACTCGAATTACCTATGTGGCGCAATCTGCTGCTGCAGCGTTCAACCCGGCTCATAGATTATTAGATCAAACCATTGAATCTACCGTTAGAGGTAAGATTAAACCTGAACTGGAAGCCAAAGCGGACGCAAAAAAACTGTATGAGGAGCTGCAACTTCCAGAACCTGATCTTATTGGAGACAGGTACCCACATCAGGTTTCGGGAGGACAGCTTCAACGAGTAATGACTGCTATGGCTATGTCGGCAAAACCTGATCTAATTATATTTGACGAGCCTACAACCGCATTAGACGTTACTACTCAAGCTGAAGTACTAGCCTCAATGAGATTTATTGTAGAGCAGTACAATACCGCCGCAATATATATTACTCATGATTTGTCTGTTGTAGCTCAGATGGCTGACGATATAAAAGTTCTCAGATATGGTGAAGAGGTTGAGGAAGCAAATACCAGAGAAATGCTTTCTAACCCCAAGAAAGATTATACCAAGTCACTTTGGTCAGTGCGCTCTATAGATAAAAAAGAGAAATCTAATGACGATTACGTTCTAGAAATTAATAATGTAAGTGCTGCTTATGGAGCTTCAAAAGTTTTGTTTGATGTGGATATAAAACTTCCCAGAGGACGAACGGTGGCTGTAGTTGGCGAAAGCGGTTCAGGAAAATCCACGACAGCTCGAGTTATTACAGGCTTATTACCCCCATCAAATGGGCAGGTTGTATTTAACGGCTCATCTCTTCTTCCAGCACTCAATCAAAGATCAAAGGAAGAACTCAGAAAAATTCAAATGATCTATCAAATGGCAGACGTAGCAATGAATCCCAAGCAAACTGTTTCAGAAATAGTTGGAAGACCTTTAGAGTTCTATCATGGTTTAAAAGGAAAAGAGCAAGACAGAAGAACAATTGAGCTGCTGGAAATGATTGAACTGGATGAAAGCTTTATGGACAGGCTTCCCAACGAACTCTCCGGAGGACAAAAGCAACGAGTGTGTCTCGCTAGAGCCTTAGCTGCTGATCCTGAAATTATAATTTGTGATGAAGTTACATCAGCTTTAGACCAAATTGTCCAAGAAGGAATTTTGAAGTTGCTCATGAAATTACAGGATGAGCTGAATGTTTCGTACCTTTTTATTACTCATGATATTTCAACAGTAAAAGCTATATCCGATGAAGTAGTAGTAATGTTTCAAGGGAAAGTAATTGAACAGGGCCCTAAAACTAAAATCTTTAGCCCGCCTCATCCAGAATACACACAGCTTTTACTTTCTGCGGTTCCCGAAATGGACCCTGACTGGTTAACAAATTATCTTGATAGCAAGACATAAAAATGGCGCCTATTGGCGCCATTTAAACTTTTTAATTATTGAATGGCTTAGCTAAACCACCAACGCTCCATCATCTTTCCGCCGTCTAGATTCCAGTTGGCAGCTGTCTGATCAGGAAAAGATACACTCTTGTCCATGGCATTGATATAGTTTGCAAACATTGGACAGATTGTGCCTCCATCGTCATTTATCAGGGTCTGACACTCAACATACATTTCACGTCGCTTAGCATCATCAAGTTCCGCCCTAGCAGCAATAACGATTTCATTAAACCTCTTAGAAGAGTCTGTGCCCTTCCAAGCTGTATCATTCCACTCAGTGTCATTCGTATATGCTGCGGAAAACATCCAATCCTCTGTTGGTCGTCCACCCCAGTAACATGCAGACCACCCTTTGAGATTCCAAACATTAGACCAGTAGCCATCTTTTGGTTCACGGACAACTTCGATGTCGATTCCACATTCTTTCGCAGAGTTTGCAATTAATTGAGCGGCATCTACTGCTCCTGCAAAAGCTGCATCTGAGGCTGATAGCTGAATAGTACCAGAATGTCCAGATTTCTTATAATGCTTAGCAGCCCCTTCTGGATCAAACTCTCTTTGAGGAAGTTCTGAAGCATGAAATCTGTTCGCTGTAGATATTGGGTGATCGTTACCTAGTCCACCATACCCAAAAAGAATTTTGTCAACGAGTTCTTGTCTCTTAATTGCTAATTTTAGCGCCATTCTGAGATCATAGTTATCGAATGGTTCAACATTTAGTCTCATTGGGAAAGTATAATGCAAAGTTCCAGTAACTTGCTGTATGTTCAATTTTGGATTCTTAGACATTAGAGCAACAGTATTAGTTGGAACTCCATCAATCACGTGAACATCACCGTTCATTACAGCAGTGTTTCTAGCTGTTGGGTCGATTATTGATAAAATTTCTCCTGAGTCAAAATATCCCTCAGACTTCCACCAGTTGGCATACCTTGTTCCTGTACCGACCACACCAGGGTCAAACCTATCTAAGGTCATGTAACCTGTTCCAATACCATCAGATGGGTTAATCTTTCCGTCAGTTTCAGGACAAATCGCCAAGTGATAATCACTAACAATAAAAGGAAAGTCTGCATTTGCAGATTTTAGAACCATCTTTACTGAATTTGATCCTTCCTTACTGATAGATGTTACAGCAGTTAAAAGACCCTTGGCAGCAGACTGAGATTCTTCACCCATGTGATGCTGCATAGAAGCTATAACATCTTCAGGTGTAAGTGATTTGCCGTTATGAAACTCTACACCTTTTCTAAGATGGAAGATCCAGGTTTGACCATCACTAGTCTCGTAACTTTCTGCCAATTCACCTCTTAACTGTCCATCTGGTCCGACTTCAGTCAAGTGGTTTCTAATCATGTAACCAACGGCATTGCTCCAACCATTTTCAAATGTTGCTGGATCAAGTGTATCCGTAGTAGAACCATGACGCAGAGCTACTTTCATGTGGCCACCACGACTTGGCGCTGCTAGGGCCTGCGTCGCCATTGTCATAGCTGTCGGAAGAACTACACCAGCCGCAACGGCGGATGATATAAATTGTCTTCTATCTATGCTGCCGATTAAAAGCTTTCTTTGCTGTTCTTTAAGAAATTTTTCTTTCATTTGATCTCCCCTCGAAATCTTTTTAGTTTATTCTGTTGAATTAAATTTTCACATATTTAACGTGTGAATGTAATTATACATGCTACAATCATAAAAACAAGTTTACTATCTCTCAATTTTGAGACAAAAGCATATAAGATCCTTTAACTGCATAGTAATTATTAGCGTTATGAATACATTTTCAGGAAATAGATATATCAATTCTTTTGAAGAAACGCGCGAGCTAGCGAGAAAGAAACTTCCAAAATTTATATTTGAATATATAGATGGGTCAGCTGGAACTGAATACGGTGAAAAAACTAATAGACAAAAACTAAAAGAAATTCAGCTAAAACCAGAAATATTAAAAAATATTAGCAGTATTAGCACAAAGCAAAAATTTCTTAATGAGAATATTCAGTTGCCTTTTGGTATAGCTCCTATGGGTATGTGTCAATTTGTGCATCCCAGAGCAGATCGTTATCTGGCTTGCTTAGGTAGAGATAGAGAAATACCAATATGCGTTTCAACCGTTGCCTCTGAATCCCTTGAAAATTATTGGGAATTATCCGAGGGAAATGCTTGGTTTCAGCTGTATGTGCATTCAGATATTAATTTCGCTATTGCATTAGTTAAAAGAGCAAAAAAAGTTGGTTATAAAAAACTCATTCTTACTGTTGATGTGCCTGCTCTAGGAAGACGTCCAAGAGAAGAAATAGCCGGATTCAAAGTTCCGTTCAAATTAACCCCTCAAACTTTTCTCGATTGCGCTCTCCATCCGAAATGGTCTATTTCAAATCTTTTGGCAGGAGTTCCACAGCCAGGAAATTTTGGAAAAAATGCGTTTGACAGGTCTGGAGGCAGAGGAATAATTGACTGGAAATTCTTAAAAAAACTCCGAGATTTATGGGAAGGTGAGCTTATTTTGAAAGGCATTTTAAATGTAGAAGATAGTGTAAAAGCCATATCTTTTGGTGTAGATGCAATTCAAGTTTCTGGTCATGGAGGACGACAACTAGACTCCATGCCAGCTCCAATAGAAATGCTCTATCAAATAAAAAAAGAATTAAAAAATAAGTGTAAGATAATTTTTGACACAGGAATAAGAAGTGGAGAAGATGTAGTCAAGGCTTACTCTTTGGGGGCTGATTTTGTAATGATTGGAAGACCTGCATTAATGGCAATGGCTGCATATGAGAAAACTGGCTTATATGAAATGGTCGACCTTATAAATCATGAAACAGGAATAACAATGGCACAATTGGGTAAAACAATTATGTCAGACCTATCAATGAAAAATGTTTTTAGAACCCCATTTCAATAGGAAATATATGTAATATGTCAAACAAGATGATTAGAGGCGGTCAACTGCTAGCTAGAAGCTTAAAACAAAAAAATATTGAGCATGTATTTACTCTTTCTGGTGGTTTCTGCAATCCGGCTCTGGAAGGCTTTATGGAATGTCAAATCCCAGTCATAAATTGCCCACATGAACAAATAGCTGGCCATTTAGCAGATGGACATGCACGACTTACTAGAAAACCTACTGTTTGTCTGGTTGGCCCGGAAGGCTTTTCAAATGCAGTTCCAGCCATGATGGAAGCTTGGGGAGAGCGATCTCCAGTAATATTTGTTACTGGTTCTAGCACTTTAAAAAGGCAGGGCGCTGGGGGTTTTAAAGAAATCGATGACGTTGCAATTGCCGCACCTCTAACAAAATACAGCATTTCGGTGACAGATGGGAATAGAATTCCGGAATTTGTTCAAAGAGCCTGGAATACGGCTCTAGAAGGATATCCAGGTCCTGTACACCTAAGTATTCCAGTTGATATTATGTTTTCTTCTTTTTCAGACTCTGGTTCAAAAGGTGAGCGTCCGTTCAGCCAGAATCCTAGAGTAATTCCAAAAGCATTTCCTGATCCTAAACAATTTAATATAATCTCTGAAAAGTTAAAAAAATCAAAAAAACCTGTACTTATTGGTGGGCATGGAATTTGGTGGGCAAAAGCAGAAAAAAATCTTTCAGATCTAGCAGAACGATTATCTATTCCTATCTTTAACGTGCCATACCATCAAAAACTTCTCCCTGAGACAAATAAATGTTATATGGGGCTCGCAGATTTTCACCAATACTCCCCTTCAAAATATGCTATTCACAATTCTGACTGCATTATCATGGTAGGTGGGAAGTTAGATAACCAAATGAATTTTGGTAATCCTCCCTTTTTTCCTGAAAAAACAGATCTAATATGCGTTAATGGATCTCATGAAGAACTCCAATTTAACATGGCTGCGGATCAGATACTTTTATCAGATCCTAATGCATTTTTTGGAGGACTATTAAATATTGCTGAAGATATCAAAAGTACGGATAAAAAAACCTGGCTTGAGAATAATCAAAACAAGCGATCTGAATGGGTAATTGAGCATTTAAGGAATCTTGAACTGACTACCGGATCTAAAAAATGGCCCAAGGATGCCATTCACCCTCTTCAATTGTCTATCAATGTACAGGAAGCAATGTCTGATGGTGATCACCTTGTCTTTGATGGAGGCAATACCCACTTCTGGTCAGAAATAGCTGTAAATCTTGTCGGTAAAAAAAATCATTTATCCCTAGGGAGTGTCATGCACCCTGGCTCGTATAGTCTTTTAGGCGTCGGTGTCTCGTTTGCTCTTTCGGCAAAAAGGTTAAATCCAAAAGAAAACGTAGTTCTCATAACCGGAGATGGTGCTTTTCTATCTGGAGGTCTTTCAATAGAAGCTGCATTTCAAGAAAATTTACCAATAGTCGTAATTGTTGACAACAATGGAGGATTAGATTGTATTTCCCAGCAGCAAGAAAGGCTTTTTTCTTCGGGAACTCACTTTGCCACCGATTTTAGAGATATTCCTTTTCATGATCTTGTTAAAGGATTGGGAGGATACGGCGAATTGGTTACAAAAAGCTCTGAAATTATTCCATCTGTTAAGAGAGCTATTAAAAGTGGGAAACCGGCATGCATTAATGTGAAAACTAAGGGAGTAATTAGCCCAATTGTGGAAGCTACCAGTGACAAAAGAGACAAGGCATCAATAGAATAAAATGGCACAAATAACCACACACACTCTCAATTCTCTTGATGGAACCCACGCCTCAAATGTAGAGGTCAAACTAAGTCTTCATGGCACAGAAATATTTTCTGGAGCAACAGATGAAGGTGGTAGATTAAAATTTGATATAGATATTTCTTCATATCAAAGTACAGATGAATTTTTTCTAAGTTTTGGTATTGGAAAACTATTTGGCCTAAAGAAGAAGAATGAATCTGGGGTAAAAATAAACTATGCAGCTTTATCGTTCCAAATGCCTGATAAAGATGGACAGTATCACATACCTGTAATTATGTCTCCCAATGGCTGTTCATTCTGGTGGTCAGGCTAATGGCCAAAGAAGTTAATTTAAAGCAAGATGGTTTAAATTTTTCCCGCCGTCTCAGGCGTACACCTTTCACTTCGAGTGTTGAAAAATACGGGGTGAAAGGTTTTTCAGTGGTAAACCATGCCCTCTTACCTAAAGCATTTTCAAGAAGTATAGAAGAAGATTATTGGCATTTAAGATCTGCTGTTCAAATTTGGGATGTCGGTGTCCAGCGCCAGGTTGAGATAATGGGTCCAGACGCATCAAAATTTGTGCAATATATGACCCCAAGATCTCTTGAAAAAATGAAAGTTGGAAACTGCTACTATATCCCTTTAATTGATGAAAATGGCGGGATGGTTAATGACCCAGTTTTACTCAAACATTCCGAAACACATTACTGGCTTTCAATTGCTGATTCCGATGTTCTACTTTGGGCAAAAGGATTAGCAGTTGGCTTAAAGTTCAATGTTTCAATAAAAGAACCTGACGTTTGGCCTCTTGCTATTCAGGGTCCACTTGCGAAGGATTTATTATCAGAAGTATTTGGTGACTTCATAAACGATATTAAATTCTTCAAATTTAGCAAGATTCAATTTGAAGGATCTACACAAATTATAGCAAGATCTGGGTACTCGAAACAAGATGGGTTTGAGATTTATCTCCAAGGGTTTGATCTCGGTGAACGCCTATGGGAACTTTTATGGAAAAAAGGAGAAAAATATAATATAGCTCCTGGCTGCCCCAATCTTATTGATCGAATTGAAGCAGGATTATTGTCCTACGGAAACGAAATCACACTAGATACATCTCCCCTAGAAGTTGGAATGGAAAAATTCTGTAACCCCGATTTTTTACATGATTTTGTGGGAAAGACTGCTTTAAGAAAGCTTCAAGAAAAAGGAGTGACAAGGAAAATAAAAGGTATCATTTTTGATATTCCACCCTGTCCACCCTGCACTCAACCTTGGTCAATCTATAGTGAAAATAAAATAAAAATGGGCCAAATAACTTCTGCTGTTTTTTCACCAAGAATTAAAAAAAATATTGGGTTAGGTTTAGTAGATGAACCCCTTTGGAAAAACGGTTCAACTGTGCTTATAGAAATTCCTATGGCAAAAAGTTTAGTTAAAGGGATGGTTTCGAACCTACCTTTTCAATGAAACTTTACTTAATTATCCTTTAAATTCGACTATCTTTTCTACTATCCTTTCAAAACTTGCCCTGGCCTTCTTACTATGATGCCTAGCCCTTAGGTACCCATGAACTAATCCAAGTTCAAGATACCATTTTGCTCTTCCACCTGCTTTACGAATCTTTTTACAATATTCACCACCTTCATCAGATAAAGGATCAAACTCTGCACTAAATACTATGGTATTAGGTAAGTTCGCAAAATCTTTACTCTGAAGCACAAGCCCAGACTGAAATTCTCCTTTACTTGGATTAGGAAAAATTATGTCTCTATAGAATTCTATTTCAGTTCGACTTAATAAAGGAGCATTAGCGTGGCGAACGTAGGAACCTTTATTACTATCTCCCCCTAAACCTGGATAAATCAAGACTTGCCCAAGTATATTTGGCATTTCTGTGTCTCTAAAATGAACAGAGAGATTTGCGGCCAGTGTTCCCCCAGCACTATCTCCCACCAAAACTATAGAAGAATCTGAAGGTGACATTTTCTCAATAACTTTTATACAATCTTCCAAAGCGTCGTAAAATGAAAACTCTGGTGCTAAACTATAATCTATTGAAATGACCTTCATCTTAGTAAGATCAGCCAATTCAGAACAGACATCATCGTGACTATCCAAACCGCCAAGAATAAAACCTCCCCCATGCATATAAAATATAGTTACAGACCCTTCCGGTTCGGGCATATAACTGCGAATAGGGACATATGAAACTACCTCATCAGCAACATTCAAATTTGAAGGACGACCTGAGTAAAAAAATTCAGCCATCTCATTATATTTTTTTCTATGATCTTCAGTTGTCGAATTTATAGAGTTACTAGAATACAGGGATTCTGTTTTTTCCACAAAATCCAACATTTCTTTATCAAGTAATTTCCTATATTTTTCTTCCATGGTGCCTTAAAATATTTTGAGGATCAGTCTTATGCGAATTAATTTGCAAAGCAATAAAATTCAGCCATAGTAATTTTACGTTTTCAGAAAGTATCCCTTTGTTTGCCAAATATAAGATTCGCCACAATGATAACCTTACCGGGATAATTTGTGTATGTCTGGCGGGGATTTTTTTTTCTTGTAACGATGCTGCTATTAAATGGTTAAGTGGCAATTATCCATTGCACCAAATAATTCTTTTCCGCTCCTTATTTGGACTAATTTTAACTATTTCCTTTCTAGTCCCTCTTCAAGGTGGGCTAAAAATTTTAAAAACTAATTTACTTTTTTATCATCTGATACGTGGGTTCCTTGTTTTTTTTGCCAATTTATTTTTTTTCTTGTCATTACCATTAATGAATTATGCAGAAGCTTCTGCTGTATTCTTTATAGCGCCAGTAATCATAACATTACTTTCCATTTTTTTTCTTAATGAAAAAATTGGAGTACATAGATGGACAGCTGTAATCTTAGGTTTTTTAGGTGTTATTTTAATATTAAGACCAGGATCTGAATCAATTCAGCTAGTTGCAATCTTACCTGCGCTTGCAGCCCTATGCTATGCAACTTTGCATATTTTCACTAGAAAAATGGGAACCACAGAAAAAGCCTCTACTATGGCAGTTTACATTCAAATTTCTTTAATCTTCTTGAGTAGTCTACTAGGCCTTCTTATAGGGGATGGAAGTTATGAAGCTATTGCCCCACATACTTTATCTTTTTTACTGAAACCCTGGGTAATGCCCAACCTAAATGACGGAATTATAATTTTTTTTCTTGGAATTTTTTCAGCTTTTGGAGGATTTTTTATCTCCCAAGGTTATCGACTTAGTGAACCCAGTAAGGCCGCACCATTTGAATATATTTCGTTAATTTTATCTTTAATGTGGGGGATATTTTTGTTTAATGAATTCCCGGACTTTCTAGCCTACTTTGGGATTAGTTTGATAGCATTAGGAGGTATATACATATATATTAGGGAAGGTTACAGAGCATCTCCTAAAATTCTAGAAAAACCTTTATGAAAACATAGATATTAGGTCATGGACCTACTTGTTACTTTTTTTCCATCTCTTGTTTTCCCAGGGCAGTACATTAAGTTTGGGAAGTGGATTTTTTCCTAATATATGATCAGAAGCTTTTTCACCCACCATTATAGTCGGGGCATTAATATTACCATTTGTAATGGTAGGGAAAATTGAACTATCAACCACCCTTAAGTTTCCTACTCCCAACACTCTGCATTCGCTATCAACAACGGCCATAGGGTCATTAGTTTTTCCCATCTTACAGGTTCCACAAGGATGATATGCACTTTCAACATTTTCTTTAATAAAGTTGTTAAGAGCTTTATCAGAAGTAACATTAGCACCAGGCTGAACCTCTTCTCCTCTGTAAGGATCAAAAGCCTTCTGAGAAAAAATTTCTCTGACTAACCGAATGCTTTTTCTAAAATCCTCCCAGTCAGACTCATGACTCATATAATTAAATTTTATCTCAGGAGTTGAAAGTGGGTCGCTATTTTTCAATCTCACTGTTCCTCTAGATTTGGAACGCATTGGACCCACATGAACTTGGAACCCATGGCCCTTTGCTAAACTGCCGTCATATCTAATGGCTATAGGTAAAAAATGGAATTGAATATCAGGATAGGGCACACCAGCAGCCGAGCGAAGAAATGCACCAGCTTCAAACTGATTTGAAGCACCTATCCCGGTCCGAAAAATTAGCCACTTTATGCCTATTAGCGCCTTCGAAAACGGATTCCAGTATTTATAGAGACTAATGGGCTTCTTACATTCTTGTTGAATATATAACTCTAAATGATCTTGAAGATTTGATCCTACACCTGGCAAGTCACAAACAGTTTCAATACCAAACTTCGACAGATGATCGGTTGGACCTACTCCGGAATGCATTAAAATGAAAGGTGAATTTATGGAAGACGCTGAAAGAATGACTTCTTGCGAGGCCCAAATAATATGCTTTCTCCCAGCCTTAACGTACTCAACGCCCTTTGCGATACCTTTTTCAATAATCACCCTAGTGACTTGTCCATGGAGAAGTTTAATATTACCTCTACTTCTTAAAGCTGGCTTAAGATAGGCTTTCGCTGCAGAAAATCTTTCCCCAGAAAAAATAGTCTGATCAAAAACAGAAAAACCCTCCTGCTTTTCACCATTATAATCCTCAGATAATTCGAACCCAGCTTCCTTTCCTGCTTCCAAAAAGGCTTTAAATAAGGGATTTTCAGGATCCGCTTGTTGCACTTTAAGAGGACCTGAAGTTCCCCTCCAACTTTTATCAACACTTCCTCCAGAAGGGCTCCAACTTTCCAACCTCTTAAAATAAGGCAATACATCAGAGTAAGACCAGCCGTGCGCTCCAAGCTTATTCCAGCCATCAAAATCTTTGGGATGGCCTCTTACATAAATCATTCCATTAATTGAAGACGATCCCCCTAACACCTTGCCTCTTGGAGTTGCCAACCGCCGGCCACCCAAATGTTCCTCAGGCTCAGATTTATACCCCCAATCATATTTCCGCATATTCATTGGATACGATAATGCGGCTGGCATTTGTATTAAGGGGCTCATATCTGAACCTCCGACCTCTATCACAGCCACTTTATTCTCAGAATTTTCTGAAAGTCTCGAAGCTACAACTGATCCTGCTGAGCCTGACCCTACTATTATGAAATCAACATTATCCTTCATCTGCCATTAACATCCAAAAAAGATTCACCATAGAATATTAATCAAAAAATCAATAATTTAAATAGAATAGCAAAGTCAAATCACGAGGCATAATCTTCGCCGTCATCGTCAAGTAATTGCTTGATCGAAGCGAAATGCTTTTCTCCCTGCTCAGGATAGTTATCTATTTGAACAGCAGTTTTCTCTGCTATTTCTTCAGACAATACTTTTAACTTTTGCCCTGTTTGCAATGCTAAAATATAATTCTTTGCAGCTCTCTCAAAATAATAAAGCCTATTAAAAGTATCTGCAACTGTGTCGCCAATTATTAAAACACCATGATTACCCATTATCATTACTTTCTTTTTAGGATCAGAAAATAAACTGGCACATCTCTCTCCCTCTTTTTCGAAAGCCAAGCCTCCATAATTTTCATCGATTATGTATCTATTAAAAAACATAGCTGAATTTTGTTCTATTGGCGGCAAGTGGCTGTCAGCTAAACTAGCTAAAACAGTTGCGTAAGTTGAATGAACATGCATTGCACACTTTGCATGAGGACATAACCTATGTATTGAACCGTGAAGTCCCCATGCACTAGGATCTGGAGCTCCAGGCCTGCTTAAGGTTTTTTTGTCATTTGCATCGAGAAGAAGTAAATTACTTGCTTTAACCTTTGAGAAATGTATTTGGTTCGCATTTATTAGAAATTGTGTTCCTTCTGAATTTATCGCTAGAGAATAATGGTTTGCAACAGCCTCATGCATATCCAGCCTTGCGGTCCACCTAAACGCAGCAGCTAAGTCAACTCTTTCCTTGTAATACGGAAGATCCTTGATAAAAGCCCCGGTATCTAGTCTCTTGTTCATCAGATGCTCTAATTAAATTAATCTCAGTTTTAAGCTTAATGCTCAATTAAACATTTTTTCAACAATTAATTTTTGAATCTTGAGATTATTTCCTTAGATTTTTGCATCAACAGATGTGCGTCCAGAGCAACCGTAATAAAGTCGACACCTTCTCTAAAGCATTCCTCAGCATAATCAAGATCAACACTGAAAATTCCAACAGGCTTACCCAACGCCTTAATTTTCACAATGGTATCCTTTATGACCTTTTTAACCTCAGGATGGCTAGGATTCCCTAAGTGCCCAAGAGACGCTGCAAGATCACCAGGTCCAATAAACAAACTATCAACCCCATCAACAGCCGCAATGTCTTCAATATTTTTCAAAGACTCTCTAGATTCTAACTGAACAATCAAACAAAGCTCCGTCTCAGCCTTTTTAGCATATTCGGCAATCGTTCCATATCTAGTTGCCCTTGTTGTTCCTGCAACACCTCTTATGCCATGTGGAGGATATCGCATAGCCTGAACTGCTTGCTGAGCTTCATCA
>CACAMI010000027.1 GCA_902533625.1 uncultured Alphaproteobacteria bacterium | reverse complement strand
TATACCTGATCTAAAAACTGGTGCTCTTGATAAGCATCATAGCAGACTAAGAGATGAGGCTTCCGAGGATGCTGGAAAGGTTCAGACAGGGCCAGTGACAAAAAAAACTCAGATTATTGCGATTTATGGAAAGGGAGGAATTGGTAAATCTTTTACCTTGGCAAATTTAAGCCACATGATGGCAGAGCAGGGAAAAAGAGTTTTACTTATTGGATGTGACCCTAAGTCAGATACAACTTCTCTTCTTTTTGGCGGAAAGGCTTGTCCGACAATAATTGAAACTTCAACTAAGAAGAAATTAGCTGGAGAAGAGGTTGAAATTGGAGATGTGTGTTTTAAGAGAGGTGGAGTTTTTGCCATGGAATTGGGCGGCCCAGAAGTAGGTCGAGGATGTGGAGGCCGGGGAATAATTCACGGTTTTGAACTTCTGGAAAAATTAGGATTCCATGATTGGGATTTTGATTATGTGTTGCTTGATTTTTTGGGAGATGTGGTCTGTGGCGGATTTGGATTGCCAATAGCTAGAGATATGGCGCAGAAAGTCATATTGGTGGGATCTAACGATTTGCAATCTTTATATGTGGCAAATAATGTCTGCTCGGCAGTTGAGTATTTTAGGAAGTTGGGTGGCAATGTCGGAGTTGCTGGTCTGGTGATTAATAAAGATGATGGTAGTGGAGAGGCTGCAGCATTTGCGAAAGAGGCTAAAATTCCAGTTTTAGCAAGTATTCCTCAAGATGATGATCTGAGGAAAAAATCTGCTAATTATCAGATAGTTGGGACTAGCAAAAGTCAATGGGGAAATCTTTTCGTAGAACTTGCCGAAAATGTAGGGTCTGCACCGCCTTTAAAGCCAAAGAACCTTACTCAGGATGAGCTTTTGAACCTTTTTTCTGCGGAAGAGACGGGTGCTGATTTTGTTTTAGAACCAGCCACAGATTCAGACATGATGGGAAAATACTTGAAGCCTAAAGAGTCTTTAGAAGTGGTTTATGATAATGTTTGATGAGGGTCTTGGAAGTACTTTTTGGGGATAATAGTGAGAAATGGAAGTGATACGTTATGAATTCTATAATGGAGGAAAATTATGCCGAACATTAATATGAAAACTAGAGGAAAGAAAAGAGTTGTCTGGGAGTATAGGCTATATTTCACGCTAATTTTTCTACTTACTCTTCCTCATACTATAGTCTTGTGTTTTTTAGAGAGGCTCGGTGTTTTAGAAAGAAAAAGTTATAATAAAATAGGTGTAATATCTAGGGCCTGGACCAATGCTCAGATTTTTACCCCAACCATATTTTCCGCATGAATGCGGAATTAGAAATTCTTCTCGTAATTCATACGAGAGAATCGTTGTCTGGCAGTGAGGTCCGGCAGCGCAAGGCTCATGAGAAATTATGGGCGCAGTCAAGTTATCCGGAGGATTTTTAATGACTGGTAAATCTGACCTATCTTTCACAGGTCTAACTGAAGATCAAGCGTTCGAATTGCATAGGGTCTATATGAGCGGGCTAACGGTATTTGTCATAGCGTGCATAATTGCTCATTTGGCTACTTGGCAAATGTTCCCTTGGTTCAATTTTGGAGGATAAGACATGGGATTTCATAAAATCTGGTTAGTCTTTGATCCACGCCGTGTCTTTGTTGCACAGGGCGTATTTCTGTTTTTGTTAGCATGCTTGATACATTTAGTATTGCTAAGCAATGACAACTTTAACTGGTTTATGGCTATGTAGGGCTAAGCCCGCACCATTACTGGTTTAACGAACGCTACGGGCGGGAAGCTCTCCCCCTTTGCTCCCGCCCGCAGCAACGAAAAATTAACGAACGGGGAGCCATATAAGGGAGTTGAAAGAAATGGCATTACTTAGTTTTGAAAGAAAATATAGAGTTCGAGGTGGAACACTAATAGGTGGTGACCTTTTTGATTTTTGGGTTGGGCCATTTTATGTAGGATTTTTCGGTGTCACGACTATATTTTTTGCTGCTTTAGGAGTCCTAATGATAGCTTTTGGGGCATCGTTGGGAGATACATGGAACCCTTGGTTGATTTCGATTGATCCTCCTCCGATAGAGTACGGACTTTCGGCGGCGCCTCTTTCTGAAGGTGGTATATGGCAGATTGTAACAATTTGTGCCATTGGAGCATTCGTAAGTTGGGCTTTAAGGCAAGTAGAAATTTCTAGAAAATTAGGAATGGGGTTACATGTCCCATTTGCATTTGCTTTTGCAATTCTAGCGTATATTACGTTGGTGGTAATTCGTCCCGTTCTTATGGGAGCATGGGGACATGCTTTTCCTTATGGAATTTGGTCTCATTTGGATTGGGTTAATAATGTGGGATATGCGTATGGTAATTTTCACTATAATCCTGCTCATATGATAGCAATAACATTCTTTTTTACAACGTGTTTAGCACTAGCTTTGCATGGTTCTTTAATTTTATCCTCAACAAATCCAACAGATGATGGCAAGGATGCCAATGTGAGAACCCCAGAGCATGAGGATACCTTTTTTAGAGATCTCATTGGATATTCTATTGGAACATTAGGTATACATAGGCTTGGACTTTTTCTGGCCCTAAGTGCTGTTTTTTGGAGTGCCGTATGTATTGTGGTTTCTGGAACCGTTTGGTTTGATGCATGGTCAGGCTGGTGGGAATGGTATACAAACTTGCCCTGGTGGGCTGATCTTTAGAAAGGACATTTAAGATGGGTGAATATAAAAATATTTTCAATCAAGTCCAGGTTCAGGGGCCAATTGAATGGGGCGTGGATAATGATAGAAACATGTCTTCAGAGAGAACTGAGAGTGCTGGCTTTAACACTTGGCTAGGTTGGTTTGGCAACGCACAATTGGGGCCAATTTATTTAGGAACTTGGGGGTTAGTATCCCTTATAACAGGGTTAGCATGGTTTTTGATAGTTGGGTTTTCTATGCTCGCGTCTGTTGACTTTAACCTTGCAATATTTGCTAAGGAATTATTCTATTTATCCTTGGATCAACCTGGTGAGGAATATGGGTTAGGCATACCACCTCTTAATGACGGCGGGTTATGGCTTATTGCCTCATTTTTTCTTCTTATAAGTGTTATGAGTTGGTGGGTTAGGACTTATCGTAGGGCTGAAGATTTGGGAATGGGAAAACATATTGCATGGGCGTTTCTTGCTGCTATATGGCTATTCTTGGTATTAGGATTAATTCGACCAGTTCTTGTGGGATCATGGAGCGAAGCAGTTCCATACGGGATTTTCTCGCATCTTGATTGGACAATGGATTTTTCTGTTAGATACAATAATCTTTTTTATAATCCTTTTCATGGATTAAGCATAGCTTTCCTCTATGGATCAGCATTACTATTTGCAATGCATGGAGCCACTATTCTGGCGACCAGTCGATTTGGTGCAGATAGAGAGATTGAACAAATTGTTGATAGAGGAACTGGTTCTGAAAGGGCCGCCCTTTTTTGGAGATGGACAATGGGTTTTAATGCGTCCATGGAAGGCATACATAGATGGGCTTGGTGGTTTGCAGTTCTATGTCCGATAACAGGAGGTATAGGAATATTGCTAACTGGTACCGTTGTTGATGATTGGTATGGATGGGCCCAAATTCATGGCTTTGCGCCGCTTGATTCTGCTCCAAATGGAACTGTAAATACTTATCAAGTTAATTTAGGAGAATAGGAATGTTTGAGAAACACTATAGAGGAGAGAATAGCTTACAACCAAATGCGGAGGAGTTTCGCACGCCAAGTGTAATTGCTATGCTGATGTTTAAGGGAAGCATTTATGCAGGTGCTGTATTTTTTGGAGCTGTTGGCTTTGTTATAATTTTGCGATGTATAGCGTGGTATCTACCTGCTGAATCTCAGATGGGGCAAGATCCTAATTCTTGGAGTAATACTAGTCCCGCAATGTCGTTCTTTGAATTAAAATTGCCTCCTGATGACCCTTACTTTTTACTAAATGCTTATAAAACTTATAGGGGCTAAAACTTCGTCTACCATTCTTGAATTTTGTATAACAATTAACATATATCTTTCGTGACCATTAATAAAATGGCACGAGAGATATAAAGATTGAAAAAGATAGGAAAAAATATGATGGAAATTTTAAGCAGGAGGTCTTTGATAAAGGCAATTGGTATGGTGGGATCAATATCGATCTTACCGAAAATGGCGTTTTCGTCAGCGGTTGAGCATGTGGTTCAAATGCTCAATAAGCACCCTGATGATAAGAAAAAGAAGATGGTTTTTTACCCAAATTTGTTACAGGTAAACGCGGGAGATAGTGTGACATTTGAGTCCGTAGATAAAGGTCATAACAGTGCATCCATAAAAAAAATGATCCCTGATGGTGCGGAGCCTTGGAAGGGGAAAATAAATAAAGATACTACTATCAAATTTGATGTGCCTGGTTTTTATGGGTATATTTGCACTCCACATGGAACAAACGGAATGGTTGGTCTAATTGTGGTTGAAGGTGAGGGTAAGTTAGATAATTTGAAATCAGCACAGAAAATAAGACACAGGGGTAAGTCTAAAAAAGAATTTAAGGAAATTTGGAAAGAAGCTGAAAGCGCTGGACTTACCTCATGACAATTTATGCATTTACAAATGTAAGTTGAGAATAATTTTGGGGGGACATAAATGGCGAAGCTTGAGAGTGAGAAAGATGGGTGCCATGCCGGGTCTGAGAAGCTAAAAGAAGCTGCAAGGTCCGCAGGAAAATCTGAGTTATTAGAACAATACAAAAAAGATTATCCTTTGGGGCCACATGATAAACCACAGAGTATGTGCCCAGCCTTTGGTTCACTGAGGGTGGGGTTACGCATGCGTCGTGTTGGAACAATTTTGTCTGGCTCGGCATGTTGTGTATATGGTTTAACTTTTGTTTCTCATTTTTATGGTGCAAGAAGATCTGTCGGATATGTTCCCTTTAGTTCTGAAACCTTGGTCACAGGAAAGTTATATGAGGATATTAGAGATTCGGTCTATAAAATGGCAGATCCTTCCAATTATGACGCTATAGTCGTTACAAACTTGTGCGTTCCAACGGCTTCTGGCGTTCCTTTGCGGCTGCTCCCAAAAGAAATTAATGGTGTAAGGATAATAGGAATTGACGTTCCTGGTTTTGGAGTCCCTACGCATGCTGAAGCAAAGGATGTTTTATCAGGGGCCATTCTGCAGTATGCAAGAACTGAGATCGAGAATGGTCCAGTTGCTGCTCCTGATTCTGGAAAATCAGACAGGCCCACAGTAACTCTCTTAGGAGAAATGTTTCCTGCTGATCCCGTGGGGATTGGAGAACTTTTGGCACCACTTGGGTTGGCAGTAGGTCCGGTAGTACCCTGCAGAGAGTGGAGAGAGCTTTATGCGGCTTTAGATTGTGGCGCTGTTGCAGCAATTCATCCATTTTATACTTCAGCTGTAAGAGAGTTTCAGGCTGCGGGAAGGGAGGTCTTCGGATCTGCTCCTGTAGGTGTGGACGGAACTAGCGAATGGTTATCTTCTGTTGGTGAGTGTTTTAACGTAAAGGCAGACATTGTTGGTAAGGCAAAAAACCAATTTATACCATCTATAAAGGAAGCCTTAAAGAAAAGTAAGATCAAGGGCCGTATAACGATTTCTGGATATGAGGGTTCAGAACTATTAGTTGCAAGGCTTTTAATAGAGAGTGGTGCCAAAGTGGAGTACGTTGGAACGGCTTGTCAAAAAACAAAATGGTCTGATCCAGATAGAATTTGGTTAGAAAGTAAGGGAATAAAAGTAAAGTTTAGGGCGAGCTTAGAAGATGATTGTGCAGCAGTTGAATATTTTAAACCTGATTTGGCTATAGGAACAACTCCTGTAGTTCAGAAAGCAAAAGAACTTGGATTTCCTTCCTTATACTTTACTAATTTAATTTCTGCTAGGCCGCTTATGGGTAAAGCAGGGGCCGGAAGTTTGGCGACTGTAGTTAACGCAGCTATCTCCAATAAAAAAAGAATGAAATCTATGGTTAGTTTTTTTGAGGGAGTTGGAAAAGAAGATACTAGCGGCATTTGGGAGAAAAGCCCAAACATTCATCCGACCTTTAGGGCTCATAATTTAAAGAAGATTGAGAAACGTAAGAAGGCTGCCAAAGCCGCAGAGATGATATAGTGTTAATTCAAGATCATGATAGAGCTGGCGGATACTGGGGAGCTGTATATGCCTTTTGTGCAATGAAAGGACTCCAAGTTGTTATTGATGGTCCTGTGGGTTGTGAAAATCTCCCCGTGACGTCAGTGCTTCATTATACAGATGCTTTGCCACCTCATGAGTTACCTATAGTTGTTACTGGACTCGGTGAAGAAGAGCTAGGAAGAGAAGGTACCGAAGGTGCTATGAAAAGAGCTTGGAACACCTTGGATCCAGCATTGCCAGCAGTTGTTGTTACTGGATCAATAGCAGAAATGATAGGTGGTGGTGTAACTCCACAAGGTACAAATATACAAAGATTTCTTCCTAGAACTATTGATGAAGATCAGTGGCAGTCTGGAGATAGGGCAATGTCATGGATGTTTTCAAATTTTGGTATGACAAAGGGACGTATGCCCAAGGAGACTAAGAGAGAAGAAGGTGCAAAGCCTAGAGTTAATATTTTAGGACCAATGTATGGATCTTTTAATATGCCTTCAGACTTGGCGGAAATTAGAAGACTGATTTCAGGTATTGGGGTCGATGTGAATATGGTTATGCCTTTAGGTTCTCATATCGGAGATATACATAGGTTGGTAAATGCTGATGCTAATATTGTTATGTATCGTGAGTTCGGGCGTAATTTAGCTGAGGTGCTTGATAAGCCATATGTTCAAGCACCGATAGGAATTGAATCCACGACAAAATTTCTAAGAAAACTTGGAGAACTTCTTCATGTTGACCCTGAGCCTTTCATAGAGCAAGAAAAGCATTCAACCATAAAGCCAGTTTGGGACCTTTGGCGATCAGTAACTCAGGATTTTTTTGCTACATCCAGTTTTGCAATTGTAGCAAATGAAACTTACACAAGGGGAATAAGGAATTTTCTGGAAGAGGATTTGGGTTTGCCTTGCGCATTTGCCGTATCGCGCTCCGCAGGAAAGAAAACAGATAATGACGAAGTTAGGAAGCTATTATCGGACACTAGGCCGCTGGTTGTTTTTGGTTCGATAAACGAAAAGATGTATATGGCTGAAATGACGCAAGGCTTTGGGCCAAAACCGGCTTTTATCCCTGCAAGTTTCCCTGGAGCTGCAATCAGAAGAGCTACTGGAACTCCGATGATGGGTTATGCTGGAGCAACATATTTGGTGCAAGAAGTTTGTAATTCCCTTTTTGATGCTCTATTCCACATTTTACCACTGAGTTCGGAAATGGATAGTGCCGCTGCGACTCCATCAAAATTAAAAAGGGATTTTCCCTGGGACCCTGAAGCTAAAGAGTTGCTGGATAGTATTGTTGAAGAGCATCCTATTCTGACAAGAATTTCTGCTGCCAAAACGCTTCGAGATAAAGCTGAAAAATTAGCGCTAGATAGTGGAGCTGATAGAGTGGTTAAGGAGATAGTTTCGGATTTAAAGTCTAGTCAAATTTAGAACGGAAAATTAAAGGTAAAATGGATATGGCAGATGGGGTGACTCCATTATTAGATAAAATACTACAACCTTCAGATTTGAGGGCTTTGACAGATTCTGAATTAACTAGTTTAGCTAGTGAACTTCGAGATGAAACAATTGCAATTGTTTCGGAAACGGGTGGGCACTTGGGATCCAGTTTAGGAGTAGTAGAGTTAACGGTAGCAATACACGCGGTCTTTAACACTCCTTTTGATAAGTTAATATGGGATGTTGGCCATCAATGCTATCCTCACAAAATTATTACAGGTCGTAGGGACAGGATGCGTACCTTAAGGCAGAAAGGTGGCTTATCTGGATTTACAAAGCGATCAGAGAGCGAATATGATCCATTTGGCGCTGCGCATTCATCTACTTCAATTTCTGCTGCATTAGGCTTTACTATTGGCCGAGATATGGGACAGGCAACTGGAGATGCAATTGCAGTAATAGGTGATGGCTCTATATCTGCAGGAATGGCATATGAGGCTTTAAACAATGCAGGAGCCGAAGGACGTAGATTGGTAGTAGTATTAAACGATAATGAAATGTCTATAGCACCACCGGTTGGTGCGATGTCAAAATACCTATCTGGTTTATATGCAAATGAATCTTTGCATACTCTCAAAGATATTGCAGATGGTTTTACCAGTGTTTTACCTTCCCCATTACGCGAAGGCGCAAAACGGGCAAAATCTTTGGTGACCGGTTTTAGCGCAGGTTCTACATTTTTTGAAGAAATGGGATTTGAGTATGTAGGGCCTATTGATGGACATGACATGTCCCAACTTTTACCGGTTTTAAGAACGGTTAAAGCTAGATCTACAAAGCCTATTTTAGTGCATTGCGTAACAACTAAGGGAAAAGGATATTCTCCTGCTGAGAGCTCTTCAGACAAATATCATGGGGTGTCAAAATTTGATATTTTATCCGGAGAGCAAAAAAAATCTAAGCCAAATGCACCTAGCTACACCTCAGTTTTTGGAAATTCTTTAGTCAAGCAGGCCAAGGAAGATAACAGAATTGTAGCAGTTACTGCAGCTATGCCAAGTGGTACCGGGCTTGACAAATTCCTTGATAATTTTCCATCAAGATTCTTTGATGTGGGTATAGCTGAGCAACATGCAGTAACATTTGCTGGAGCAATGGCGGCTGCAGGTTTAAGACCCTTTTGTGCCATCTATTCGACATTTTTACAGAGAGGGTATGATCAGATAGTTCATGATGTGGCACTTCAAAATTTACCTGTTCGATTTGCAATTGATAGAGCTGGGTTAGTCGGAGCAGATGGTGCCACGCATGCAGGATCATTCGATGTAGTGTATCTTGCAAGCTTGCCAAACTTTACCGTCATGGCTGCTGCCGATGAGTTAGAGTTGATGCATATGGTGGCCACTGCTGCTGAGCACGACATAGGGCCAATATCTTTTAGATATCCTAGAGGTGAAGGGGTGGGGATTGATCTACCAGAAAAGGGTAGTCCCCTTGAAATTGGAAAGGGAAGAGTTCTAAGAGAGGGTAAAAAGGTGGCCTTGGCCAGTTTAGGAACGAGATTAGAAGAAGCCCTAAAAGCAGCTGAAATCTTGGATAGTAAAGGCATTTCAACGACTGTAGCAGATATGCGTTTTGCAAAACCACTGGATGAAAAGCTATTAATGGAGCTTGCAGATAATCATGAGGTTTTAGTAACGATCGAAGAAGGTGCGAGGGGTGGTTTTGGTGCCCATGTTCTGCACTATTTTTCAGACATAGGTGCTTTGGAGAAGGGTATTAAGGTGAGAACTATGACGTTACCTGATCTATTTATTGATCAGGCAAATCCCTCTGATATGTATAAACAGGCTTTACTTCAAGCAGAAAATATTGTCGAAAAAGTTTTAGGATCATTGGGTGTTTCTGTTGGACGTTTTGCAACTGATTCTTCAGCCTGAAAACTGTTAAGAATTGAGCGTGTCCTCTTTAAGGATTGAATAATCTTTAATATAAATTCTTAACCATGGGGTAAAATTTTCGGGACAAATTTCAATTTCTTTCTTTAGACTTTCGATACTGATCCATTGTGTATCCATAACTTCTTCAGGGTTTGGTGTAAATCTAAAGGTATTGATTTTCTCAATAAAGCCAAAGAATATATCTACAACCTCATTTTCTATAAGGTTGTTCCCAACATTAGCTTTATATTCTATGGATGTTGAAAAATTTAAAGAAACACCGGTTATGCCCATTTCCTCTTTTAAACGTCTTTTTGAACACGATTTAGGTTTTTCGCCTGGGAAAGGGTGTGTGCAACAGGTATTTGTCCAAAGACCGGGAGTATGGTATTTTTCTAGAGCCCTGCGCTGAAGAAGAAGTTTATTTCTTGAGAAAATAAATACTGAAATTGCAGGATGGCGGAGCCCTTTTCTATGCACCTCTAATTTTTCGAATTCTTTAAGCTCACCACTTTCCCAGGCAAGAATTTTTGTCATCCAGTAGTCGCCTTTACTAAGCCAGTCAAGTGCAAGACATTTTTTATCATTATTTTTATGTGAGCTAATGGACGCTTTCTCGTTAATTTTTTATGCATATAAGACTCAAAGGTAATTTTCTGAACATCTATGTCATTACAAAGGGAGACAAATCTCTCACGCCTTTCATCAGATCTATAGTAGGCATTTTGCATCGCTCCTAGTACTTTAAATACAGTTTTATGCTTTTTCATAAATCTTTTTCTTGCCAAGGCAAGATCTCGGACATCTTGGGAAAGAAGAAATTTATTTGCTGCGTAAGCTGCTTCCCTACCTGCTGCCATAGCATAATAAATGCCCTCTCCAGAAGATGGGGCTACAACTCCTGCGGCGTCCCCGGCGACTAGAACATCTAAGCCATTATCCCACTTCTCTAACGGTTTTAATGGAATAGGTGCTCCTTCTTTCCTAATAGTTTCGCAATCCGCTAAACCTGAGTTATGCCTAAGTATTTTTGTTGCTTTCTTGAGATCCACTCCTTCGACGCCAGTTCCCATTCCGACGCTAGCTTGTTCGCCGTGTGGAAATACCCAACCATAGAAGTCAGGTGATATGGTTCCATTATACACCACGTCACATCTTTTAGGGTCATAGCTATGATTGGCTCCCTTTTTTGGGGCAGATATTATTTCATGATAAGCTATAACATATGGAATATCTGTTCCATTCGGAATTTCAGATCTTGCTACATTGGATCGAGCACCGTCAGCTCCAATTACTAATCTTGCAAGAATAGTCTCCTTTTTCCCGGAAAGTTTATCTTTGTAGTGGATTTTAGGAAAATTTCCTGACCTATCAATTTTTTGGAATGTTCCTGTCAGTCTATAAGCCCCTTTTTCGGCAGCTCTAGTGCGTAGGAATTCATCAAAATGTTCTCGGTCAACCATTCCAACAAAACCATTTTCTATAGGGATGTCAACTTCTCTGAAGGATGGAGAAATCATTCTGGCCGTATTAACTTTTGCAACTAATTGAGTTTCTGGGATATCAAATTCGTCTATTAAAATTGGCGGTATTGCTCCACCACATGGTTTAATTCTTCCTGCTCTATCTAGAAGGGCGACTTTGAAGCCTTTTTCTGCTAATTCGGATGCAGCTGTAGCCCCGCAAGGACCTCCTCCTATTACTAAAATATCAAATTTCATAGTTCAACTCATCGGTTCTAATTGGTTGTCGTTAAAGGAAAACTCTTTGTTACTCATTACTAGTAAAGCAATTACAGCTGAAGCTAAAAATAGACCCGCCTCAATTGAAAATACCAAGCCATAGGCACTTGCATTATCAAAAGATAGTAATTTCATTATATCAACGGCAGATGTCCCAATTAACATTGCAAAAGCTGCAGCAATTGCTTGAGCTGCGCCCCAAAGGCCCATTCTGGTTCCTTCCCGTGCATTCTTCCCTTGGCTAGCCAGTTCCATCATAGATCCAATTGCCGCGACCGCAAAGACCCCATTCATAAATCCCAGAAGTATTACTGCATTTTCAAGGCTAAAGTTAATTTGGAAATTTCCTAAAGCTGCAATGAGGGCAAGAGAGAATGCGGACCCTATGCAGCCAAAAATTACCCAATTTTTTAATTTACCAAGCTTTAAGCCAGAAGCCAAAATTCCTACTGTAAGCATCCCAATAAATATCCCAAAGTTTTGTTTTCCAGAAAGGCTAGTTGATTCTCCAACAGAATAATTAAATACCAATCCGGCATAAGGTTCTAGGATTAATTCTTGCATAAAGAACGCCGTCATTGACAAAAAGACAAAGATGGTAAAATTTCTAGCTCTGCTTTCTGACCAAACTTCCTTAAGGCCTTCGAGTAGTTTCGGTTGAGATATTTTTTTATTAATCTTTGATAATTTTTTTTCAATTCCATAAACCCCCAAGTTTGTAAGAAAAAAATAAAAAATACACAGGCAGGATACAATAGTTAATAATCGTTTTGGGGAAAATGGATCTAGTATTTTTCCTAGGATCACGGCGGTGATTGCAATGCCGAAAATCATCATTAGCCATGTTATTGTTGCTGCTGCTGCTCTTCTTCTTTCTGCAGTTCCTGTGGCTAATAATGCCAAGAGGCACGTGCCAGCCGCGCCTACACCTAGCCCAATGAGTGCATAAGCCAATATTGAAGTTGCGTAGGCTAAAAAAACATGTTCGCTAAACAGCACAACTCCTAAACATGCGAGAATTGTCCCTAAGCAGAGAGTTATTACTCCGCCAATGATCCATTTAGTTCTTTTCCCTCCATTGTCAGAAAAATGACCCCAACTCGGCCTGGTGATTTGGACGCCATAATGAAATGCTACCAATAAACCAGGTATAGTTGCTGCTAAGGCATACTCGACTACCATAAGTCTATTTAGGGTTGAGGTGGTTATCACCACCAGTGCTCCCAAAGTCATTTGAACCAACCCAAGCCTAAAAATTGAAATCCAAGTCAAATTCATTGTGTCCCTCTATAAAATTTTTACCATTTTTCAATTCAAATAAGATCCCTCAAAGCTACGGCTGCGACCATCATACCAATTACGTATAAAGTTACTCCAGTAGCATTATACCATGGAGCCAGCTTTTCCGGATTTTTGGTTAACTTTCTCATAAGACCAATTTGGGAAATCAACAAGAGCCCTATAAGAATAGCTTCTATAAATGCTCCAAAATAATAAAGAAGAGAAAAAACAATTAGTTGAGGTATTACCATAACTGCGCAGGCCACTTTAGAAGCTTTCTCAGGGCCGATAGTAACTGGTAGGGAGTTCACCCCGGTGATGGTGTCACCCTTTAATGCTTTGAAGTCATTTAGGGTCATTATGCCAAAGGCACCAAAGGCATAAAGGGCTGCAAATAAAATAATTCTAATATCTGGAAGGCCTTGGAAAATAACTGCAGCTCCAGTAAACCAAGGCAACCCTTCATAGCAAATAGCAACAATTGCAGGACCTAAAATACCAGATTTCTTTAATCTTATAGGTTCAACAGAGTAAGCCCATGCACAAAATATTGCAACAACTGTAGCAATTAAGACCCACTCTCCTAAACTCCAACCAATTAATAATCCTCCGACACTTAACAGAATAGCTAAGGAAAATGCCCACGTGCTTGATATTCGACCTGACGGTATTGGGCGTGAAGGTTCATTTATAGCGTCTACGACTCTATCTCCCCAGTCATTTATGGCTTGACTCATTCCACAGATAACCGGGCCTGCTAATAAAATTCCGATAAACACTATTGGTAGATGTTCAAGGAAAACAAACCCAGCGGATACAGCTCCACATAGAAATGCCCACATCGGAGGAAACCAAGTTATTGGCTTTAAGAGTTCTACAGAAACACTCAAACTAGCCAATTTTCTAGCATGTAGACTTTGATTGACACTCATAAGTTGATATTTGTCGACAAATATAAATTTCGCAAGCGAAAAATCAACATATTCCCCTAAAATTCAGCTTAAAAGAAAAGTAATCTTTATTTCTTTAATAACCCGTATTTTCTCAGCTTTATGTATAAGCTTTGTCTTGATAGGCTTAACATTTCAGCCGCAGCCACTCTATTATTCCCAGTTAATTCAAGTGCTGTCTTTATGCATATACGTTCAACAACGTCACTTGTATCTGAGACTAAATCTTTCAGTGGAGCAGACCCAACCAATTTCATAGAATTCTCTAAAGCTTTGTCTGACAAAGTGTCTCCAGATTTTTGGCTAACGAGCCCCCTATTTGCAGTTCTTAAAATAAATCCGAAAAACCCTTTCGCTTTTAATCTCATTCTGGAGGCAGAGATTTCAACATTTACATTGGTACCATGTTCGCACCTTAATTTTGTAGAGTATGAGCTAACTATTCCTTGAGATCCTAAGGTGTCAATTAAGACCTTCTTGTCAACAGCTCCTCTCTCAAGGAAATCTTCTAAGGGTCTGCCTTCAATGCTCAAAATATTCAAAATGTTACAAGTCTTGAGAAACTGCTCATTTGCAAGATGTATATTCCCCTCTTCAGTGGTAATAATAGCCGGATCAGCACACTTTTGGTAAAATTCTCTAAAAAGTGGGTTAGGGTCATGTTTTGCCGAAGGTTTCCCTTTTTCTAGCATTACTTTACATAGAATAAGGAGGTCTCCGCCTGATCTAAAAAGGGTCGGATAAATGCTTACCATTTGGTTACTAATTAATTTTAGAGAGTTAGTTGAAGTTGATTTTTCAGCACTAACTCTAAGTAGTTCCAATAGGATATCTGAAGAAATTTCTGAAAAATAATTGAAAAAATTAGTACCTTTTAGATTTTCTGAATTTCTAGCAAAAACGAGTGTAGCAGAGTCGTTATAATCTATTATTTTTAATGATGTGCCGTCTATTACTAGTAAGGCCTCGGTTGAGGCCTCTAGTATTACTCTATACCGGACATCAAAGGCCCTATAGGTCTCGTACTCCCTCTCTAGCCGAATTTGGGTTTCTACAAGTTGTTTTTGAATATCGGTAACTTTTTTAAGACTTTGTCCAATTAGTAAAGTTTGATTGGGCTGCGTTGTCTCATGGGCATGATAGCTCATCGCAAACTCGGGTTCATTCCTGAATTTGTGGTTTAATTCTAATGGCTCTTTTTTTTCGTTAAGTGTTTTAGACGACACATCGAGATATGAAAATATTTTTCTTATACTTTCGGCTGCAAGAACATCTCGTAAATTTTTTTGTTTCCATTGTGACACATTCTCAAAGGTTTGAGAGGTAGAATCGAGTATTTCCCCTTTATTATCAACAAGCAAACATATATCTGATGTTTTTAAAAGAGTGTTGGTCATCATTGCACCAAACATTTGCAAAATACTAAACTGACCCGTTGTATTTACTTTCTGAGACATTATTGGTGCCGTTTTTACTTAAAATATTCCACAAAACTTTGGTTTGCAGTTAAAACATTTTTCTTTTGCTTGAGGTCACACATTTCCAATATATCTGCTGGTTTAGAACTTATGGCATCTAAACCAGGAATATTGAGGGAGTTATCAGTCCAATTCTCAATTTCTCCTCCTAAAATTATTGGGCAATTTGCAGGAGCGCTTGTTCTTATTAATGCAACAAGTTTTTTCACTTCATCCAGCAATGTAAAGTCAGTTAGGGATATGCCGATCAGTGAGAAGGTGTTGACTTCTAATACAGTTTGAATTTCATTGGCTCTGGGATTCACTAGT
>CACAMI010000026.1 GCA_902533625.1 uncultured Alphaproteobacteria bacterium | reverse complement strand
CTGTTGTTACAGGTAGGATAGAGAGGGGTGTTCTTAATGTTGGTGATGAAATAGAGATTGTAGGTGTCAGAGATACTTCAAAAACCACTTGTACTGGTGTTGAAATGTTTAGAAAGCTTCTGGATAGGGGTGAAGCTGGTGATAATGTTGGAGCTTTGTTACGTGGTGTTGAGCGTGAAGGTGTTGAGCGTGGGCAATGTTTGATTAAACCAGGTTCGGTGACTCCACATACAAAATTTGAAGCAGAGGCATACATCTTAACAAAAGAAGAAGGGGGTCGCCATACGCCATTTTTTGCGAATTACCGACCACAGTTTTATTTCAGAACCACAGATGTTACGGGAACGGTTAATTTACCTTCTGGAACAGAAATGGTGATGCCTGGAGATAATCTGAAGTTCTCTGTAGATTTAATTGTCCCTATCGCTATGGAGGAGAAGTTAAGATTCGCGATACGTGAAGGTGGAAGAACAGTTGGTGCCGGAGTGGTATCAAAAATAATAGAATAAGTAAAAGTAGGAAATTATTCTTTATTTTTACTCTGGTTTCTTTTATTTAGGGGTTTAGCTCAGCTGGTAGAGCATCGGTCTCCAAAACCGAGGGTCGTGGGTTCGAGTCCCCCAACCCCTGCCAACCTTTGGAACTAATATGTAAGAGTAGCCAGAATTTATTAAGGATTTTACTAAATGGTCAATCCATTTCAATTTATTCAACAAGTTAGATCAGAAGCGTCTAAGATAGTTTGGCCGACAAGGCGGGAAACTTTAACAACAACTGTTATGGTTTTTGTGATGGCGACCATATTCGCTATATTCTTTTTCCTAGCTGATCAAATTATAAGCTGGTTGCTTCAGCTTGTATTAAGTCTTTCATTATAGCAAAATTTAAGACCTCTCTGGTATGTAGGAAATTTATGATATATTTGTGTGTTGATTCTTCTGTGAATATTTATTAAAGGGAAGTCTCATTATAGCACTAAAAAAAGATTTTAAGGGTTAGATATTTAAAATGGTTATGCGTTGGTATTCTGTAAGTGTACTTTCTAATTTTGAGAAGAAAGTCGCGGAAGCAATAAAAGAGCGAGCAGTGCAAAATAATTTAGGCGATGAGATTGAGCAGGTATTGGTGCCTACAGAAGAAGTTGTAGAGATTAGAAGAGGAAAGAAGGTGCAGGCCGAAAGAAAGTTTATGCCTGGGTATGTATTAATTAGAATGGATATGAGCGATGATTCCTACCATTTAGTCAAGAGTACTAACAGAGTGGCGGGATTTCTTGGTCCGCAGGGGAATCCAATGCCCCTACCTGATTCTGAAGTGGCAAGGATATTAAATCAAGTTGAAGAAGGTTTAGAAAAGCCTAGATCTTTGATATCTTTTGACATTGGAGATCAAGTCAATGTAATTGATGGACCGTTTGAAGGATTTTCTGGAAATGTTGAAGAGGTTGATGAAACAAATAGCCGTCTCAAAGTATCAGTTTCAATATTTGGCCGGGCGACACCTGTTGAGTTAGAGTTTACGCAAGTGAATAGACAGAACTAGTTTTTAATATATTTTTGGTAAGTTGTTTTTTAATAAAGGAATAAAAGAAAGTTAAACGGATATTTTAAGGGAAATAGTTTATATCATGGCAAAAAAAATAGCGGGAACACTTAAGTTACAAATACCAGCAGGGAAGGCAAACCCTTCTCCTCCTGTTGGTCCAGCATTAGGTCAAAGAGGATTAAACATAATGGAGTTTTGTAAGGCATTTAATGCAAAAACTCAGGAAATGGAGCCCGGAGCTCCTTGCCCTACCATAATTACCTATTACGTGGACAAGTCGTTTGCAATGGATATTAAGACGCCCCCAGCTTCTTTTTTTCTCAAAAAAATGGCTAATTTAAAATCCGCTTCAAAAATGCCAGGAAAAGAGATTATAGGGTCAGTGTCAACGGCGCAGGTGAAGGAAATTGCACAGGCGAAGATGAAAGATTTAAATGCTAATGATATAGAAGCTGCAATGAGGATCATAGCTGGTTCTGCACGTTCAATGGGTTTAGAGGTTAAGGGGTGAATTGATAATGTCGGGAAAAAGATATAAAGAAGCAAAGAAATTACTAAATGACGGCGAAATTTTGAGTGTTGAAAAAGCCATTTCAGTGGTCAAAAAAAATTCCACTGCGAAATTTGATGAAACTATTGAATTAGCCATAAATCTAGGGGTGGATACTCGGCATGCTGATCAGATGGTTCGAGGAGTTTGTAGTTTACCCAATGGAACTGGAAAGAGTATGAGAGTAGCAGTATTTGCGAAAGATCAAAAGGCAGAAGAGGCCACAGCGGCAGGTGCTGATTTGGTTGGAGCAGAGGATTTGATGGAGTCAATTCAGAAGGGAAACATAGACTTTGATAGATGTATAGCAACTCCTGATATGATGCCAATAGTTGGTAGGCTTGGGAAAGTTTTAGGTCCACGAAATTTGATGCCTAATCCTAAGGTTGGAACAGTTACTATAGATATAAAAACTGCGGTTGAAGCTGCAAAGGGTGGAGAGGTTCAGTTCAGGGCTGAGAAGTCTGGAGTTGTTCAAGCTGGCGTAGGTAAGGCGTCGTTTGATGAAAAAAAGCTTGTCGAAAATGTAAAAGCCTTTATAGATGCAGTTAATAAGGCAAAACCATCGGGAGCTAAAGGTACCTATTTGAAAAAGGTAGCTGTAAGCTCGACTATGGGTCCTTCAGTGCAGCTGGATACGGGGGTGTAGGAAAAAAAGAATTTGTAAAAGCAATATGTAATAATATTAGTTTTACGAGTAGGGGATGGCAGGGTTTTGTCATTTCTCTGTCCGAGAGAGTGGGTTTCCATGCAGGAATTAATTCCTACTTTAGATGGTAAGATCAGAATTATAAAGTGATATTTATTGTGGTTTAAACCAGGGCAAAAAAATAAGTCGTTATAAAGACGGCTTTTGTTTAGACGGGGTTGACCCACAAAAATTGGAGCAAAGCTTTGAGAAGAGATCAAAAAGAAATTGTTGTCAGTGAACTTGAGAAAGTATTTTCAGATTCAGGGGTTGTTGTAATTGCTGAGTATACAGGATTGACTGTCTCTGAAATGTCAGAACTTCGGTTAAAGATGAGTAATTCTGGCGGTAAAGTTAGGGTAGCAAAGAATCGCCTAGCAAAAATAGCTCTCAATGGTAAGCCAAATGAGGAAATAGAGAAATTTCTTACAGGGCAAACCGTTTTACTATTTTCAGATGATCCAGTGGCAGCAGCGAAAGTGGCAAGAGAATACTCTGACGAAAATGAAAAGCTAAAAATAATTGGCGGATCAATGGGTTCAGAAATTTTGGATGCTAATGGCGTTGATGCAGTTTCTAAAATGCCTTCAAGAGATGAGTTAATTTCGTCAATAATAGCAGCTATTATATCTCCTGCGTCAAATCTGGCAGCAACCTTGGATGGTCCTGGTGCGTCGCTATCGGGGTCTATAGCTGGAATAGAAGATCAGAAAGCTGCTTAAATATTAAGAGCAAAATTAGTTAATTAAACAAAAAAATAAAAGAGAGAAAGATATGGCTGACTTAAAAAAAATTGCTGAAGAAATTTCAAAACTTTCATTGCTTGAAGCTGTGGAATTGAAGAATATTCTAAAAGATGAATATGGAATTGAACCCGCTGCTGGTGGAGCAGTCATGATGGCTGGTCCGGCTTCTGGCGCAGAGGCCGCTGCTGGTGGGGAAGAAAAG
This sequence comes from uncultured Alphaproteobacteria bacterium, assembly GCA_902533625.1. GTDB lineage: Bacteria > Pseudomonadota > Alphaproteobacteria > Rhodobacterales > Rhodobacteraceae > CACKLF01. The sequence continues at coordinate 12,044 of CACAMI010000026.1, read as the reverse complement.
ACAGAATTTGACGTGATTTTGAAATCCGCTGGTGAAAAGAAGATTAACGTTATCAAAGAAGTTCGTACAATAACTGGGCTAGGTCTAAAAGAGGCCAAGGATTTGGTGGAAGCTGGCGGTAAGTCAGTAAAAGAAGGTGCATCAAAAGATGAGGCAGAAGAAATAAAGAAGAAGCTGGAAGAGGCAGGAGCAGAAGTCGAGTTAAAATAAATGTAATGAGAAGCATAATGTTTTTCTGAATTTGCTATGTTTTAGCGAGCACTGATTCGCACAGTGAGTATTTAAATTAGGAATTTGTTATCGGGCGTTTTGGAATGGGCACCAAAACAGGGATTGAAAACAGATTTTTAGTAGTGACATCGCCCGTTTTAAAATCAAACCTGGCGTAAGGAAGTAAATGGCACAACTATTTTCTGGGAAAAAAAGAATAAGAAAGCATTTTGGTAAGATCCGAGAGGTTGCTGAAATGCCAAATTTAATCGAGGTACAAAAATCCTCATATGAACTGTTTTTAAATTCGGGTGACGAATCTGAGCCTAAACAGGGCGAAGGAATTATGGGAGTATTTCAGTCAGTATTCCCTGTGAAGGATTATAATGACACGTCTATTTTAGAGTTTGTATCATATGAGTTGGATAAACCTAAATACAACGTTGAAGAATGTCAGCAAAGGGATATGACGTACGGTGCTCCATTGAAGGTAAAGCTACGTCTTGTTGTCTTTGACATTGATGAGGAAACAGAAGTTAAATCCATAAAGGACATAAAAGAGCAAGATGTATATATGGGTGATATGCCACTAATGACGTCAAATGGAACATTTGTTATAAATGGAACGGAAAGAGTTGTTGTTTCTCAAATGCATCGGTCTCCAGGTGTTTTCTTTGATCACGATAAAGGTAAAACTCATTCTTCAGGAAAGTTATTATTTACCAGTAGAATAATTCCTTACAGAGGATCATGGCTAGACTTTGAGTTTGATAGTAAGGATCTAGTTTTTTGTAGAATAGACAGAAGAAGAAAGTTGCCTGTAACAACTATTCTATATGCTTTAGGGCTTGATCAAGAAGGCATATGCAAATCTTATTATGACACTGTCGATTATAAATATTTAAAAGATTCATGGTCCACGAAATTTTTTCCTGAACGATCCAGAGGTACAAAACCTGCTTTTGACTTGATAGATACAGAAACTGGAGAAGTTATAGCTGAGCAGGGGAAGAAAATTACTCCACGACAAGTTAAAAAGTTTATTGATGGGGGAAAGCAAATTAATATTAAGGTACCAATGGACTTTATAGCGGGTCGATTTTGTTCTCAGGACATAATTGATGAGAAAACTGGAAGAATTTGGATTGAGGCTGGAGAAGAATTAACCATAGATGTTGATGTAAATACTGGTGAAATGGTAGGTGGTAACGTCAAAACCCTTATTGATGAGGGCTTAGAAGTCATACCAACTTTAGACATCGATAACATAAATGTTGGGCCGTATATTAGAAATACTATGGTGAACGATAAGTCTTATAATAAGGAAACAGCATTATCAGAAATTTATAGAGTGATGAGGCCGGGAGAACCTCCTACACTTGAATCGGCGATGGATCTTTTTAATTCTCTATTTTTTGATAGTGAACGCTATGATTTGTCTGCTGTTGGAAGAGTAAAAATGAATATGCGATTGGAGTTAGACGCGGAGGATTATCAAAGAACGCTTCGAAGCGATGATATTATTGCAGTCATAAGAGCCCTTGTTGGTTTAAGAGATGGAAACGGTGAAGTAGATGACATTGATCATCTAGGGAATAGGAGAGTTAGATCTGTAGGTGAGCTTATGGAAAATCAATATAGGCTTGGTTTGTTAAGGATGGAAAGGGCGATGAGAGAGCGCATGTCATCTGTAGATATTGACACAGTTATGCCTCAAGATTTAATTAACGCGAAACCAGCAGCAGCAGCAGTGCGTGAATTTTTTGGATCAAGTCAGTTGTCTCAGTTTATGGATCAGACAAATCCACTTTCTGAAGTTACGCACAAGAGAAGACTATCTGCACTTGGACCAGGTGGCTTAACTCGTGATAGAGCAGGTTTTGAAGTTCGAGATGTTCATGCCACTCATTACGGTAGGATGTGTCCAATTGAAACGCCTGAGGGTCCCAATATTGGGCTAATAAATTCTCTAGCATCATTTGCTAGAGTAAATAAGTATGGCTTTATCGAAACACCATACCGGCGAGTTGATAAAGCTAAAGTGACCGATGATGTTGTTTATATGTCTGCAACAGAAGAAATGAGGCATACCATTGCCCAGGCTAATGCTAGGTTGGATGATAAGGGCAAATTTCAAAATGACTTAGTATCTACTAGAAAGGCTGGTGAGTATATGCTCAACCCAGCAGAGTCTGTTGACTTAATAGACGTATCTCCAAAGCAATTAGTCTCCGTAGCCGCGTCCTTAATACCTTTTCTTGAAAATGATGACGCTAATAGAGCTTTGATGGGCTCTAATATGCAGAGACAAGCCGTTCCCCTTCTGTCGTCGGAAGCACCTTTCGTTGGTACTGGGATGGAATCGATTGTTGCACGTGATTCTGGAGCGTCTATAACGGCGCAAAGGTCTGGAATAATAGATCAGGTTGACGCCATGAGAATAGTGGTAAGGGCTACAGAAGACTTAGGGAAAGGGGATCCCGGGGTCGATATCTATCGTCTAAGGAAATTTCAGAGATCAAACCAAAATACATGCATAAACCAGAAGCCATTGGTAAAGGTAGGTGATTTAGTCGTTAAGGGAGATGTAATTGCAGACGGGCCTTGCACAGATATGGGAGAGTTAGCGTTAGGGAAGAATGTGCTAGTGGCGTTTATGCCTTGGAATGGTTATAATTATGAGGACTCCATTTTAATTTCGGAAAGAATAGTCAAGGATGATGTTTTTACTTCTGTTCATATTGAAGAATATGAGATCGCGGCAAGAGACACAAAGCTTGGGCCAGAGGAAATAACAAGAGATATTCCAAATGTAGGTGAGGAATCCTTAAGAAATTTAGATGAGGCTGGAATTGTTTACATTGGTTCTGAGGTGGGTCCTTCAGATATATTAGTTGGCAAGATCACTCCTAAAGGCGAGAGCCCTATGACTCCTGAGGAGAAGCTACTTAGGGCCATTTTTGGAGAGAAGGCATCTGATGTCAGAGATACATCACTTAGAATGGGTCCTGGGGATCATGGTACTGTTGTAGAAGTTAGGGTCTTTAATCGTCATGGTATAGAGAAAGATGAAAGAGCTTTACAGATTGAGAGAGAGGAAATTGAAAGACTGAGCCGAGATCGAGATGACGAGCAGGCAATATTAGATAGGAATACTTTTGCGCGTCTTCATAGTATTTTAATTAATCAAACAGTATCAAAAAAATCAGGAAATATTGCGGCAGGCAAGAAAATTTCGGAAGAAGCTTTGAAAGAGCTATCTAAGTCTAAATGGTGGGAAATTCCTTTAAAGGATGACAAGGTAGCCAACCAGATGGAAGATTTAAATGAGCAGTACCAGCTTCAGAAAAAAGCTTTGGAGAACAGTTTTGATGATAAGGTGGAGAAAATAAGAAGGGGTGATGATATGCCCCCTGGTGTGATGAAAATGGTAAAAGTTTTTGTGGCGGTGAAAAGGAAACTTCAGCCAGGAGACAAAATGGCGGGAAGACATGGTAACAAAGGAGTTATTTCTCGCGTAGTACCTGTAGAGGACATGCCTTTTCTTAAAGATGGAACAACGGTCGATGTGGTACTTAATCCACTTGGAGTGCCAAGTAGAATGAATGTGGGCCAGATATTGGAAACGCATTTAGGTTGGGCCGCCCGCAATTTAGGTATTTCTATTGGAAACGCGCTATCAGAGTATAAATCTACTGGGAATATGACTCCCTTGCATGAAACTATGAAAATAGCTTATGGTGAGGAAACATATAATGCTTCACTTGATAAGTTTTCTGAGAATGATTTTCTAGAGTCAGCAGAAAATGTTGTAAATGGAGTGCCTATTGCTACCCCAGTTTTTGATGGGGCAAAAGAGTCAGATGTTAATGAAGCACTTAAAAGAGCGGGTCTAGATGAGAGTGGTCAGTCTATACTTTTTGATGGCAGAACTGGTGATCAGTTTGCACGACCAATAACTGTTGGTATGAAATATATTCTCAAGCTTCATCACTTGGTAGATGAAAAGATTCATGCCAGATCTACAGGTCCCTACAGTCTTGTCACTCAGCAACCTCTTGGCGGAAAAGCTCAGTTTGGGGGGCAAAGATTTGGTGAGATGGAAGTTTGGGCTTTAGAAGCTTATGGAGCTGCCTATACATTACAAGAAATGCTAACAGTAAAGTCTGATGATGTTGCTGGTAGAACTAAAGTGTACGAAAGTATTGTTAAAGGTGAAGACAATTTCGAGGCCGGTGTGCCTGAGTCTTTTAATGTACTTGTGAAAGAAATGAGATCTCTCGGTTTAAATGTCGAACTTTTGGATGAAGAGACCTCGTAGTTAAAATAAAATTCATAACATATTGTTAGGTAAGAAAATATGAACCAGGAAATAACCAATCCCCTAAATACAATGCAACCCACAAGAGCGTTTGATGAAATCAAAATATCATTAGCTTCACCAGAGCGAATCTTAAGTTGGTCATTTGGTGAAATAAAAAAACCTGAGACCATAAATTACCGGACTTTTAAACCAGAAAGAGACGGGCTTTTTTGCTCTCGGATTTTTGGGCCAATAAAGGATTATGAATGCCTTTGTGGCAAATATAAGCGAATGAAGTATAGGGGAGTTACTTGTGAAAAGTGTGGTGTTGAAGTTACTCTTCAAAAGGTTAGAAGAGAGCGAATGGGCCATATAGAGCTAGCTTCACCGGTAGCACATATATGGTTTCTTAAATCTCTACCGTCTCGAATAGGCCTTATGTTGGATATGACATTAAGAGATTTAGAGAGGATACTTTACTTTGAGCAGTATGTTGTAGTTGAGTCAGGTCTGACAGATCTTGCTACTGGGCAGCTTTTAACAGAAGAAGAATATTTAGATGCTCAAGATCAGTATGGTTCAGATGCCTTTACTGCTGGTATTGGTGCAGAAGCAATTAGATCAATGCTAGGCAGCATTAACCTTCCAGAAGAGGTAGATAAGCTAAGAGAAGAGTTAGCAGAAGCTACAGGAGAGCTGAAGGTAAAGAAAATAATTAAGAGACTTAAGTTGCTTGAGAGCTTTAAGGACAGTAAGAATCGTCCTGAATGGATGATATTAACTGTTGTGCCTGTTATCCCCCCAGAATTAAGACCTTTAGTACCTTTGGATGGCGGTAGGTTTGCCACATCGGATTTAAACGACTTGTATAGGCGAGTTATTAATAGAAACAATAGACTTAAGCGTCTAATGGAGTTGCGGGCTCCAGATATTATAATTCGAAATGAGAAGCGAATGCTTCAGGAATCGGTTGATGCATTATTCGATAATGGGAGAAGAGGAAGGGTAATCACTGGTGGCAATAAACGACCCCTCAAATCTTTGTCAGATATGTTGAAAGGAAAGCAAGGTCGCTTTAGGCAGAATTTGTTGGGGAAAAGAGTGGATTTTTCTGGTAGGTCTGTAATTGTTACAGGCCCTGAGCTTAAATTACATCAATGTGGCTTGCCGAAAAAAATGGCATTAGAGCTATTTAAACCCTTTATTTATTCTCGGTTGGAAGCAAAAGGCTTATCTTCCACAGTGAAACAAGCAAAGAAATTGGTAGAAAAAGAAAGGCCTGAGGTGTGGGATATTTTGGAGGAAGTCATCCGAGAGCATCCAGTTTTATTGAACAGAGCGCCGACGCTACATAGGCTTGGAATTCAAGCCTTTGAACCCACTTTGATTGAAGGGAAAGCAATACAGCTGCATCCTCTAGTTTGCTCAGCATTTAATGCCGATTTTGATGGAGACCAAATGGCCGTTCATGTGCCATTGAGTTTAGAGGCTCAGCTTGAAGCACGTGTTTTAATGATGTCTACAAATAATGTTCTCTCTCCTGCAAATGGCAAGCCTATAATTGTGCCATCGCAAGATATGATTTTAGGCCTTTATTATATGTCTTTAGAAAGAGAAGGGCAGTTAGGGCAGGGTATGGCTTTTGCTTCTTCAGAAGAGGTGGAACATGCGCTTCATCAAGGAATTGTTAGTCTTCATAGTAAGGTAACTGCAAGAATAGAGCAAATCGATGATGAGGGACAAAGCTATGTGAAGCGTTATGAAACGACACCAGGAAGAGTAAGGTTGGCTTCTGTGCTGCCAAAAAATAAGAACGCACCTTTCGAAATGATAAATAGAGTACTGAGAAAAAAAGAAGTCGGGGAAGTCATAGACACGGTTTATAGGCATTGTGGCCAAAAGGAGTCTGTTATCTTTTGTGACCAAATAATGGCACTGGGTTTCAGAGAGGCTTTTAAAGCTGGCATTTCATTTGGGAAAGACGACATGGTCATACCTGATTCTAAGTCAGGCCTCGTTAATTCGACAAGAACTCATGTGAATGAATTTGAAAAGCAATACATGGATGGTTTAATTACACAAGGTGAGAAATATAACAAAGTTGTTGATGCGTGGTCTAAATGTTCTGATGTGGTGGCAGATGCCATGATGAAAGATATTTCTGCTGTGCGCAAAGATGATTCAGGAGCGGAATTGGAGCCTAATTCAGTTTATATGATGGCTAATTCTGGGGCGAGAGGGTCTCCAGCTCAAATGAAGCAGCTTGGAGGAATGAGAGGATTAATGGCAAAGCCGTCTGGGGAAATTATTGAAACCCCTATTGTGTCAAATTTTAAAGAAGGCCTCACTGTGCTTGAATATTTTAATTCCACACACGGAGCTAGGAAAGGTTTGGCTGATACTGCTTTAAAAACTGCAAACTCTGGTTACCTTACTCGAAGGTTGGTTGATGTTGCTCAAGACTGTATAGTTAGGGAGCATGATTGTGGGACATCTTTGTCCATTCAGGCATTGCCCGTAGTTAATGATGGAGAGCTCATAGTATCGTTAGCAGAGAGGATATTAGGCAGAGTAAGCGCTGAAGATATTATCAGTGTGAAAGATGGGACCACTGTTTGTCCAAAGGGTCAATTAATTGATGAGAGGCTGGCAGAGCGAATTGAGGAAAGCAATGTCCAATCAGTCCAAATTCGGTCTCCCTTAACTTGTGAAAGTGACGATGGGGTTTGCATTCAATGTTATGGTAGGGACTTAGCTAGAGGAACTATGGTAAACAGAGGCGAAGCGGTTGGAATCATAGCTGCACAATCAATAGGTGAACCAGGAACGCAGCTTACTATGCGAACATTTCATATAGGAGGAATTGCTCAAGGTGGTTCGCAGTCTTTTATTGAGGCTGGAAATGATGGGAAGATTTTATTAAAGAATAAAAACCTTATCCAAAACTCTCTATCTGAAACAATAGTAATGTCTAGAAATATGGAAGTTTCTATAATGGATCCTAATGGCTTAGAGCGGGCAAGTCATAAGGTGTCGTTTGGTTCTAAACTTTTGGTTTCCGATGGTGCAACCGTTGAGAGGGGTCAAAAATTATTTGAATGGGATCCATACACCTTACCAATAATTTCAGAAACAGATGGATATGCCAGATTCATAGATTTAACACCGGGAGTTTCTTTGAGAGAAGATATTGACGAAGCGACAGGCATATCTCAGCGTATAGTTTCAGATTGGAGGTCTGCTCCTCGTGGGAGTGACTTGAAGCCTGGAATAGTAATTACTGGGGAGAATGCATTAGAACCTATTATTCTTAAGAGTGGCAACCCAGCTTCTCACCCAATGTCCGTAGATGCAATCTTATCGGTGGAAGATGGCGCCCAAGTATCTCAAGGAGATGTAATAGCTAGGATCCCACGTGAAGGTGCGAAGACAAAAGACATAACGGGAGGCTTGCCTAGAGTTGCAGAGCTTTTTGAAGCGCGAAGGCCTAAAGATCATGCAATAATTGCTGAATTGGATGGAATTGTGAGGTTTGGTAAAGACTATAAGAATAAACGTAGGATTACGATAGAGCCAACAGAAGAAGGTATTGATCCAGTAGAATACATGGTGCCTAAAGGAAAACATATACCAGTCCAAGAGGGAGACATGATACGAAGAGGTGAATATCTAATGGATGGTAATCCGGCACCACATGATATTCTTCAGATTATGGGCATAGAGGCATTGGCCATTTATATGATTGCAGAGGTTCAGGAAGTTTATAGACTGCAAGGCGTTAAGATAAATGATAAGCATATCGAAGTTATTGTTCGTCAGATGCTCCAGAAATGGGAAATATCAGATAGTGGAGGAACTGTTCTTCTTAAAGGTGAGCAGGTAGATAAATCAGAATTTGATGAAGAAAATGCTAAGGCTGTTTCTCAAGGATTGGATCCCGCAAAAGGCAATCCCATACTTCTTGGCATCACTAAAGCAAGTCTTCAAACTCGCAGTTTTGTGTCTGCAGCATCTTTCCAAGAAACAACTAGAGTTCTTACGGATGCCGCAACAAAAGGAAAGACAGATAAACTAATTGGCTTAAAGGAAAATGTAATTGTTGGAAGGTTAATACCTGCAGGTACAGGTGGAGCCCAAAGAGAAATACGTAGAGTTGCTGCAGGAAGAGATTTAGAAATTCTTGAGTCAAAGAAAGAAGAGGAGGAACTAATTGTGGAAACTGTAGACGAAGCAATAGTTTCAACAAAGGATGGTCAAGAGGAGAGTGCTACTGAGGCAACATGAAACTAATAGAAATGTGAACACAGAAAAAGTAAAAATTATCATTAGAATGAAGGGTTAATTTTTACATAAATAAAAAGTTTTTTGTTGTTGACAATTGCATCTAGAAGTCATATTTGTCGCGCTCCAGCTGAGCTGGGTTTAAAGCTTATAAAGGAAGTGCAAGATCCAATTGAATTCGATCCTCTGCTATTTTCGGTTCGTACCAGGAGAATTGGTGGAACGCGAGGTTGTTGAGGTTTTATATTAAGGAAAAAAAATGCCGACTGTGCAACAGTTAATAAGAAAGCCTAGACAACCTAAAGTGGTTAGACAAAAATCACTCCATCTTGAAAGCTGTCCGCAAAAGAGAGGTGTGTGCACTAGAGTGTATACTACGACTCCAAAAAAGCCTAATTCGGCTATGAGAAAAGTTGCAAAGGTTAGACTGACTAATGGACATGAGGTCATTTCTTATATCCCTGGCGAGTCACATAACCTGCAGGAACATTCTGTTGTATTAATTAGAGGAGGAAGAGTTAAAGATCTTCCTGGCGTAAGGTACCATATACTTAGAGGGGTTCTGGATACTCAAGGGGTAAAAGATAGGCGACAGAGGCGGTCCAAATATGGCTCAAAACGCCCTAAATAAGAGAGTTTTATAGATAAATGTCAAGACGTCATAGCGCAGAAAAGAGAACTATTTTACCAGATGCAAAGTTTGGAGACCTAGTCCTATCAAAATTTATGAATAACCTTATGTATGATGGTAAAAAGTCTGCAGCAGAGAGAATAGTTTATGGAGCTCTAACTAGAGTAGAAGATAAATTAAAACGTGCTCCAATAGAAGCTTTTCATGAAGCTGTGGAAAATGTTAAACCTTCTGTGGAGGTTAGGTCTAGAAGAGTAGGTGGAGCGACCTATCAGGTGCCGGTGGAGGTCCGCCCACAGAGGAGAGAGGCTTTGGCGTTGCGATGGATCATATCTGCATCTAGAGGTAGGAATGAAAATACCATGGAGGAGCGACTTGCAGCAGAGTTAATGGATGCGGTTAGCGAGAGGGGAAACGCCGTTAAGAAGAAAGATGATACTCATAAAATGGCTGAAGCTAATAAAGCATTTAGTCATTATAGGTGGTGATAGTAAATTAGGATTAAAAATGGCAAGAGAATTCCCCTTAAATCTTTATAGAAATTTTGGTATCATGGCTCATATAGATGCTGGTAAAACTACATGCACAGAGCGGATTTTGTATTATACTGGAAAGTCGCACAAGATTGGAGAAGTTCATGATGGTGCAGCAACTATGGACTGGATGGAGCAAGAGCAAGAACGTGGCATAACAATAACTTCGGCTGCCACTACAACTTTCTGGGAAAGGACAAATAATGGTTCAGATCCAGACTCAGAAAAGCACAGGTTTAATATAATTGATACACCGGGCCATGTGGATTTCACTATCGAAGTCGAGCGCTCTTTAGCTGTTTTGGATGGTGCAGTTTGCGTATTGGACGCAAATGCTGGAATTGAGCCTCAAACAGAAACAGTCTGGAGGCAAGCGGATAGATATAAGGTGCCTAGAATTGTTTTTGTAAATAAAATGGATAAGATTGGGGCAGATTTCTATAATTGTGTAAAGATGATAGAGGAAAGGACTGGTGCTAAGCCGTGCCCAGTTCAGATCCCGATAGGAGCAGAAAACAGTCTTGAGGGCATAATTGACTTAATAACGATGGAAGAGTGGACTTGGCAAGGTGAAGATCTGGGTGCCACTTGGTCTAGGCAGGAAATACGTGCAGAGCTAAAATCTAAAGCAGAGAATCTCCGAGGTGAAATGATCGAATTAGCTGTTGAGATGGATGATGAGGTGATGGAATCTTATTTAGAGGGAGAGGAACCATCTGTTGAGACATTGCGAACTCTTATTCGTAAAGGCACATTAGAAATGGCATTTGTTCCAGTGCTATGTGGATCGGCATTCAAAAATAAGGGTGTGCAGCCTTTGCTAAATGCTGTGATTGATTATTTGCCTGCACCTATTGACGTTCCTGCATATATGGGTTTCAAGCCAGGTGACGAGACTGAAACGAGAAATATTAGTAGATCAGCCGATGATTCAACTCCATTTTCGGGGTTGGCTTTTAAGATTATGAATGACCCATTCGTAGGCTCATTAACTTTTACCCGCATATATTCTGGTGTAATTAAAAAGGGTGATAGCCTTCTAAACTCTACTAAGGGCAAAAGGGAGAGGGTTGGAAGAATGATGATGATGCATGCCATTAGTAGGGAGGAAATTGATGAGGCTTTTGCAGGAGACATTATTGCATTAGCAGGTCTCAAGGACACTACCACTGGAGACACATTGTGTGATGCAACTGAGTCAGTTGTTCTTGAAACTATGACTTTTCCAGATCCTGTAATTGAGATCGCTGTTGAGCCTAAGACTAAAAACGATCAGGAAAAAATGTCAGCAGGTCTTCAGAGACTTGCAGCTGAAGATCCATCATTCCGTGTGGAGACCGATCTTGAATCGGGGCAAACCATTATGAGGGGCATGGGCGAACTACATTTGGATATATTGGTTGATAGGCTAAAAAGAGAGTTTAAAGTTGAGGCGAACATTGGGGCACCTCAAGTAGCATATAGAGAGACTATTTCGCAGGTTGCTGAGATTGACTACACTCATAAAAAGCAATCAGGTGGAGCTGGGCAATTTGCTCGAATAAAGCTGATTATATCTCCGACAGACGCTGGTGAAGGTTACAGTTTTGAGAGCAAAATTGTAGGTGGTGCTGTGCCAAAGGAATATATACCAGGGGTTGAAAAGGGAATTCAGTCGGTAATGGATAGTGGTCCACTAGCAGGATTTCCAGTGATTGATTTTAAGGTGGCGTTGGTTGATGGTGCGCAGCATGATGTTGACTCTAGTGTTATGGCATTTGAAATAGCAGCTCGGGCAGCAATGAGAGACGGACTAAAGAAGGCGGGAGCCAAATTACTTGAGCCAGTAATGAAAGTAGAGGTTGTTACACCAGAAGAGTATACGGGGGGAATTATTGGGGACCTTACATCACGAAGAGGTATGGTTTCAGGCCAGGAGACAAGAGGTAATGCCATAGTGGTCAATTCCTTTGTTCCTCTTGCGAATATGTTTGGATATATAAATACTTTAAGATCTATGTCATCTGGCAGGGCTCAGTTTACCATGCAATTTGATCATTATGAAGCTGTTCCATCTAATATTTCGGAGGAAATTCAGGCAAAGTTT
>CACAMI010000025.1 GCA_902533625.1 uncultured Alphaproteobacteria bacterium | reverse complement strand
AAATTTGGTATCATAATAACTTACACAAAAATCAGAAAATAAAGCATAAAAAAGATGGTGGTTATATTTTTGAGAAGTGTTTGAAAATGTGCTGTATATCACCAAGTAGTGCAATTCTTCACAAAAGTATTTTTGAAAACTATGGTTTGTTTAATGAGGAGTTGCCAGTTTGCGAAGATTATGATTTTTGGTTAAAGGTCTCTGCAAAAGAAAAAATTGGTTTTATTGATAAAGAGTTGGTTGTTAAATACGGTGGTCACGATGACCAACTTTCTAAAAAGTTTTGGGGCATGGATAGATTTCGTATAATATCGCTCATAAATTTAGCAAAGAATGTTTCTTTAGATGAAAATCAAAAGAAACTGGTAAGACAAGAATTGATTTCAAAACTAAAAATTTTGATCTCTGGCGCTGAAAAGAGAGATAACTTTGAGATAATGAACCAATATCAACCTATTTTGGAAAGATGGTTGGGCGTTAGTAATTCAGACACATCGGTTTGGGTAAGCTAGAGATGGAATATTCCTATTCAATAAGATTTGTTGTAGCTTTGGAAGCTGAGGCAGAACCAATAATAGAAGATTATGGTTTAAAAAGAATTCATGAAATTAATCTATTTAAAGTTTATAGAAATAATTTGGCTAATTACTGGCTAATTGTTTCAGGTATTGGCAGCATTAATGCTGCAACAGCTTCAATTTTTCTTTATCAGTATAGTAATGCTAACAAATCTAGTTTTTGGTTTAATATTGGCATTGCTGGATATTTTACAGGGCCTGCAGGAGAAATTTTCCTAGTTGACAAGATATTAGATGAGGTGACTTGCCAAACCCATTTTCCTCGATCAGCATTGACAAAGAAAATTAAAAGAGATGAATTGTTGACAGTATCAAAACCCCGTGAGCCCTTATCTACTTCACATTTAATTGATATGGAAGGGTTTTCTTTTTTTGATGTTGTGAACCGATTTGCGGTTAGAGAATTGATAACCGTACTAAAAGTAGTTTCTGATTTCCCTAGTTATGGTTACACAAAAATTACAAAAAATATTGCAAGAAATCTAATCAGTAATATTTTACCTGACCTAAGAGAATTTGTTGCTGAAGCAGAGGAAATATCGCACAAAGAGCTTATAAGGCTAAGAAACCCTGCCAGTTATAATGAAGTTATTTCGAAGACTGAATTTACACAGACTCAGAGCAAAATTTTGGAAAAACTTGTAAGAGACTGGGAGGAAGTTTTTCCGGAGAGATATCTGATCAAGGAGATTGATGGATTGAAGAAATCGAGTGAGATATTAAGAAAACTTAGCTCTGATCTAAATAATTTTAGGATTGATTGGCTCTAAAAGTGATAGATACAATTTACATTGAAGAGGAAATAAAGGAACACCCAAGAACAATAGATATTTCTTCAAAATTTAAAGATGCAAGGGTTCTTACAATTGGTAAGTTTGGAGAATTATTTAATAAGAAAAGCCAGAGCTTTAGACTTCAGAAAAGAAATCCTGCACTAATATTGGCAAAAAAAGCTGGCCGGTGCGTCTTGCCAGCACCGAAGGGCTTTGGAATTGGTGGGCATAAAAATTATTATTTTTCTCATATGTATAATTGTTTGTACGACTGCAGTTATTGTTTTCTTCAGGGGTTGTATGCCTCAGCCGACTATGTAGTTTTTGTAAACTATGAGGATTTCTTAGAAGAGATTATCGAGAAGTCTGAAGAAAATCCTTCTAGTGTTAAGACTTTTTTTTCTGGCTACGACTGTGATTCCTTGGCTTTTGATAAAATTACTGGGTTTGCTCAGTATTTTTTGCCCAGATTAAGGAAAATTGAGAATTGTGAGTTTGAACTACGTACAAAAAGTATAAATATTGAAGTTTTAAAATCTATGGAACCCATAAAAAATTGTATTATAGCCTTTAGTCTTTCACCTGATGAAGTGGCAAAGACTTTAGATAAGAAGGCTCCAAATATTAAAAGAAGGTTGGATGCAATGAAAAACCTTACAGATCAGGGTTGGAATGTAGGCCTAAGATTTGATCCGTTAATTTATTCAGAAGACTGGGACATAATGTATTCGAAGCTCTTTGATAAATGTTTCGAAATAATCGACAATAATATGATTCATTCTGTAAGTTTTGGGCCTCTCCGGTTTCCAAAAGCAATGTATAAAAAAATTAAGATTGATAGTCCAAGAGAGAAACTTTTTATTGGACCATTTGAGATGAACAATGGTACCGTTGCTTACAAAAATGATTTGGAGAAGCAAATGTCAGATTTTTGCCAAGATCAGTTATCAAGAAAAATAGGAAAAGAAAAAATTTTTCACTGCGTATCGGATGTAGTTTAGTGGGAAAATTATTAGCGGGAAGAAAAATATTAGTAACGGGTTCAAACCGAGGAATTGGCCTTGAAGTTTCGAGCTTACTTAATAAAAATGGTGCTCAAATAATTGGCATTTCCCGGTCTATGCCAGTAGAGAAAAATAAAGATATTTTTATTGAGCACTATGAATGTGATTTTTCTAATTTGGACGCTTTAAATAAGGCTATTAAAATCATTATCAAAGAACATCAGTCCTTGAATGGTTTGATAAGTAATGCGGGGTTTGGAAGATTTGGTGCCTTGGAAACTTTTTCAATTCAACAGATTGAAGAGAATATAAATGTTAACCTAACTTCGCATGTGGTCATAGCTAGTTTGTTTGTTCCACTTTTTAAGAAGAAAAAATCTGGAGATATTATATTTATGGGTTCAGAATCTTCAATAACTGGGAAAAAAAATGGGGGTCTTTATTCTGCTGCTAAGTTTGGATTGAGAGGGCTTGCGCAAGCTTTGCGAGAAGATTGTGCAAATCGATCAGTGAGGGTAAGTATTGTTAATCCTGGGTTTGTGAGAACAGAATTTTTTAAGAGTTTGGATTTTGAGCCAGCTGCAGATAAAGAAGCTGCCTTGGATCCTAAAGATGTAGCTAGGGTTATTTTAAATATTCTAGCTTCAGGATCAGGTGGCATTATTGAGGAAGTTCTTTTGGCTCCTCAGAAAAAAAATATTCTTTTCAAGCAAAATTAAACGAACTAAAATAGGGTTTGTATGAATGAATGAAAAAATGAGCATGTCCATGGAAATTAAATCAGAGTGGATTGAGGCTTTCAAAAATGTATTTAGTCTTTGTGAAATAAAAAAGAGTGAAAAGGTTATTATATTATCGGAAAGTTCATCAAGGCGCGTTAACATAGAAATTGCAAAAATTGCTCTTGGGATTTTGTCTATAGATTATACTCTACTTGAGGTAAAATCTAAGATGAATGAGGGTCCCTTAAAAGTTTCGACTGGTGCTAGCAATGCGTTAAATGGCCAGGATTTCACCATAAAAATGCTTCTTGAATCTGATGTTATTGTTGACTTAACCTGTGAAGGTCTAATGCACTCAGAGGCCACTGGGAAAATTTTGAAAAGCAGTACTCGAATAATGAATATTTCAAATGAAAGCCCTGAAATTCTTTGTCGATTGACTCCAAAAATAGACATGAAAGAAAAGGTTAAGAATTCTCTAGAAGCTTTTAGGTCTGCAAAAAATATGAATATAAAATCAGAGTCTGGCACTGATCTGATTGTCAGTGTTGAGGGGTCGCCAATTGTAGGTGTTTGGGGTTGGACAAACAGGCCTGGAACTCTGGCCCATTGGCCTGGCGGGCTTGTGGCGTGTTTTCCTGGGGAAAATACTACTAATGGGACAATTGTTTTTTCTCCTGGTGATATTAATCTGACATTTAAGAAGTATTTTGAATCAGAGGTCAAATGTATTGTCAGAAATGATTTTATTACTGAAGTTCAGGGAAAGTCTTTGGATGCAAAGCTTATGCGCCGATATTTTGAAAGTTTCAAGGATGCAAACACCTATGCAGTTTCCCACGTTGGATGGGGGTTAAATTCTGAAGCTCGTTATGAGGCAATTTCAATGTATGAAAAACATGAAATAAATGGAACAGAGCTGCGGGTTATTCAGGGTAATTTTTTGTTTTCAACTGGAGCTAATGAATTTGCCAATAGGTTTACGGAAGGACATTTTGATTTACCTATGATGGACTGTTTAATTGAATTAGATGGAGCGATCATTGTAAAAGATGGTAAAATATTTTGCTGAGGAAAGCTTCTGGAATTGAGTTTTATGAGAGTGGCAGCGGACAACCAATTGTGTTTCTTCACGGTGTAGGCAGTACATACGAAAGTTTTCGGTATCAGTTCGGTAAAATTTCTGGCAGATTAATAGCGGTAAATATACCAGGTTATGGAAAATCAGATAATCTAGAGCTATATAATTTTGATACAATCTATGAGGCTCTACGAACTTTCATAGAAGCATTGGGTTTGAAGGACTTTTCGATTGTGGGACATTCGATGGGTGGAATGCTGGCCATCGATTATGCTTGCAGAGAGATTAGTAATATAAAAAAGTTGTGCCTAATTGGAACAACACCATATTTCGGTGGGCGTTCTAAGGAATTCGAAGAAGAATTTTTAAGAGTTAGGTTAGAGCCTATTAAATCTGGAATGAAAATGAAGGAGTTGGCAAAAATATCGTCGAAAAAACTTACAGGGCCAAAGGTTTCTAATGAAGTGATACGAAAAATAGAGAAGCAGATAGGATCTGTAAAGCCTGCCACTTGGGAAGCCTCACTACGATCTTTAGTTGGATTTAATCGGAAAGAGGAGTTGAAATTAATTTCAAAGCCTTGTTTAATAATAGCTGGAGAACACGATAGAAATGCTCCAGTGGCTACTATGAAAAAAATGCATAACAGTATACCCTTTAGTACATTTCATGAAATTAAAGATATTGGCCATATGGTTCATATGGAAGCCCCAGAAGTTATTAATGATATTCTTGAAGATTTTTTTGAGGAGCCTAAAAATGGATGACCTTATTTTTCCTAAAAAAGAGTGGTGTCTAACCAATGAGCAAGAGCAGTTATGTAATTTATCAAAAAATCTAGGGTCTAAAAGGTTTTCAAAAAGGGCTTTCAAATATGATAGCGAAGCTTCATTTCCGGTTGAAAATTATAAGGACTTAGCAGAAAAGGGTCTCTTGGGAATTTGTGTCCCAAAAAAATATGGTGGCTTTGGAGCAGACCTAAAAACATACATGCTAGCCGCTGCGGAGATTGGTAGATATTGTGGAGCAACGGCCTTAACTTTCAACATGCATGTGAGCTCCTGTTTATGGACCTCCTTTTTAATTGATGATCTTAAATTAGATGAGGAAATTAAAATCGAACATGAGCGGCTTAGGTCAGAACATTACAAGAGAATTATTCAAGATGGAAAAATTTATGCTCAACCTTTTTCGGAGGGGGGTGCCGCTGCTGCCGGGTTTAAAGCTTTTGGTACAAATGCTCTAAAAGTGCCTGATGGTTGGGTAATAAATGGGAGAAAGATTTTTGCGTCTTTATCAGGCCATGCAGATTATTATGGTGTTCTTTGCAGCGCAATTAGAAAAAAAGATGAATGCGGGTCTCGCAAAAATACCATGTATTTGGCGGTTCCGAACAATGCAGATGGCGTTTCAGTCGAGGGAGACTGGGACCCCTTGGGAATGAGAGGTACGGTTTCTAGGACATTGGTATTTAGGGATGTGTTTGTTTTTGAAAAGGAACAGCTGATGCCTGCAGGCGTTTATCCAGAAGCAGCTGCAAGGTGGCCGCATATGTTTATGACGCTTACACCAGCCTATATGGGAATTGCTCAAGCGGCTTTTGATTTTACAATAAAATATCTAAGAGGAGAAGTTGAAGGAATGGCTCCTGTCAAACGGAGAATGTATCCAACAAAGCAATTGGCTGTTGCAGAAATGAAAGTAATGCTAGAGCAAACAAAAGCAATTTGGTTTCAGGCAATTTCAGAAGCTGGACCTGACCCGAGTAAGGAAAGTCTTATGCGAGCTTATGTTGCACAATATACAGTAATGGAAAATTCGAATAAGTTAACGCAATTAGCGCTTAGGACATGCGGAGGGCAGGCGATGCTAAAGACACTTCCGCTTGAGCGCCTTTATAGAGATAGTCGCTGTGGATCTTTAATGCTTCCTTGGACAGCTGAACTATGTTTGGATAAGCTAGGAACAAGCACACTCTATGAAGAAGGTGAGAGTGATTAGGTTATTCTTAAGGTCTTTTGTAATAAATTATAAGCTAAAAATTTTATAAAATAATGGTGGCAAAGGTAATTGTAGGAGAAGGTTTAAATTGGAGGTTTGTAGATTGGAAGATAATGCCGTTGTATGAAAAAATTTTCAGAATAGCTACTAAGACTCCCAATAAGGTCGCTATTGTTTTTGAGGGAAGGAAGATTTTATATTCTGAATTTTATGAGGGCATAAATAAGCTTATCCATTATTTTCTTCGTTTAGGAGTTGCTAAAGGTGACCGGATAAGTTGGTTGGGATTAAACCATTATAAGGCTATAGAAATTTTTTTTGCCTGTGCGCGCGTGGGTGCAATATTTGTCCCGATAAATTGGAGGCTTTCAAATATAGAGATAGAAAAAGTTTTAAAAGATTGTGAACCTGCCTATATTTTTTATGCAGACCAAAAATTTTCCGCTGAGCTAAATTATGATCCCTCTATTTTCGTTGATGCTTTAGCTCAAGACTTATGGGTCGATTCAACAAAATTTCGTAACTATCAAATGGATGTTGATCTGACAAGTGAAGTTTTGATTTCCTACACATCTGGTTCAACTGGAGAACCAAAAGGAGTTGTCATTAATCAGGAGACAATTTTGTCTAATGCAAATATGAGTGTTGAAGCACATTCTTTAAATAAAAACGATGTGGTTTTAAATGTGTTACCTATCTTCCATGTTGGAGGCTTAAATATTTTGGTAACCCCCGCTCTCCTTTTGGGCGCAACAGTTTTACTTCACGCAAAGTTTGATCTCGAAAAAATGATGGAAGATTTATCTGAATCGACTTGTGTTATATTTGTTCCGACAATTTTAAAAGAAATTATTTCAGACCCTCGTTTCAATTCTAAGAGCCTAAATTCCATAAAAACTCTTTCTATTGGTTCAACAATAGTTCCTATAGATTTAATTGAAAAAATTATATCCCTTGGGGTAAGGATTATTCAACTTTATGGTTCGACCGAAGTTACTCCATTTGCTATTCATCAAAGAAATAAGGATATGGAAAATTGTGTAGGTAGTATTGGAAAGGAAGGGGCTGATTGTTCAATAAAGCTAATTGATAAATCAGGCAATGAGGTGGCCAAGGGAGAAGTTGGTGAAATATGTGTAAAGGGGAACAACGTTTTTTCTAGATATTATGGGAAAAATGAAGAAATTTTTAATAATGGATGGTTTAAAACAGGAGATTTAGCATACAAAGATGATAGAGGAAACTATTGGTTCGCAGATAGAATAAAAAATGTGATAATTTCAGGTGGTGAAAATATTTATCCTGCCGAGATTGAAAATATAGCTTTGAGAAATTCAGATTTTAGTGTCGCTGCTGCAGTGGCAAAATTTGACCCAAAATGGGGAGAAGTGCCAGTTTTATTTATTGAAGGTAAAGAGGTTCCTAATAGTAACCTTTTAGAACATGAAGCTTGGGATGCTTTAGCCAGCTATAAGAGGCCCCGGGAAATAAGATTCTTAAGAATGTTTCCCAGAAATACTATGGGCAAAATAAAATTGGATGAGTTAAGAGCAATTGCGAACGGAAAAGTATCTGTCGATTAAAACTAAGCCTAGATAAAATCTTTGTTGTAAGTAATATCTCTTTTGAGATATGATATCAGAAGGTTTAGGAAATTTTTGAAGCAATAAAATGAGATATGAAGCTCCGCAAACTTTAAATCAAGCTGTTAATGTATTTTCAGAATTCAATGGGCTGAAAAGAATACTCGCAGGTGGAACAGATATACTTGTGCAACTTCGAACAGATGTAATTCAGCCTGAGCTTTTGATGAACATCAAGGATATCGAAGAACTGGGTAAAATAGAATTATTTGATAATTTTTGGAAGATTGGCGCTGGAGTTTCTGCCGCAAATATTACGCGTAATAAAGAATTTTCCAAAGAATGGCCAGGTATTACTGAAGGTGTTGGCTTGATCGGATCAACTCAGATTCAAAATCGAGCTACTTTGGTAGGAAATTTATCTAACGCTTCTCCTGCAGCAGATGGAGTACCTGCCCTTGTAGCAGCCAATGCAATGGTTGAAATTGTTGGAAGGAATGGAAATAGGAAATTAGAAATTTTATCTTTAATTTCTGGACCAGGAAAATTAAATATGAAGAGCGATGAATTTATATCGCATATTCTAATACCTAGACAGAATAAAAATAGTTCAGATTGTTATATAAGGTTTATTCCTAGAACAGAAATGGATATTGCCGTTGTAGGTTGTGGTGTGAATTTATCCGTAGAAAACAATAATATTTCTGCAGTTAAAGTAGTATTAGGGGCAGTTGGCCCAAAAGTAATATTTTCTGAGGAAGCGTCGAATAGTTTGCTAGGCGCCAGTCTAAATGCGGATTCCTTGTCGAAATTGCAGGAGATTTGTGAAAGGGACGCTAAGCCAATTGATGACAAACGTGGAACAATTGATTTTCGCCGTAAGGTAGCTGGTGTTTTAGCAAAAAGAGCAGTTGAAAAAGCCTACAAGCGTATAATGGAGGATTCATGAAAAAAGTACACGTGAGCACGACCATTAATGGAGACAATAAAGAATTTCTTTGTGACACAAGGGAAACATTACTGGATGCTTTAAGAGATCATCTTGCGCTAACTGGCTCTAAGGAGGGATGCGGTACTGGCGACTGCGGTGCATGCTCTGTTATTTTTGAAGGAGAGGTCATTTGTTCTTGCCTTGCCTTAGCTGTAGAAGCGGAAGGTAAGAATATTGATACTATAGAAGGGATGGCAAATGACGGGAAGCTTCATATTCTTCAGAAGAAGTTTCTTGAACACGCTGCGCTTCAATGCGGAATATGTACACCAGGAATATTAATGGCAAGTAAATCTTTGTTGCAACAAAATAAGGAACCAACAAAAGAAGAGGTCCGATTTTGGCTTGCAGGAAATTTGTGCCGCTGTACTGGGTATGATAAAATAATTAACGCAGTATTAGATGCAGCTAAGGAAATGAGGGAGACTGTGTAATGGCTCTTGATAACGAAAACAAGAATTTTTTTGATGTTGTGGGCACAAGGCCCATTAGACCGGATGGGATAGAAAAAGTCACGGGTCAGGCAAGGTTTGGTGCAGATGCATATTTGCCAGGAATGCTTCATGGAATAATTTTAAGATCTCCACATGCTCATGCGGAAATATTAAATATTGATACTACATCATTGGACAATGATCCTTCGGTGAAGGCAATTGTAACAAGAAAAGATTTTTCTCCTGATTTAAAAGGAGAGGATTGGAATATACTTGAAAATGTTATGGCCGATCAAAAAGCTTTATATGATGGGCATGCAATTGCAGCAGTTGCATGTTCATCCTTACTTGAGGCAAGAGATGCTGTAAAGAAGATAAGAGTGAAATATAGTTTACTACCCCATGTTACTGATGTCGAAGAGGCGATGAAGGAAGGAGCTCCCATTATACGTGAGGGAGTAGCTCGATCTTCAGTTCCAAAAGATATGCATCCTAATATTGTGGGTTATCATGAAAGTGGCCATGGTAATGTTGAAAAAGGATTCATAGAGGCAGATTTAATCATTGAAGAAACTTTTAAAACCGAAGCCGCTCACCAAGGATACATAGAACCACATGCTTGTTTAGTAAATATGATGCCTGATGGGAAAGGAGAAGTATGGTGCTGTACCCAAGGGCATTTTAATGTTGCAAAGGTGTGTGCAAAACTTTTAGGGACCGATGCTAGTCAAATAAGAGTTACAGCTTCAGAAATCGGCGGTGGATTTGGTGGGAAAACTGCTGTTTTTATAGAACCTGTGGCATTGGCACTATCAAAAAAAGCTAACAGGCCTGTAAAGATGGTGATGTCGAGGAGTGAGGTCTTTAGAGCTACAGGCCCAACTTCTTCAACATCAATGTTGGTAAAAATAGGTATGAAAAAGGATGGAAAGATCACTGCTGCTTCAGGAACTTTTAAACTTCAAGGCGGAGCATTCCCGGGGTCTCCTATGGCTGAGTCAGCGATGTGTGCTTTTGCTCCTTATGATTTGGAACATGTTAAAAATGTTGGTTGGGATGTAATGTGCAATAGGCCAAAGCAGGCGGCATACCGTGCTCCTGGCTCACCAATGGCTGCCTTTGCTGTAGAAAGTGTTATTGATGATCTCTGTAAAAAATTAAAACTAGACCCAATCGAAACTCGTCTGAAAAATGCTGTAAAGGAGGGATCAAAGGCGTCCTTCGGACCTAGGTTTGAAAGAATAGGACTTGTTGAAACGTTGGAGTCTGCGAAAAGTCACCCTCATTACTTAGCACCTTTGAAAGATGGCTATGGGCGGGGCATTTCTTGTGGTTTTTGGTTCAATTTTGGAGGTGAAACTTCCGTATCACTCGCTTTGGCAGAAGATGGCACAGCATCACTATCTGTGGGGACGCCAGATATTGGCGGTTCAAGGGCTTCAATGTGCCAAATAGTTTCTGAAGAACTGAGTATTCCTTATGAGAAAGTAAGGGCTACGATCGCTGACACTGCCACTCTAGGTTATAATGAAATTTCTCATGGGAGCCGTGTAACTTTTGCGACAGGTTTAGCCACTATTAAGGCTGCTCGAGATATGAAAAGAAAACTTTGTGCTCGTGCAGCCAGCAATTGGGGTCTAGAGGAGGATGCCGTTTATTGGGAAAAAGGCTATGTTAAGCCCGCTGGACCCAATGCTGGTAATCACGATCCTCTCTCAATTATTGATATAGCTAAAACTATGGGAAGAACTGGGGGGCCCATTGTAGGCCATTTTGAAGCCAGTCCTGAAGGTGCAGGGGTAAGTTTTGCTACTCATATTGTCGATGCTAAGGTAGACAGGGAAACTGGATTCACGTCAGTTGATAGGTATACTGTAATTCAGGACGCAGGAAAAGCTATCCATCCAGCATATGTTGAAGGGCAGTTCCAAGGTGGTGCAGCACAAGGAATTGGCTGGGCTCTAAATGAAGAATATATCTATGATGAAAAGGGAGTTTTGCAAAATGCGGGCTTTCTTGATTATCGTATCCCGGTCGCTTCAGATTTGCCTAAAATTGATACCGTAATAGTGGAGGTTCCTAATCCAGGACATCCATATGGTGTAAGGGGTGTTGGGGAAACATCTATTTGCCCACCTTTAGCTGCTATAGCTAATGCTGTCTCTAATTCGGTTGGAATTAGAATGAAAGAACTGCCTATGTCGCCACCACGAATCCTAAAAGCTATAGAAGAAAATAATGGCTAATGTCTACCTTTGGTCTGGAGTAAGGGCGCTGGTTGCTGAGGAAAATCCACTTAAAATAGATGGGGAAAATCTTAAAGAGTTGTTAGATAATTTAATAATTAGTTATCCAAACCTTAAGGCCATTATTCAAGAAGGAGTTTCTTTTTCAGTTGATAATAAACTTGTAATGAGTTCAACTATTGAAAGAATTGAAGAAAATAGTGAAGTATATATATTTCAGAAGATTTCGGGAGGCTAAAATAAACTAAAATGAATGAATTAACAGGAAATTTAGCCAACTTTAGTAAGGGAGATAGTATCTATTCTATTGATGAAAAATCCGATTTAGTCTATTTAATACATAGCGGGCAAGTAGGTATTTATTCACGCCATGGACTGGAATTGGGAAGTTTGGGAGAAGGGGAAATATTTGGTGAAGTAGGACGTGTTATAGGCACTCTTCGAACAGTAAATGCTAGAGCAAAAACTGATTGCAAGGTCTTTTTAATAGAATGGGCTAAGATAAATGAGAAATTAGAAAGTGCTGATCCAGTTTTGGGAGCAATCATCAGGGGGCTTGCTAATAGGATAGGAGATGCTAACGAACTGGCTGAAAAGCATTGGCAAGAGCTAAGCCTCTATAAATCTTTAAAATGAGAAAACTTATTCTCTTATTAATTTAAATACTCCAGAACTGGTGGCCAGTGCATTGCTTTTTGAATCATGAACTACGCCTTCACAAAAAGCTAATTTGCGAGTTCTTCTCGTTATCAAACCTTCTGCAAAAAGCTTTTTATCTTTTGTTTCCATAATGAAGTTTATATTTAAGTTTAATGTTATCGTGCTAATAATTTCTTTTTTACTTGAAGAGTAACTCCCTGCTATGCCCATGGCAATATCAAGCAGAGTAGAGTGAACGCCGCCATGAGGGATGCCATATAAATTAAAATGATTTTCTTCTAATTTAAGGGATAATAAACATCCCTCTTCAGTATTTTTTTCTAGATTTATACCTACAAAGTTTTGAAAGGGGTTATGCTTCTTGGTATTGATCATCTTTTTATCGTGTGTTATATCTTTGCGATTACAGGTTTAAATAATTCCCGCTCAATAATTTCTCCAGCCGCTAAAATTATGTCTTCTCTAAATCTATTTGAGATTAGTTGAATTCCAGATGGGACGTTTTTTTCTATTCCCGTTGCAAGAGATAACCCTGGAAAGCCCAGTACAGGGAGACCTAATTGGGTTAGCTGAGCGTCCAAAATTTCGTCAAATTCTCTTTTTCCTGCCATGTCTAACTGGTCAATAAAAGGTAATTTTGATGAGACGGGGCATATTAAAAGAGGGTATTTTTCCAGAAATTCAGACCAAATCCTAATTTGTAAAGCTCGATCTTTAATGCACGACATTATATTCTCTAAATTAGGTTCTCCACAACGCTCAGTCATGTGTTCAAAAACAAAAATGGCTTCTGGATCCCCTTCTTTATATATTGCAGATTTTAAAGTACTACTTTCGGCCATCCAAAGTTTCAAATTAATGTCTGCAAGGGGTAAAAAACTAGGACATTCAACTTCTTCAATTGACCATCCACTGTCTTTTAGAATCGCTGCAGCATCTTGAATTTTTGAAACAATTTTCGGATCAGTTTGCATTTCGTCGGGAAAATAAGTAATTGCCACTCTTTTTTCAAAACCGTTGTTTTCTGGTGATCCATCTATACACCACGGGTCTCGAAAATCCATCTTTGATAAAGCTTTCAACGATAGTTTTATATCATTAATTGAGCGCGCAAGAGGGCCAGAGACAGCCATTAGCTGTCCGCCAATAAATCTATCTCCCGTTGTGGCATTAAATGTTGGAACTTTGCCGAAGGAAGGTCTTAGACCATGAATTCCACATGCATATGCTGGATACCTGATTGATCCAGCTATATCAGTTCCGTGTGCGACTGGACAAATTCCAGCTGCTACAGCTGAACTTGCTCCTCCAGAAGAGCCCCCCGGTGTTAAGGATTTATTATGTGGATTTTTTGTGTGGCCATGAAGTTGATTTTTGGTAAACCATCTCATTGAAAATGAAGGCGCATTTGTTCTGCCAATTACTATCGCATCAGCATCGATAAAATTTTTAACTACTGGAGAGTTTTCTTTAGCAACAGCATTTTTATTTATATTTACGCCATTGGTGGTTGGGTAATTTTCCTGATCTACATTTACTTTTACTGTTACCGGAACACCTGAAAGCAACCCAAGGGGTTCATTTTTTTGAATTTTTCTATCTACCAGTTTTGCCATTTTTAGAGCTTCCTCGGGCATTTCCTGAACAACTGCATTTATTTTAGGATTAATCTGTTCTAGTCGGTCCAAATGTGCTTTAGTTACCTCATATGCTGATATTTTTCTATTTTTAACATCAGTTACTATTTCTGACGCCGACAGCTCCCAAAGTTTCATTTGTGTCTTTTCCTCCATTGCTCAAACATATTTCAGAATAAGAAAACTATCAAAGATTATTTGAGATTTATTGGCACGATTGATGCATATAAAACGGCAATAGAGTCTAGGATTAAATTTAGATGGAGAATTACTAATGTCCGTAAAGAACGTAAAGATTGCCTCTCTGCTCACTATGTGCGCTATATTTTCGGCTTGCCAGTCTAGTCCTTTTGGAAGCCTGGGGTTGACTAACACAGCAAGTAGTGAAGGAGAAAAGGTTCAAGAGGTGATGAGCTCATTATCTAATACAGCGGGAGAAGAAGCAGCTCATGTTGCAGCAATTAATGAGGTGTTAGATGCTTCTGTTATGGAAATTCCAACGATTTCAGCTGTAGGTTATGCGGTTGTTTCAGTCCAACCTGGTAGAACTCCGAGTCAAAAAAGATTAATGGCTATACGTTCTGCAAGAATGGCTGCAATGAGAGATTTAGCTGAACAGGTCCACGGTTTAAAGGTTGAAGGCAATACTACAGTAATCGACTTGATGGTTCAGAATGATACATTTCGTGGTATAGTTTCAGGAACGATTAGGGGAGCCAGAACTGTTCGTATAAATCCAAATGGTGGAGATACATATGAAGTTGTGCTCGAAATTGATACAGAAACCTTAAGTTTTCTTTTAAAGCAAGCTAGAGCTAAAGCGTAATGAATTGAATGTCAGAAAAATGACGTCATTTTTAAAATTATCTAGAGATCTATTAATATACCAGCTACTTTTAATGGTTTCTATTCTCATAGGGGTAGTAACTCAGGCTACAGCTGTAGAAATGGTTGAGACAGTAGGAAGGGCAGTAATTCAGGGTGATCAAGGAGCTGAAAATGCAAGGATGCTTGCCTTAGAGGAAGCCCTTTATCTGGCTGCTCTAAGAGGAGGAGCAAAAATTAATGGATTTAGTGCAATAGAGACAAATTCAGCGATTTCTGAAAACTTTGTTATAAGGCCTGTAAGCAATATTGTTGATTACACTATTACAAAAGAAGAAAAGTTAGGCGAACATTACACAGTAACAATATTGGCGGCAGTTGGCAGTGTGGAGAATGCTGGCTGCAAGGTTGGATCTATTATAAATTTAACAACTTACAAGCCAAAGTTGTTTGTTTCCGGGGATGTCCCTTCTTGGTTTCAATTCACAGCATCGAACATTTATTCTGAATTAATTTCAGAAATTCAGGCAACTGAAAATTTTAATTTAATATCGG
This sequence comes from uncultured Alphaproteobacteria bacterium, assembly GCA_902533625.1. Taxonomy (GTDB): domain Bacteria; phylum Pseudomonadota; class Alphaproteobacteria; order Rhodobacterales; family Rhodobacteraceae; genus CACKLF01. Next base: position 1,661 of record CACAMI010000025.1, on the reverse strand, counting down.
CAGGAGGCGAAGTTTTAGACATAAAAAAACTAAACTCCACAAATGATGCTTTTGATTACACATCTTTGACAACAGGGCGAACCCGAGTGGAAATTGGTGGTTATGCAGTGGTAGTTGAAATCAACTTTTCGAAAGAAAAAGTATTTAAACAAGATTTAATAGAATCAAGTTCTGATTACGTAATAATGAATATCAGATCAAGTATTTATGAAGGTGGCATATATGATCCTATTTTTATACAGGAAGACAAAATTAGGGTATTAGTTAAAAAGGAAGGCGCCTCTAGATTAATAAATATACTTTCCGCGCCGTCAAAGGATAAAATTATTTTTGATCTTAAGAGCGTAATTCCATTACATGTAGATGCAATAAGGTCAAAACTAAAATGTCAGCCTTTAATGGCCAAATTAAGTATTGAAGGTGAAAGATTAAAAATAAAGATTGGCGAAAAGCACGGTGTTAAACTATCTTCCTTAGCCGTATCAGAAGGTCAATATACACCCTGGACACTATTTCGGGTAAGTGAACTTGGCACAAATTATACCATGCTGGAACCTCTCGATAGTGCAAAAGATTTCAGGCAAATGATTGGGCTCAAAATAAAATTTCTTGAGGAGATGTAGTATGAAGATTAAGTTAAAGCCTATTTATTTCACTCTATCAATTATTTTTATATCAATCATGAGCCTATTAGGTTCAGCCTATGCGGAACCTTTTGTCGTAATAGAATACCGAAACAGTGAAAATTATGGTTTAGGAGATTCTGACAACCCTTTTGCATTAGACAATGATTATTCAACTCAGCACAAGGTTTTGTCCGGCGAAGTATTAGGGGGCATAATAAAAAAATATTATGGCAGTAGTGGTTTGGACTTGAGATTTGTACAGTTAGCTATAATTGCAATAAACCCCAAGGCTTTTGCCAGAGCAAATCCTAACTATCTTTTTGCTGGCCCAACACTTAAATTACCTAGTGTTCGCCAAATTCAAAATCTGGTTCTTGGCGTCCCATTAGATGATGAAGTAAATGTTCCTATGGGTAGAGATCTTTACTTTTTTGGTTCATAAGTAGGTAAAAATTTTATGGAAAAGAGTAGAATAGTCCTATTTATAGCAGCGATTTTTTTAGCTTTTTTAAGTTTGGGTATTAAAGCCTTTGCTGGCACTCCACAAATGCTTAAGGGTACAAATTTTAGAGCCATAGAGGGGTCTGAGCTTGTAACTTTAATAACTGATAAAATGAAAAAAATGGAAATGGTTGCAAGTCCAAAGATAAACCCATTACGAAAATTTCCGATTTGTTTATCTGACTTAAAAATGGTCCCGGTTTTTGGGGGTTGGAAAACAGTTAGAATTATTTGTGATGATGTGGAAGGGTGGAAAACTAATATCAGAACTAATCTAGTGGAAACAAGAAAAGCTGAAAGGCGTAATATTGAGGGATCAGTTGAAAATAAATCTAATTCTGAAAAACCTATGCTAAAAGTTGTTAAGTTAACAAAGAATTTAAGTTCGGGCCAGAAAATTTCAGAATTTGATGTAGAGATGGTAGAGACAGGCAAATATATTTCTGCCAACTATTTTACAGATATATCAAAGGTTATCGGCCGAAAATTAAAATCTAATGTCAAGATGGGAAATATTTTAAAAAGTAGAAACCT
>CACAMI010000024.1 GCA_902533625.1 uncultured Alphaproteobacteria bacterium | reverse complement strand
GGAGGTAAAAGATGATTAAAAATCTTATTAGTCAGGTAGAAAGCCTAACAGCACTAGTGATTTCACTATTGGCGTTGGCTGTAGTAGCTAGCTTACTTGTAGGCTCAGGAAATATGGCTTTCTTTGGCGGAGTGGTTAGCAATATCACTAGTCTCGTAAGCCAACTTGGAAATTCTGGCCTTGCTGGCCTAATTTCTCTGGGCGTAATACTATACCTGTTTAGAGGAAATTAAATCTTCACTCTTCCAGGAGAAAATTTGTGAAAATATTTGAACGCTTAAGAAATTTAACTTCCATAATATGGATTGTTTCAGAGTTGTCTTTAGCTCTAATAATATTTAGTGTTCTTATTTTCCTTCTCCTGGGAGAGTCATCTGGAGTTTTCGTAACGTCAATCACCGAAAACTCTATTTATTTACTCAGAGAGGTTGGAGCAGAAAGCATTATTGGTGTAACAATAGTGTTTTTCGTATATTTTTACCTCAGACAAAGATCTAAATAGCATAAAGCTAAAATATATTTAGTTTTCTTCATTGATAGGATACAGTTGTATAATTCTATTAATTGAGGCAAAAAAAAATGAACTATATAAGCAACCCAAAGTCTACAGAAGAACTGCAAGACATCGACTTTAAACATCACTTTCACCCCTTTACTGCCACGTCAGACTTAAAAGATCCTGGCGCTCGTATAATCACTAGAGCTGAAGGGGTTTACCTAAACGACAGTGAGGGAAAAAGATACCTTGATGCCATGGCAGGGCTTTGGTGTGTAAATATTGGCTACGGCAGAAAAGAATTAGCTGAAGCAGCATATAGGCAAATGAAAGAACTGCCCTATTACAATACATTCTTTCAAACCAGTCATCCTCCTGTAATTGAACTTGCCGAAACTTTAGCCAAGCTTTTGCCTGGAAACATGAAAAAGATATTTTTTTCTAGCTCTGGCTCAGAAGCAAATGATACCAATATAAGGCTTGTAAGACATTATTGGCAAAGCTTGGGAAAACCAAACAAGACAACCATTATATCAAGAAAAAACTCCTATCATGGATCATCTGTAGGTTCTGCAAGCCTTGGAGGAATGCAAGCTATGCACGCTCAAGGCTGCTTACCAATACCTGACATTTGCCATATAAACCAACCTTACTGGTATGGAGAGGGAAATTACTACTCATCAGAAGATTTTGGTTTAGCTAGAGCAAGAGAGCTAGAAGAAAAAATTCACGAAATTGGAGAAGAAAAAGTTGCAGCCTTTATTGCCGAACCGATTCAGGGTGCAGGAGGGGTTATTATACCACCTAAAACATATTGGCCTGAAATTAAAAGAATATGTAAAAAATACGAAATACTTTTAATAGTGGATGAAGTTATATGTGCATTTGGCAGGACAGGAAAATGGTTTGGGTGTGACACTTATGATATAGCCCCTGATATTATGACTATAGCAAAAGGGCTGTCTTCAGGTTATCAGCCAATAGGTGGAAGTGCAATTTCAGAGAAAGTTTCAAATGTTTTTGATGATTTAGGAGGTGAGTTTTCTCACGGATATACCTACTCGGGCCACCCGGTAGCAGCAGCAGTTGCTCTAGAGAATTTAAGAATTCTAAAAGAGGAAAAAATCATAGAAAATGTAGAGAAAAACTCATCGAGCTATATTAAAAGTAAATGGGAAGAACTAGCAGAGCATTCTATGGTTGGAGAGGCGAGAATTCAAGGAATGATGGGGGCTATTGAATTGTCTCCAGATAAAAATAATAAAACTCCATTTCGTGCACCCCCAGGAACTGCTGGCCTTAAAACCAGGGAAATATGCTTTGAAAATGGGCTAATTATGCGTCATGTTTATGATAGAATGATAATCTCTCCTCCACTGATTATCAATGAATCAGAAATAGACGAACTGGTATCATTAGCTTGGAAATGTCTCGATCTTTCTATGAAACAACTTAAACAAGAAGGTCTCTGGTCATAAGATACAAACTTCGCCAGTTGACTTATTACGATTAAAACTGTTTAAGACTGAATGTTTGATGAGCAATTAAGAGATAGCCAAATGCCGAAGATTAACGGAAATGAAATTAGAATAGGTAATATAATAAATCACAACGGTGGTTTGTGGCAATGTATGAAAATTCAACATGTTAAGCCAGGAAAAGGTGGGGCCTTTGCTCAGGTAGAGCTAAGAAACCTTCGCAACAACTCCAAGTTAAATGAAAGATTTAGATCGGCAGATAAAATTGAGCGCGTAAGATTAGAGCAAAAGGAACAACAGTTTCTCTATGAAGCGGGAAACGCGCTTATTTTTATGGACCTTGAGACATATGAGCAAATAGAACTTCCAATAGAAATTTTAGGAGAAAGACGGCCTTTCTTACAGGATGGAATGACGGTTAAGATTGAGTATTATGAGGAAGAGGCATTAAATGTTAGTCTCCCAGAAAAAGTAAGGTGTTTTATTAAAGAAACTGAGCCTGCGGTAAAGGGCCAAACTGCCGCCAGTAGTTTCAAGCCTGCTGTTCTTGAAAACGGAATTAGAGTCATGGTACCGCCTTTTGTGAACATTGAGGAAGAAGTGATTATTTCAACCGAAAATTTTGAATACGTTGAGCGTGGCTAGCTCAACAAAATATTATTATACTTTTTGGGAGCATTGATTTGTTTAAAGCAAGTGCCAATCTTAATTTAATGATTAAAGCAGCCAGGCAAGCTTCTAGAGGATTGATTAGAGATTTTGGAGAAGTTGAAAATCTTCAGGTTACTGCCAAATCTCTTGGTGATTTTGTGACAAAAGCTGACCTTAAAGCCGAGGAAATTATATATTCTGAATTAACAGAATCTAGACCACATTATGGCTGGTTAGGTGAGGAAAGCTTGTCCAAAATAGGAAAGGACCCCACTAGACGCTGGATTGTTGATCCTCTTGATGGAACCACAAATTACATACACGGAATTCCTCATTGGTCAATTTCAATAGCTCTGGAATTTAAGTCTGAAATTATCTCTGCTGTTATTTATGATCCTTTAAGGGACGAACTTTTTGTAGCTGAAAAAGGAGTTGGTGCGTGGCTGAATGATAGGCGGCTTAGAGTTTCAAATAGAAAAAATTTGCCAGAAATGCTTTTTTCAACTGGAATCCCTTTTGGAGAAAAACCTCATCTTGACCTAACATTACAGGAAATAGAAAAACTTATGCCAATGTGCTCTGGCATAAGAAGAAATGGTTCTGCCGCTTTAGATCTTGCATATGTTTCTGCTGGGAGGTTTGATGCCTTCTGGGAGAGAAACTTAAACCCTTGGGATATAGCTGCTGGAATACTTATAGTTAAGGAAGCAGGTGGCTTTATTAGCAGTATCGGAGACGATAAGAGTCCTATTGAAACTGGAAATATAATTGCTTCAAATACTGAAATTTATAAAAAGTTTAGTAGTATTATCTCTGCGACTTAATCTAATATTTTTAACATACTACCGTTGCAACTCATATCATTCTTAATTTTGTCAAACTTAACGTATGCTATAGCATAATTATCTAAAAAACTTAATACTTGCCCTATTTCTCTACCATCTGAAAAAATACTTGCCCCATATTCAAGTTTTTTGGAAAACTTTTCTTTATCAAAGTAAACAGTTACCAAACCTTTCCTAAGCGTTGTTTTATGCTTCATTCTAGCTGTTACCTCCTGACCTATAAAACATCCCTTAGTAAAACTAACCCCAGCAATTCTTTCAAATCCTGCCTCAAGAATATATGTCTCATTAGAAATTAACTCTTTACCAAAATCAGGAATGCAATTTTTTATTCTAATCATCTCATATTCATTTTTAACCCACTCTAACTTTTTACTTTCCTCAAACTCAGAAAATTTTGTACCGAATGAATAATTTCGGAAGCCTAGTTTTTTATTTCTTGGGTCAGGGAAAGAATGTTCATTATCAAAATAATTTTTTGACATTACAACAAAGAAATCTGTTTCGGCTATATCCAATTTCATTCTTAACTTATACATGGATAACCTTGTTAAAAAGTCAGCTGCGATCGAGCTGTCTACATCAACAAGAAAAACATTATCAACTGGCGCAAAAATAAAAAAATCAAAAAGGAACTTTCCTTGAGGTGAAAGAAGGGCAGCATAAGACAGTTTATTTAATTCTTTGGTAAGGTCATTAGTAATTAAACCCTGAAGAAATCCCCATGCACCTTCCCCACTAACTGAAATAATTGATCTACTTTTATCTCTTGCTACCAATTTTTTTCCTATTTCAAATAGTTTAAATTTGTCTACTTACTTAAGATTTATTAGCTTCTTTCTGGGAAGCCCAAAGATTTAAATACGGTCCTTGTTTCTTAATCAGATCTACATGCCTACCTTGTGCAACTATTTTTCCTTCTTGGAAAACAAATATCTTATCTGCATATTTAGCAATTTCAAGCTTATGGGTTGTAGTTATTACAGTTTTTTTATCTAAAAATTTCTTTGTATTTTTTTGAACTCTATTTTCAGTTTCTGAATCTAGCGCAGAGGTTGGCTCATCAAGCAACATAAGTTCTGAATCTCTGAATAAGGCTCGAGCAATTGCGATTCTCTGCCTTTGCCCTCCAGAAAGATTTAAACCTCTGGGGCCTACCTGAAAATCTAACCCCTCATCTAAATTATTTACAAAATCACTCACAGCGGCCTTATTAAGTATGTCTAAAAATAATTCGTTATTTTCAACCTTTCTCTCCAAAACAATATTTCGATGAATACTATCATCAAAAAGATTGTTTTCTTGAGAAACCACTGAAATAGTACTCCGTAAGTCTCCTACTGGAACATCTCTTAATTTTCTTCCTTCCAAAAATATTTCACCACTTGTCGGCTCAATTAACCTTGAAATGAGATTCAGCATTGTAGATTTGCCACTTCCTGAAGCACCTACTAAAGCAACAGACTGACCTTTCTCAATTTTCATGGATATTCCAGATAGAATATTTTCCTCTCCATAATTTAGCGAAACATTTTGAAACTCTAAGTAACTTTTACTTTTTGAAAGCCTGTTTGTTTTCTGATCTATTGTGTTAGAAATTTTAGGGGAAACTTTATAAACATAGTGTAACCTATCCAAACTTGCATTTAACAGCTGGAGTTGGCCAGAAACATTTGACAGCCTTCTAAGAGGTTCAAAAATGAGCGCCATGGCAGTAAAAAAACTCATAAAATCACCTATAGATTTCTTGCCATCTATGATTTCCATGCCACCAAAAACCATTACACCCAAAAAACCTAAAGCTGCCACTAAATCTATAAGAGCAGGCATTCCAGCTACGCCTAATTCTGCCCCAAACCACGCATCTCTTGTTCTATCAATTACCTTGTTAAGTCGATCTTTTATATATTTTTCTATCCCATTTAATTTTATCGATGCAACTCCATGGAAAGCTTCATCTAGTAGTGTTGTAGTTCTAGCAGAAGAGATTCTGGATTTTCTAGAAATAGAATGTATAAATTTTTGCAATAATAATATTGGTAAAATTAAAATCGGTAACCCTAACAGAGAAATAATAGCCCATTTCCAATCTATCCAAAAGGCTACTGTCAAGAGTGCGGCAAGAGATACAGTATCCCTGCCAAGTGCCATTACAATCTGGACAAAATTAACCTGAATGATCTGTCCATCACCTTTAATCCTTTCAATCAAATCACCAGGTGAATTTTTGAAAAAAAACTCGTAATCCAAATCAACAATATGAGCCGAAATATCTTTTTGAATTTTGCTAACAATTTCAATTCCCGCCTTCAAGATAAGTGATCGCTGCAAAAACCCAGCAATTGCCCTAATAGAGAAAATAGAGAATATTAAAATACCCACAAACCAAACGGAACTTCTATCTTGTGGAACGAAGACGCTATCAAAAAGCTCCTTAACTGAGTAGCTAATTAGACCTAGCATTGAACCCTCAATAGCCATAAAAATTAAGGAAAGACAAACTAAGCCCCATTTTGGCTTGATATAGCTCCACACAAACCAAGAAAGTGAAGTTTTTCGGACACTATTATTGGAAATTTTATGCAATTTTAAACCTTCTAGTAAAGCCTTGGCAAGTTAACTAATCTATAACCTCCTCATAGACCATTTGCCTCTACCATTAAAAAAAGTAGTTAAAAGTTGATCTCTATCATAATCATTTTCTAACCAATCCTCAAATTCAATTCCTGTTTGTTCAAATGCATTAACGTACTCACTAATCATATAATCTAAAACACCAGTAATGTACCACCTAAGATGCAAGTACTTTATCGACAACTGGTTTGCAGCAACTGATGGATTGATTTTTTTTACAGCTATTAGATAAATAACTGAAGCTAGGCCTGCCCTATCAGAGCCAGACTTACAATGCATAAGCAAGGGACCTTTAATAGTCTTTAAGATCTTGCATAGCTCAAGTAAAACCTCTTTAGACTTTAAGGTAGATGCACCTAATTGATGATTAATGAGGTTTATACCTAAAGTTTTGCATGCTTCTTTCTCAAGGTAATATGAGCCCTGATCACTTTCTCCCCTTAAATTTAGTATGGTCCTCACACCTTTCCTAAACCAATACTCAATTTTTTTTGGTGATGGCTGATTTGACCTATAAATACCTTTAGAAATTTCAAATTCATTGTCGTAAAGAGACCTCAGAAGGCCATGGTCCATCCACCATGCATGGCGTTCAGCAGATATTCGTCTTATTGGATCCTTAAGGTTGCCTGAAAAGGACTCACGCCATTTACGATCAAACTCAATAAATTTATCTTTGATTCCCAACTTTATACCTTAATTAACTTATTTAGTATCATGCCTCCGTTGATCTATACCATTTAAGAATGTAAAATTAAATTAATATTAGTTGTCTTCTAATAATAATACCAAAGGTTATACAATGAGTTTTTCCAACGGTCGCCAATATCTAGCAACGCCAGGACCCTCAATAATTCCTGATCAAGTTCTGAGAGCTATGCAGCGACCTGCACCAGACATCTATAAAGGAGAAATTATAGATATCACAGAGAATATAAAAAAAGATATTTCAAATTTTGCAGAAACAATCGGAGAAACAGTTATCTATATATCTAATGGACATGGGGTCTGGGAAGCTAGTTTAGTAAATTTATTTAAGCCAAAGGAAAAAGTTTTAGTAATTGCAAATGGGCATTTTGGTAAAAGTTGGGCAAAACTAGCTACTTCTCTAAGATTAAATACCCAAGTGTTAGATTTTGGAAGATGTGCTCCTGGAGATCCAAATAAAATTGAAGAAATACTAAGAGCCGATACTAACAATACCATTAAAGGTCTTTTAGTTGTGCAAGCAGATACCTCCACTTCGGTGTTAAATAATCTCAAGGAGATTGGCGATGCTATAAAAAATACAAACCATCCTTGTCTTTACCTGGTTGACTCCATTGCATCTTTTGGATGTGATCCAGTTGAAATGGATAAGTGGGGAATTGATGTATTGGTAACAAGTTGCCAAAAAGGCCTTATGACACCACCTGGCTTAGCTTATTTAGTCATCAGTAAAAGAGCAGAGACCTTTTCAAAAAACATACCGAACGTTTCTCCCTATTGGGATTGGAAACCTAGGCTCGATCCCGAATTTTTTTATATGAATTTCTTTGGCACTGCCCCCACTCACCTGCTTTATGCACAAAAAGAAGCTTTAAAGATAATGAAGGCAGAAGGTAAGAATGCAATATTTGCCCGACACAAAAAATTAAGAGAACTGGTTACATGTTCTATTAATCACTGGGGGGAAGCAGGACCCCTGAAGCTTAACGTTCCCAACGAAAGCCACAGATCCAATGCTGTGACAACTTTTACAGCAAAGGGTCATAATCTCAGCTTATTGCGGGAATGGGTTGAAAAGCATCTTGGATTAACTATCGGTTTAAGCTTAGGTTTTGACGAAAACGAATTTCTTAATGGAGATTCTGTGGCAAGAATTGGCCATATGGGGCATTTAAATCCTCATATGCTGATAGGAGTTATTTCTTCTCTTGAGGTAGGTCTAAAGGCTTGTCAAATTCCACATCAGAATTCTGCAACAAAAACATTTCACCAAATTTTAGGAAAGTAACATATTATCGCAACTCTTTGAGAACTTCAGAAAATTCTTTTCTGAAGATATTCATGTCATCCATTGATCCAGCAGAGACTCTTATGCATCTATTTTGAGGATAAGAAAAAGGCATCCTGACAAATATTTTCCTTTTGGCCAACTCTTTCACCACCTTTTTGGCAAAAATATCATCTTTTCTACAATCAATGGCAATAAAATTTGCATAAGTATCTACTGGCAAACATTTGTTTTCAATCGCTATTTCTGATAGGGTTGAGATTGAACTTTTTACTTTTTTTCTCACTTCAGAAATATGATTTTTATCTTTAACTGATGCGAGTGCTGCCAATTGAGCAGTCCTATTCATACCAAAATGGTTCCTTATTTTATCAAAAGATTTGATTAAACCCTCAGATCCGATCGCATAACCACAACGAGCACCCGCAAGACCATATGCTTTAGAAAAAGTCCTCATCCTTATGATTTTCTGATTTTCCACTTCTATCTTTGGAATCAGGTCGGCGTCTAAAAAATCACAATAAGCTTCATCTAAACATAGCAGGCACTCACTCGGAAGCTCTTTTACAAAATCAGCTAAATGATTTGGGTTATTTATTGTACCCATTGGATTATTTGGATTTGAACAATAAACTAGTTTTGCTTTAGTTTTTATCGCTGCTGCCAAAATTGAATTTAAATCCTCTCTATCATCTAAAAACTCTACCTTACTTAATTTTCCCCCAAATCCTATGACATGATAATTAAAAGTTGGATAAGCGCCATTTGTTGTGACTACATTATCTCCAGGGGAAATAAACAGTCGGACAAGATAGCCAAGCAACCCATCTATACCTTCACCTACTACAATATTCTTCATTGAAACATGATGTTTATCTGCTAATGCTCTCCTCAAGTCATAGCTTTCTGGATCTCCATACTTCCAAATATTTTTAGATTCTCTGGCCATTATCTTAATGGCATCATTTGACGGTCCGAAACCACTTTCGTTTGCTCCTAGCCTAGCAAGAAAAGAAAATCCTAGATTTCTCTCCTGAGTTTCGGGTCCTACAAAAGGAACACTTTCGGGCAAGTCTTTAGTAATATTGGTATATTCTATCATACCTTAAGGGTTGCCAATAAACCTTAGTGTTGTCAATCAGTCATTTGATCTAAACGAAGAATTGATCCTTTAATATTTTCAATTTCTTCTGAGATTTTAACGGTACGTGAACGATTTTCTTCTACTACATTTTTAGGAGCATTATTAATATATTTCTCATTCTGCAACTTGCTTTCACAAGCCACACGCTCTTTCTGTAACTTGTCCAAACCTTTTAAAAGCCTAGATCTTTCCAAAGCTATATCAATGACCTCTGAGAGAACTAGATAAAATTCATTAGAATCCACCAAAACAACTACTGAACCTTTTGGAATTGATTTTGTAACAGCTATGGAGGAAATCCGAGCTAAACTCTGAACATGTGGGGCCCAGTCCTCTAATTTCTCCAACTTTTCTTTCTTCACACTTCCCAAAACAACCGGAATCTTAACTCCTGGATCTATACCCATTTCAGAGCGGAGAGATCTAATACTCTGAACAATGTTTATTATCCAATTTATATCCTCTGCTGCTTCAGAAACAATTAAACTGTTCTTATCAAGAATTGGCCAATCCTCTGTCACAAGTAACTTTGGTGAAAAATTAAATTCTCGCCAAAGTTCCTCCGTTATAAAAGGCATGAATGGGTGAACTAACTTAAGAGTATTTTCAATAATCCAAAGAAGTGTTCCTTTAGTTTCATTAACCAGATCATTACAATTGTTTTTCATTAGTGTTTTTGAAAACTCAACGTACCAGTCACAGAATTTACCCCACACAAATTTATAAAGGTGGTCTGCCGCATCATTGAACCGATATGACTTCAATGATTTGTCGATTTCAAGTTGGGTTTTTACCAACTCTCCAACGATCCATTTATTCACATTATTCTGTATCCTATTAGGTTTAATTTTAGAAGCCGATTTACAATCATGAAATTCTGCAAACCGCGCGGCATTCCATAACTTTGTTCCAAAATTTCTGTAACCCTCTATCCTATTAACTGAAAGCTTTAGATCCCTACCCATCGCAGCCATAGAAGTAAGTGTAAACCTAACAGAATCGGCTCCGTAGTCATCAATTAAATTTAAAGGGTCTAAAACATTTCCAAGAGACTTGGACATCTTTTTTCCCTTTTCATCACGAACTAAGGCATGAACATATACCTCCCTAAATGGCACCTTATTTACAACTGCCAATTGCATCATCATCATTCTTGCCACCCAAAAGAAAATAATATCAAATCCAGTGACCAAAACCGTTGTTGGAAAATAATTCTCCAAGTCTTTTGTTTCTTTAGGCCATCCAAGAGTACCTATTGGCCATAGGCCAGATGAAAACCACGTGTCTAGTACATCTGGATCCCTTTCCAAGTTTTTTCCAGGAGCCATCTTTTGAGCTTCTTCTGCATTGTGAGCACAATATTCATTCCCATCATCATCATACCAAATGGGAATTTGGTGTCCCCACCAAAGTTGACGAGAAATACACCATGGTTCAATATTTTCTAACCAGTGAAAATATACCTTCTCGTCTTGCTTCGGATATATTCTTGTTTCACCGGTCTTAACAGCATTGATAGCAGGCTCCACAATTTTTTGGGTATCCACAAACCATTGATCCGTTAACATTGGTTCAATCACAGCCTTTGATCTATCCCCAAACGGTTGGGTTATCTTTTTTTCCTCAGTTTTAATTAGCAAGTCCTCTTGATTCAAATCCTTAATCGCTAGTTTTCTCACTTCAAAACGATCAATTTTTTGATACCTTTCTGGGATTATATCATGCTCTAAGAAAGTTCCCTTTTTATCCATTATCACTATCAAATCAAGATTATGCCTTTTAGCAACTTCATAATCATTGAAATCGTGAGCACCTGTGATCTTCACGGCTCCAGACCCAAATTTTGGATCCGCATATTCATCTGCTATTATAGGAATGGTCCTTTTCGAAAGAGGTAATATTACCTGTTTACCAATGACATTTTTGTATCGCTCATCTTTAGGGTGTACTGCAACTGCACTATCACCAAACATAGTCTCAGGCCTTGTAGTAGCAATCGAAATATAATTTCTTTCCTCCTCAAAAATCACTTCCCCAAGTTCATCTTTTTCTTGATATTTATAGGTCTCTGAATCAGAAAAATAATATTTTATGTGCCAAAAATGACCATCTACTTCTATATTTTCAACCTCAAGATCTGATATTGCGGTCTCAAAATGTGGATCCCAGTTTACTAACCTTCTTCCTTTATAAATTATTCCTTTTTTGTATAAATCAACAAAAACAGATATTACAGCATTATGGAAACCAGGGTCCATAGTGAACCGATTTCTGTCCCAATCGCAAGAGGCCCCAAGCCTTTTTAATTGATCAATAATAGTGTTTCCAGAAACCTTTTTCCATTCCCAGACTTTCTCTAAAAATCTATCTCTCCCTAACTCTTCCCTTCCTGGCTTTCCACTTTGCAGCAAATCACGCTCTACAACCATCTGAGTTGCAATTCCTGCATGATCTTGTCCTGGCTGCCAAAGAGTATCAAAACCTCGCATTCGATGCCATCTTACTAAAATATCTTGCAGAGTATTATTAAATGCGTGCCCCATGTGAAGACTGCCTGTAACGTTCGGTGGAGGTATTAAAATACAAAAGCTCTCCTTGCCCTCTTTGGCATTTGAGCCAGCACTAAATGCTTTTTTCTCTAACCAAATATTGCTTATTTTTGGTTCAACTTCTTTAAAATTAAAAGTTTTACTTAAAGCCATTGAAAATTCCTCCAGAAGAAAGGTATTAAATAAGTTTACAAAAAGTGCAACACTTTCTAATAAAAGTTCTTCTACAACAATTATTTTGTTTGCAGTTAGATCTGTAAGATTAATTCTACTGATGATTTCAAGCTAAGGGCCAGCTTTGCAAGTAATAAATCATAGACAAGGATTATTTTTCAAGCTTTTTTATTTCCTCAGTTACTATTCTTCTAATTAACTCTTCCAACTCCTGCATGCTCATAGAAAGATTTTCTTTTTTACTTTGAGCGCTACTAACCTGCATATCCTTAGTCAGTAAAAATGCAGATCTTTTAGTTGAAGAAACTTCTTGTACCTTTCTTTCTTTAGCTTCGTCAATTACAGCTGTTTTTATATCTTGCATTATATCAGAGATCTCAGACTGCGACGGATGCCTTTTTGAAGCATCTTCAGCTTCATCTAATTTGGAACTTGAAATGCCCTCTATTTCTAAAGCTTCTGATGATTTATTTTCCGAATCTTTATTCATATAATCACCAATCACCAGTTCCTGAAGAAAATTAACTTCTTGTCTTAAGCTCGAATAAAAAGCCTATATTTAATCTACTAAACTTCCCAAATTATTCAAAATCTCCCTTAAAGGATTACTAACCTTACTTTTATAAACTTTATCTTTTTCCATAGGGGTTAATTTTGGTCCCTTTAATTCAGGGTCAAAAGGTTTCACATCTAATTCCAGAGAAATAGCATCAAGTTTTCCAATGGAGGCTAGCAAACTATAGACGGCAAATTTCACATCTCTTTCTGCAGAAGTTAAATCGGATCTAGATCTTAGTAAATTTTGCTCAGCTATACTGAGTTCCAAATTACTTCTAGCTCCAAGTTCAAACTCTTTTTTTATGCCATCATAGGCTAAACTTGAAGCTCCAACTTGCAGAAGCCTTGCTTCTACAGTTGCCTCAGAAACTTTTAAACTGTTCCAACCAATCTCTATGTTTTGCTCTATTATCCTTTTTTGTTTACTAAGGCGAACCTGAGCACTTTCCATAGCCAACAGCCCCTGCCGCTGCCGGCTCACTAAATTTCCTCCAGAGAAAATTGGGATACTTGCAGAAATTCCAATGCTACCGGTATTACCTTTTAGTGAATTACTGTCTGAATTTTGGATTGACCCTGAAATTGTTACATTTAGACCCCTTGATGCTCTAATTTGCTTATATTGTTCTTGACTGGCCAGAAAATCAGCCACTGCAGTTAAAATTAGAGGGTGCTTAGCCAGACCTATTTTCATTGCCTCCCCGAGATCATTTGGAATTTTCGGCATATCTTCTGGTTCCATTATAGTCTTTGGAGCTTCAATTCCTATCTGAGTTTTATACACTTCTTCCGAAGAAATTAGAGCTCCTCTCCGAGCTGAGTGCTCAGCCTTTGCAGATTCAAATGCTGCCTCTCGTTCGGCTAAATCTGTTCTAGTTGCAGAACCTAAAGCAAATCTGTTTTTTATGGCTTCAACTTGCTCACCGATGACTTTAAGGTTATTTTCACTAATTTCACTTAATTTTCTATCCCTAGCAACATCCAAATAAGCTTTAATTGATGAAAGCAAAGTTTGTTGCTCCTGAGACTTTAAACTAAATCTTGCAGACCTTATTCCGTCTTCTGAAGCTCTAACTCCACTTATTATTCTGCCACTTGAAAATAATGTATACTCACCCCCTACCCTAATGGTGTTAGTATCACTTTCAGTATCAAAATCATTGTTCGTGCTTGTATAACTACGATGGCTTGAGGCGCTTAATGATACATTAGGATAACGAGCTGCCTTAGCCTGGGTTAAATTCTCATTAGTACTTTCCAAAGACTTACGTGCAATAATGAGATCCGGATTATTTAAATATGTAAACTCTAGGGCTTTTCTAAAGTTGTCTTCACCAGAGTATCCATAACCAATAATAGATGGAATAATTACTAAAGAAAGTAACAGCCTATTTAATATTCTTAGCACTACAAATTACTCCTGCGTTTGATTCTGAGTTATACCTGAAAAACCTATCAATCTCCAGATGAGATAAGCTTCAGAGCAAAGTTTCTTTAATGAACCCTAAAACTCAAATCCTCTTTCAACTTTAAACTCACTTAAATAGGCAACATTAGCATCAAACTGATAAGTCCAATTCATCCCTGCTTCAGTTTTAAACCCTGAATAACATTGCTTAACTCCCTCCCTCTGGAAAACTACCAAAGCCTTTCCCCCAACTTTCAACTGATCTTTAAATTCTTCAGGAAAATAATCTATAGCTAACTGAATGAATACTCCCTCATAAGGAGCATGCTCTTTAACACCTTCAGTAATTGAATTTTTTGCAACTATTACATTGTCTAAACCTAACTCTGTAAATATTTTCTCACGTCCTGAAGATAATTCAGGATTTTCAAGCATAACAACTGCCTGGCTCAACCTTGCAAGAATTGCTGTAGAATAGCCCATTACGCAACCAACATCTAAAATCAACTCATTTGGATTTGGATCAAAAGTATCTATCATCTTGCCCAAAAATCGAGATTCTATAATCTCTCTTTCACAGGCAGCTGGTATAGCTATTTCATTATATGCATGCGCAATATTTTCCGGAGGAACAAACTTCTCTCTAGGAATTTCAAACATGGCATTTAGCAACTTTTTATTAGTAACGTCAGAAGGCATAACTTGGTTTTTGACCATATTCTTCCTAGCAGTATTAAAATCCACTTTTTTTCCCTAAATTTTGCACATATTGAAAAAGAGAATATAACTATATTTTTTAGTATTACAATTCAATGCTATTAAAGAATTTATAATATAGACTTATACCAATTCTTTGGATACAGATTAAGTTGTAAGGCGACGTGGCGGAATGGTTACGCAGCGGATTGCAAATCCGTCTATACCGGTTCGATTCCGGTCGTCGCCTCCAAGCACTCAAAATGGGGGAGCAGATGAAATTAAGCGGGAAAACAGCAGTAATTACTGGAGCAGCTTCAGGTTTCGGGAAAGGCATAGCTGAAAAGTTTTCACAAGAAGGGGCCAAAATAATCTTAGCTGATTTAAACAACGAGCTAGTGGAACAAACTGCCAAAAATATCAATCAGGACTGGCAGCATGTGGATGTAGCAAATTCAAATAGCATGAAGAGTTTATCAGAATATATTATAAAAAAATATGGTAGTATTGATATAATGGTAAATAATGCTGGAATTACCCATTTGCCAATGCCCTTAGAAGATCTAAGTGAAGAAGAGTTTGATAAAGTTTTTGCTGTAAACGCCAAGTCCGTATTTTTTTGTGGAAAATATTTCGTACCTCATATGAAAAAAAGTAAAAGAGGTTCTATACTTAACATTGCTTCAACAGCGGGACTTTCCCCAAGGCCTAACCTGAATTGGTATAACGCTTCAAAGGGATGGATGATAACGGCCACAAAGACTATGGCTGTTGAATTAGCTACTCATAATATTCGGGTCAATGCTTTAGCACCAGTGGCTGGAGAAACTCCATTACTTAAATCTTTTCTAGGCGAAGATACTCCTGAGCGAAGAAATGCCTTTTTGTCGACCATTCCTTTAGGCAGATTTTCAACTCCAGAGGACTTAGCCAATACTGCGTGTTTCATTTGCTCCGACGAAGCTAGTATGATTACCGGCGCTGTGCTTGAAGTGGATGGAGGAAGGTGTATTTGAATATTATAAAGGCATCTAATAATAGCCTTCCGATAAAGGCGAGAACCTATAATAACAGCACAAATGTCTTTCCTAACGCCCCATACTAAAGAACTCTCTATTCGGTCGCATATTTCCAAAATTTGCCAATCTATTACTCATTCCAAAAAATGCAGAAATTGATGCTATATCCCAGATATCTTCATCACTAAAATTAAATGAATATAACTTCTGATAGTCATCATCTGATATTTTATCGGACTCATTTGTGACCTTTACAGCAAAATCTAGCATCGCTATCTCACGTTCTGACAAATCTGCTTTTCTGTAGTTGATAGCTATTTGATCTGCTATGGTAGGATTTTTTGTTCTAATTCGAAGCACAGCACCATGTGCCACAACACAGTATTGGCAGTTATTTTCTGCGGAAGTAGCTACCACTATCATTTCCTTTTCAGCTTTAGTAAGCCCACGTTCTTCCTCCATTAATGTTCTATTAAAAGCAAAAAATGCTCTAAATTCCTCAGGTCGCCTTGATAAAATCAGGAAGACATTTGGAACAAACCCCATCTTTTCCTGAATCTTTAAAATCTCTTTCCTAATATCTTCCGGAAGACTACTTATTTCGGGAATAGGAAACCTGCAAATTTTATCGCCATGACTTGTCATATTTTTTCTTTCTTGTTTTTATTTTATCTTAATACTCTTTTCAGCTGATCAATGTATTTTGAAACAAATTTTATAAAACTGTTATTAGGTTGTTGCGAGGAAATTCTTTCTTTCAGCACATCTCCCGCATCTATAGGCGAAGATGATAATTCTTGGATAACAGCATGGCCACAAAATGGGACATGTACCTCTGAATAACCTCCTTCATGCGCAAAAACAATTCTATCATCACAAAAAATGTTGGCAGCTTCCATAACTCGTCTAGTCATTTCTTTGAAGGTATCTGCATAACACATCATCCTACTCAGAGGATCAACTCCCGAAGCATCATACCCGCAAGCCACAATTATTATGTCTGGTGAATATTTCTTAATTTCTGGCAAGATCAACTTTTCAACTGCCTCAATATAATTTTGATGCCCAGCACCTGGTGGCAAAGGGATATTCAGATTAAAACCCTCGCCAAGACCTGCTCCACGATCTTCAAAATTTCCAGTATTAAGCGGGTAATTTCTCTCTTGATGGATTGAAATAGCATAAACATCATTCC
>CACAMI010000023.1 GCA_902533625.1 uncultured Alphaproteobacteria bacterium | reverse complement strand
GGTATGCTTTGCAAGTTATAGCTTTTTTGAAAATAAACCAAATAAAGTACTCGCGAACAAGCTCGTAAATTCATCAGGTGATAATTTTGATCAGGCATTTTTTGTGTCAGGTGGATCGGAAGCTATAGAGGCATCATTTAAACTGGCAAGACAATATGCTGTTTCAGTAGGAGAAAAAGAAAGACACAAGGTTCTTGCAAGAACTCCGAGCTATCATGGTTCTACTATGGGAGCTTTTGCTGCATCCAGTGATCCACAAATGGAAAATACATTCCAAAAAATGTCAAAGGTTCTTCCAAAAATTCCCATCCCTTTTTCATATCGTCTTCCAGGAAATTATAATGTTGATTCATATGCTGAGTATTGTGCAGATGAGTTTGAACGAACTATAATAAATGAAGGGCCAGAAACAATATTAGCATTTATAATTGAGCCAGTGGGAGGTTTGTCAACAGGCGCCTTGGTAGCCCCAGATTTCTATTATTCAAGAATACGTCGAATATGCAACAAATACGGAATAATTTTAATTTATGACGAAGTTATGAGTGGCGCTGGCCGCACAGGATCTTTTTTGGCAGCTGAGCACTGGAGCGATGCCAATCCCGACTTGGTTGTTTTAGCAAAAGGCCTATGCGCTGGCTATTCCCCCCTTGGTGCAGTCATCTCCCCCAATTATATCGTTGAAGAAATTGTGAACAGTGGCGGATTTTTGCATGGACATACCTACGCTTCTAATCCCCTATCATGTGCTATAGCTGCGGCTGTTTTATCTGAAGTGAATGAAAAGGATTTAATTCTGAATGCAAAAAATGTTGGTGCATACTTAAAGTCTGGATTAGAAAATTTAGCTGAAAATAGTAATATTGTTGGAGATGTGCGAGGCATGGGTTTGCTATTGGCCGTGGAAATCGTCTCAGATAAATCAACAAAAGAAATTTTTGATAAAAAATATAGGGCTGTTTATAGGCTGGCAGAAATTGGAATGAAAAATGGTATCCTAATTTATACTAGAAAAACAGCCAATGGAGCTTTTGGAGAATGGCTAATGATAAGCCCCCCGCTTATATCTACTATCAAAGAAGTAGATCTACTTTTGGAATTGCTTGCAGAAACTCTAACTACATTTGAGAAAGAGACCGGCTTATATTAACTATTTCAATCTGTGATTAAATGTGGCCAAAAGATAGTTTAACCAAACATAACAAAAGTACTTCAGGCTAATTAGCCAGAATTTCTATCTAAAGCACCATTTATAGCAATAATTGTTCCAGCCAGAATAATAGCAATAATACCCATAAAACTTAAAAAGGTTGGCACGGTTCCCCATACATACCAACCAAAAAAACCTGCAGAAATTAAATACGTATATTCATAAATTGCAGAATAAGTTGGGCGGCCAATTTGATATGCTAAAATCATTAAGTATATGGCCATCGCCCCTGAAAAGCCCACAAAAACAATCATTTTCCAATAAAAAGCATCCATCTCCTGCCACCCTTTAAATAGGAAAGGAGCTTCCAATACATATTTTTCACCAGCAGGATAAACCGTAAACCAGATGGTTATCAAAAAACCAACTATTCCAATCGCCACCAAAAAACAAAGAAGCAAAGTTAATGTAGTTTCTTTACTACAATACCGATTAGTCATAATCACTCCCATCGCATAACTAGCACCAGCAAGAATTGGAAATATGTGATAAAGTGTGAAGCCTTCGAAATTTCTTCCAAAGATAAGGAATACCCCAAGCAAACCTAAAGCGAATGCGATTACCTGAACCTTGGAAATAGATTCCTTAAAAAAAATAAAAGAAAACAACAATACAAATATTGGTGAAGTAAAAAGGCCTGCCCCAGCTTCAGCTATTGGCATCATGGGAATTACACCAAAATAAAGAAGCATCGCTAAAGTATTAAAAAATGTTCGGAGTAAAACTGGGGTCCAATTTATTGGAATAATATTTTCTTGTCTATAATACGCAATCAATAAGACAGCACTACATGCTATAATTGATCGCGTAAAATGAAATTGTCCCACACTTACCTGATCTGAAATTAATAGGGTTAAATTATCGATGAACCCGAAAATAAAGACCCCAATACTAAGAAAAATTCCACTCTTGGCTAACGGTGAAATATTCATGAATTTCTTTCCTAAATAAGCTAATAGTAGCTAGAAGCTGGCGGAGAGACAGTCCCCATACATTCATTGTAAAGTCTTAATATAATTGTATTTTACATTTCAAGAATTTTCCAGTCCATAAATCAGCCCACACATGGGCATGAAAATTATGACTTACAATGAATTAGTGAGAGGTGCTCCCGTCAATAGACTCCATTAATATTAAGGGTGGTTGACAAAGCATGACTAACTAAAGTCAGGTCTATGGCGGAGAGACCCTGAATATTAAGATATACAGAGGATAAATCCTACTCAACGTATCAATTTGCCACGATTAAGGAAGTTAACAATTATATTTTTTTATTCGTTGAATTTAAAGCTAGCCATAAAAGCTTTTAACTGAGGTTTACCCAATATCCAATCTGCAGCCCTTGCGGCTACCATCATAACGGGTGCATTTATGTTACCACTCACAACGTTTGGTAAAACTGAAGCGTCTACAACCCGTAATGAGTCAATTCCTTTTACACGCATTTGTTCATCTACAACACTATTTGGACCCATACCCATTGCGCATGTACCACATTGATGGTAATCGGTAATAGCATTTAGTCTAATAGCTTGCTCAATTTCTGATTCAGATTTTATGTGTGCTCCAGGTGAAATCTCAGGTCCTCTAAACTTATCAAACGCTCGCTGTGCCACCAGTTCACGCATTTTTTTAAATCCTTCTACTAGTTGTATGATATCTCGCTTATCTTTCAAATAATTCAAAACTATTTTTGGTGCATCATTTGGGTTAAGAGACTTTAAACTCAGATACCCTCTGCTATGCGGACGTAGCAAGTCAAGTTGAAGAGTAAAGGCTTGACTGAGCTTAAATTTTCCACCCACATAATCGAATCCCGTAGGTCCAAAATGATACTGAAGATTTGGATAATTAACATTGCGGTTTCCACAAATTAGTCCTCCAGCTTCAAAATGATTACTCGCAGCTAAACCTTTTCGTGTTAACATCCAATTTATTCCAGCGATAACTTTCGGTATTGGCCGGTCAATTTGATGGACTTTAAATTTTTGAAGGCACTCCCAACTAATTGAGACTGTAGGATGATCTTGCAAGTTCTGACCAACACCAGGCAAGTCATGATGGATACCACATCCAATTTTTCTCAAATGATCCGCTGGACCAATTCCTGATAGCATTAAAATTTGAGGAGAATTTAAAGCTCCAGCAGAAAGAATTATTTCTTTTTCAGCATCAATTCTGTATTTTTGACCTTTTTCATTCACTTGAATAGCAACAGCCCGATCATTATCCAAAAATATTTTTTCAACCAAGGAGTACTTTTTTAGTGTTAAATTGTTTCGTTTTAAAGCTGGTCGCAAAAACGCAGTTGCTGAACTATTCCTTCTGCCCTTGGAGATTGTTGCGTCAAGTTTAGCTAACCCTTCAGGATTAAAACCATTCAAATCATCCGTGACGCCCTGTCCTGACTGCTCTCCAGCAGTCAAAAAAGTATCATAAATTGCATTTTGGTCAGGACCTTTCCGTACCCCGAGAGGTCCTGACCCTCCTCGCCATTCATTACCACCACGGTCACTAGTTTCTAAGTTTTTAAAATAAGGCAGGCAATTTGAGTAAGACCATTGATCTAAACCTAAGTGATGTGCCCAACTATCATAATCTAAAGGATGCCCACGCATATATACCATACCATTAATAGAAGATGATCCCCCTAACAACTTCCCCCGTGGAATATCAATATTTCTTCCCTCAAGCCCTGCTTCAGGTTCACTAAAATAGTTCCAGTTCAACTTTGGATCATTATGAACTTTGTAAAATCCTGCTGGAATATGAATTAAAGGATTCCAGTCGTGTCCACCAGCCTCTAATAAAAGTACAGAATTTTTGTTGTCTTCACTGAGTTTATCAGCAAGCACACATCCGGCTGATCCAGCTCCGATTATGATATAATCAAAACCTTTCATGTTACAAATGGAACCTTTATATCTAATTGTTTGGCAATAATTGAAAATAATGCAGTGTCTGCAGCAATAACTGGTCTATTAGAGATTTTTTTTAGCTGTTCAGTAATAGCTAAAGTTCTAGCACCTGATCCACTTATCACTATGGCTTCAGCATTTGGATAATTTTCAGATATTTTTTTTACACTCTCCATAATTTCAGAAGAGCGGGGATATTCAATTTCACCATTGGTTTTAGAACGTATTCCTTGATTAACTAAAGATTGAGCTCCGACAACCTCATAGCCTGAAGCTCTGACAAAAGAAGCCCATAAGTCTCTCCACTCATCAGGATAATAGGTGCATGCCAGGGCTATCTTTTGCAGTTTCTTATATTCCAGTATATCAAAAATAGCTGATATTGATGATATACATTTAACTCCTGATATTTTTTCTATTTTTTTTAAACTTAGCCGGGATTTTGTAATATTTTTGTATCCTATGAAACCGAAGGGAGTAGCGGGGCTAGCAATTATGGTACATCCAGCAGATGCTAGAGAAAAAGCAGCATTTTCCAGGTGTGGGGTAATGTCAGCTATATGCTTAAGTGAATAATCAAACTCAGGGGGATGTACAAAAGTTTGCTGAATAATAATTTTTCCGTTGGTGAGTGCTCTAAGTTCGTCGGGTGCAGGATCTAGCCAACAAGGAGCTGATATAAAACCAATGACATTATCATTTTTGATCATATAATTTGTCTTTCACTACTGAAGAAACAAACTAGCTAAATAAATGCTTATTGACTACATATATATTCCAAATATATAGTCCGTAATGCTATCCACCTCATTAACTTTACCAAACGGAAGAATTTTAAAAAATAGAGTTGTTAAATCAGGTCTTTCAGAAGCCTTATGCGATTTAGAAAACAACCCTACGAATGATCTTATATCTATTTTTAAAAGATGGAGCCAAGGTGGTGCAGGTCTTCTAATAACAGGAAATATACTGGTTGATCGATGGCATTTAGAGCATGCCGCTAATTTTGTTTTAGATCAGTCAACCAATTTGACAAAAGCATCTGAGCTCGCAAATGCTGCCCAAATTTCTGGTTCCTTAGTTTTGGCCCAGCTTTCACATGCAGGGCGACAAACCCCTAAAGCCATAAACTCTACACCTTTATCTATTTCAAATTTAAAATTAGATTTACAGGGCTATGGTCAACCAAGGGTTGCTACAGAACAGGACCTGACAGGTTTAGCTGATCAATTTTCTAATTCAGCTAAAATTGCTGAAAAGTGTGGATTTGACGGAGTAGAAATTCATGCAGCACATGGGTATTTATTAAGCTCTTCACTGTCTCCAAGAATTAATAATCGTTCAGATAAATGGGGAGGCTCGGTTACAAATCGAACAAGATTACTTCAACTTATCTTGCAGAGGGTTAGATCGGCCGTGAGTAAAGATTTCATTGTTGCAGTTAAATTGAATTCTTCTGATTTCCAGCAAGGAGGTCTTGAAATTTCAGAAAGTGTACAAATTGCAAGTATAATCGAAAAGGAAAAGATAGATTTTATTGAAGTATCAGGTGGGAACTTTGAATCTCCAAAAGCCTACCAATATATTTCATTAAAAGAGAGTACAAAAACTAGAGAGGCCTATTTTTTAGATGCAGCCAAAAACATTAAAGAAGCCGTTAGTATACCTGTGATGGTGACCGGCGGTTTTAGATCAAGATCAATTATGGAAGAAGCTTTATCATCCTCAGCTACTGATCTAATTGGAATAGGTAGACCATTTATTATCGATCCCTCGTTTCCAAATAAACTTTTCAGTGGAGTCATGTCAGTATTGCCAACCAACGAGCGGAACTTTCCACCTGCTCAAGACATTCCTAAAGGGGCAGTGCTAAATTGGTTTTGTGATCAACTGCATATTCAGGGAAAAACAGGAAGCGGGGATACTAACATACCACTTCTGCACGGACACAATAGATACCTTGAGCAAAGTGACGAGACTATACGTCGCTTAATTGTTCAAAGAAAAAATAAAAAATAGCCAACAATTCAGTTTTTATTGTGGGTAGGAATTGATTCTATTAATTTTATTAATTAAAACAATAGCTTGATGAATGGTGATGGCGGAGAGACCCATATTTTCTGTTTTCAAATTTACCTGAAAGGATTAATTTTTGCTTAGATTAGGTCAGAATAGAATAGGTTTATTAACTGTTGTCCTATCCTCTTTATGTTTTGCCATCGTACCCACTGCAGCTAAAATATCCTTAGATCAAGGTTCGTCCTTATTTGTGGTAGTGCTCTCGAGATGCCTAATAGGTTTCCTGCTATTAATTCCATTAGTGACAATCCAAAAGATTAATATTTTAGTTGAGAAAAAGTATCTTGGGCCCCTTCTTATGACCAGTTTTATTCACGTTGCTTTAATAGCTACTACTTTCTACGCCGTACTATTTTTAGACATCGGTTTAATAATGGCCATTCTGTATGCATTCCCAATTGGAATTGCACTTATTACTCATTTTCGGGGTGAAGCAACTGTCAATCTGA
This sequence comes from uncultured Alphaproteobacteria bacterium, assembly GCA_902533625.1. Taxonomy (GTDB): domain Bacteria; phylum Pseudomonadota; class Alphaproteobacteria; order Rhodobacterales; family Rhodobacteraceae; genus CACKLF01. The sequence continues at coordinate 10,594 of CACAMI010000023.1, read as the reverse complement.
AACAATGGCTTTGTATCATATTCGTTGCCCTAGGGGTTACCTTTCTTATCTATGATAGTTCATTTTCAGGAAATTTATATGGGTTTTTAATTAGTTTTTTTGGATTAGCCTTGATGATATTATTTATGTATTCTTCGAGCAAAATAGCAGATAATATTGGTTCCCAATTACTTAATTTTCACCTTAATTTTTGGGCTGTAATATTTATATTAATTGCATCTGTTTTCTTTAAGTTTGATTTGGCGACGCCAAAAGATAACTGGGGCTTTATGGCGCTTATATTAAACGGCACCTTTTATATCCTAAGTTATACTTTATTTTTTATAGGCTCTAAAATTATAGGAATAACGAGAGCATCAGTTCTGGCATCTGTTGAGCCTTTACTCGCTACTCTAATTGCAATGGCAGTTTTAAAACAATTCCTGTCATTAAATGAGTCAATTGGCTTCATAATAGTTTTAATGGCACTATATTTCTTCGAAAAAACCAAAGCAAAGAGTTAAATCTCCTTCACACCTGATTCTAATTCCAACTCATGGAGGTAATACAGAAGTAAAAGATTATGGTTAAAACAATGAGCCTTTTCATAATGATGAAATGGTAAGACGAAATGGTTCGTTAGACAACAATCATCTCTTTTTTATTTTGTTTTAAACTTTTTAAGCAACATTAAGAGTAAGGCTTTTTGTAGTTTTCTCCTCACCTACCCTCTTCTTTTGGAAAAAAAGAGTTTATTTTGATTCCAGAACTCTCTCTATCAACGGATTGATTATATGCGCATGGGTCAGCGGAGCCATATGTCCACCATCACCATAATTCATATAACTCCAACCAGGTATCTTTGATTGAAATAAACTGTTAATGTCTTTTATTGACTGGACTGTATCTTCGCTCATTAAGATTGTAGTGTTTGTGGGAAGACTATGTGTCCATTCTTCGATTGAGACGGTCTCCTTCATTACACAGTCCCACTCATGGTAGTTTGGTTTAAGTGCAGATATTAATTTATCTTGTCTTTCCTTATCCATACTTTCCCAGTTTCCATTGCCGTTCCAGTAATCAGCGAAGTACTTAACTGCTATACTCCAAGTCCCTTTATCCCCATTTCGTTTAATTACGTCGCATAGAGCGACTGCTTCTTTGTATCCGTCGCTCTCTTGATTGTTTGACAGTAAATAGAACGGGTTGGGTTCGATTAAAATCAGTTTATTAATTCTTGGTTTGTGAATTTTAGCTGCCATCATTGCAACGCTGCCACCAAATGAATGTCCAATAATATTTATTTTTGGTTCATCTACGAAAACTCTCTCCAATAATGACACATGGTCGGTTAACTTTTGTCGGTGTGGTTTTGACCAAGCGGAAGTGGCGCCATATCCGTATAAGTTGGGAGCAATCACATGATAATTTAATGACAATATCTCAATAAGTTTACGCCATTGCTTATTTCCTGATGCAGTAGAATGCAGAAGTAATACGGGTTCTCCTTAGCCTTTTTCTATGTAGTCTAAATTCATAAATTTATTTTAGTAGTAAAATGGGCATTCTATCATACCTAAGTTTTTGCTTTTATTGGTATCTATAGTTATGGCGGAGAGACAGGGATTCGAACCCTGGAGACGGTCTCCCGCCTACACACTTTCCAGGCGTGCGCCTTCAACCACTCGGCCACCTCTCCTTATATTATGGATTAGCTCAAGTAAGAGCCTTTGTCACTACCTATTAAAATGTTAATCTAGGTGAATAGAAACACGTCTATTTTGCTTACCCTTATTTTCAATTTTTCCAAATCTAATTTTTCCAATTTCACTAGTAGTGTTAACGTGGGTTCCACCACACGGTTGCAAGTCAATCTGAATATTGCTATCACCAATCCTAATTAATCGGACTTTACCTGCTCCTCGAGGTGGAGAGACAGACATAGTTTTTACCAAATCCGGACGAGAATCCAATTCGGAATCCGTTATCCAACTTTGGGTTATCTTATAGTCCTTCAAAATAATCTCATTTAGCTGCTCCTCAAGAATTTCTTTATTTTCAACAGGGTCAGGCATATTAAAATCAAGCCGGCCCTTATTTTCCGAAATTTGCCCCCCTGTAACAGGCAGAGGAATAACTACTGATAGCAAGTGAAGCGCGGTATGCGTTCGCATATATTTAAATCTTTTACCCCAGTCTATTTCTTGCCTACATTCTGCTCCTATAGGTGGGAGTTCCTGATCTTCCTTTGGCACAAGGCAAATATTGCTTTCCTTGTCTTTAATCGTCCCAACAATATTGCACCTTTTATCTTTCCAGCTTATTAACCCTTCATCTCCTGGTTGACCTCCACTTAAGGCGTAAAAAATACCTTTCTCAAAAATAAGGTGTCCATCATCTGTTATGTTCAATAATTTGGATTCATAACTTTTCAAATAACTGTCACTTAAAAAAATATTCTTTTCCATAACTTTCACCAGATAAATTATTTATACGATTCATTTCTTAGGCGTTTCAGCATACCTTATATTCACATCACGCTGAGGGAATGGAATCTCTATTTTATTTTTCTCAAAAGCTTTAGCAATTTCAAAATTTATTTCAGACTTAACATAGAGCCCAAACTTGGTATCAATGTAAGCTCGCAATTCAAACTGTAACGCACTTTCCCCGAAGCCCCTAAACACTACTTGTGGCTCGGGTTCATCTAAAACTTGACCGTGTTTACTCGCAATAGTTAGCAAAAGTTTTTTAACTTTCTCAGGATCAGTGCCATAGGCTACCTCAACAGGAACACTTACTCTACCATTCTTGTCCCCATGCATCCAATTTAAAACTGTACCAGTAATAATCGCAGAATTGGGAACAACAACAATTGCTTTATCTAAGGTTTCTAAATGAGTAGCTCTTACTGAAATTTTCTGAACAGTTCCCGAATACCCTGAAACTTCAATCCAATCACCTTCCTGTATTGGACGTTCAACAAGTAAAATAATTCCAGAAACAAAATTTGAAACCACGGTTTGCATACCAAATCCCAAACCGACAGAAAGCGCTCCTGCAATTATAGCTAAACTAGAAAGATCCAGCCCAACCAAAGATACTGCTAGCAAACCTGCCAAAATATTTCCTATATAACCAAAACCTGACACTAGAGCTTTCTGACCTCCGACCTCCAGTTTTGTCTTTGGCAATACATTGTCACGCAAAATACCTTGAAGGAATTTCGTTACAAGATATCCAAAAATGAAAATAACTATTAAACTTACAAAGCCTGAAAGATTTATCTGTGTAGAGCCAAGAGAATACCCTTCGTTCAACTTATCCCAAAATATTTCCAGCTCTGCCAATCGACCGCCCCAAATTAAAAAAATTAGTGGCAAATTTATTAGTACTATTCCTGACGCAACCAAAATTGGAAGAAAAGATTTCTCCTCGTCACCTTGATTTATGGCTTCAGAATTTGAAAATAACGAAATCGCCCTAAAAATGTTTATGAAAAGGTCATAAAGTACATAACTAACCCCAAATAAAAAGACAGTGATTGAAAGGTTTACGATTAAATAACGCCCTGCTTCGAAAAATCCAAAAATTGTCACGAATGGTGCTACTAATGAAGCATATGTGGAAACAGCTATTAAAACCTTCAGAATCATCCTCTTATTTTCAGATAACTTAAGCTCTGCTAGAGAATTTGATAAAAGTCGGCTAAGCCTAAAAACTAATAAACTTAGAGTTAGAATAACTAACAAACTTGACACTGAATAACTATTCAGTGAAAGAAAATTATTAGAAAGAAGAATTCTGGACAAGAAATCGAAAGCTATCAATACTCCAAGAGCATAGACAATACGCGTAGCTAAATGGGCTCGAGGTCCTTCTATTTCCAACAATTGACCAGCCCTCACTGAGTTTGAGAATAAACTTAAAGCCAGCCATCTTCCAGCGACAATATATAGTAAGAAAACTGGTGCAGTATCTAAAATTAATTGACCACGTAAGCCAAAAATTGGAATTAAATTTACGGCATATAAAATTGATGTAATTCCAAGCAACGGCAAAAATAGCTGAGATAAATTATTCGCAGCTACGAGTAAATTTACCTTGTAATTATTGCTTTCAGAGACAACCATTTCTCTAATTTTTTTCCAACTGGTTGGATAAAACCAAAATAAAATTGCCCCTCCTACAATAAGCCAAAATAATGCATTAATGGAAATTCCGGCTGCAGTATCTAAAGAAATAACACTTATCTTATTTTTAATCTCGATAGAAAAGGAAGAAACAAACTTACCTAGGTCTGAACCAAAGCTTTGCCAATTAGAAAGGGCTAATGGGGAAGGTCCTATACTGAACAACTTTTCACTAAATCTACCCCTGATTATTCGATCAATTTTTTTAATTTTTTGTGAAAATTCATTCAAAAAAGCATTTACTCTATAAAGTTTTTGCTGTTCTGCTTCCAAAAGATTTTCAAGTTCTAGTCTTTTATTAGCGACAGATGAGTTTTCTTCGTCATTAATTAATTTTGGACCAAAGGCCTCAAGTTGACTCAATAATTCAGTGATAATCTGTTCTTGCTCTTCTACAAAACCGACTACTTTCTCTTTTTCAACTGATAATTCACCACGTAAAATCTCTAAAACTTCAGTCGATTTAACTGTGCTGATAGAATTTTTTGTCCCTACAGAAAGTTGATCCCACCTAGACAATAAATCCTCGCCTATATCAGAATGAAGAGGTAAGATACAAGACCAGATCACAATAACTGCAAACGATAGCTTTAGAGAAAGTTGCAAAAAATACTTACATAAAAGCGAGAATTTTGAATTACAGCTAGATACTAACATCAGGCAACTTCATTTTCTGCTTAGCAAGCCATCTGGGAATTGGAAGTCCCTTGGAAGCAAGAAAATCGGCATTAAATATTTTTTCCGCATAACGAAACCCATAATCACAAAGAATTGTTACAATATTTTTTCCAGGTCCAAGCTTGTTCCCCAATCTAATTGCACCAGCAATGTTTATGCCTGATGATAAACCTAAGCACAAGCCTTCTTCTTCGATTAAGTCGAAGACAATTTTTAATGCCTCATTGTCAGAAATATTAAAGGCGTAATCTACTTCAAGATTTTCTAGATTCTTTGTTAATCTTCCCTGCCCTATTCCTTCTGATATTGAATTGCCCGAAGAACACAGCTTTCCATTGGTATAATAACTGTATAAGGATGCTCCATCTGGATCCGCTATTCCAATTTTCACTCCAGGATTTGAAACTTTTAATCCTTCAGAAATTCCACCCAGTGTGCCTCCAGATCCAACAGCACAGATAAACCCATCAACATGGTTATTAAGCTGAAGATTAATTTCTTTTGCCGTTCCAAAAATATGAGCTTCTTTATTTGCTATATTATCAAATTGGTTTGCCCAAAACGCTCCATTTTTTAATTCTTTATCGAGACTATCAGCAAGTCTTTTTGAATATTTTATATAATTATTTTCGTCTTTGTAGGGCACAGCAGGAACTTCAATCAGTGTAGCTCCTAAAGATCTGATTGTGTCTTTTTTTTCTCTTGATTGAGTATCAGGTATCACTATTACGACATCTAAACCCATAGATTTTCCCACTAATGATAAACCTATTCCAGTGTTTCCAGCAGTTCCTTCCACAACTGTTCCCGCAGGATGTAAATCACCAGATTCAACTGCTGTCTTAATAATATTTAGAGCCGCCCTATCTTTTACCGACTGTCCTGGATTTAAAAATTCTGCCTTTCCATAAATATTACAGCCCGTTTTTTCAGATGCCTTCCTTAATTTGATTAATGGCGTGTTTCCTATAAGATTTAAAACATTGTCTTGTATCATAAGAGCTTTAATATCATATTTAGGGCAGTTAGTCTTGCATGAAAAACCTTAAATGGAAAACTCTCTTTCTATGGGAAATAATTTGAATCGAAGAACTTTTTTATTTACGGCTTCAGCAATTTTAAGCGCCCCAAGTCTTGTGCTTAGCTCACAAGCGTTTGCGACTGAAGCAAGCAGGGAATTTTTAGTCAAATGGAGAAACATGACCATTGGCAGTAGTAATGTTAGGGTGAGACGAGATCAAAAAAAATTGAGAACTGAAATTGACGTAAACTTGGTAGTGAAAATATTCGGCATAACATTTTATTCCTATTCTTTGAAAAATAGAGAATTGTGGGAAGAAGGGCATTTAATTAAATTAACCTCAGAAGCCCAAGAAAATAAAAAAAAGTATCAACTTTCTGTCCATAAAAAGGCAAACAATTTACATATAGAGGGGTCCAAATTTACAGGAGAAATTTCTGAAAACGCAGCTACCACAAGTTATTTTACTTCAGATTTCCTTTTAAGAAAGATTTGGATAAATACACATAATGGGAAACCTCTTAATGTTGACTTTATGGCTTCTGGAGAAGAAAATATTTCTACATTTAACGGAGACCGCGTAGCGAAAAAATGGGTTAACTCGGGAGATTTAGACTTGTCCCTTTTCTATGATGCAAATGGAGATTGGATTGGAAGTTCTTTTCCTGTTAGAGGAGAGCAGGCTACAATGATACTAAATAAAGAAAAAAATAGTATAAATGATTTGTGGGAAAAGACCCTTTCTCAATGATGAAATAAAATCTGGAATAATATATGAAAGCAATGATTATAACGGGAGCGTCTAGTGGCATTGGGACTGCGCTTTGCAGATGCTACGCTGAAAATGGTTATTACGTTTTTGGGTCTGTAAGAAATACCAAAGATGCAAAAGATTTAAATGTGGTTTTAGGTGATAAAGGTGAATCCGTTATATTTGACGTTACAAAGAAGGATCAGATAAGAAAAGGCTACAAACAAATAGCCAAAAAAACTTCAAAAATAGAGATACTCATTAATAATGCTGGGATCGCCCTTCCTGCACCATTAGAACTCACCTCTGAAAGTGATTTTATGGATCATTTTTCGATAAATGTTATGGGAGCGCTAAATTGCATACAAATATTTCTACCTCTACTCAAAGCACCTATGACTACATCAAAGCCACACCAAATAATAAATATTTCTTCTGGAGGAGGCAAAAGAGGGTCTCCATTTCTTGGTGCTTATTGTATGAGTAAACACGCTATTGAGGGTTTTTCTAAAGTTTTGCGACAAGAGATGTTGCTTTATGGAATAGAAGTTTGTGTTATAGCTCCTGGAACAATAAAGACTAAAATATGGGACAAAGGACGAAAAAATTTAAACACTAATAAATATTCAACATCAAAATATTCCAAATATATGGAACGGTTCAGCAAATGGCTTCAATCCTTAGATGACATAGGATTATCCCCAGAAAATTTTGCATTGAAAGTGTTTAAAATTTCTCAAAAGCATTTTCCACCTATCAGAATAGTTATTCATCCTAGACCATTTATTGGCCTTTTTCTGCAAGATGTTTTACCTACGCGTTTCTTTAATAAAATCTATGCAAAGAAACTCGGATTCCCAAAAAAATAATGTGATCTAAGAAATTTCTATAATTTACTAAGCTCATTACTTGGAGCTAGGGACCAAATAAGTCTTACTGATATCATTTTTAATACAACGGGAAGAACACAATATAGAATTGTTAATAGTAATATAGTATCAGAAGAATTATCCCCACCCGGTAAAAAATTGGCCTTAGAAAGTAAAATTAAGCCAAATCCTGATGAGAAGGCTATCGCGGCCTTGGTAACAATAGACCAAATGGCAAAATACAGCCCAGCTCTATTTTCTCCACTTTTCAAGGTATCAATTTCAATTATATCTGCCTGAATAGAAGCTGGTATACCTAGATCAGCCCCTACAGCTGCGCCTGCAAGAAAGCAAATAACCAAAAATGGAAAAAAATCACCGCTTCCTAGAAAAATAACAAATAAGAATATGATGGAAGCATATATCATACTAAAGCACCAAAGTTTTGGTTTGCTAAAACGTTTGCTGAGGAAAATCCAAACTGGTGAGGCAGCTACAGCAGAAATAAAGTAAACTAATAATAATACCCCACTGTATTCTTGTAATTCCAATTTCGTATTAACGAAATATATGAAAAGAGTTGCAGGAAATCCATTTGCTGCTCCGTTAATAAAATACGCCAAAATTAACTTTGAATACGATCGATTATGAATAAGATTTCTCAGAAAGTTAAATACGCTACCGGCTGATATAATATTTCCGGATTTTTTGTCATCTTCTTTTACATAAATTACACATAATATAGTACTCAATGGCAAACCAAAAATTATGAAATATGCAATATTTTCAAAAGCCTCTACTGAATTTTCTGCCAAAGCATAGAGACCAGCCGCTATGATCGTACCTACCAGTGCTAAGGCTTCTCGAATAATAGCAACCGTAGACCTTTCGTGATAATCATCCGTCAATTCAGTCCCTAAAGCATAATATGGGGTTATGAACGCACTCCAGCCAATAGTTGCCAAAACCAACCAAATTATAAAATATTTTATATTATGGAATGGTAAAATTTCTGGTATATAAAGATACCAAATTGACACAACTAAAATAGGAGTCGAAATTATCAACCACAACCGCCGTCTTATGTTAAGAAAATTAATCTTGTCACTAAGGAACCCAAATAGCGGATCTAGAAATCCATCAAAAAGTCTAACTATTAGGAAGGTAAATCCAATAAGTGCAATACTTATTCCAAAATTGGATGAGTAAAACTCTGCCAAATATACAAACACAGGAAAATATAAAGCAGCCATAGGTGCTGCCGGAAGAGCATAGAAAAAAAATTTTAGTGAATGATGTGAAAACAATATATGAATTTTAATTTAAAAAATGAATTTTTTAGCCCTTAATCCTTTTGCAACGTAAGTTGCACGACGTTACCTGTCTCAGATTCAAAAAATGCCGCACAAGAAGCGAGATAAAAATTCCACATTCTTTTGAACCTCTCATCGAACCCTTGGGAAGAAATATCGCTCCAAACAGCATTAAAATTATTATGCCATATGCGCAAAGTTTTTGAATAACTTTTTCCAAATTCTTTTTGATCAACTTTTTTGAGACCAACAGCTTCAAACTCTCCCTTTAGTGCGCTATCAGACGGCAACATACCCCCAGGAAAAATATATTTTTGGATAAAATCAACGCTTTTTCTGTACTCTGGAAAAAATTCTTCGGAAATAGTAATTATCTGTAGAGTGGCCCGGGCTCCAGATTTAAGAGAATTTGACAATGTTTTAAAATAATCTGGCCAATATTTCTCACCCACCGCCTCAAACATCTCTATCGATACAATTGCATCATATAAACCTTTTTCATCTCTATAATCTTGCAGGACAACTTCTCCATTTTCATATAGGCCAGCAATATTCATTCGATTACTGGCATAATTCAACTGCTTCTCAGATATTGTCAAACCCTTAACAAACACATCATTATTTTTAATTGCATGCTCCATAAAACCGCCCCACCCGCAACCTATTTCAAGAACTTTGTCTCCAGGTTTAAGTTTTAGGGTTTCACAGATTCTCGAATATTTATTTCTTTGAGCATCTTCCAAACTTTTTGTTTTTTTATCAAAAAGGGCAGAGGAATATGTCATGGTTTTATCCAGCCAATTTTCATAAAATTTATTCCCAAGGTCATAATGTGCAGAAATATTTTTCTTAGCCTGCCTTTTGGTATTAGAACGCAACCAATGAACAAAGTTCTCGTAAAATCGGACAAGTCTTGCGCCCGGCAAAGTTCCTTCCACTACAATCTTGTTTGCCAACATGAAATCTAATAACATTAAAAGATCAGGCGTATCCCACCACTCATCCATATAAGATTCGGAGAATCCATTTTCTCCCTCTCTTAGTAATCTTGTGAAAAAATCCTTGTGTCTTACAAGAAGAACAGCTTCAGGTCCGGGGTTTTCGGATGAAAATAAAAATTGCCTCTTATCAGGCAATTCAATAATTAATGACCCTATGGAGATGCTGTCTAGAAGAAGTGCTGCAGTCTTAAACCATTTGGGTAAATTCCTCTGCCCATCAACAGTTTTAAATAGTTTACTCAATCTTTTCCCCACATCAGTATAAACTTTTCCTAAAGACTTCCTATGCTTTATAAGAAACTGTTTTTATCCCTTTTATAAATAACCTTATAGCTTCCCAGTGAATACCAGCTAATATTTTTATCCCCATTAAAGGATGGGTCAAGAGACTTTTTAATAAATTCTTATTATTTAGCGTGATCCTTCTAGCATTATGTGTGGCAATTAGCGTTTTAACACCCGAACCTGACTGCTTGATTTTCAGACATAAATTTTTTCCAGGAGTTTTTATAATGAAATTATATACTTGGTTCATTTCAATAAAGGGAGAAACATACATTTCTTTTCTATGCTCTTGAAAAATAATCTCCTTAGAAACCTTTTCTATTGGTAGAGTATAAGCAACTTGATCTCCAAATGTATTTTTTACCTCGTAAATTACTGCAAAAATACTTTTATCCCTATAACAGAAAAATATTGAAAGCGGACTGAAACCAAAACCAAATATTCTAGGAAACGATAATAAAAAAATTTTCTCCGCAGGATTAAGCATTTTTTTTCCCAATTCCT
>CACAMI010000022.1 GCA_902533625.1 uncultured Alphaproteobacteria bacterium | reverse complement strand
ATCAGACCCAATACAAACAAAAACAACCGGTGGAATTATAGAGATAACTATAAACCGTCCTAAAGCCAATTCAATAGATCTGATAACCAGCCGCAAAATGGGGGAGATTTTTTCAGAATTTAGAGATAATTCTAAACTAAGGGTCGCAATACTTAGAGCGGAAGGGGAAAAATTCTTTAGCGCCGGGTGGGACCTTAAGGCTGCAGCCGATGGAGATGCCGTTGATGGCGATTATGGAATAGGTGGATTTGGAGGAATTCAAGAGCTTGGAAATTTAAATAAACCCATAATCTGTGCTGTTAATGGAATTTGTTGCGGAGGAGGGTTGGAAATTGCCTTATCTTGCGACCTTATTTTAGCCTCAGAAAATGCATCGTTTGCCCTGCCAGAGATTCGTTCAGGCACAGTAGCTGATGCAGCCAGCATAAAACTCCCAAAAAGAATTCCATACCATGTAGCAATGGATTTATTATTGACTGGTAGATGGTTTGATGTAAACGAAGCCAAACAACTCGGCATAATAAAGGAAATCGTAAGATTTGAAGAACTTCGTGAAAAGGCTTGGGATTTAGCAAGACTCCTAGAAAGTGGACCTCCTCTTGTATATGCCGCAATAAAAGAAGTAGTAAGAGAAGCAGAAAATTTGAAATTTCATGATGCCTTAAGCCGAATAACTAAAAGACAATTTAATACAGTTGATAGATTATATTCAAGTGACGATCAACTTGAAGGAGCTAAGGCTTTTGCGGAAAAACGTGACCCAATTTGGAAAGGTCGTTAAATTCCAAACTTTTGTTACTAAAAATGTGGGAAGAAAACATAGAAGTAATTTTGCCTAACTTGCATCATAAGCATACTGGCGTGACGTCTACGGTTTCCCGCTTATTACCAATTCTGGAAAAATCGATGGTCATCGCTTCAACAGGTGCAAAACTTTCTAAACAGGGCAAATCAATACCTCTTTGGAAACCTCTATTTATTTCAAGAAAAAAACCCCGCATCTGGCATGCAAGAAGAAATAACGAAATGCTGCTGGGCATAATATTTAAATTCATCTTTTTTTGCAATATTAAGCTTATTTTTACTACGTCAAAACAGAGGCCATATTCTCTTTTCAGTCGCTTCCTAATTTCTAAAATGGACAAGATTATTGCCACGTCAAAGGCCAGTCAGTTATTCCTTTCAGTCCCTTCAGAAGTAATAAGCCATGGTGTTGATGTTGAAGTATTTAAGCCTGAAAAAAATAAAGATTCTCTAAGGAAAGACTTAAATCTACCTTCAGAATTCTTAGTTGGATGCTTCGGAAGAATACGCCCTTTAAAAGGCACTGACATTTTTGTGGACTCTGCAATTCAGTTACTTAAAAAGACAAAAAATTGCACTTTTATTATTGTAGGTCAAACCACCCCTCAATTTAAAAATTTTAAAGAACGGCAAGTGCAAAAAATTAGAAGTGCACACTTAGAGGGAAAAATTTTATTCTTTGATGAAATTAACAACTCCGAAATTTCTAAATGGTATCAATCTATGGACCTTTTCATAGCTCCAGGTCGGTATGAAGGCTTTGGATTAACAATAATAGAGGCCATGGCCGCAGGAATACCCTCCGTCGCTTTTGAAAATGTTGGCACATATTCAGAACAAATTTTAGATAAAGAAACAGGTTACTTGGTTAGCCAAATTAGCAGTGAGAAACTAACAGAAAAATTAGAGGAAATAATTAAAAACAAAAGGGCTTTAAAAAAGATAGGTCAAAAAGCAAGACGCCATACTCAAACTAATTTTAATATTAGCATAGAAGCCGCAGCATTGACGAGGGTTTATCAGGATCTACTGACAAAATGAAATTCATTTAAATCTAACTTTACCTATGTGGGAAAGGTTCCTATTTCTTTGCGCATAATCAATACCGTACCCCACCACAAATTCATCTGGAATTTCAAAACCAACCCAGCGCGATTTTATATTAATTTCCCGTCTTGATGGCTTGTCCAAAAGAGCACAGGCCTCAATACGTTTTGGTTTCTTAGACTTCAAAAGACCTAAAACATGATGAAGGGTATACCCTGTATCGACAATATCCTCGACAACCAAAACATCTCTTCCTGATATTTCACCCCTCAGGTCTTTCAAAATTCTGACCTCCCTAGAACTTTTCATACTATTCCCATAAGAAGATGCCTCGAGAAAATCTATTTCCAGAGGTAAATCAAGCTCTCTAGCTAAATCGGCTATAAAAACGAAAGATCCGCGCAAAAGCCCAACCACTATGAGCTTCTCTGTATCTGAATAAAATGAGGTTATTTCCTTTGCTAAAGACTCCACCCTGGCCGCTATACTTTTAGCAGATATTAGTTCATCTATTTCATAATTCTTGTGATCCATTTCTTTGTACCAATTTTTATTTATTTTTTTATTTCTACCTCGTACCCAGATTCTTCGGGCTCATCATCTATCATTTCAGCAGGAAAGCCTGGGGCAGTTATAGATAGCCCAGTTGATTCCTCTAATCTTTTTATAATATTGGGTGACAATTCATCTGGTCCGTATTTTTTCACACCTTCCTGAAAAATTTCAACTACTTTTGGACTTATCTCCAGAGGCACATTATGGGATTCTGCCAACTTTTGAAATAACCCAGTATCCTTCAGCACCAATCCCATTGTAAAACTTATATCCCTAGATCCATTTAGAATAACCTGACCCTCAGTTTCGTGCACAAAGGAGTTTCCAGATGAAATGGCAATGGCTTCATAAGTGGTATTTAAATCTAACCCCATCGCCTTTGCCGTAGTAAGCGCTTCAGAAACAGAAATTAAATTTACCGTAGCTAAATAATTTGTCATTACTTTTAAAATTGAAGCTGTACCAATATCTCCTGCATGGAGAATTCTTCGTCCCATTGTCTTAAGAATTGGGAAAGCCATTTCAAACGTATTTCTGTCACAGCCGGCTAGAATTGAAATATTTCCTGTAGCTGCCCTGTGACATCCCCCGGAAACAGGGCAATCAATTGGGTGAGCTCCTAGTGCAAGCACCTTTTCTGAAAGTCTCTTAACTTCACTACTATCTGTTGTGGACATTTCTGCCCAGATTTTACCCTGTGACAAACCATTTAAAATCCCATCTTCGCCTTCCATTACATTTGCACAGGCGGAAGGGCTTGGCAGACAGGTAATAACCATATCAACATTTTCAGCCATTTGCTTTGGAGAATCTGCCCATTTTGCACCCTCTTTTAATAATTTTTTTGCTGTGGTCTTATCCAGATCTCTAACTGTTAACTCAACATCATTTCTTAGCAAACTTCCGGCCAATTTGCCACCAGCGTTACCCAAACCTATGAAGCCTACTTTCAATTCCATCTCCTATAAGTATTATTAGATATATATCTTAAACTTTTCTTTTATTTTTTTATCAACTAAAGGATCAATTAAGGGTAACCCCGACCTCTTCTTCAATATCTCATTTTTCCTCTTTATTGCCTCTTTTATCAGGTCAGGTTTATTTTTCTCTTCCCACTCTTTCGGGCTGCTACGATCTGCAACTTCAGGATAGATATATTCTGTTTGCATTAGAGATAGTGTTTGCTCATGGCCCAAATAATGCCCTGGACCTTCTAGGCATACTGACCTCATTGCTTCAAGGCTAATATTGTCTTCTGTAACCTCAATGCCTCTTACGCAGCGCTGAACTTGACCTAAGATATCATCACCCAGAACCAAAGATTCCAGCGAGAACCCTAACAAAGAGGCGTGCATTCCTACAGATTCATATACCATATTTAGCCCAGACAACCCAGCCATAACATTTGAAATTCCCTGTTCCCAACCAGCTTGCATGTCTGGCAATTTTGAATCTGCTATTCCTGCTGCAGCGCCACCAGGAAGTCCCAAAAATCTATGCATTTGAGAGCACCCTGCGGTCAAAAGAGCTTGTTCTCCAGAACCTCCAGACATGGCTCCAGTACGCAGATCTGAAACGAAGGGCCAAGTGCCAAAAATTGCAGGGTAGCCAGGTGATATTGAATTAACATAAATCACTCCAGCCAAGCATTCAGCTACTGCTTGAACGATCGTCAATGCAATTGGTGCAGGTGATGTTGCTCCTGCTTGTCCTGCTGAAAGTAATAAAACAGGCATTCCATTTGATATGCACATTTCCATTGTTTCACAACTTTCAGTGGCAAATTTCATGGGTGGGACGACAAAACAGTTTGAATTGGAAACAAAAGGGCGCTTCCGCCAATTATCTTCTCCACCAGCCAGAAGATATAAAAGATCAAAACAACTGCTCACATGAGTAGGGTCTGAAAAACTAGTCCCCACGTGCTTCGTAGTGCCAGCACAACAACCATACAGAGTATTAATGTCCATCTCAAAATTATCCTCTATATCACGACAAACCATTGCCCTTTGAAAAAAATGGACATTGTCTAACTCATGCGTTATTTGAGCCGCCTTGTACAAATCTGCCGAGGTAGAATCTCTATATTCTTTGCTTTCTATATCTACAATGTGAACTGCCGCACCAGCGGTTCCAAAATAAACCCTATTCCCTGATAAATTTAGATCATACTTCTCATCACGCCCATGAAGAGTAATATTTTTTCCGGCCAGTGCGATCATGTCTTCAACTAATGATCTAGGATATCTCAACCGCCCATCTGCGCCAAGTTTTGCACCAGCTTTAACCATGTAATCAACGCCTGATTTAGGTGCCTGAGACAAACCTATTTTCTCTAAAGCATCCAAAGCAGCATTGTATATTTTAATTACCTCTGTGTCTTTTAATGGCTTGTAGGTTCCGCCTTCCATTCCAGGTCTTACTGGCTTCAGATCCTCTGCTAGCGGTGCTGATCTTAAGGCCCTTCTAGCAGATCTTCCCCCTGCTCTAGTTCCTTGCTTAGGAGTGGCTTTTGAATCTGGGATTGCATTATCTACCATTTTATAACTACCCCTTTACACGATCAGCCTTTGGGTCATACATGGGTTTTAGAGAAGCAATGGCCTCCACAGTTTTGCCCGCTATATCAATTTCGTATTTTGATTCCATAATATCACCTATTTTTTCACCTTTACAAGGCACATAGCCTAAGCCAATTGCTCCTCCCATATAGTGCCCATAGTTTCCAGACGTTAGATAAGAGACAACCTCGCCATTTCTTAAAATAGGTTCATTATGGAATACCATTTCATCCGGATCCAAAAGTTTGAATTGTAATAATCTACGATCTAAGCCCAAATCTTTTTTCTCCAAAAATGCTTCTTTACCTATAAAATCACCTTTATTAAGATTGACTGTAAACCCTAATCCAGCTTCTAATATATGATCCTCATCCGTAATATCATGACCAAAATGACAAAAACCTTTTTCAATTCTACAGCTATCTAAAGTATGCAGACCACACAATTTTAACTCATGTCTCTTCCCGGCCTTCTCAATTTCTTCAAAAACATGACAAGCCATATCTGAGCTCACATAGAGTTCCCATCCCAGTTCTCCTACATAACTTATGCGATGAGCCCTAGCTAGACCATACCCTATCTCAATTTCCCTAGAGAAACCAAAAGGATGCGTATCATTGGAAAAATCTTCTGGACTAATACTTTGTAGAATTTTTCTACTATTTGGGCCCATCAAAACAAGAACTGCTTCAGCTGCTGTAAAATCAACGATAGATACAGAAAAATTATTTCTGTGTCTTTTCAGCCAGCTAAGATCTCTTTGCAAGGTAGCTCCTGGTACGACCAGAAGATAGCTTTCCTCTGATAATCGTGTAACCGTAAGGTCACACTCTATTCCTCCCTTTTTATTTAACATTTGGGTATAAATAATTCTTCCAGGACTCACGTCAACATTACTACAACAAACATATTGAAGAAATTTACAGGAGTCTTTCCCATCAATTCGTATTTTTCCAAAACTTGTCATATCAAATAAACCAGCCTTCTCTCGAACAGAGAGATGTTCTTTCCTATGGTTTTCAAACCAGTTCTGCTTACCCCAATCATAGATATATCGAGCTTCCTGCCCTTCAGATGCAAACCAATTTGCCCTCTCCCAGCCCGCTATCTCTCCAAATACAGCACCTCTTTTTTTTAAGTGCTCATGCAAGGGAGACCGTCTAATATTTCTGGCAGATTCAACCTGTCGGTATGGAAAATGATCAGCATAAAGTAATCCCAAGGTTTCTTTTACTCTCTCCTGTAGATAAAACTTATTTCTTTGAAAAGGTTGAGCACGTCTTATGTCCACATCCCACAGATCAAAAGGTGGATCTCCATCATTCATCCATTGAGCAAGCGCCATTCCTGCACCTCCTGAAGATATTATTCCTATGGAATTGTAACCTGCAGCAACCCAAAATCCCTTTAGCTCTGGGGCTTCACCCAGATAATATTTATTATCAGGGGTAAAGCTTTCGGGTCCATTAAAAAATGTTTGAATTCCATATTCAGACATTACAGGAAGTCTTGAAATAGCTTTTTCTAAAACAGGTTCAAAATGATCAAGATCCTCTGGAAGTTCGTCAAAGCAAAAATCTTCGGGAATACCTTTCATTCCCCATGGTTTTGCATTTGGCTCAAATGCCCCCAACATGATTCTACCTGCATCTTCTTTATAGTAAGCATACTCATCTGGCACACGCAATACTGGAAGTTTACCAAGGTCCGAGATAGGTTCAGTTAAAATATAGAAATGTTCGCAAGCATGTAGTGGAACTGTGACACCTACAGAGTTACCTAATTCTCTTGCCCACATGCCAGCACAATTTGCGATTATTTCTGTTGAAATCATGCCGGTCTCGCCATTACTTTCCCAATGAACAGAGCTAACTCGGCCATTATGAGTATCTAGTCCAGTTACCTTAACATCCTCAAATATTTTTACGCCATTCTGCCTAGCACCTTTTGCTAATGCCATTGCTATATTTGCTGGATCACACTGTCCATCCTTTGGGAGATGAACTGCAGCCTTAACGTCCTCTACACTAAGAAGTGGATATTTCTCTTTTAACTCCTTATTCGTTATTTCATTAACTTCAATACCAAAGGCTCTAGCCATCGAAGCTTGTCGTAAAATTTCTTGCTTCCTTGATTCGCTTAATGCAACAGTCAACGATCCACTTTGCCTCATGCCAGTAGCAACACCAGTTTCAGCTTCAAGTTTTGTATAAAGGTCTGCTGAATACTTCGCCAAGCGGGTCATATTGAGGTTAGCTCTTAGCTGACCAATCAATCCAGCAGCATGCCAAGTTGTTCCACTTGTTAATTTTTTACGCTCCAGCAATATTACATCTTTCCAACCCAGTTTAGCCAAGTGATAAGCTAAAGAACATCCTGAAACACCGCCACCTATGACGACTGCACGCGCCTCTGAAGGAATATTCATTTTCTTATTCTCAAATTTTGAGGGTCCCATAATGGATCTTGTCCATGAACAGTTGCCTTGCATCTTTGCCCATAAATTTCAATTTCAACCACTTTTCCAGCTTTTGAAAGCTCAGGTTTTAACATGCAAAGGGCTATTGAGCTATTGACCCGATAACCCCACGCTCCAGAGGTTACTTCACCAACTACCTCGCCATTATGCCAGACAGTGCTCATATAAGGAGCATCACACCCATTTGTGTTTACTTTTAAAATAGTAAAAAGCTTTTTAGAACCTCTTTGTTGTTCAACTTGCAAAGCTTTTTTACCTTTAAAATCAACTTCCTTATCGAATTTTATAAAACGGTTTAAACCTGCTTCAAGCAGAGAATAATCGGTTGAAAGGTCCCCTTTCCAAGCCTTATAACCTTTTTCAATTCTCAGGGAGTTTAGTGCAAACATCCCAAACGGTTTAGCTTCTTTATTTATAATTTCGCTATAAATTGAAGGAGCATCCTCATTATTTAAATGAATTTCCCAACCCAATTCCCCAGCAAAAGAAACTCGGGCCAGCATACAAGGAATGTTTAAAACTTTTGCCTTTTGATGAGTTAACCATCCCAAAGTTAGATCGGCATCCGTTATTTCACTGAGTAAGTTTCTAGAATTGGGTCCAGTAACAATAAATGTTGAAAATTTTTCACTTTCATCAACTATTTTTACATCCATCCCACTAGACACATTACTTTTAAGCAACTCAAAATCATGCCACTGTGCTGCCGCTGCAGTTATTAGAGTAAAAGATTTTTCTGCGTGCCTAATGATCGACATTTCAGTAGCTATCCGGCCTCTTTCATCGGAAAAATACGCCAAATTTAAACGGCCTACTTTTGGTAGAGACCCAGTAATCAATTTATCCAGAAACTCATCAGAATTTTCTCCACTTATCTCATATCTGGAGAACCCAGGAAGGTCTAAAACTCCGACGTCATCGCGTACGGCTTCACACTCTTCCCTTATTCGTTGTTCCCAAGGCCCGGTCCTTCCCCAAGTATGAGTGGACTCAAAACTAGTATTGTCTCCACTTTTTGCAAACCAATTTGCTCGTTCCCAACCATTATAGACACCCATCTGCCCACCCAGCTCTAATACCTTTTCATGCACTGGCGAAAGACGTCTGTTTGGTGCTGCTGGCCACCTCATCCAAGGAAAATGCATGCCATATTCATGGCCATACACTTCCATTCCTTTATCCACACAATATTCATGGTCAGTAAAATTGGTAAACCTTCTTGGATCACACGACCACATATCCCATTCTGTCTCACCTTTGGTTATCCATTCCGAAAGGACCTTTCCTGCCCCACCACCCTGCGCAATGCCAAATGTAAAGACACAGGCTTCAAATGCATTAGGCACTCCAGGCATTGGGCCTATCAGTGGGTTTCCATCTGGTGTATAAGGTATCGGCCCATTTATTACCTTTGAAACTCCAGCTGATCCCAACAACGGCACACGAGCCATCGCATCTTCAACATACCATTCAAGACGATCTAAATCGTCAGGATACAGTTGAAAGCTGAAATCTTCAGGCATAGGATCATCTGACGTTGCCCAATGTGCTTGGCAATTTCTCTCGTAAGGCCCTAAATTAAATCCATTCTTTTCTTGTCTTAAATAATAAGAACTATCTACATCTCGAAGTAAAGGAAGTTTATGCCCTGATTCCTTCGTCCAGTTTTCAATTTCAGAAACCTGTTCAGAGACAAGATATTGATGGCTCATTACCATCATTGGAAGCTTTCTGCCACCATAAGGAATAAACCAATCTGCAACTCGTTGTGCGTAATAACCCGCTGCATTCACAACTATTTCGCATTTTATGTCCCCTTGATCAGTTTTAACTACCCACTCATTAGCATTTCTCTCTACTCCAGTAGCAGAGCAAAATCTGATCACTTTAGCTCCCAAATCTCTAGCACCTTTTGCTAAAGCCTGAGTTAGCTGAGCAGGGTCAATATCTCCATCGGCAGGATCATATAGTGCTCCTTTTAAATCATGCAATTCGATAAACGGGTATTTGCTCTTTATATCTCTAGTTTCTAATATCTCAAGGTCCATGCCTTGATAAACCCCCATACCTTTAGCTCTCTGGAACTCTTGCATTCTCTCCTCACTATGGGCAAGCCTAATTGATCCTGTTACATGATAATTCATAGGGTAATCAACGTCTTCACCTAAGCTACTATAAAGTTCAGTTGAATACCTTTGCATATTCATGATCGACCAACTTGTTGAAAACGTAGGCACATTACCAGCGGCATGCCAAGTTGAACCAGCGGTTAGCTCATTTTTTTCTATAAGGACACAATCTGTCCAGCCTTCCTTTGCTAAGTGATATAAACAAGAAGCTCCTACGGCTCCTCCGCCAATTATAACAACCTTTGAATGTGATGGTAAATTGCTCATAAAACCCCCTGTATCAACACGATTATTCAACATTATTTGACAGCGAAATCAAATGATTTTTTTCATTTCAAAAGAATTTTAATAGTATTGCAGAAGGCTAAGACTTAACCTACTGTTGTAGCATAATTAATTATAATTTATTCCTCTAATAAAAAAAATAGAATGAAAGAAAAATTAAAGAAAAATATACTATTTATTATGTTTGATCAGCTAAGATTTGATTATCTAAGTTGTTATGGTCACCCCACTCTGCATACCCCAAATATTGATAGCATTGCAAAAAAAGGTGTCAAATTTACTAATGCGTACGTTCAATCACCAGTCTGCGGTGCTTCAAGGATGAGCTATTATACTGGAAGATATGTTCACAGCCATGGTGCAGCATACAATAACTTTCCTTTAAAAGTAGGAGAGCAAACCTTAGGAGACCATCTACGGAAAATTGGAGTGGATACCTGGTTAATAGGTAAAACACACATGAAAGTTGATAGTGATGGTTTAAATAGACTTGGCATTAAACAAGATAGTGTTATAGGAGCCCGAATAGCTGAATGCGGATTTGATATTTTTGTTAGAGATGATGGATTATGGGCAGAAGGTCCTGACGGTTTCTATTGTGACTTAGACTCTCCTTATAACGAATACTTAAAATCTAGAGGTTACAGTGGAGAAAACCCTTGGGCATCTCATGCTAATGCAGGATTAACTGACGAAGAAGAGTTAGCTTCTGGGTGGTTCATGCAGAATGCTCGCCTTCCTGCAAACATTCATGAAAGTGACAGCGAAACTCCCTGGCTTACTACCCAAATGATTAATTTTTTAAAATTGGAAAATGAAAAAGATCCTAATAAAAGGAAACCTTGGCTGGTCCATCTATCATATATAAAGCCTCATTGGCCTTATATTGTTCCAGCACCATATCACTCCATGTATAACCCTGAAGATATTCTTCCAGCTGTTCGTAAAGAAAGTGAAACTGGTCAAGGGGCCCACCCAATTTACAAAGCATTTACAGAAAATATTATTGGAAAAGCTTTTCAGAAAGATGAAGTCAGAAAAGAGGTAATACCCGCTTACATGGGTCTTATAAAGCAGTGCGATGATCAAATGGGTCGACTTTTTAAATACATGGAAAATAATGGTTTCAAAGAAAATACCATGATAGTAATTTGTTCGGATCACGGAGACTACTTAGGAGATCATTGGCTAGGAGAAAAAGACTTATTCCACGAACCTTCAGTAAAAACTCCATTAATAATCTATGACCCATCCAGCAATGCAGATGCGACACGAGGTACTACAAATAATGAGCTAGTCGAGTCAATAGATTTAGCAGCTACCTTTATTGCCTATCAAAAAGAACTAATTCCAAACCACATTTTAGAAGGTCGGTCATTACTACCGTTCCTGAACAATAGTCAAATAGAAAATTGGCGAAAATTTGTTGTAAGCGAATATGACTATTCAACAAGTGGAATTCCAGAAAAACTAAATGTAGCAACAAAGGATGCTCGCTTATTTATGATTTTCGATGGAAGGTACAAGTTAATTCACGCACAAGGTGGTTTTTTACCCATGTTATTTGATTTAAAAAATGATCCGAAAGAACTTAATGACCTAGGCTCTGGCAAAGATATTAATGAGGAAATTAAAAAACATTTGGATAGACTTTATGGATATCTTGCAGAGTGGGCGAGGAGATCGTCCCAAAGAAATACATTGTCAGACAGAGAAATAGAACTTATGAGAGGCAAGGGTCCAAGCAGGGGCATAACTCTTGGTCTTTTTGATGGCACGGAAATTGACCAAAAGTTCCATGTAAAGTACCGAGGTAAAGGAACTCGAATTTAATCTTGAAGTACTTGGCTAATGCAGGCCAAACCAGATGTTATTTTAGTTTCATAAATTTTTTAACTTCCACTTTAAGCTCTTCAAGAGCCTGAGGCCACACACCCGTTTTCTTTTTCCTAATCAAAACTGTAGTATCTTCATACCAGGGACTGCTTTTATCTTTTAACATCCATCTAAAATTTGGAGGAGCTAATGGTAACAAAACAAATGTATTTTTCCCCAGAGCAGAAGCCAAATGTGCCGTGACATTATCAATAGTTACAACAAAATCACAAGAATCCATTAATGCAATAGAGGAATTAAAATCATCTTTCAAATCTATTTCTGGTAAAGTAATTACCTTTTTTGCTAATGATTTAGGAACTATAGAATCTTTATCTTTTGTTGGATATTGTAAATTTATCAGGTCTACATCTAATCCTTTAAAGACCTTTATTAAGCTCTTTAAGTCTATACTTCTGTCGTCAGCTATCTGAGCTCCAGATGTAAACCAAGAAATACCACATCTAGGACGCACTTTATTCCCCAAGAGCTTTTCTACACATTTTATATGATCTTCACTAGCTTTAAGAAGTGGTTTCAGCGGTTTCTTAAA
The DNA here is from genome assembly GCA_902533625.1 of uncultured Alphaproteobacteria bacterium. Taxonomy (GTDB): domain Bacteria; phylum Pseudomonadota; class Alphaproteobacteria; order Rhodobacterales; family Rhodobacteraceae; genus CACKLF01. The sequence goes on along the minus strand of CACAMI010000022.1, from coordinate 6,099 downwards.
TTCTGAGAATTTTTTCCGAAAAATCTTTGGCAAGCTACCCAACGGAAGTTGAGCATCAAAGCTACCAATATCTAAAGAGACAGTTTTACTCTTAAACTTTATTCCAGGGAATGAAGCCTTAAAAACCTCAATTAACCTTTCATCAATAAATAAGGTAATATTGCTACAAATTTCTTGGACGTCAGCCAAAATAGTCGAAAATATAATTACATCTCCAACACCTTGCTCTTGCCAAAGAGCTAGCCTACAATTACTTTTACCATCCCATTCTGGAAAAATAGAAAATGAATTAAATAACTCTTTGTCCATACCTAATTCGAACCGATATTCGTATAAATCCCATGCTTCATCAAAATTACCTGCTGCTGCAAGAGCAAGACTGAGGTTGAAAATATTGTGATCTATTTCCTTCTCAGTCCGAGTTGCCTCTTTGTAGAACTTTATTGCCTGCTCTACTTGGGACAAATTAAAGTTCGCCTGAGCCAACTCAATCTTAGCCAAATTAGAATCTGGATTTATTTCTATTGCATTTTTAGCCAAATTTATTGCTTTAAAAAAATCTCTGTCCTTAGACCTTAATCGGGCAAGATTAATATAAGCTTCAGCACATTTTTTATTTAAAGAAATTGTTTTTTTAAAATTTTTCTCACTGGCTATAAACTTGCCCAAGCTGAATTGAACTTCCCCCAAAAGATTAAAGTAATCAGGGTTATCAGAATTCTCAATTTGGACTCGCTCCAAATATGATAAAGATTTTTCAAAGAAATCATTTTTATCTTTTTGGTCCTTATTTTTCTTTGCCTTACCTATTAATACACAAGCCAAATTATAATAAGCATCCGTATAATCAGCATCTAATCTTAATGCTTCGAGAAAACTTTCTTCTGCTAATTCAAACATTTCATTATCCAAAAGAAGATTCCCGATATTAAAATAAAGTCGAGGCTCTTTATTGTTAACCCGCAAGGCTACCTTATAAATCGCCAATGCTTCATCCTTCATTCCAAGAGAACTATATAATGACCCTAAATTGTTGTAACTATCTAAAAAAGTAGGTGCGACTTCAATAGCCCTTGCATAACTATTTGCGGCCGCTTTTGGATCTCCTAAAGCCAATTCACTTGCTCCAACAATATTATGTAATTCTGGACTATCAGGCATTGACTCCTGAAGCATTATTCCCTTAGAGAACGCCTCCACGAAATTGCCCTCTTTATAAAAAAATTGGATTTGATTTAAGGCATCAAAATTGTCTTTTTGATCATTATTATTGAAATTTATCTCTAGCATATTATTCCCCAATTTATTATTAGAGGTATAGCAATCATCATGCCAAGAATAGGCTTATTGAAATTCATGAAAGATATGTAATACTAATGGACTATAAACTTGCAAATTTAAGAGGTATTTTGAAAACTCAAGTTCTGATAATAGGTGGTGGCCCCTCAGGTCTTTTACTTTCCCAAGTGTTAATGAAAGCAGGAATAGAGACAATAATTTTAGAGAAGCAATCACGCCAATATATTTTAAACAGGATAAGAGCTGGTGTGATAGAACCAAATTCAGTTGAAGTTCTAAAAAATGCCGGAATTGGAGACAGAATAGATGCAGAAGGCATTAAACACCAAGGTACAATACTGAGTCACGACGACCATACCATACGAATTGATTTCCAAAAAGCTACAAAAAAAGCGGTCACAGTTTATGGGCAAACAGAAATAACAAAAGACCTTTTTAAAGCCCAAGATAACTTAAATGCAAAAATTTTTCATGGAATTAAGAATATACGAGTGGAAAACTTGTGCGAAAAATCACCTCGAATTATATTCGATACTGAGACAGACGAACAAAAGTACATTGAAGCAGATTTTATAGCTGGATGTGATGGATTTCATGGTATAAGCCGTTCATGGATACCCGAAAAGAATCTATCGGTTTATGAAAATAGATACCCTTTTGGGTGGCTGGGTATTCTATCTGAAACTCCACCGGTTAATGATGAACTTATATATTCTAGCTCTTCAAGTGGATTTGCTTTGGCTTCAATGAGAAGTAGTAAGCTATCGCGTTATTATATACAATGTGATTTGGAAACGAAACCTGAAGACTACACAGATGATTTTTTCTGGCTAGAATTAAAAAAAAGATTGCCTAAAAAATACTCTGAAAAATTGATTACAGGTCCTTCTATAGAGAAATCAATAGCTCCCCTTAGAAGTTTTGTTGTGGAACCTATACAATATGGAAAACTTTATCTGGCTGGCGATGCAGCCCACATTGTTCCTCCAACCGGAGCCAAAGGATTGAATCTAGCTATATCTGACATATATTATCTGTCACAAGCTTTTATCACTTTCTACAATGATAATGAAAAAACCTTATTGGAAAGCTATTCCCAGATAGCCCTTAAAAGAATTTGGAAAACAGTACGTTTCAGTTGGTGGATGACAACATTACTTCATACCTTCCCAAATTCATCTCATTTTGAAAAAAAAATACAATCTAGTGAATTTTTTAACCTCTCAGAATCTCAATATGCCATGGGAGCACTAGCAGAAAATTATGTTGGTCTGCCGTATTAATTAATGTTGCCTTTTTATTTAATTAATGTTTTGTACTCTCTAAAATTTGATCTTTATAATGGAAATGAATGTTTAACACGTTGATAGAATGATATAACAAAGGCTCACTAATCCAGAATTACTTACAAAGATATTCAATGATTAATAAAAATGAAAACCCATGCATAATTTGTGTTGCTATTACTGGCTCAGTTCCAAGAAAAGAGAATAATCCCAACTTGCCAATCAGTATAAACGAACAAGTAGAAAGTGCTCAGGAATCTTTTGAACTGGGGGCAACTATAGTACATTGCCATGTCAGAAATGACGATGAAAGCACTAGCTCAAGTCCCGAGAGGTTTGCTTTGCTCTTAGAAGGTTTACGCAAATTTTGCCCCGGAATGATAGTTCAATTCTCTACAGGTGGTCGTTCCGGATCTGGCAAAGAAAGAGGTGGGATGCTGCATTTAAAGCCTGATATGGCCTCCTTGACAGTAGGTTCCAATAATTTTCCTAATAGGGTCTATGAAAATCCACCAGACCTAATTCATTGGCTAGCCAGTGAGATGATTAAATATAATATAAAGCCAGAAATTGAGGCATTTGACTTATCACATATTCACCAAGCATCTAACTTATTTAAAACTAAAAAAATTTTAAAAAACCCTTATGTGCAATTTGTAATGGGTGTAAAAAACGCGATGCCAGTAGATAAAGATGTCTTTGATTATTATGTCAAAACAGTAAATAGATTACTTCCTGAAAGTGAATGGTGCGCAGCTGGAATAGGAAAATTTCAGAAAGTTGTAAATGAGTGGTCCATCAAAAATGGAGGTCATGTTCGAACTGGATTAGAAGATAATATTAGGTTAGATGAAAATACTTTAGCACCATCAAATGCAGCATTAGTTAAAATTTCTATAGACCTTTGTGAAAAATATGATAGGCCGGTCGCCTCTTACATAGAGGCACGAGAAATACTAGATCTCGCACCAAGCTATTAAATCATAAAGTGCCCACTTTATAAGAAACCATGTAAAACAGAAATATTTTAGAAAGCAGACTTAAGACTAGACAAACATCCCTTCCAATTATTTGGCTCACTTTGCCAATGAAGAAAAACTTTTGAGTAATAATCACTCTGTTTTGACCCGTGGATGCCCCAGCGCCAGTCACTCCTATGGCTATAAGGTAGCAATACGTGGCATTCTTTACCTAATGCACCAGCGAAATGGACCGTAGAATTATCTATTGATACAATCAAATCACAGGATTGAATTAATGCAGCGAATGTCTCAAAATCATTAAAGTTATCAATTTTACCTAAATCAGCGAATTTTTTACCTATAGTAGATATTTTTTCATTATTATCTATTAGTGAACTTTTATATTGCAGATCAACAAGTAATATATTCTCTGGCAAGGCTTCAACCAATTTTGATAGACTTAAGCTCCTTTTCTCTCCGTCATTCTTGGATTCAGTAAACCAACTGACCCCAATAATCCTAGACCCCTTAGCCTTAACTTTTAATTTTTTTTGAATTTTTGCATATAAATTATCGTCACACTTCAAATAAGGCTTATCATTTTTGGAAAATGAATCCGACGTTAATCTAAAATAACCAAATGCAGTCCCAGCAGATACTTGGCAGTCATAACAAGATTGATCAAGACTAAATCCTTTCTTTACTAGCTTTATATTGCTATCAAAGCTTCTTTTAAAAAGATCAAATAACCTTTCATCACAACTAACATAAAGATTATTACAAGATTTTTTAACCTGTGGAATAACTGAAGAAAACATTACTTCATCTCCAACACCTTGCTCTGCCCAAACAAATAAGTTTTTTGCAAAATCTCCCTGCCAAAGTGGTTTTTGCGACACTATTTTTTCTTCATTAAAATTTTTCACGTTCCAACGGTTTTCATAATATTTCCATCCACACTTCCAATCTTTAATTTTCAAATGCATTAAACCGAAATTATAAGCATATTCAGAGAATTCTGAGTCCAACTCTATTGCTTTCTCATATGCTTTAATTGCTTTAACAATTTCATTATTGTCTTTATGTACATTTCCCAAACAGTTAAAGGTCTCAGCACAATTAGGATTTATTGTTAATGATTTATTATAACAACCCAAAGCCAAAGATACTTTCCCTGATTCCCGAAATAAATTACCCATATTGTTATATGCTTCGAAATAATCTGACTTTAAGTGTATTGCCTGCTTATACATCTGAACTGCTTCATCAATTTTGGAATCTAGTTTCAAAACTACGCCAAGATTATTATATGCTTCAGAATAATTAAACTTAATCTCTATTGCCTTCTTATATGCCACTATAGATTCCTTAAGCTTTCCTTTCTCTTTTAAGACACTACCCATATTGTTATATGCTTCGAAATAATCTGGCTTAAAATGTATTGCCTGCTTATACATCTGAACTGCTTCATCTAATTTTCTTTGATGAAAGAATAGGTTTCCCAAGCTTAAATATCCTTCAAAATATTTAGGATCTAATTCTAATGCTCTAATATAGTAAACTTTTGACTCCTGAATTTTTCCCTGATCCTTAAAAGCGTTACCCATGCTATTATAAGCATCCACAAAATTTGGATCTAAATGAATTACCTTTCTGTAGATCTTGATTGCTTCTTCTAACCTACCTTGCCTATTAATTGTTATCCCTAAATTATAATAGACTTTTACATTATTCGGACTTAACTCTAGAGCCTTTTGAAAACAATTTTCTGCCTGCTTAAATTTAGATATCTCGTTATAAGCAGCACCTAAAATGTTCCAAACCATAAAGGCTTTAGGATATTTTTTTGCCAATAATTGAGCACTATCTATTACTTCTTTAAAGTATCCTTCATTGAACAAACTAATTAATTTATTGCAGCTAAGGCTCAACTGGTGATCATCAGTAACTTCTTTAGGTAACTTTGATAGAGCTTCTTTAATTCTCCTGTTATTTGGATAAATGGTTAAGTAATTCAAATATAAACTTTTCGCAGCATCATGTTCTCCACGAAGAACATGTGACTTGGCTTTTAAAATTAGGTTATTCATAGATATTTTTTTCAATTAAATCCACCAAAATTTAATTCAAAAGTTCTCAAATTATGGAGGCACAATACTCTTGGAGAATAATTACTAGAATCTATCCGGATCATAAGGCTTTAAATCATAATTAATTTTTTTATTAAAAATGATATCTGCAATTATCTTACCAATTTTGGGAGCCATGGTTAAACCAACATGCTGCCCTCCAAACGCACATATAATATTTGGACTTTCTTTTAACCTACCTATCATAGGCAAACTATCGGTTAAGGTAGGTCTATGACCCATCCACCTAGTTTCAGATTCCCAAGTCAAATCTGGGAATACTTTGTTTATATTGTTTTTAAGGTATCTAAATGGATGGCTCGAAGCCCCAAGCTCCAAGCCCCCAAACTCAACCAGTCCTGCAACTCTTAAGCCTTCTTTCATTGGAGATATACCAAATTTATTTTCTGCAACTAACCTCGG
>CACAMI010000021.1 GCA_902533625.1 uncultured Alphaproteobacteria bacterium | reverse complement strand
TATTAAATGTCATCCTTGGGGAGGCTCAGGACATGACCCCATCCCAAAATGATTGAAATTCAAAGGACAAAGTGATGCTTGATAATAACCCCATTCACCCGATCTTTAATGACGCCCCTAATACCTTGGAGTTTAGAAAACTGCGAAAGCGTATCATAAGGAAAACAAAAGAGGCGTTAGACACCTTTTCTATGGTTGGAAGAGATTGCAAATGGCTAGTATGCTTATCTGGAGGAAAAGACAGTTACACCCTACTGGCTGCCCTTATAGAATTAAAATGGCGAGGTGTTTTCCCCATGGAGATCTTGGTTTGTAATCTTGATCAAGGCCAGCCAAATTTTCCATCCAAGATATTGCCAAACTTTCTCAAGAAAAATAATATCCCTCATATTATCGAGTATCAAGACACCTATTCAATAGTCAAAGACAAAATTCCCAATGGAAAAACTTTTTGTAGCCTCTGCTCAAGATTGCGACGAGGCAACCTCTATAGGATAGCCAGAGAAAATGGATGTGGAGCCATTGCACTAGGACATCATAAAGATGACATCTTAGAAACTTTTTTTATGAATCTTTTTCATGGAGGAAAATTAGCCTCTATGCCTCCAAAATTACTTAACGATGAAAAAGACCTATATGTTTTTCGACCACTTTCTCTAATAGATGAGATAGATTGCTCAAACTTTTGCCAAGCTCTGAAATTTCCCATAATCCCTTGTGATTTATGCGGAAGTCAAGAAGGTCTGCAGAGAACCCAAGTTAAGGAACTCCTAAGCCAATGGGAAAGAAAAAGTCCTGGACGTAAAAATGTACTACTAAAGGCAATGACAAATGTTAATCCAAGCCACCTACTAGATTCTGGATTATTTGACTTTGCCAATATATAGAAAACAGTCTATTAAAGATCGAGAGAGTTATCATTTTGAAAAAAATATATAAAAATTCTGATTTGATTTCTAAGAATTATCTGCGGAGAACATAATGGATGCACAAAATACAAAGAATCTGATACTAGCCATGGTGCTAAGCTTTTTGGTTCTTTTTGGGTGGACCCTTTTGTTTCCTCCCCCAGAAATTAGTGATCAGCCCGGGATAACTGAAAATGAGCCTTTAGATAGTTTGGAAAAGTCTGATCAGGATAAATTGATACCTTCAGTGTCAGAAAGTGCTGTAGCGACATTAACCGCAAGTAGAGTGGGTATTAATACCAAAAGGTTATCAGGTTCTATTTGGTTAAAAGGAGGCAGAATAGACGACCTCCAATTAAATGATTACAAAACATCTCTAATGGATGAAGCATTAGAAGTAACACTACTGCAAAAAGATTATCTCATTCACTATGGCTGGCAGGATAACTCAAAAATCACGGAAAAATTAGACCTGCCTGGGCCAAATACAATTTGGAAATTAGTGTCTGGAACGGAACTAACTGAGCGCACACCCATTAAACTTAAGTGGGATAATGGGAAAGGGCTTGCCTTTGAACGAGTAATCGAAATCGACAAAAACTATATGTTTAAAATAACCCAAACTGTGATTAATTCCTCAAATAATTCTTACCAACTTCAACCTTATGGCGTCATACAAAGGAATGGTAGACCTGATACTATAGGCTTTTTTATCCTTCATGAGGGTGTAGTTGAGATGAGCGATAAGACCCTAAATGAAATAACATATAAAAAAATGACTAAGGAAGGAATTCTTAGTTCAAATAAAACCGAGTGGGCTGGCTTTACGGACAAATATTGGATGACAACTTTAATAGCAGAGCCAGGTAAATTTTTTAATTCTAAGAAAGAGTTTAATTCAGACCAAAATAGGTACCTCATTGAAATGAAACTTGGAACACAGGAAATTAATCCAAATTCCAGAGGATCAATCACCACCTTTTTATTTGCAGGAGCAAAAGAAGTTTCAACTATAAAATATTATGAAAAAAATCTTGAGATTTACAATTTCATAGATTCTGTTGATTGGGGCTGGTTCTTTTTCCTAACGAAACCAATTTTTAACCTTTTAGAGATATTTAACAACTATATAGGAAATATGGGGTGGTCAATCATACTATTAACCCTATTTATGAAAACTTTACTTTTACCCTTAGCGTATAAATCTTTTGTTTCAATGTCTAAGCTTAAGAAACTCCAGCCTGAAATGGAGAAAATAAAGGAGAGAGCAGGTGATGATAGGGTAAAATTGCAACAAGAGATGATGAACCTATACAAAACTCAAAAGGTTAATCCAGCTGCTGGCTGCTTGCCAATCCTACTACAAATACCAATATTCTTCTCACTCTACAAAGTTCTTTTCGTTACAATTGAAATGAGACATGCTCCTTTTATTGGCTGGATTAAAGATCTTTCGGCTCCAGATCCGACCTCATTTCTAAACCTTTTTGGTCTTTTACCTTATTCAACGCCAGGTCCTGAAAGCATTTTTGGCATTATTTCAATAGGAGTATACCCTATTTTAATGGGAGTTACGATGTGGATGCAACAGAAACTTAATCCCACGCCCACTGATAAAACTCAAGCTATGATCTTTGCGTGGATGCCGTGGATATTCATGTTCATGCTCGGTCAATTTTCTTCTGGACTTGTAATTTATTGGGTAGCTAATAATACCATTCAGTTCATTCAACAATATCTTATCATGACCTCCCAAGGAGTAAGGCCAGATGTGTTTGGCAATATCCTAGATTCTATAAGATCAATTAAACCGGATAAGGATAAATGACATTAGATTCTTCTTTCAAAGTTGCAACCATGGAAGGAAGAAAAAATCTTAAGGCCAAGAACTCATTGTTCTCTAGTCAAATTGATTTTGTGAAGGGGGTAGTTTCACTTGATGGCTTTCCGCCGGATGATAGGCCAGAAGTATGTTTTGCTGGCCGATCAAATGTTGGAAAATCATCACTCCTAAATGCCATAACAAAAAGAAAATCTCTCGCGCGAACGTCTAATACCCCTGGGAGAACCCAACAAATAAATTATTTTTCTGTCAGCAATAAGCTCTACATTGTTGATTTACCTGGCTACGGCTATGCAAAAGCCCCTTTACATGAAGTAAAAAAATGGCAAAAACTAGTCTTTTCATATATGTCTGGAAGACGAAACCTAAAAAGAATATTTCTTTTAATAGATATTAGACATGGCATAAAGAGCAATGATATTGAAATAATGAACCTATTAGATGAAGCAGCAGTAAATTACCAAATTATATTTACCAAATGTGACAAAATAAAAGGTCAGACCTTGGAAAATTTGGTAATGGATTATGCAAAATCTCTTGATTCACAAATAGCAGTATATCCTGAAGTGATAATTTCGTCTGCTCAACAAAAAGAGGGAATTGAAATTATTAGATCTGAAATCGAAAAATTCTGTTAAATATTATCCTTTTACTTTAAAGAAGATTTTGAACACTTATAGAAGATTGGTGACGAAAATGAATACGAAGGCAGGTTTTCTTAATACGGCAAAGACCTTAGCGGAGGCACTACCTTTTCTGCAACGATACGATGGTGCAATAATAGTAATAAAGCTAGGAGGCCATGCCATGACAGACCTAACTGCAATGAAAAGTTTTGCAAGAGATATTGTTTTGATGAAACAGTGTAATGTTAACCCCATTATTATTCATGGCGGAGGACCGATGATTAATGCCACTCTTGCTAAACTAGATATTACATCTTCCTTTCATGAAGGTAAAAGGATTACCACGGAAGAAATAATGGAAGTGGTAGAAATGGTATTATCAGGAAAAGTAAATAAATCAATCGTATCTGCTTTAAATGAGCAGGGAGGAAAAGCTGTGGGTCTTTCTGGAAAGGACTCCAGCCTTATTTACTGTGAACAAGACACCCCTGAACTGGGCTGTGTTGGAAAAATAATGGAAATAAACCCAGAGGTTTTAAACTCCTTTATTGATAGCGATTTTATACCTGTTGTAGCTCCTATAGGCTACGGAAATAACTCAAAAACGTATAACATTAATGGTGATACTGTTGCAGGTGCATTGGCTTCAAGTTTAAGTGCTGATCGATTGCTTCTTTTAACAGATGTTGAAGGTGTAAAAAGTAGCAAGGGTAGCCTTATTCCCCAACTCGATCCAATGCGAGCACGAAAGTTAATAAAAGACGGTGTAATTTCCGAGGGTATGATACCTAAGGTAAATACTTCTCTAGACGCTATAGAGAACGGTGTTAGAGCTTCAGTAATTATTGATGGACGAGTGGAACATTCATGCTTGCTGGAATTATTCACATCTCATGGCGCAGGTACTCTCTTTAGGAATAGTTAATAAATTTGAATGATTTAAAGTTTAAGCAGACTAAAAAGATAAATTCCATCCAGAAATTTTTATCCATAAATGGTCTGGAGGTGGTTGGTTCATTCAGGCCAAAAGACGATAAAAAATTAGAAAAAATAAAAACAATTCTGCTGATAGGCCCTAATGAACCAAATTTCTGGAGTATTTTCATTAAGAGTAAAGAATTCAATGATAAAAAACCACACCCTCTGGATCGTTGGTCTCGTAGATTACTAGAAGAAATAGTTGGAAAAGAAAAAGTTACAGCTTACTTTCCTTTTGATGAAAAAAATATTTGGCCATTTTACTCATGGGCTCTTGAATGCTCCGAAATAAGTGCATCTCCTGTCAAATTATTAGTTCACAATGAAAAAGGCTTATTTTTATCTTTCAGAGGGGCAATAGGCTTGGAGTTTGAGATTAAAAATAAAAGAAAATCTGAAGGAGTATGTCAAAGTTGCCAAAAACCGTGCTTAACAGCTTGCCCCGTTTCTGCATTAACAGCTAACGGGTACGATGTAGAAAACTGCAAGAAATATACGCTTTCTAAAAAAGGCAATGAATGCAGATATGGCTGCCTAGTGAGAAGATCTTGTCCATTTGGATCAAGTTTTAGATTGCCAGAACAATCCGCATTTCATATGCGTAATTTTCTAAAATCTTGAATTAATGACCTAAAATTTGGCTTAAAAATAATTTGGTCCGATCAGATTTTGGATTATTGAAAAACTCTACTGGCTCATTCTGCTCAACAATCTGACCCTCATCCATAAAAATAACTCTATTAGCAACTTGCCTAGCAAAACCCATTTCGTGAGTTACACAAATCATAGTCATTCCCTCTTCAGCCAATTCAATCATTGTATCCAAAACTTCTTTTATCATTTCTGGGTCAAGTGCTGAGGTAGGTTCATCAAATAGCATTATTCTTGGCCTCATGCATAATGACCGTGCAATAGCAACTCTCTGTTGTTGTCCTCCTGAAAGTTGACCAGGATATTTGTGGGCCTGCTCAGGTATTTTAACTTTCTTTAGCATTTCCATTGCTATTTCTTCAGCCTCCTTTTGGGGAGTTTCTCTCACCCAAATTGGAGCTAGGGTACAATTCTCTAATGTGGTTAAATGAGGGAACAAATTAAAATGCTGGAATACCATCCCTACTTCTGAGCGAATTTTATCAATATTTTTTAGGTCTGTTGTAAGTTCAGTTCCGTCAACTGTGATATTTCCTTTTTGGTGCTCTTCCAAGCGGTTTATACATCGAATTAGTGTTGATTTTCCCGAACCAGAGGGACCACAAACAACGATCCTCTCGCCTCTTTTTACCTCTAAGTTAATGTCCCGCAAAACATGAAAGTTACCAAACCACTTATTCATATCTGATATATGAATGGCAATTTCATCGGTTACCTCCATTTTTGAACGATCTATTTCTCTTTCATTAGGTTGCTCTGACATATCAATTTTTCCTATTAATTATCCGTTTTTAATTTTCTTTCCAAGTATTGCGAATATTGAGACATTCCAAAACAGAATATAAAAAACATCAAACCTACCGCAATATATAATTCCCAATAAATACCATTCCATTTAGTATCTGCCCTAATAAGAGAAGCCAGACCAACAGGATCCATTAAACTAATTATTGAAACCAGAGTTGTATCCTTGAAAAGACCTATAAATGTATTAACTATTCCAGGGATTGATATCTTGAGAGCTTGAGGCATAATAATTAATCTTTGCGACTGCCAATATGTCAAACCTAAAGCAGCAGAAGCCTCATGCTGCCCTACCGGCAAACCTGCCAATCCACCTCTAATTACCTCTGCCATATAAGCAGCTGAAAAAAGCGTAACCATTATTATTACCCTAAGAACAATATCAAAATTTGAGCCTGGAGGCAAAAAATAGTTCAGCAGAACAGAGGCAACAAATAATAGCGTAATTAATGGAACCCCACGAATGAACTCTATAAAACCAACACATATCATTTTAACTAATGGAAGATCTGATTGTCGTCCAAGTGCCAAAACAATTCCAAGAGGAAACGAAGCTACAATTCCCGTTACTCCAACAATCAAAGATAGCGTAAACCCACCAAATTTTAAGGACTCAACATATGGTAAATAAATTGGAATTAACGAAGATAACATTTCAGCCGAAAAGCTTGCTAAAAACATAAAAAATAGAACAGTGATCAGGCATGCTGCAAGTAAACTGATTGATGCTGATCTAATCAGTCGGGAGTCCATAATTAGGAAAGAAAGAAATCCAAGACCCAAACCGAAATAAATAATAGCTACCGACCAAATTGATCCTCCCCAAAGCAACCATATTGCAAGACCTGGATAAAGCAAAGAAAACCAAAAAAACCTAACAAATCTTGTGAAAAGAATTGGTATAATCGATAAAATTAAAAGAAAAAATGTCAGCGTTGGGCGCCAATATTCTTCAGGTGGATAAAAACCAAACAATAGCTGCTTCCACCTTGCAGTCAACACTGAAAAACACGCAACATCAGGGTTCACATCATAGCATTCTCTGATAGATCCCGTTGTCCAATGGGCCCCATATGCCCAAGGAATAAAATCTTTAAGGAGAATAAAGATGAAGTATAGAGACAAAACAGTGAGAATTGAATTTAACCAACTTGAAAACAAGTTTTCCCTTAACCACTTTATAATTCCAACCTCTGTTATTGGAGGCGCTGATTGTGGGATCTCTTTTTCTCTTACATATGCAAGTTTAGACATTTACTTTCCAACCAACTGAAATGAACGGTTAAAATAATTGATAATGGAAGAAATAAGTAAAGAAACTGTTAAATAAAAGCCCATGAGTAGGACCATTGATTCCATTTCTCTCCCAGTTTGATTAAGGGTAATACCACCCAAGGTACCTCTTACATCCATATAGCCAACAGCTATAGCTAAAGAAGAGTTTTTCGTGAGATTCAAATATTGAGATATCATAGGAGGAACAATTACCCTGAGAGCTTGAGGTAAAATAATTAGACTCATAATTTTATTTGGGCGCATTCCTAGAGCAGCTGCTGCCTCGGTTTGCCCCTTAGAAATAGCCATTATTCCAGAACGCACAATTTCACCTATGAACGCTGAAGTATAAAATGCTAATGCTAAGGTTAATGCGATGAATGAATTTCTTATATGAACACCATCCTTAAAATTAAACCCTTTGAGATAAGGATATTCTAGCGTGACTGGGCTCCCCAAAATGAAATAAAACAATATTGTAGGAACAAAAAATATCCCCAAGCTCACCCATAATACTGGTAAATTTCGACCCGTATTTTTTTGAATATTCTTTGCATATCGCCTAAAAATGATAATTCCGAGTAACGAGACAAGAAAAACTAATATTAACCATATCGATCCAGCGCCCCATTGAGGGTTAGGAAGATAAGTGCCTCTGTTTGTAACGGCGATACTTTCAAAAATGATCATGGATGCGTCAGGATTTTCACCCTTAAAAGCTCTGGGCTGGGGTGTAAATTCCGTTAAGAGAGCAAAAACCATCACTATCCATAGTAACAAAGGCACATTTCTGAAACCCTCAATATATACGGACATTAATTTCGCGATAATCCAATTCTTAGATAGTCTCAATATTCCAACAAAGACGCCAATTATTGTTGCCAGAATACAACCCACAAAAGCTACTAGAAGTGTGTTCAGTATACCCACTAAAGCCGCTGTAGCGTGGGTACTATCATTGGTGTATGGAATTAGCCTTTGATTTATATCGTAACCCGCTCGCATCCAAAGAAAGGAAAAACTGACATCTTTATCTAAAAGTGCTAGATTTTTTACCGTATTATCTACTAGCCAGAAGACTCCAGCCACAAAGAAAATAAAAGTGATCACCTGAAGAGATGTCGATCTGTAGCGAGTGTCGCTCAGTAACATTCCAAATCTAAACTTTTCGACTGGGAAATCTACTGAACTCATAAAAAACCTAAAAAATTATAATTTTGTTTTAAAGAAGGGCGCGCCCTAATCAGGCGCGTCCCAATTTTTATCTACTTATCTAAATGGAGGAGAATAAAGAATTCCACCATTTGTCCAAGAATTATTTACACCACGTACGATGTTGATTCCACTTGAAGCTCCAAGGTTTCTTTCGAAAATCTCACCATAGTTACCTGTGGCTTTAATAGCATTATACATTGCATCCTTAGGCATGTTCATCATCGCTAAGATATCATCATCGCCTGTACCCAATAGTCTATGAATCTCAGCGTCAGCTGTGTCAGCAAAACTATCAATATTTGCAGAAGTAATTCCTTTTTCTTCAGCAATAACCAATGCATTTAGAACCCAGCGACCAATATCTGCCCAGTTGTCGTCTCCATGACGAACTAACGGTCCTAATGGCTCCTTTGAAATGATCTCTGGAAGAACCATGTGATCATCAGGATTCTCTAAGTTAATTCTGGTACCATGAAGTGCTGAAGCGTCAGTAGTGTATGTATCACATGCACCGGCAAGGTACTGTTGCTTAGACTCTGCATTATCAGTTGTTGGCACAGGCTCATAGCTCATGTTGTTAGCCTTAAAATAATCAGCTAAGTTCAACTCTGTTGTTGTACCCACTTGAATACAAACAGTTGCACCATCAAGTTCTAAAGTCGAATTTACACCGAGATCTTTCTTAACCATAAAGCCTTGACCATCGTAGTAAGTTACACCTAGAAAAGTTTGCTTAAGATCTGTGTCCCTGCTATAAGTCCAGGTTGTATTTCTTGCAAGGATATCAACTTCTCCAGATGCCAAAGCTGTGAAACGTACAGCTGACGACAGTGGAACAAAGCTAACTGCCATAGGATCATTAAATATTGCTGCTGCTAAAGCTCGGCAGTAATCCACATCAAATCCAACATTCATACCAGAGTCATCAACCCCTGAAAAACCTGGAGAACCAGTAGATACTCCACACAAGAGATTTCCTCTTTCTTTAACTACATCCAAAGTACTACCATGTCCGTCAGCGAACACAGCACCAGCTGAAAGGCCTAGTGCAGCAGTAATACCAAAAAGTATTGATTTTTTCATTTTTACCTCTTCCTGAGTTTAGTTCAAAAATTTCACCCAACGCAAGTTGAACCAATTACCAGCATCGGAATTTCATAACCCCCTAATCCCCACAAAAGAACCGCAAGGTTAAGCGGTTTCTTTTATATTAAAATACATAGATAGTACATCTTTTTTCAAAAAATTTGACAAATATAGCCTGATTTCGCTTTAATTTAAGCCAATATGGTCTCTAAGTCAGAAAACTACTGCGATGAGGAAAAATTATTCAATGCTAAAAAGGCAAATAGCATAACTGATTCTTAGACGAATATTGCCTTCACATATTTGTGATTTCGGACTAATATTCTACTAAATGCCTCAGGCACAGGTTTAGTAACTTAAAGTCTTTCCTCTTATTTTTCTCTGCTTCTATGCTCTCCTCATCCTTTCCCCAAATCGTCTTTTGCCAATCTTCTTCTATACGACTTAGCATCCACGCTTTTTTTTCATTTACGAAGTTTTTTTCTACTAAAACAGAGAGTAAAGCCGATCCTAATAATTGAGTCATTTTATATATTAGAAACAACTTAGGACTTTCATAAGCTTTCAAAATACCAAGAAATTTATCAAGACTCTCTTTATCTTGACTGACATAGTTCAGAGAATCTGACGAAGCCATTTTTATGCTAAATTCTCGGTCGTAAATTGAAAGAATGGGGTCCCATTTTCTCTCCTGCAAAGTCTTTAATTTCTTGGGAGAGGACGCTCTATAGCATATTAAGTCAGTTTCGGCATATTCTAGTAATACTCTCAAGAATTCATTAGTGCTTTCGTCATCTATGTCGTTGATTTGCTCAAGAACGTTGGTAAAAATCAATTTAGAACGTATAACTTCCTTAGTTATTTTCTTCCATTCATTTTCCACTTTTTTTGCCAAAAAAGCTGATGGTATCTTTAATATATTGCCCTTCACAGACTTATATATTTTACCATCTATGAGCATCACATATGCTTGCTGCTCATCGGAGAATGTAATATTAAATGAACTCCAAAATTTTTTCTTAGACCAACTCAATAGATTTATCCTCTGAATAATTCATTTATTTTTTGCTCCAAATCTGCAAAATTTTCCACAATGGCTGTAGGTTTCATTAACTTTATTCTGCTTATTGAATGATACCCCCAAAGTACACCTATTGATTTAATTCCAGCACGGTGAGCCATCGAAATATCAAAATCCGTATCACCAACCATTACTGCATCTTCAGTTTTTATTTTTAAAGTTTTCATAAGACTTACCAGCATAGTAGGATCCGGTTTGGAAGGGTAAAAATCCGACGTCTGTAATTTAGAGAAAAACGACTCTAAATTATGAGCCTTCAATATCTGAAGCAATCCCTTTATGCCTTTTCCAGTAGCAATAGCCAAAATTATTTCTTCGTTTCTCTTTAAATTTTCCAGGAAATTTTTTGCATTTTCATATAGAGGAGATATTAGCTGCTCTTGGTTAAAAGTATTATAACAGTTTTTAAATGTGCTTATTAGCTTTTTGATTTGTTTCTCATTCAAATCCTTATTTAAAACCCTAAAAGCTTCATTTAAAGACAAGCCAATTATAGACAAAATATTCTCCCTTTTTGGTACCTTTAATCCTTCATCTCTAAAAGCTACTGTAGTAGCGCTTATTATAAATTCCTGACTATCTACCAAAGTACCGTCTAAATCCATTATGACTAATTTAGGTTTTTTAATCATTTTGCAAAAATGGATCAGCTACAGCTAATCTGGCGTCAAGACCCAAAACTTTCCAGCTTTTTATCATATGACTTGGCATCTCAGCTTCAATAAATATCTGTTTTTTTGTTATAGGATGAGTGAACATTATTGACCTTGAGTGCAGGTGCAATTTATTTTCAATTTGGTCACCAAGAAGAGAACCCCAACCATCTCCCTTATTGACTTGAGAATTTTTCCCGTACTTCATATCACCAATTATGGGGCAATTTATCTGAGCTAGATGAGCTCTCAATTGATGTGTTCTACCTGTGATCGGTGACAACCCCAACCAACAAGCTCGTGTACCTAAAGCCTCAATTATAACATAATTTGATTTTGCTTTCTTTGCATTATCTATAGAATGAACTCTATCATCAGTAACACATTGGACCTTTTCAAAATCATCTATTTTTAGGTTATTTTTTATTTTAACCAAAGGAAATTCGATTGAACCTTCCTTGTCATTTGGAATTCCTGCCGCTAATGCCCAATAGATTTTTTTGACGCTCCTATCTCTAAAACAATTGGCCAATTCTGCTGCAAGTTTGCTTGATTTTGCCAATACTAGAACACCTGATGTTTCTCTGTCTAAGCGATGGACAAGTCTAGGTTTTGTATGATAATCCGATGAAAAAAAAGAAATCAACTTATCAATATGAACTTTTTGACCTGTGCCACCTTGCGTCGCAATTCCGCTAGGTTTGTTTATTGCCAATAAATACTCATCCTCATAAATTAATGTATCTCTAATTATATTTTCTTCGGCTTTGCTTAATGCTTCAAACTTATAGCTCTCAGTTTTTTCATTTCTTGATGATAAACCAATTGGAACCTCGATAGTATCTCCTGACATTACACGAAAAGAAGGTTTAACTTTCTCACTATTAACCAGCAAAACCCCTTTCCTACATAAAAGCTCAATGCGTGATTGAGGGATCGGTCCTAACTTAGCCTTAAGCCATCTATCTAGCCGCTTATCCTCGTCTTCAAACGTTACTATTATGGGAAAATTTTCAGTACTTTTTTTCATCACACTAAAACAGCACCAATATAAACGCCAATAAGGCAGCCTATCATTATCAAAGCAACATATGAAATTGATTGAGTTACCCTACCTTCTTGAAAGAGATATAAAGTTTCTAGTGAGAAGCTGGAAAATGTTGTAAATCCTCCCAAAAAGCCAGTTATTAGAAATGGTAAAAATTTAATACCGCCTGAATCAACCTTTAAGTACATTGCTCCCATAATTAAACTAATGATAAAAGAGCCCAGAATATTTATTGTCAAAATACCTATTGGAAAAGTTAAGGAAAAATTTCTATTAAAATAATTTGAAATTAGCATTCTTGAAATAGCTCCTAAAGCTCCTCCATTCCAACCTTGAAAAATAAAAATAGGTTCATTTTTTTTCTCCAGTATCGCTATTTTTTAGCTTTTTACGCAACCCAGAATAATACTCTAATCTTTTTTTCATTTCTCGCTCAAACCCCCGTTCAGCAGGCTTATAAAAACTTACAGGTTTTAATTGATCTGGTAGATACGTTTGTCCTGAAAAACTATCATTAAATTTAGGGTCATATTTGTAATTTTTTCCAAACCCAAGATCTTCCATTTTCCTATTTTTTTTACTTAGTAGATGAGTTGGAGGAGGAAATGAATCTTCATTCTCAACAGTCTTAATTGAGTTCTTAAACGCTAGGTAATTTGCGTTAGATTTTGGCGCCAGTGAGAGGTAAATAACTGCTTGGCTAATAACCAAATCTCCTTCAGGCGCACCTAAATTTCTAAATGCATTCCAGGAGTCTAAGCAAATCCTCAAGGCATCAGGATCTGCAAGCCCAATATCTTCAGTTGCAATACGAGTCAACCTCCTCAGTATAAAGTTCTGATCCTCTCCAGCCATTAACATCCTAGCTAACCAATATAATGAAGCATCACAATCAGAACCTCTTATAGATTTATGTAGAGCTGAAATTAAATCGTAGTGATTATCACCTGTCTTATCATGGTAAAAAACTTTTCTTTGTAAGATTTTTTCTATTCCATCTTCGTCAATTATTACTTTTGAACTGCTAACTTCCTCCAAAATATTTATCAGACGTCTTCCATCCCCATCAGAAAACGAAATGACTGCCTCCAGCCCAGTCTTGGTCAATGGCATCTTCCTACCTAATCTTTCCTCGACTTTTTTAATCAGCAAACCCAAACTATTGCGACTTAATTTTCCCATAGTTACAAGAGAAATTCTTGATAATAATGCTGAATTTAGAGAGAAACTTGGATTTTCGGTTGTAGAGCCAATTAAAATAATTGTTCCATCCTCAATAACTGGTAGAAAGGCATCTTGCTGACTCTTATTAAACCTATGTATTTCATCAACAAAAAGAACAGTCCTCTCATTATTTTCATTTTTTTTCACCTTAGCATCAGAAAATATTTTTCTTAGATCTGATACACTTGTGAATATAGCACTTACTGATAAAAAATTAATCTTACTACTATTTCCTATTAATCTGGCGATAGTTGTCTTACCAACACCTGGTGGGCCCCACATTACGAATGATTTATAATTTTCACCCCTAACCATGCGCCCTATCAGGCCTTTTTCACCTAGAATCTCCGGATGCCCAACGACCTCATCGAAGATATTTGGTCTTATCCTATCTGCTAATGGTTTATGATCGTCGGTCAAATTCTGCAAATTCCTTCCCATGCTCACTGGTAAAAATTTGTCCCAAATTTAGTCAGACATATCTTGAAAAGAATCTTACTCTTCTAACGAAGCAGTTTGCTCCTCATTTCTTGCTTTATCTGACGCACCCTTAGCGGACACATCTCTATCAACAAATTCAATAACTGCCATTGGAGCCATATCGCCATGCCTAAATCCTGCCTTTAGAACTCGGGAATATCCTCCTTGCCTACTGGCATATCTTGGTCCCAATACATCTATAAGCTTTTTTACAGCATCCTGTTGTCTTACCTTGGAAATAAGCATTCTTCTTGCGTGGAGATCACCCCTCTTTGCCAATGTAATTACTTTGTCAGCAATTCTTTTTAGCTCCTTTGCCTTCGGGAGGGTAGTTGTTATTTGTTCATGTTCCACCAAACTACACACCATGTTAGCAAACATCGCTTTTCTATGCTCGTGGGTCCTATTTAGTTTTCTATAACCATTACCATGTCGCATGATCTCACCTTAATAATATTACTAATTTAAATAAATAAACTAGAATTGATCTTCAAACTTTTTAGCTAGTTCCTCAATGTTTTCGGGAGGCCAGTCAGGTATATCCATACCCAAATGTAGTCCCATAGCTGTTAATACTTCTTTGATTTCATTTAATGATTTTCTCCCAAAATTTGGAGTCCTCAACATTTCTGCCTCTGTTTTCTGAATTAAATCCCCAATATAAACTATATTATCATTTTTCAAACAGTTTGCAGACCTTACCGACAATTCAAGCTCATCGACTTTCTTTAACAACAAAGGATTAAACTCCAACTCATCTTCGTCCTCAGCAGCCAATCCCTCTTCGGGTTCTTCAAAATTAATAAACACGAGCAGCTGATCTTGCAAAATTCTTGCTGCAAATGCCAAACAATCTTCTGGTCTAACTGTCCCGTTAGTTTCTATCTGCAAAGTGAGCTTATCATAATCCAAAACCTGACCTTCTCTGGTTGGTTCAACGTTATAAGAAACTTTTTTTACTGGTGAGAAAAGTGCATCAACGTAAATTAAACCAATAGGAGATTCTTCCGTTCTACGACTTTCTGCCGGAACGTACCCCTTTCCATTCTCAACTGTAAATTCCAAATTTAACTTAGCGCCTTCATCCAAGTGACAAATAACATGATCCTTATTTAAAATCTCTATGTCAGCAGTCTCAGAAATATCTCCGGCAGTAACTATTTTTGGCCCCTCAACTTTAAGGTAAACTCTCTTTGGGCCCTCTACATCCATTCTGACCGCAATGCCTTTAACATTTAATACTATATCGGTAACATCTTCTCTTATACCATCCACAGAGGAAAACTCATGTAATACATTATCCATCTGAATTGCTGTTATTGCTGCTCCTTGCAAAGATGATAGTAAAACGCGCCTCAAAGCGTTTCCTAAGGTCAATCCAAAACCTCGCTCCAAAGGCTCAGCTACTATTATAGCTTTATTAGATGAATCTGTTACATCCTTGGTTGATAATGAATTCGGTCTTATTAGTTCTTGCCAATTTTTATGGATCATCGTGCCTCCATTCCTGTTTCTTGGATTTGATCCCAAAATTCCAAGTACGCCCGAGGGTTCATTTTAAATTCATAAACTTAACAAACATTTGTCAAGTTTATACTCTTCTCCGTTTAGGTGGCCGGCAACCATTGTGCGCCATAGGTGTAACATCTCTAATTGATGTAACTATCAAACCAATGGCTGATAAAGCCCTTAAAGCAGATTCCCGACCAGAACCTGGGCCTTGTATTTCAACTTCTATTGTCTTTACTCCATGCTCCTGAGCTTTCTTTGCAGCATCTTCTGCTGCTATCTGTGCAGCATATGGAGTAGACTTTCTCGAACCCTTGAAACCCATAGTTCCAGCAGATGACCATGCAATGGCATTCCCCTGAGCATCTGAGATTAATATTTTTGTATTGTTAAAGCTCGAGTTTATGTGAGCAATCCCTGAAGAGATATTCTTTCTCTCTTTTTTCTTTGTTCGAGTTTTTTCCTTTACCATTATCGCTACCTATTTTTTCTTACCAGCGATTGCTTTTGCCGGACCCTTACGTGTCCTTGCATTTGTACTAGTTCTCTGACCGCGAACTGGAAGCCCTCTTCTATGCCGCAAACCTCTATAGCATCCCAAATCCATTAGGCGCTTTATATTCATTGATCTCTCTCTTCTAAGATCACCTTCTACCATAACACTAGCATCAATTTTTTCTCTTATAGCTAATACTTCAGCGTCAGAAAGCTCATTTACTCTTCTTTCTAAAGAAATATTTGTATCTTCACAAATTTTCTCTGAAGTTACCTGGCCTATTCCATAAATATAGGTCAACGCCACTACCACTCTCTTATTTGTAGGGATATTTACACCAGCTATTCGAGCCAAATACTTTCTCCGTTCTTTCTTGCGGTTCCGTAGTTCCAGAACCTTTTTTCACAATATTCGAACGCTTTAACGCCCTGAATAAATACTAATTAAAGTTACACAACTCTAGTATGAGAATTGCACTATATGCATATCGAACTCGCCGTCAAGTCAATTTAACAGTATATTATAAATTATTTTTTGTAGCCTGATAAAGGAGGTCATGGATGGTTTCAATGGGCAATAATCCATCTACTGTAGTTAGCTTCTTTTTGGCATAATAATATCCTACCAAGGACGAAGTTTCGCGATAATAGTTGAAAAGCCTTGTCCTAAGAGCTTCTTCAGTATCATCCTCTCGAAAAATGAAACCATCTATATTCTCGCAATTATCACAAACTCCTTTTTTCTGCTCAGGTCTATTAACCTTATGGTACACCTCGCCGCATTCCTTACAGCTATACCTACCGACAATTCTTTCTATTAACTGGCTATCATCGACCCTCATTTCAATTACTAGATCAATAGATTGATTTTTTGAACTCATAAGTTCTGACAAAGCATCAGCCTGATAAAGTGTTCGTGGAAACCCATCAAAAATAAACCCTGCGCATTTAGATGATTTGTCAATATTTTCTGAGATCAACTCAATTACTATTTCATCAGTAACCAAATTTCCTTCAGCCATTATTAACTTTATTTTTTTTCCAATTTCTGATTCTTTGTCTTTTGCGGCTCGAAGCATGTCCCCTGTGGAGAGTTGAAGCATATTAAGTTTTTGTTCTAGAAGTTTTGCCTGAGTCCCCTTACCTGCTCCAGGAGGACCAAGAAGGATAAGATTCATCTCCTAAGTCCCTTATTTTGTCTACCCTTACCCCGCAGTTTTGATTTCTCTAAAAGGCCCTCATATTGATGGGCTAAAAGATGTGATTGTACTTGATTAATAGTATCCATCGTTACAGAAACAACAATGAGAAGTGATGTGCCTCCAAAATAAAAAGGTATAGCAAATTGGCTACGCAGTACCTCCGGCAACAGACATACCGCCGCTAAGAAAATTGAGCCAAGAACTAAAATTCTAACTACTACATACTCAAAATATTGAGCAGTTTTTTCACCAGGTCTTATCCCTGGCACGAAACCTCCTTGCTTCTTAAGATTCTCTGAAACTTCATCAGTTTTAAAAGATACATTCAAAGTATAAAAGTAAGTAAAAAATATTATCATACCTCCAAAAAATACGTAGTATAGAATCTGACCTGGTCCCAAATAAGCATTCACTAAGCTCAAAATTCCAGTACCATCAGTAGAAGAAAATGTTCCTACAGTGGTAGGGAGTAGTAGCAATGACGAAGCAAATATAGCCGGAATTACTCCAGAAGGATTTAGCTTAATTGGTAGGTTAGTGTTCTCTCCACTGAAAACCTTCATCCCAATTTGTCTTCTAGGGTACTGGATATGTACTTTTCTCAGTGCCCTTTCAACAAAAACGACAAAAGTAATAACGGCCACAACCATCAAAATAACCCCTACAATAACTGCTGGACTAACAGCACCTGACCTCCCAGAAGCAAAAAACTGAGCTAACGCTCCTGGTAATTCTGCTATTATTCCAACAAAAATTATTAAAGAAATACCATTTCCTATTCCTCTTGCAGTAATCTGTTCACCTAACCACATTAACATCAGCGTACCTCCAACTAATGTGATCACACAAGATACTCTAAAAAACATTCCAGGGTCAGACGCAAGTCCTTGACTTTCTATCCCTACTGAAATCCCATAAGACTGGAATAGTGCTAAAACCACAGTTCCATACCGCGTATACTGATTTATCTTCTTCCTACCGCTCTCACCCTCTTTTTTTTACTGTTCTAAATGTGGCACCATCGCAGTCATTAACTGGATAATTATTGAAGATGTGATATATGGCATTATACCTAAAGCAAAAATTGCCATTCTTCCGACTGCACCACCAGTGAACATATTTAGCATTCCACCGATACCCGTACTCGCTTGCTCAAAAAACTCCTTCAACTGAACTGTATCGATACCAGGAACTGGAATATATGTACCAATTCGATACACAATTAGAATTCCTATAGCAAATATAAGACGTTTTTGAAGATCTTTTGCTTTTCCAAAAGATCCCCAATTCATATTTTGGGCCATTTGTTCTGCAGCAGAAGCCATCTCTACAAACGCTTTCTTTTATTAATATTCATTTAGATCTGACACATCCTAACTAATAAAAATTACAATAGCGTAACTTTACCGCCTAGTCTTTCTATTGCGTCCTGAGCTTTTTTTGAAATACCGGTAACTGAAATATTTATCTTAGTTTTTAAATCGCCTTTACCCAACACTCTAACTCCATCCCATTTTCTTCTTATTATACCTAAATTTACTAGGACTTCTTCTGTAATTTCAGATTTCCCATCAATTCTACCTTTGTCTATAAATGTTTGAATACACCCCACATTTATTTCTGCATATTTTTTTGGATTTGGGTTATTAAAGCCACGTTTAGGAAGTCTCATATAGAGAGGCATCTGGCCGCCTTCATAAGCATTTATAGCTACCCCTGACCGTGATTTCTGGCCTTTAATACCTCTTCCTGCAGTTTTCCCCAAACCTGATCCAGGACCTCGTCCTACCCTCTTACTTTTTTTTGTTGCGCCAACATTATCAGCTAAAGCACTTAGCCTCATATCAAACTCCCTTTATGACTCTTTCAAAAATGACCTTACTAAATTTCCCTATTTGGGAGTTTCCTCAATAATTTCAACTAAATGAGATACCTTATTTATCATGCCTCTAATAGAAGGTGTATCTTCTAAATTACTCACCTTGTGCATTTTATTCAATCCGAGCCCAATAAGAGTAGCCCTTTGCGATGCTGGCTTTCTAATTGGAGATCCTACTTGTTTCACTTTAAT
>CACAMI010000020.1 GCA_902533625.1 uncultured Alphaproteobacteria bacterium | reverse complement strand
AGGACATGAATATGTCATTGATGCATGTGCAACTATTATTGTCCTATCTTCTCCTAATATTTCCACATCACCTACGATTAAACTTTTACCTTTTTTAAAAATTCTAGCACGCCCATACAATATTGTTGGATCAGGCTTACGAAGAAAATTTATTGAGCAGTTTGTCGTAACGGCTAAAGCATCACGGCCTATTGCATGCAAAACAGCAACATAAAAACATATATCTGCTAAAGAAAACATTGAAGGCCCAGAAACTGTTCCTCCTGGCCGCAAGTCATTATTTTTAACCGTCATCTCTACTAAGGACCCTTCATCACTAAGATTTATTATTTTGAAACGTCCTTTTATTTGAGGGAAAACCTCATCAAGAAACTTTTCCATTTCTATAACTGTTTGATCCACTTGTTGCTTTCTAAATAAAAATAATATTAGTATAATTCTTGTATTAACAAATGATAAATAAAAATCAATGTCCGAGCTTATAATAAAAGATAAAAGTGAAAGAGTTGGGTTGCTTTCATTAAATTCACCAGAAAAGCTTAATGCTCTCTCGGAAGAAATGATTGAAACCTTATCAGAAGGCCTGAAATCATTTGGCAGTGACACTAATATAAAGGCAATAATTATAAGAGCCAGAGGAAAAGCCTTTTGTGCAGGTCATGACCTAAAAGAGATGACTTTAAATAGGCAAAAAGAAGACGGAGGGAAAGAGTACTTTAATTGGCTGTTTAGAAAATGTGCAAATATGATGGCAGGTATCTCTAAAATACCCAAACCCGTAATTGCTGAAGTACAGGGGGTAGCCGCAGCTGCAGGTTGTCAACTTGTAGCAAGTTGTGATTTGGCACTAGCCTCCCAAGAAGCAACATTTGGAGTAAACGGTGTTAATATAGGACTGTTTTGCTCAACTCCCATGGTGGCACTTTCCAGAAATATCAGTAGAAAGAAAACTTTTGAAATGTTAGTTACTGGAGAATTTTTAACGGCAGAAGATGCACAAAAAGAAGGTCTGATTAATAAAGTAACTGAAGCCAGTAATTTAAATGCAGAAACGATGAAAATGGCAGTTACGATTTCAGAAAAGCTATCTTCAGCAGTAAAAATTGGTAAGGAAGCCTTTTACAAACAATTGGAACTATCGGTAGATGACGCCTATGATTATACCGCAGGCGTTATTACAGAAAATATGTTGCATAGAGATACTGAAGAAGGAATATCTGCCTTTATTGAAAAAAGACTTCCAAACTGGGAAGATTAGACCAATTCTCAAACATTCCTATACCTTGAGGACATAAAAAGCGAGTTAAGCACCGCAATTAAAAATATCATACCTCCTGCCTGATGAAGGGCCGCATAAAGTAATTCTGCCTCACTTAGAATGGTAATTATTCCCAAACATACCTGAAGAGTTGCAACAAAAATCAAATAGAATGAACTTCTTTTTATAACTGGGTTTGTATCATATTTTGCAATTATAAAAAATATTAGCACTAAGAAAAATAAGAGATACCCAAGAATTCTATGATTGAATTGAACCAAAGCTGAGTTATGGAAAAAATTAATCCAAATTGGCAATAAATCAAAAGATTCATCTGGAAGTACTTGCCCATTCATCAGCGGCCATTCGTTGTATGCCGTACCTGCGTCAATTCCAGCTACCAATCCTCCTGAAAATATTTGAATATATAAAACTAAGAGCATTATTATTGATAAAAAATAAAGTGCAGTGCTAAATTGGGATCTTGATATAGATAAATAATATCCATGATGAATTCTTAGAATTCTCCAGTAAATAAGTGAAAGGATAAAAAAAGCAGTTAACAAATGTATGGAAAGCCGATAAGAAGCGACATCAAGCATACCTTCCTCCAAACCTGATGACACCATCCACCAGCCAATCGCTCCTTGCACCCCTATAAGGAAACCAATTAGAAACGACTGCCAAATTAATTCCTTGTTAAATTTTCTTAGCCCTAATAATAGAAAAAACCCAACAAACCAAACCAAACCAATAATCCTGCCTAATTGTCTATGTCCCCACTCCCACCAATAAATAACCTTGAACTCAGATAGAGACATATCAGAATTTTGGAGCTTAAATTCGGGTATTTCGCTATATTTTTGAAATTCTATTAACCAGCCCTCAACAGAATTTGGCGGCAATGCTCCAGTTAATGGTTTCCATTCAGTTATAGACAAGCCAGAATCGGTTAACCTGGTTAAGCCACCCACTATTACCATTAAAAACACCAGCGCAAACAAGATATAGAGCCAAAGGCGTACATAATTCATTACAAAACTTTCATTCTCAAAAATTTAAACACCAACCCAAAAACTTTTTGGGCAAAAAAATCATGCATCCTAAAATATAATAAACTTAACATCGTTACTTTTTTCTTTCCTCTGACAAAGCTCTAATTAATCCATGAAGAAACCGAATATCAGATGAATTTAATGGGAGTTTAGAAAATAAATTATGAAGGTACAATTTTAAGCTTTTTTCTTTATCCTGGGGCCAAAAATACCCCTTTATATCTAAATTCAATATTAATCGCTTCATAAGCTGATCTATTTCTTCTTTTGAAGCTGATGAATATACATTTTTTGTTCGACTTAGCGATGACTCACTGTTTGTTCCTTGAAACCATTCATAAGCAAAGAGCATAACACACTGAGATAAATTAATTGATGTACAAACATTTGAAGTATTCAGAAAGACAATTTTATCCGCAAAAGCTATATCCTCATTGCTCAAACCTGACTGTTCAGGACCAAATAAAAATCCAAGCTTTAAACCTTCGTCTAATAAATTTTTACATTCTGAGATTGCTTCACCTAAGGAAATTTCTTTCTTATCCAATTTCCGCTCTCTGGCAGAGGAAGCAAATACATAATGCATATCTTGACATGCCTCTTGAACACTATCAAAAATAAGGGCGCTGTCCAATACCGAGCCAGCTCCTGAAGCTAAAGCCTTTGCCTTTGGATTTGGCCATCCGTCCCTAGGATTAACTATTCGAAGGTTATCAATACCGAAATTCAACATCGCCCGTGCAGCAGATCCAATATTCTCACCCATTTGGGGCCGTACCAAAATAAAAACAGGCTTCAAAATCACTCCTATAATTTCTCTAACAGCAATAATAAATAAGACAAAAGTTAGAAAAGCTTAAAAACGTATACAAAAATTTCCGCCAAACATTAATCAGTGTTATGTGAAATAATCAATTTATAACCTTTATATTTTATAAATACTAATATAAGAGGTATTAGCTTTTTTATATAAAACAAGGTCAAATGATGGGAAAA
This sequence comes from uncultured Alphaproteobacteria bacterium, assembly GCA_902533625.1. Taxonomy (GTDB): domain Bacteria; phylum Pseudomonadota; class Alphaproteobacteria; order Rhodobacterales; family Rhodobacteraceae; genus CACKLF01. The sequence continues at coordinate 16,669 of CACAMI010000020.1, read as the reverse complement.
ATTAAAGTAGAAAATCCGGTTGTAGAAATAGATGGCGATGAAATGACCCGAATAATATGGGATTACATAAAGCAAAAACTAATTATCCCTTATTTAGATCTAGACCTTAAATATTTTGACTTAGGAATTGAAGAAAGAGATCGAACAAACGACCAAATAACCATTGATGCCGCGGAAGCAATAAAAGAAATAGGGGTTGGTGTTAAATGTGCCACAATTACTCCAGACGAAGCGCGAGTAGATGAATTTAAATTAAAATCGATGTGGAGATCTCCTAATGGTACAATCCGAAATATCCTTGGAGGGGTGGTATTCAGAGCTCCAATTATTTGCAAAAATGTACCTAGACTTGTCCCAGGTTGGAACAAGCCAATAGTTATAGGAAGACATGCATACGCTGACCAATATAAGGCTACCGATTTTTTATTTCCTGGAAAGGGAAAGTTATCATTAAAATTTGTAGGAGATGACGGAAAGATAATAGAAAAAGAGGTTTTTGAAGCCCCTTCTGCTGGAATTACCATGGCAATGTACAATCTAGACCAGTCTATTATAGACTTTGCAAGAGCATCTCTAAATTATGGGCTGAAAATGAATTGGCCAGTTTACCTGTCAACAAAAAATACAATTCTTAAGGCTTACGACGGGAGGTTTAAAGATCTATTTCAAAAGATTTATGAGGAAGAGTTTGAAGAACAGTTTAAAAAATCAAATATTACTTATGAGCATAGGTTGATTGACGACATGGTTGCTTGCGCATTGAAATGGGAAGGAGGCTTTGTGTGGGCATGCAAAAACTATGATGGCGATGTCCAATCCGACACTTTAGCACAAGGCTTTGGCTCTCTTGGATTAATGACAAGTCAGTTAATGAGCCCTGATGGTAGCATTGTTGAGGCTGAAGCAGCTCACGGAACTGTTACCCGGCATTATCGTCAATATCAGCAAGGCAAAGAAACTTCTACTAATTCAATAGCATCAATATTTGCGTGGACAGGAGGTCTCAAACATAGGGCCAAGCTGGACAAAAATAATGAATTGGCTGAATTCTCTGGAATTTTAGAATCCACAGTTATAGATACCGTCCAAGAAGGGTTCATGACAAAGGACCTTGCTCTATTGGTAGGACCAGAACAAAAATGGCTAACAACTACCCAATTTTTAGACAAGGTTGATCAACACTTTCAAGTAAATTTATCAAAAGTAACTTAGAACAAACTTATTTGGAATTGATATATGCTGTAATCCCTTCTAAGGCAGCAGAAATTCCAGATGGATCAGGCCCTCCAGCCTGAGCAAAATCTGTCCTACCACCGCCTCCTTGCCCCCCACACGCCTTACTCGCTAACCTGGCAATATCTACGGCTGAAACACGGCCTTCTAAATCTAAAGTTGCACCAACAGTAATTATGACCTTATTATCAGTTTTTGAAAAAATTATGACTATGGATTTCTTTAGATTGGATTTTTTCTTATCAAGCAAAGATCTAATATCTTTAAAATGTAAATCCTCAACTACTTTACTTAAAAGCTTTATCCCCTTGATTTCAAACACTTTATCTAAACTTGATTCTTCAGATTCTAAATCTTGATTTACTGAATTCAACTTAATTTTCAAACTTGATATTTCCTGTTGATTTGACTTTCTCTCAGCCAAAAGGGCATCTACTCGGTCTAGCAATTTATCAGATGTAGTCCGTAGCTGACCGGAAAGATTTGTCACTATATTCAACATTCCAAGACTATAATCTATCGCCATCTGACCAGTTAAAGCTTCAATTCTTCTAACTCCGCCAGACGAAGCAACTTCAGCAGTAATTATAAAGTATCCAATATCCCCCGTATAATTAACATGAGTTCCTCCACAAAGTTCAACCGAGTAGGAATTGCCAGAAAAACCTAAGCAAGATTTTTCTCTTCTGCCAATTGAGACAACCCTTACATCATGGTCATATTTTTCTCCAAACAAAGCCCTAGCGCCCAACTTTTTAGCTTTTTCAAGATCAAGAATATTTGTCTCTACTTTCGAATTTTGCCTAATAAGAGTATTAACCTCATTTTGAATTTTTTCTATTTCAGCGCTAGAAACAGGTGCATTATGAGAGAAGTCAAATCTCAAACGGTCGCTAGAATTTAACGACCCCCTCTGCTCTACATGTTGTCCTAAATTATTCCGAAGTGCTTCGTGCAAGATATGCGTTGCAGAATGGTTTGCTCTGATTTTGAATCTATTGGATCCTTCCACTGATAATTTAAGAGTCTGGCCTACTGAAATTTCACCTTCGGTCACTACCACTTCATGAATAACAAAACCTCTAATATTAAAAACATTTTCAACTTTTCCGGCGCCTGTTGAACATTTAATGATCCCTATGTCTCCAACCTGACCACCAGATTCTCCAAAAAATGGAGTTTGATTGCAAAGCATTTGAGCAGTTTCGCCTCCCTTCACTTTACTGACTTCAGATCCGTTAACATTAAAAGACATGATCAATCCCTCACATTGTAATTGATCATACCCAAGAAATTCAGTTTTTTCATTATTCTCAATTATCTTTAACCATGCTTTGTCTTCAGAAATACTTCCACTTCCAGACCAAGCATTTCTTGCCCGTTCCTTTTGTGCCTTCATTTCTGCTTCATAACCATTCAAGTCAACAGTCATCTTCTTTTCTCTTAAAACATCTTGAGTTAAGTCAAGAGGAAATCCAAATGTATCATATAATTTAAAAGCAATTTTCCCATCAAGGACTCGCCCATTCCCAAGATCCCTAATCTCACTTTCTAACAAACTAAGACCCTTATCTAAAGTTGTAATAAATTTGCTTTCCTCAGCATGCAAGGCTTGCTCTATTAAAGACTTATGGTTGCTAAGTTCAGGAAAAGCGCCTCCCATTAAATTAACCAATTTTCCAACTAACTTGTGAATAAATGGTTCGTTTATATTCATTAAATTTCCATGTCGCATAGCACGCCTTAAAATACGCCTTAAAACATAGCCCCTGCCTTCACTCGAAGGCATAACCCCATCAGCTATCAAAAACGCCGCTGAACGCAAGTGATCTGAAATAACTCTATGATGATTTTTGGAAATACCATCTGGATCTGTTGAGCTAATTTTAGCTGATTCCTCTATTAAAGATCGCATTAAGTCGGTATCGTAGTTATCGTGCTTTCCCTGAAGTATGGCAGCCATTCTTTCCAAACCCATACCTGTATCAATTGAAGGCTTAGGAAGATTTTCTCGTAGCCCTCCTTCCATTTGATAGAATTGCATAAAAACTAAATTCCAAATTTCAACAAACCTATCACCATCCTCATTTTTGGATCCTGGAGGTCCGCCCTCAATTTTATCACCATGATCATAAAAAATTTCAGAACAAGGCCCACAAGGCCCAGTAGGTCCCATAGACCAAAAATTATCGAAGGTATTTATTCGAATAATTTTATTTTCACTCAACCCAGCATAACTTTTCCATAAATTGACCGCCTCATCATCATCATGAAACACAGTGACTAGAAGTTTTTCTTTTGAAAGTCCAAATTCCTTAGTGACCAGATCCCATGCCAATGGAATGGCTCTTTCTTTAAAATAATCACCAAAGGAAAAATTTCCTAGCATCTCAAAAAAAGTATGATGTCTTGCTGTATATCCTACATTATCGAGATCATTGTGTTTCCCGCCAGCCCTGACACATTTTTGTGAAGTTACCGCTCGCGGAATATCTCTAGTCTCGTCGCCTGTAAAAACATTTTTAAATTGAACCATCCCTGAATTTGTGAACATCAGGGTAGGATCATTCATGGGAACCAATGATGAACTTTGAACTTCCTCATGATTATTCTTTATAAAATAATCTATGAATTTTGACCTGATTTCATTTAATTTTGCCATAAGTCTAATTCCAAATATTTCATTATTTAATTAATATAGTCTTTATTTAATTAAATAACTTTCAAATATATTAAGGAAATAACTTATTTTGACATGGCACGCAAATGATTAAAGGAATGACTTAAATCGATTTTTTTCTGGGACAACTATTCTACCCATAATTGCCCCAAACTTTAGTCTGCCTATCCCTCTTTTTCAACTGGAGGGTCAACTTCTTTTATTTCTTCAGCTATATCTTTTGCACTATCTCTTATTTGCTTTTCAATAGATTGAGCGATTTCAGGATTGCCTTTCAAAAAGATTTTTGCATTTTCCCTACCTTGACCAATTCTCTCATCTTTATATGAAAACCAGGAACCTGACTTTTCCACAAAACCTAAATTAACTCCTATGTCCAGAAGCTCACCTGTTTTTGATATTCCTTCTCCATACATTATATCAAATTCAACTTGCTTAAAGGGAGGAGCTACCTTATTTTTTACAACCTTTACTCTAGTTGCATTTCCAACTACTTCATCTCTATCTTTTAATGCCCCGATACGCCTTATATCTAGCCGAACAGAAGAGTAAAATTTTAAGGCATTACCCCCCGTGGTAGTTTCAGGACTTCCAAACATAACCCCAATTTTCATTCGAATCTGATTTATGAAAATGACCATGCAATTTGATCTATTAATAGAACCGGTTAATTTTCGCATAGCTTGACTCATCAATCTAGCTTGCGCACCAACTTGTGCATCACCCATATCACCTTCCAACTCAGATCTTGGTGTTAATGCGGCAACACTATCAACGACAACCACTGATACAGCTCCTGACCTTACCAATGTTTCTGTAATTTCAAGAGCCTGCTCCCCTGCATCTGGCTGAGAAATTAGCAAATCATCCAAATTCACCCCAAGTTTTCGAGCATAATTTGGATCCAGCGCATGCTCCGCATCTACAAAAGCACATACCCCACTTTTTTTCTGCTCTTCTGCTATCACATGCAATGCTAGTGTCGTCTTGCCTGAACTTTCTGGGCCAAATATCTCAATTATTCTTCCTTTTGGCAATCCGCCTATACCTAGTGCTAAGTCTAAACCAATAGATCCAGTAGATATCGCCTCAATATCGGACACAGGATTATCTTGCCCCAGCTTCATTATGGAGCCTTTCCCAAAACTTCTTTCAATTTGCGATAATGCTGTTTCTAGTGCCTTTTCTTTATCCATTCCCTGTCTTTCTGATAAGTTTACAAGTGTCGCCATTTTTCTTCCTTATTTCATAACTATTCTATTTCATCAACTGATATAGAAAAAGTTCATATTAAATTATTTTGTTCTATATATGTTCTATTTTTACTTATAGATCAAAACGTGAACAAATCAACAAAATTATTTATTTTTTTTTAAAACAGAAAGAAAAAAGCCATCCCCACCCTCCAATGGCGAAATAAAATGCTCTCTCTCTAAGCAATAATCATTATTGCTTTTTAAGAATCTTGAAATGACTTCACTATTTTCTTCATCTAACAAAGAACAAGTAATATAGAAAATTAGCCCACTTTTATTAACATAATTCGCAACCTGATTAAGAATACTATATTGAATCTCTGACAATTTATTTATCTCGGAGAGACTTAAATTCCATTTTGCAAATGGATCTCTCCGCCATGTTCCACTACCGGAACATGGAGCATCGACTATCACGGCATCAAATACTTTTACAAAGAGCATCCTATCATCTAAAAATTTAATATTTGCACAAGCTCGCTCTGCTCTAATTTTGAAAGCCTTTAACCTTGAAGAATTTAAATCATATGCATAGAGCTCTATATTGTTCGAGAAATATGAGGCCAATGCTAAGCTTTTGCCACCACCACCAGCACAAAAATCTAAAATTGACATACCTTCTTTAACAGCAATATTATTTACTACTTGCTGCGAGCCTAAGTCCTGAAATTCAAATAAACCTTCTGAAAAATGTTCCGAAAGCTTGAGCTTGTTGGAAGCATTTAAAACCTTTAATGCGTCCCTATTTTTAATTTGTGACTCAATTTCAAATCCCTCAGCCTCTAACTTTAACGTCAAGTCTTTTGTAGAAATCTTGATTTTATTTGCCCTTATAAAAACAGATGCCCGCTTCAGAAATAATTCCATTATTTTTGAAAAATCTTTCCCCAATGACCTCTTCAAGGACTTATCTAAAAAATCTGGGTAGCTATATTTTACTGGATCTTCCCTTATAGCCTCCCTTTTTAAAAATTTATTTAATAAAATATTGCGCTCAGTGTCCGATAGTGGTTGCAGATCGAAATCTCTGCTTCCAAAAAAAATATTAAAATCAGTTAAATGATCATTATGGTAGTGATCATACAAATAAGACAAAACTAAATTTCTACCATCACCCTTACTCTCCTTATTACTCCATCTATGTAAGAGATACCTTTTATTCCTTAAACAGTGATAAACTATATCTCGAATTTTTCTCCTATCTTTGGAGCCAGCAAATCGGTTTCGGTGGCCCCAATTAACTAAAACTTTTGGAGACATTTCAGAAGATACAAGGGTCTCTAATATTTCCTGTGCTGATCTAAATTGTGCAGAAGGTCTCATTTAAAATACCTTTCCGAATTTAATTACTCACCTTTATAATTTGGAGCTTCACTAGTTACCTGAACATTATGCACATGACTTTCTTCAAGACTAGAGTTAGAAATCTTAATAAACTCACATTTTGAGCTCATTTCCTTTAAATTTCTCACGCCCGTATATCCCATAGAGGCCCTTAGGCCTCCCATCATTTGATGAAGAACGTTTCCTACTGGACCTTTATACGGAACTTGGCCTTCAACCCCTTCTGGCACTAGCTTTTCTTCCAAAACTTCTTTTTGAAAATATCTATCTGCCGAACCGCGAGCCATAGCACCCAAAGATCCCATGCCTCGATAAGCTTTGAATGTCCGACCTTGATATAAAATTAGATCCCCAGGTGCTTCATCTGTTCCAGCCAAAATAGAACCTGCCATAATACAAGAAGCTCCAGCGGCAATTGCTTTAGCAAAATCTCCTGAGAATTTTATTCCCCCGTCAGCAATTATAGTATGTCCAGTTTTTTGCGCCTCCTTAGCACAGTTTAATATAGCAGTTAATTGAGGCACACCGACTCCAGATACTACTCTTGTAGTGCATATAGAACCTGGTCCAACCCCTACCTTTACTGAATCAGCCCCTACTTCTATAAGGGCACGTGTACCCTTGGCTGTAGCTACATTTCCTGCAATGACCTTTGCTTTAGGAAAATTACTTTTTACAAGCTTAACAGCTCTAAGAACTTGGTCAGAATGTCCATGTGCCGTATCAATTACTATAAAATCAACCCCACTTTCAATAAGCTTTGAAGACCTTTCAAAACCTTCTTCTCCCACGGTTGATGCTGCTGCTACGCGGAGCTTGCCCTCTTTGTCTTTTGTCGCCAATGGATTCAATATAGCGCCCTCGAGATCCTTTATTGTAATCAGTCCAATTAATTTATTATCTTTCTTAACTATCGGGAGCTTTTCAACTCGTCGCTCAGCCATAATTTTTTTGGCAATAGATAGATCAGATCTAGAATCTATTGTTGCAAGATTGTTCTTTGTCATAATAGTTGAGATTTTCAGCTGTTCATCAGAGGAGAATCTCATATCTCTGTTGGTTAAAATACCAACCAGTTTATTTTCATCATCAACCACGGGAAACCCTGTAATATTAAATTCTTTCTGCAGAGCTCTTGCCTCACGAACTGTCTGATGCTCTCTTAGAGTTATTGGATTGCTGATAACACCACTTTCAAAGCGCTTCACATTCCTGACCATTTTAGCCTGCTCCTCTATACTCATATTGCGATGTATAACTCCCAATCCTCCAAATTGAGCCATTGCTGTTGCCATTTCAAATTCAGTCACTGTATCCATCGCTGAAGACATAATTGGCGCATTAAGCTTTATTCCCTTAATTAACTCTACTGAAGTTGAAACTTCTCCAGGCACTACATCGGAAGCAGCTGGCACTAGCAACACATCATCAAAAGTTAACCCTTCAGAAATTTCCATTATAGACCCCCTAAGCTTTTTATTTTACAAAATGCTTTTAGGCCCTAAATCCAATAGCAACAACATATTTTTCTGAACTATCTTTTCTACTTGCAGGGGGCTTAAAATTAATTACTTTTTCAAATTTTATTTTTAACAGTTTCTGTAATTCTGGCTCTGCACCACCAGAAAGAACCTTAGCTACAAATACTCCTCCCCGTTTCAATACATGGTCTGCAAAAAATGCTGCCGACTCACACAAAGCCATTATCCTCAAATGATCAGTTTTCTTATGCCCTGAAGAACTAGATGCCATATCTGACAAGACAATATCTACGTTATTTATTTTCAACTTACCTATCAAATCGATTGGATCTGTTTCCAAGAAATTAATTTTATAAAATTCCAAACCAGGAATAGCCTCTGGTTCATTTAGATCTATTCCTATAACTCTACCCAGCGAATTAAGCGCATTTTTTTCATGCTTGGAACAAACTTTTTCTAATGCCACTTGCGACCACCCTCCAGGACTGCAGCCAAGGTCAATAACTGTCATTCCAGATTTTAAAAGATTAAATCTTTCATCTATCTCGATAAGTTTAAATGCAGCCCTAGATTTATAACCAATCGATTTGGCTTTTAGTACATAGGGGTCATTGAGTTGCCTTTGCAGCCATCTAGTGGAAGAAATTTTTCGACCTTTTGCAGTTTTCACTTTTACGGCAAGCGGTCTTGCATTTGATGACATTCGCTTCACTTACTTATACTTTTTTTTAAATTTGACGACATTTTTTCTAATTAATGTATGAAGGATTCCATCACGAAGTCCTCTATCTGCTATACACATTTGCTTGCCAGGCCAGCTACTTAGTATAGCCTGAATTATTGCTAACCCTGGTATTATCAGATCGCAACGACTGTCACCAATCGCAGGGTTCTTCTTTCTTCCTGAAGAACCCATTTTAAAAATATTTTTTATTACTTCCTCAACTTCTTCAGCTTTTAACTCAAGACCATCAACTTGGTCTCTATCATATTTTTTTAAACCTAAATGAACAGCTCCTATTGTAGTAATAGTACCAGAGGTACCTATGACCTGAACATTTAGATTTTGGGATAAATAGAAATCACTATTGTACGGCAAAAATGAAGATAAATGATCCTCAAAATCACACATCATTAGAGCAAATTTCACTCCATCTTCCTCAATGTCAAAATACTTCTGGCTTAGAGTAGAAACTCCTAAGGGAATAGATAGCCAGTCTATTACTTCAACTTGCCCACTCCCAACATTTGATTTTATAGGAATATTTTTTGCCAATAAATGCGGTATACTTTTCTTAAATTTAAGGCTAAGAAGCTGATCTAACCTATCATCTTGGCAGCTAGTTTTAAATTTAAGCCATACTAATTCGGTTGAGCCTCCACCTATATCAACCACTAGAACATTGTCAAATTTCTTCTTCATTAATGGGGCACAGCCAATTACAGCATATTTTGCCTCCTCTTCTGGTTCAATTATTTCCAACCTTAAACCAATTTCACTTTGAACTCGTTTAAGAAAATTTCTACCATTTTTAGCTCTTCTACAGGCTTCAGTTGCGACCAATTTCCAACTTTCAATGGGATATTGATCAAACTTTTTTTTACATACCTTTAGAGCTCGCATTGCTTTAATTATGGCAGAATTGGACAAATATCCTGTTGACTCCAAGTTACTTCCCAACCCAACTGATTTTGAAAATGAATCTTGAACTTCAAAAGCTGTCTCAGTAGTTCGAACTACTAACATTCGGCAACTGTTCGTACCTAGGTCTAAAGCTGCAAAATATTTTCCTTTAATGTTGTGGTAAATATTTTTTTGATTCACAGTAGGTTGCCCATTAATTTAATTTTGACAACAGTAACTTAAAAATAAGATTCTGTCACACGATGGTTTAGAAAAAAAATTTCAAATTTTCAAACCTATTAATGCCAAAAAATTACACCCTCTACCTAGGAAATTTTTTTTGCCAATAAATTACTTACTGTCGCAATTAGTGTTTTCGGGGTCGTGCCCTTACCATAAATTTCAGTTTCAATAAAATACATCTTTTGGTAAGGAGAATGCTATGAGTGACTTAACATTACTTTTTTGGAGAGATATCCCCGCGCAAATAATAGTAGGCAAAGGGAGAAAAGCTATTAAAATTCAGCTTTCTGACAAATTTGAAAAAGCTATAGATAGATGTGCTATGAAAGCAAATCTAAAAGATACTGACTCATACTTGGGAGAATGGAAAAAATTAGTTTTTAAGCATTTTGAAAGCACTGATAAGGAAGCAGCTGAAAAAGAGTCAGATCGGCTGGAACAGAAGTTCGATGCAAAGACCTTGAAAGCATATGTCGATAATGACGGCTGGACACCAATGTAATTCAAATGATGGAATTCTATGTTAACTAAAAATATTTCAAAATTGATAAAAAATTTTTCAATAGAAGTGATGCCAAGAACGCTTGGAAAATTGGAAAATATTGAAAATCTGTGGCCAAAAAATACAAGAGTTTATATAGCTCACTTAGAAGGAACGACAATAGAAGACATGCTTGTCACCGCAAAAAGGATTAAATCGGCAAGCTTCATTCCCATGCCTCACTTTCCAGCCAGGATTATCAAAGATAATATAGTTTTGGAAGATTGGATAAATCGGTATTCAGAAATAGGAGTGAATGAAGCACTTTTATTAGCAGGAGGAGTTGACCGCCCTTTGGGAAATCTTTCAAATTCAATGGAGTTACTTTCAACTGGATTATTTGAAAAATATGGATTTGAACGCCTTAATGTCGCTGGACATCCAGAAGGAAACAAAGATATTGACCCAAACGGTAGCGATGTAAATGTAATGAACGCACTAAAATGGAAACAAGATTATTCAAAAGATACTAAAGCAAAGATTTCCATTGCTACACAATTTTTATTCGAGTCTAAACCAGTTATAGATTGGGCCAATAAGATTCTTTCCAATGGGATAACTCTCCCAATAAATATTGGGATTGCTGGCCCTGCAAAGCTTCAAACAATGATAAAGTTTGCAATAGCATGCGGTGTTGGACCTTCACTTAGGGTCCTGGAACGTAGAGCAAAAGATATAACAAAACTTTTGTTTCCATTCGAACCAACAAATATTCTAACGGAACTAGCAGATTACAAGGAAAGCAATTCAAATACCAATATTGAAGGGATTCACTTTTTTCCTCTTGGGGGAATAGAGAAATCATCAGATTTTATAAAGAATATAAATACTGCGCAGTATACAGATTAAGGGACAAAATTTATGACCAAAACAACAATAGAATCTAAATCAAAAACAATAATAATTGGATTTGAGGAACCTTTTTGCGTTATAGGCGAAAGAATAAACCCCACAGGCCGGAAGGCTCTTGCCAAAGAACTAGAAGCTGAAAACTTTTCAACTGTTGAAAAAGATGCCTTAGAGCAAGTGGCTTGTGGAGCAAATGTGCTCGATATTAATGCCGGCGTCGTATATAATTCAAATCCTAATCCAAATGAGACAGAACCTCCTCTTATGGAAAAAATGATTTCTCTTGTCCAAAATCTTGTCGAGATACCATTATGCATTGACAGTTCAGTTCCAGAGGCCTTGAAGGCTGGGTTAGAAAAAGCTGAGGGACGACCACTTTTAAATTCAGTGACTGGCGAAGAGGAAAGATTGGAATCAATCTTACCACTAGTAAAAAAGTTTAACGTGCCAGTAGTAGCAATCTCCAATGACGACACAGGAATTTCTGAAGACCCAGAAGTAAGGTTTCAAGTGGCAAAAAAAATAGTGGAAAGAGCTTCAGATTATGGCATTCCCGCCAGTGATATTGTGGTAGACCCTTTAGTAATGCCTATTGGAGCAATGGCTACGGCTGGTCGGCAAGTTTTTGAGCTAGTAAGAAAGCTAAGATTAGACCTCGGAGTTAACACAACTTGTGGAGCCTCCAATATTTCTTTTGGCCTTCCTAATAGGCATGGTATAAACTCCACATTCCTCCCTATGGCTATTGCTAGTGGGATGACAAGTGCAATCATGAATCCGGTAAGGAAGCAAGAAATGGATGCTATAAGGGCATCTAATTTGTTGAATAATAATGACCCAAATAGTTACGAATGGATAAAAGCCAATCGTGTACCTAATGATGAGGCCAGTGAATCAGGCAGTACTTCAAAAACAGATGAACGGCGAATTAGGAGAAGACGCCGAAGATAAGATACTGATTATGAGCAAAGACCCAACTATCATATTTACCCCTTCTGGAATTAGAGGAAGTGTTAAGAAAGGAACTTCTATATTAAATGCTGCAAGGTCATTAGGAGTTGATCTTGATAGCGTTTGTGGTGGTAGAGGAATCTGCTCAAAGTGCCAAATAACTCCAGGTAAAGGAAAATTTCCAAAATTTGCAATTACGGTCGAAGACGATGCTATTTCCCGATGGAATGAAGTCGAGGAGAGGTATGATTTAAAAAGGGGCCTCCCAACTGGCAGAAGATTAGGTTGCCAAGCTAAAATTCAAAAAGATCTAGTAATTGATGTGCCGCCAGAAAGCCAAATTCATAAGCAAGTAATTAGAAAGGAGATTGATCACAGGGACATAACACTTAAACCAACTCTAAGTGTTATGTATATCGAAGTTGAAGAGCCTACTATGGATGAGCCATCAGGAGATTCTGAACGGATACTTTCTGCCCTAAAGGAGCAATGGAATTTAAGCAGCGTCAATTTACACTTTAATCTTTTACAAAAAATTCAAAGTCAGCTGAGGAAAAGTTCTTGGAAGTTAAGTTGTATAGTAAGATTTGACTACATTTCAAACTCTTATGAAGTAATTGATATTTATCCAGGTTTTTTTGAGGGACAACTTTTTGGCTTAGCTATAGATGTCGGCTCGACGACAGTTGCAGCACATCTATGCAACCTAAAATCAGGTGAAGTTCTAGATTCAGAAGGAATCATGAATCCTCAAATAAAATTTGGCGAAGATCTAATGAGCAGAGTAAGTTACGCAATGCTTAATGAAAATGGCGCCGACGAAATGACAAGTGCCATCCGTGCCTCAATAAATTCCTTAATCAAAAATATATCTAAAAGATTAAGTATAGATATTGATAATATTTATGAAATTGTATTTGTTGCCAACCCCGTAATGCACCATTTATTACTAGGGTTAGACCCAACAGAATTGGGTCAAGCGCCTTTCGCTCTTACCAAAGCTAACTCGATAACAGTGCCTTCAAAAGATTTAGAGATAACCATTAACAAAAACGGTTCAGTTTATTTTTTACCTTGCATTGCAGGACATGTAGGAGCAGATGCTGCTGCCGTCATATTATCCGAAACTCCATATAATCTAAAGGAACTATCTTTAATTGTAGATGTTGGAACAAATGCTGAAATTATTTTAGGAAATAGTGAAAAGCTTCTTGCTTGCTCATCACCCACCGGCCCTGCTTTTGAAGGCGCACAAATAACTTGTGGGCAGCGTGCGGCACCAGGAGCAATTGAAAGAGTAAAAATCGATCCCATAACTAAGACGCCATTTTTTAAAATAATAGGGCACGAAGACTGGTTGTCAGATGAAACTTGTAATGGAGTGCGAATAACGGGGATATGTGGATCAGGAATTATTGAAGCAATAGCTGAAATGAGATTATCTGGATTAGTTGACGAAACAGGGCTAATCGGATCTTCAGAACAAACTGGATCTGAAAGATGTGTACCGGACGGTCGGACAAATTCATATATTTTGGTGAGGAACGAAACTAACCCTATCAAGGTTTCGAATTCTGACATAAGAGCAATTCAACTCGCAAAAGCAGCTCTATACGCTGGTGCAAAACTCCTTTTAGATAAAATTGGAACCGATAAAATTGAAAAAATAATTCTGGCTGGGGCTTTTGGAACACACATATCTCCAAAGCACGCTATGGTCTTAGGGATGATACCAGATTGCAGCCTTGATAAAGTAAGCTCATCTGGAAACGCCGCCGGCACGGGAGCTAGAATAGCGCTATTAAACTACGAGATGCGAATAGAAATAGAAAAACAGGTCAAAAAAATAGAAAAAGTGGAGACGGCTATAGAACCCAAATTCCAAGAATTTTTTGTGGCGGCATCTAATATTCCTAATGGAGTTGATAAATTTCCACAGCTGACTGAAAAAGTAAATCTGCCATCTGTGACATTTAATTTGAGACAACGCCCTGATAGAAGATCGAGAAGATTAAAATAATGTTAGTTTATTTTTTTAACAAACGAACTTAAAAATTGTAAATTATTAATTCAAGGACATATTGTATTCAGGAATTCATTCACATTCTCTGTAGAACAATTTTCGCTAACTATGCATTTGCCAATTTTTTTTGGCAAAATATAAGTAATATTTCCATTTTTTACCTTTTTATCTTGCAGCATAAACTTAATTAAGACTTTAGGAGAAGGTAAAGTCATAGAAATGTCTTTAATTTGGTGCTTCATACCTAATTTGGCATATAAATGGATTAACCTGTTAACATCGCTTATAGAACACATTCCAAGAAAGTGTGAAAATTGGAAGGCAATAGTTGTTCCAATAGAAACAGCTTCACCATGAAAAAGCTTATTCGAATAACCTGTATATGTTTCTAAAGCGTGCCCAAAAGTGTGGCCCAAATTAAGTAATGCACGCTCCCCCATTTCTCTTTCGTCTTTTTGAACAAATTGTGCCTTAATTGAACATGACCAAATCACAAGTTCCGAGATTACCTCTGGATTGCCAGACTTAATTTCCGAAAGATTTTCTTCAATCCAATTAAAGAATACAGGATCTCTAATTAATCCATATTTTATTACTTCGCTCATTCCTGATAAAAAGTGGCGCCCACTAAGACTAGAAAGAGTCAACACATCTGAAACGACTAATTTTGGCTGGAAAAATGTCCCGATAAGATTTTTCCCAAATTTTGAATTTATTGCTGTCTTGCCACCCACAGAACTATCTACTTGCGCCAATAGAGTGGTTGGGATTTGGATTAATGACAAACCTCTTCTGGCAATAGATGCAGAAAACCCCACAAGGTCCCCTAATACCCCGCCTCCAAGAGCGATAACAAGCCCCTCTCGATCTAATTTATTTTCTAAGATCCACTCAACTAATTTTTCTGCGTATCTCCACCCCTTTACACCCTCACCATCAGAAATTTCAATATCACAAACAGAAAATCCCTTTTTAAGCAAACTACCTCTCACTGCATCAAGATATAAACTCCCAACATTGTTATCCGTGATGATAGCTATTTTCGAGAAATCTCCTACTTCAGTAATTAAATTTCCTAATTCGGATAGTATATTTTTTCCAACTATTATCTCATAGCTACTTTCCTTTAAATCAACTTTTTGCCTATTCAAAATTTAAATCTCCCTATTGGAAACAATTGATGACTTTGATAGCTCTATTAAAATATTTTTAACAATGTCGCGCTTTGTATCTCGATTTGTAGACTGAATTGTAAGATCCGCCTGACAGTAATATTGGGACCTGTTGGCTAATAGTTTTTCCAATTTCTGCCTCCCATTGTCTTCATTAATTAAGGGCCTATTATGTTTGTTTAAACTTACCCTTGCCCACAAAGTTTCAATATCACACATCAAATAGATGGTAAAAAAATTTCTCTGGAGAAAATCTCTGACCTTTAATGATGTTATTGCCCCTCCTCCCGTAGCCAAAATTATTTTATTTTCTAGACTTAAATTTAAAATTAAACGCTCTTCCTTACTCCTAAAATATGCCTCACCAAACTTTTCAAAAATTGCAGATATACTTAACCCTAATTCATCAATAATAGCACTATCGGTATCAATGAACTTGGATTCCAATTGGCCTTTTAACATTTTTCCGACTGACGATTTTCCAGAACCCATCAGTCCAATCAATGCAATAGGTTTTAAAAGAATCGTCATGCCCTAAGAATATCAGAATTCACTAACCAGTTGTATTGAAAGATTTTAGCAAATAAAGTAAATTATATTTGGGTTTTTAAGAAAATTGGAATGATAAAGTTTTTTATAGCATTATTAGTTGCATCTACTGCTTTATTAGTAGCATTTGTTTCTTTTGCAGCTCTTAGCGACTTAAAAAACAGTCCAAAAGAAATAAAGAAGGTTATTGAGCTTGAGGGAAAATAAATAAATCAGCAAAATGATACTATTTTCTGACAGAAATTAAATGAGAACTCTCTTTGTATTAATTATTGCAGTTATTACTCAGCCTTCTAATCTATTTTCAGGAGAGCCAATGAGTGCAATAGACTGGATATCCAAATCTTCTCGCAAGGATATTATACAGTCTATTGAAGAAAATTTTGATATCAAAGATATAGAGGAGGGTTTCAGCACTATTTTAGAGTCTAACTTAGGGTTAATCAGCTTAAATAGTATTGGAATTGTATCTGCTGAGAATTTGGAGCTGCCTAAAGATATCTGGAAAGACTCAAAAGAATCAACTTTGACAAGTATATTAAGAAATTTTCCTGAGATAAGACTGCTAGAAGGTAACATCTTCTTGCGAAAACTTCTAATCGCTGAAGGCAGTCCACCGATTACGGATGACACAAAAAGTGAATTTTTAGTGCAAAGACTTAAAAGTTTAATGGAACTCGGAGCTCTGGAGGAAGTTGATACTATCTTAAAACTAGCAAACTC
>CACAMI010000019.1 GCA_902533625.1 uncultured Alphaproteobacteria bacterium | reverse complement strand
CTGGTAATGTGGCTGATTGGGACTTTGATATTGCGAAGACGACGACGCGTTCGACGTTTTATGTAGATATTCCTAATGGTCTTGACGAAGTGGGAGAGTGGGATGGTACTACGACGCAGCTCAAGGTTGAGCGTGTTGACACTGATGATGACGGAGTGGCTGATTCCTGGTTCTTGGATTTGGATGCGCAGGTTTTGATTGTGTTGCCTAATGTTGGCGATCAAAACCCGACGTCTGATGTGATTTCTGGTGGTGATGCTGCGGAGAATATATCTGCGGGTGCGGGTTCTGATACCATGGTTGGTGGTGGCGGAGCGGATACCTATACGATTTCCGGTGGTGATGCTGCGAGTGATGGTCCTGCGGATGCGTTTGGTATTGTTGGTGATGTTATTAACGAGATTGGTGGTGATTTATCCAGTGAGGTTGGTGACTCGGTTGCGTTGGCTGCTTTGACTTCGATTGACAATGTGGCCTTTGAGCGTACGGCCATTCGTTTTGAGGATGATGAGGCGACGTTACGTATGACCACAACGTATGAAAATGATAATGGTGATTTAGCCAGTGATATTGTTCATATCTTTGATCATTATAATGAGGACTTGCCGTTCAGACAGGTTGAGCAGTTATTGCTTGATGAGGGCTGGGAGGATAATCAGATTTGGAATCTTGTTTCCGGTACGAATGGAGAGACTGGTGATACCTTAGCGGGTGGTGCTTATCGTGATGTTCTGATTGGTGGATCTGGTAATGATCATCTGACAAGTGGTGGCGGAGTTGACGTCATGCAGGGTGGAGGAGGTAGTGATACCTTTGTACTTGGAGCGAGTGACTACACCGGTGATCTTGCGGGTGCCCATGGTAATGTGACGATGATTAGGGATTACATGGCGAGTGGTGACGAAGCGGATATGATTGATCTTTCTGCTATTGGTATTTCTGCGGAAGATGTGTCTGTGGTAGACGATGGGGTTAACAGTTATCTTGTTAAAAATACTGGAGACTCACAAGAAACTGGAGACTCACAAGTTCTTGCAGAACTCACAGGGACAATCTTAGGTGAAGATGAAACCCTTAACTTCGCTGCATTGACAGGTTAAATATAAGAACAGTAACATTTCAAAGCCCCATTTATTAAAAAGTGGGGCTTTATTTTTAAGATGAATTGGAGAAATTAAATGTCTGATGTATATGCTGATGGAATAGGTAATGTAAGGGTTGCGGGAACGAATGTAAGAATTGATCTATTGATTGTGGGTCCTGAGACAGATGATGAAGGAAAGCCTGTATTGCAGAAGAAGGCCGAACTCATTATGCCTTTGCAGGGATTAATCAGGGCTGATGCTCAAATTAAGAATGTCCTGAACCAACTTGCTGAGAAAGGTGTCTTAAAGAAGAAGGACGATGCAAAACCCGCCAAGGTAACAAAAAATTAATTAAAACAATTCTCTATAACTTTAAGCTTAGCTTATTCTTTTTTCTGAACTTTTTATTAGTTTCAGGTAGCTTTGGTGCTTTGGAACATATTAGGCGTACTAAAGGAGTTATTACGTTCTTATTATTATTTTTGAGTGCTTACGGTTCGACTGCAGTTGCCGCAAGTATTAAGGATCAGGTAAGGGATGCTATTATTGCCTATAATAAAAAACTTCCGGAGGATTTGGGTGGAGGAATAAGTATCAGAAGTGTTGAGCTTAAAGACAATACCATTTCCTATAATGGTGAGGAAAAGGAGGTAGTCCTTTGGATTTACGATTACGAACTAAATGATAAGTATACGGAAAAGAAAAAAGTTGCCGCTTTAGAAAGACTTTCTAAAATAATTTCTGTTTGTGATTCAGCTTTGACGGCTGAGGCTATTAAAAATAATTTCATTCTCAAATATCAATTCTATCAAAGAGGACGGGGGATTTTAACTGAGTTCTTCGTTGGGGAACGCGAGTGCGAAAATTTTAATTTGGCCAATGGTGAAATTAGCAAATTTGAGGATTATTGGAACAGAGGTCACAAAAAGATTCTACCTGTTAGGCTTGACGAATTTACAGAACTTGTCACGATAATTTCTAAAAATAAATCTCTTACGTATATAACCAGACTCCCAGTATTCTCAAAAGAAGACCTTAATTCTGGTGCTCCAAAGTTGCTATCTGAACATGCTCAAAATAGTTTTTGCAATTCTCCAGATCTGCAGATTCTTTTATCACATGGGTTTAAGGTCAAGAATATCTTTTTAGACAGAAACAATGATGAAATTGTGCGAGCAAGTGTTAAATCAAAGGATTGTAGGTGAGGCAGCACATTTGAACGTTTTTGCAATAATGGTATCTTAAGAAATTTTTTTGTTATTTTCCCTTTATCTTCGGTAAATTGACATAATTCTAATTTTTTCCCATGTTATCAGTTGCGTATTAGATTGTAGACTAAAAATTAATATAAATAAGTCGTTTGTGTTTGACGTATAAATTTGCTACTTTTAGTATCTATATTGAATAAAGGCCGTTCATGAACGCTTTAACAAGATATAAATTTATCGCAAATGTGATTTTAGGATTTACTATATACCTTCTTGGTGTCAGTTTTGGTATGGCGGGCGATTTTAAAATACTTTCTACAGAGGGTCGAGTAGAAGTGTCTCGCGATCAGGAAAGTTGGAAAAGGGTTACGGGCCCGACAGATGTGAACTCTGGTACTTGGATAAAGACTGGCCCCTCTGGATCGGCAACTTTAGTTTTGCCGGACAAAACACAAACGAGGATTGCAAAAAATTCTGAACTTCTTCTTAGAGGTACGAAAAAGAAAGCTGGAGAAGTAAAGCTCAAATTGGGAAAAATTTGGGCTAAAACAAATAAAAAGCCTGTTAAAATTAAAATCAAAGCGCCAAATGCGGTAGCGTCAATCCGTGGAACTGAGTGGGTGATTGAGGTTAAAAATAATGGACAGTCTTCGCTCGCTGTAATGGAAGGCAATATTGTTTTGGCTTCGAATACTGGCGAAACCAAATCGATCGATGGAGGCTCTGTAGCGGCAGTTAGCAAAAGTGGTAAGATTTCCGTTGCTAAGCTTGTAAATCCTGGAGAATACCTCCAGTTCGTATACCGGTATCAGGTAGAACCGTTAGCCTACCTTCCAGATACTTTGATAAAAACTGATACTGGTGGAGAAATCATTAGAAGATTAGGTGCTGGGTCGGAAAAACTTTCAGGATCGGCAAAGTCACTGGCTGATCAAATCAAACTGGGTAACTTCCCTAGTAATTTTTCGGGTGCTCCCTCAGAAATTTCTCAGTTAAATAATTATGCAAAAAGAGAGCAATACTTAAGCATTGTATATTTTGCCCAACCTGAAAGTTGGTCGTCTGATTGGAAGGATTGGTTGAATGCCATCAAAGCTGAGAGCTATCTGGCTCTGGGAGATGATAATAGGGCGACAAAGCAT
Source organism: uncultured Alphaproteobacteria bacterium (assembly GCA_902533625.1). Classification (GTDB taxonomy): domain Bacteria; phylum Pseudomonadota; class Alphaproteobacteria; order Rhodobacterales; family Rhodobacteraceae; genus CACKLF01. The sequence continues at coordinate 16,559 of CACAMI010000019.1, read as the reverse complement.
ATTAATAGGATCAGTGATTCTTTCACAAAAAACTATATTAAATCTAAACAGCTGGTTTCTAAGGGATTTCTTGATGAAGCGAGGGAGGTTATTTCGCCTCTGGCTGATGGTGTAATAAAATCTGCTGCGGTTTTCAATAGTCTTGGAGAGATAGAGAAAGCAGCGGGGAATATTGAATTGGCACGGGAAAATTTTTCCAGAGCCTATGGGTTGGCAAACCATTGGCATATACCGGCGCTAAGACTGGCCTCAGTAGCTCTAATACAAGGAAATTATGATCAAGCCAAAGAATTTATTGAAGGGGCAAAAGAGCGAAATGCTAGTGCTGCTTCGCTCGCCTCAAATTATGCTGAATATTACAGTTTGCGGAATAATCTGGACTCAGCTTCTGAAACCTTAAAATTTCTAACTGAAAGCAGGAAAGTTGATTTTCAGATGCTTACAGCTAAAGGCATTGTTGAGCTAAAGAAAGGTGAAAGCGAAAAGGCAAGAGACACGCTCATTGAAGCCACAGCTTTGGAGAGAAATTATTCCAGAGCATATTCATTTATGGCGGTTTCGCATCTTCACTCAGGAGAGCCAGAGGTAGCTTTTCGCCAATTAAGCCTGGCTGCAAAGCTTGATCCTAATGATCCTTTGCCGCATGTGATAGCATCGCAAATTTATGCGGCTATGTTAAACTTGGAAGAAGCGAGTAGGGAAGCAGGTTTGGCTAGAGATAAGACGAACGGTGAAAGGTCTTTTGGTCAGCTCGCAAATGATCAGCAAGGTGGTGCAAATGTGGGACGCCGTTTTTTGGAAGTTGGACTTCCTCACCATGCAAGAGAAGCGTCAATTGAAACACGAAAGAAAGCCTGGGCTGGTAGTTATCTTTTCGATGCAGCCACAGCTAGAAGTGGTCTAGAAAGAAATTCCAAATATGTAATGGGTTTCACTCTGGATAGTCAAACTTTTGGTTCAAGGAGGGATTCTCCTGATATAGTTTCCAGACCAGGTGATTATGGTTACACTGAATATGGGGCTAAATTAGGCAATAATGACCAGCTAGATCTAAAATTTAAGTACGGCAAAAATGGGAGATCCATTAATGGAGGTAGTGAAAGAAGTTACCTTTATGATTTGGGTGTATACGGAGCCCAGCGAGATGCTTACTATGCACCAGATGATGCAGATACATCATTAGCTGCCCTTGGTTTTTTCGGCTATGGTTGGAGAGATAATTATGATCATAACCGGTTTATCACAGCAAATATCGTTCCATTTCAAACCGATGGAACCTTTCCTGTAAACGACAATACAATGCGTGTTGATTTTGGGGATTCAAAACGATCAGATACCCATACAAGAATTCTCCATGTTGGCGGGGAATTAGGAGATGCTAGTATCAAACTAAATGTTTCCACAGGTTGTACCGGAACCGATAATCAAGAAACAGGTAAATTAGAATTGGGATACGCTGAAATTGGCAGAAGAAGTTCATTGGGTCAAATAGACTGGTCAATTGAAGGATCTTATGCAACCGCAAATTCAAATTATACCGTGACCCACCCGTCATCGGCGAGTTGTACTGATATAGAATCTGAAACCTATCAGAATAGGACCGAAACCATCAAGAGTGTTGAGTACGATATAGTGGCAAGCATAAACTTGCAACAAAAGATAGATGATGATTTGTTTCATATGAGGTTGAAGGGCTATAACTCTTTTCATAACTTTGATCAAAACAGAACATTGGATAGCGTTGATCAAACACCATTTACCTCAGATCGAGACATAAATGAATTCCTGGGATCGGTTGGATATTCTGCTAAACTAGAAAATACAATTCTTAGATTAGGGTATATCACCGATTACCATCCTATCGGTCAGGTCTCTCTGGCAGCTAATGACATAGCAGGAATATCCTCGAAATTTGAATTCATGAAACCCGGAAGTGAAATTGAGCAGGTGTCCGCACGCTTTGCCACTAATCTAGGTGATGGAATTAGAACATTCTTGGAGTATGACGAATTTACGGTGCATAATAATCCGATTTATCTGATCATGCGTGAGCAGTGGAATGCTGATCTATTAGAAAACTTCACTCTGAATAAATATGAAAACCCAAACGTTGACGATTTATTTTCAGTAGATAATGGGTTTGGAGCAGCTGATTTTACAAAATACTCTATAGCTATTGAAAAGACATTTAGTGATCAGTTTTCTCTTTCTGGTGGATTTGAAAGCTGGGAGGCTGTGACCCTTGACCATCCAAATATCTCTGATGATACCGCCGGATTAAGAGTTTCTGGGATGCCAGAAAGTATCACATATGTTGGGTTTACTTTCGCACTTTCCAACAACGGGATCCTGTCGGCAAGGTTTTCGAGTAACGCGTCGGTTTACGACTCTGCAACGTCGAGCGCATCAGATAGTGAAAAATATGCTATCAACTATGGTATATCAGACACGGAATCTTCTTCGCAAATAACTGTTGGGTTAAGGGGAGATCTGGGTCAAAGTTCAGATTCTCATGTATTAAGTTTAGGATATAGGCATTACTTTTAGTTTTTTTGGAAAGCAAACAACTGTATCAATGATTGCATCCATTTTGGGTGCAGTTTTTTCGTGGTACATTCTTTTTGGGTTTCTTGAGAAAGTTAATATTGATACTTTGAATTACTTTCAGGCACCAGGGGAAAGTTCAGAAGAAATAGTTGTTGTTGGTATTGATGAGATTTCTTTTTCATCATTGGAAATGCAGTGGCCCTGGCCAAGAGAAGTCCATGGAGCTCTCGTTGATAGGCTAATGGAAGAAGGCGCGAAGCAAGTAGTTTTCGATGTGGTTTTTGCAGAACCTTCCAACGAAGATTCTGATTATTTATTCGCAGAATCAATCTCAGTGGCAAAAAAAGTAGTTCTGGCATCTGATCTATCTGAGCGTGATGACGGTTTTATTACAGGTACAGTTGAGGTAAGGCCTATAGATTTATTTGTTGAAAGTGGTGCTAAGGTGGGTTTGGCTGGAGTTGATGTTGATAGTGATCTAGTGGTGCGCTTTCATCCGCCATATGCAAATACTCTTTCCTCTGTTGCGGCGGATATTTATGATTTGGGTATTGAGGAAAAGGCTAGAATTTTAAGGTATATTGGGCCAGACCACTCATTTCCTTATGTGAGTTACGTTAGTTTATTTATAGAAGATGGGACTGCGCCAGGGTTTTTTAAGGACAAAACAGTTCTTATTGGTTTGGATGTCAAGGCATCTCCTGACGCGCAAGCCAGCCAAATAGATTCTTTTCCTACTCCGTTTACAAGATTTAATTCTAGATTAACACCTGGGGTCGAAATTCATGCTAATTTACTTGAAAATTTGCTGAGTGGCAATTGGGTAACGAATGCTCCCGACCATCATAAGGTTTTGTTCCTCATATTAATGACGTTAGGAGGCTTTGCAGCCTGCTCTTCTTGGAAGCCCATAACATCGATATTGATTGGCATTGGAGGTAATCTTATAGCATTTTTTGCTGGTTTTTATTTTTGGTCAGAAGGCTATTTTATTAATAATTTGATTGGATTACCTCCGTTTCTAATTGCCTATGTCGCTGCCGGTGGTCATGCATATTTCACTGAAGGGCGGCAAAAAAGAATGATTAAAGGGGCCTTTGCTCAATATTTATCTCCTGATATGGTAGATAGCTTAATCTTAGATCCTGAAAAGCTTAAATTAGGTGGAGAGAGACGCAAAATGAGTATAATGTTTTGCGATGTGAGAGGATTTACGTCTATTTCCGAAGCTCTTAAGGATACTCCAGAAAAGCTTACTGAAATCATTAATATACTTTTAACTAATCTATCTCGTGATATTTTAGAGTGCAATGGAACCATAGATAAGTATATGGGTGATTGTATAATGGCTTTTTGGAATGCTCCCCTAGAAGATGAGAAGCATGCAAGTAATGCCCTCGAAGCCGCCAAGCGTATGATGAAGACTATTGAAGTAGTTAACAATCAGGTTAAAGAAGATTTTAATCTTGGATTTGATTTGAAGATTGGAATTGGCATAGGAACGGGCTTTTGTGTGGTTGGAAATATGGGGTCAGATCAAAGGTTTGACTATACTGTTCTTGGAGATGTTGTGAATTTGTCGTCACGTCTTGAGGGTCAAACTAAGGCATATGGTTTGACTACCGTTATTTCATCCTACACAGCAGACGAAATAGACCATAGTGATCCTAACATTGTGGAGATTGATATGATTAAGGTAAAGGGAAAAACTGAACCAGAAACAATCTTTGGGGTGGCAAATGATGAAGTAAAAGATGAAGAGAAAGCATTTTTAAAGGAATTTTTAGTTGCATATAGAAAGGGCGATTTGGTAGCTGCAGAAGAAAAGATCGCGAATCTCATTAAGATATCTGGAACACTCGTTCAGTATGCACAGCTTATGAAAGATAGATTGATAGATCTAAAGGCAGAAGGTCTTCCTAAAGACTGGAATGGTATTTATGAGGCTAAAACTAAGTAAATCAGATAAATTAATGTTGTTAGTTACAAATTCGGGCAATATAATTGAAATATTGAAGTACTATTACTGCAATACCAATATAATTGCTAAGGAACATTATGGTTTCTGATATTTTTAAAGAGATTAAGAAAGTCAGTGTTTTTCAAGGATGTGATGATGCTTTTATATCAGAAGTAGTTGAAAATACGAGAGTTTCTCAAGTGCCTTCTGGACAGATGATTGTCAGTCGTGGTGAGGAAACGAAAGATGTATATATAAATTTTGATGGATTGTTAGATATCACTTATATTTTGGAAGATGGGAAAAAGGTCACATTTGATTTAATCACGCCATATCGTTTATTTGGAGAAATATCATCTGTAGACGGTAAGAACCGTTCTGCGAGCATATCTTGTGTTACAAAAGTTAATTTGGGAACCATTAATCACAAATTTTTTGTAAACAGAATGCTTGAGAATAAAGAGTTTTTATTAGGCTTGTTGAGTAGATTTTCGTTAACTATTAGGAAGAATAATCAGCAAATCGTTCACTTGGCTTCCGCAGACTCAAGAAAGAAGGTAATAATTCAACTGTTACGATTATCAAGATCTACGGACGATGAGTGGCATCCCCAAGTTGTAGAGGGTATTTCGCACGATGCATTAGCATCTTTTGTAGGTTTGTCGCGGGAAACGGTTACTAGAATGATTACTTTATTAAAAAGAGACGGCCTGATTCTTCAGGCCCGAAAGGGCATAATATCTTTAGATATTGATAAAATATCTTCGGAAATGTCACTGTCTGGTGAAGAGCTTATAGCCTGGTCTTAAATTTAGCGATTTGTGACATGAATCACTGATGTATTTTCCTATCTTTTATATAATAAAGTAATGGGAAATTTAAATTTGCATGAAAACCAATAAAGGAGTAGAATTTAAGGTTATCGGCATCTTTTTTAGGTGGCTTTTAACGTTATAAAAACTACGCTAACTTGGTTTGGTAAAAGGAGAGCTGTAAAGGTGAATATGATTTACCGAATAGATGGGTTTTTACCTCGCAAGGCGGTAAAACTGAGCACAAGGTTGCTTACAACCTCGAGTGCACTTGCTCTTGCTGCGTGTGGCGGTGGTGGAAGTGGTGGGTCATTTTCTCTTTCGCTCGGAAGTGGCGGAGGTGGGGCATCCCGTTTGAGTTTAGCAAGCAGGATTGTCGATGGCTATGTAGCTGATGCTCAAGTATTTCCAGATTTTGATTTTGACGGGGTAATGGATGCCGATGAGGCTGAGTATGCCGTTCGTTCGGATACTGAAGGTAATGTGCTTTTAGATATCCCAGCTGGGAGAACTTATCAGCTTGTATCAAGGGGTGGTACAGATATTAATACTGGAAATGAAATTTCCACTCTTGTGGCTGCTCCGGGTTCGGCCGTTGTTTCTCCGTTTACTTCCATGGCAGCGTCACTTGGTAGAACTGGAGTTTCTGATACAAATGCAAAAATGGCGGAACTTTTCGGACTCGAACCTGGTACTGATATAAGCACTTTTGATTTTGTAAACGAGGCCAAAACGGGGACTGCAGCAGGTAAGGAAGCATTTGCCAAGGCTCAGCAGCTGTTTTCAACCCTTAATGTCATGTCTGAATTGACTGCAGCCGATGCAGATTCCGGATTTAGCGATACTGTTGACTTTGTAGCTCAGCAACTTGCGGGCCGTAGTAGCGAATTTGATCTAAGTCAATCATCTAATATTACTTCCCTTCTTACTGAATCAGATTTTGCATCGGGTGAAACAACGGCTGTAATAACAGACAATGGCAAATCTATACTAGACGTAATTGCGGATGCTGTCAGTGGGGCCAATTTATATATCGAAACCAGCTATGCGGCTGCCGATTGGAATGCGGGAACGAGTACTGAGACGACCCAAGCTAGAGCTGCAGCTTCAATTGCTCAAAGTGATCTTTTGAAATCAGTTAGTGCCTTAAAAGAGGGCGGTTCAAAAGAATTTGTTGAGCAGTTTGCTGACGATTTTGGGGGAGCGGCGATTGAACAAAGAGCTGGAGAGCTCGCGTTAATCATTAAGGATACTCTTGGCGATATAGGTATTTCAGATGTAAAGGCAACGGTAGATGTCTTCGATCTTGTCTATGATTCAAACTATACTGCTTTATTTAAGATTCCTCTTTCCGATCTTTTAACAAATGATAAGGATTTGGTAGCGGGAACAAATGCAAATCTGAAGGTTGATGAGTCAAGTATCGGCGTTTTTTACTCTGACAAGAATAACGAATTAACGACTTCTGTAGATGATGACGCCAAGATGACCGTGTCTGTCATAGAAGAGGATGGTATTAAAAAAGTTGCTATCGCTCCAAATAGCTCTTGGGTATATACTGTTGATGACAGTGGCAATACTGTAACTCAGGGCGCTTTTATTGGCTCAGCAAAGTTTACTTATAAGGTTGCATCTGAAAATGGGGATGCTACGTCTTATGTTATAGTTAATTTTAAGCCACCTGTTCCGACAATATCGCTATCTTCTGTTGAAATTGTTGATGACCTTGACGAAACTAAAACAGTAACAGATTTAAGTTCTGCAGTAGAAATTGCAGAAGATAGTAACCCCGTAAATGATGGCACTACTGCAAGTCCGGCAGCCGATGTCTTCAAGTCATTGTCTATCCCGTTTGGAATTACAGTAGGAACCCTGCCGGCTGTAGTTGATGCTAGCATTACAATTAGTGGTTTGCCTGGTGCCTATATTGTTCTTGATACGTCAAATGGATCTCCTGCAAATGCATTAGGAGTTGGAGACACTATCACCTTCAATGATAATGATTCTTTGGCATTCAAAATTTCAGCGGTTAATTCTCTGGGAGACTCAAGTGTTGCGTATGAACTCCTAATTCCGACAGCAGGCCTAACATTGGCACGTCAGTTGGTGCTAGATAATATTACGTCGGCGGTTCATACATCGAATGCAGGTAATCAGAATTTGTCGGTATCAGGCTACTTGCCTCCAGCCGCTCTAACAGTTAGGACCGAAAACTCCACTGGAAATAAGATGATAGATCTTGATGGGGACGCAGATCTTGTCCGGTTGGCTAATGGATCTTATGTTTTTTCAGGGTTTGATAACTCCGAGTTAGCTAAGCTTCAAAATGAGGCTTTGGAAATCAGAATGCCTGAACACTCTGCATCGATAATATCAGGCTCCGACGGAGAACTAGAAGGGTTTACTCTAAAGGCGATAGTTTCTGTGAATGCATTTGACGTAGCAGCTTCGGGCTCAAGTAATTCTGTTGAAGTCATTGTAACGTCTGATGCTGATGCTCCAACCGCGTCAGTAGTGTTGGAAAATTCGGAAGGAGCACTGATTTCAAATAGGAAAATCAATGAGGATACCACGGGAATTCTTGATTTTGATGTAAGCTCAGGAGATGATGACGGTTCTGAAATCTATTTTATTGAAATCGCCAGTCCATCAGAAGGTACGATTTCCGGCGGGACAGCCATCGCCGGGGATAAAATTAGATTTCAAGCTAACGAGTTTGACGCAATAAATTTCACCCCTAATGCGCATTTTAGTGGTGATGTAACGATCAATTATGAAGCATTTTCGTCAGAATTATTTGGTTCCTCGGTTTCTAGTAGTGGTGCGAAGACTTTTACAATTACTGTTGACCCTGTAGCTGATACGCCTTCTTTTGCTATAAGTACTGCGCCTAGTGGATTAAAGAATGAGACACTATCTATGCTAGATGAAGGGGGGTCGAGTATTTTTTCATTATCCTCTCCAGATACTGATGAAAGTGAAACTCTTAGGCTTAATGTGAGGATTATTACAGAGGGTAGTCATCAAATTCAGGGTGCGACGACAAGTGCCGATGGCCTCTATACATTTACAGCATCTGATCTTGCAAATTTTAAGGTCGTCCCTCAAACAGATTTCCATGGAACATTGTTGCTTCAGGTTTATGCTTCCAGTTCTGAGGCAGGGTCATCTTCGGTGGCTCAATCTGCAACCCAAGATTATGGCATTGTTTTTATTAATGTACTTGATCCTCCCACCCTAACAACGGCAAATCAAACAGCAAATGAAGACCAAAATATTACTTCTGGTATTGCACTCGGTCTTGGTGTTGCAACTCCGGAAGGGCAAGAGCAAGAAGTGTATCTCACTATGGTTGGCAGTGACAATAGCGATGCTGCTGTTTCCGAGTTTTACACTCTATTTGGCACATCCCTAGCTGATGGATCAACTGTTGAAATAGCGCGAAACTCCTCGAATTTCTTTGCAATTAATACTGCAGAAGTTAATGTTTCAACTCTTGAATTGAGGGTTCAGGAGAATTATTCGAGCTATAGGGCCTCAGACGATACCGTGGATACTTTCAGACTGAAGGCCCGGGCTCTTGATGAGGGTTCTGGGTCTGAACCAAGTGGCTATGCAACATCAGATTTTACGGTCACGGTTGCTCCCGTTTCTGACGCACCGGTTGTAAATGAACCGTCTACGAGTGCTAATCCTGATGATGCTTCAATTACGGCAACTAATCACGCACTTGAAGATCAGAGTGGTGGTATTTTGATTGGGTATGCTGATGATGGCTCAACCCCGACAGTCATCGCGACCGTTCAAGATTTGGTGGGTGCGCCAGAAGTTATAACGTCGTTTCGAATTGACTTATCCCAATACCCGGATGGTTCGAACCTTGAATTGAACGGAACCTCACAGAGCGGGGTGTTGGGTGTTTATACCGTTAATGCGGTTCCGATAGATGCATCTGCTGGAACGTATGCACTTCCAACAGGTTTACGCCTGATTTTACCTAAGGATTTTAATAGTGTTATTGCTGCGGACGCGGGAAATTCGACGTATAATGCGGCTCTTATTGATACAACTTTGGGCAATGGTGTTTTGAAGCTTCCGATTACGGCGGTGAGCCGTGATGGGTCCGCTTCGACTGCAACGGTTGAGTCGAATTCTTCAACGGATAATTCTGTTTTAAAGATTTATGTTGCGCCGCTTTCTGAGCCGCCTTCTGCGGTGAATGCGCCTAATGCAACGGGGACGGAAGATGGGTATGTGGCATTGGCGGTTATGGTGGATAAGGCCAGTCCTGCGGGTAAGCTTGCTACGACTATTTCTGGTATTCCGGAGGGATCTATTCTTGGGTTGTATGATACTACAGATGCCGATAACCCAACTTGGACAGCATTTACACCCAACAGTAATGGAACCTATACGCTTGTCGATAGTCAGGTGGATTTAGCTGACGAAGACGGCAACGATCTGGCTGTTAAGCTTGCAGCGAATGACTCTCAGGAATTTAATATTACGGTTTCTGTGACGGAGCAGGAGGGTGATGCAACGCCGAGTAGTCCTGTGGTGCAGACGTTTTCTGTTACGGTGGCCGAGGTTTCTGATAATGCGACGCTTGCCTTTAAGGATAGTAGTGGCAATGCTGTTTCTTCTGCGATCACAGGTGATCATATTGTAGAAGATCAGGCGGTACCGCTTTTTAATGGGACATTAACTGATCTTATTGCGGCTTCTAATCAGGGTAATTATCTTTCTGGATTGCAGTCTCTTATTGTGGCAACGCCTGGTGATATAGTTGGTACGCCTGAGACTATTACACAGATTAACATCTCGATTGTGGATGGGAGTAATAATGCCCTGACAACGGCTTATGTAGCGCATTACTCGGCACTTTATGATGATATCGACAATGAAGATTTCGCATCTATATCGAATAAGATAACTAATCAGGGTAGTGGTAGTTTTTCTATTTCTGCTGAGGCTGAGGTGGATGGGAGTGGTAATCCTACGGGGAATTATGTATTGCCGCCCGGGTTGGTGATTGTACCTCCTACTGATCATAATGGGGAGCTTAAGTTAAATGTTACAGCTATAGCTCAGGATGAATCCGCATCCACACTTCAATCTTCACCATCATCCTTGTCGTTTACACTTCTGGCACAATCTGAAAGCGCTGAAGTTGATACGAGTAACATCTCAACGACAGAAGATACTGTTGTGGCAATTAATATCTCGCCCACAAAAGCGGATGACGACGGTGTGTTAACGATAGAGATTAGTGGTGTTCCGGCTGGAGCTACGCTTGGTACGAAAGATGGTGATGAAGATTATGAGTCTTTTGCTGATCAGGGTGTTGGAACGATAACAACGGTGACAAGTGGTAGCCCTGCTGTTACAACATATACTTATACTTTAGCTGAGGCAAACCTTGCGAACCTCGCTATTTCACCACCAAATGATTATTCGGGCTCCTTTCCATTAAGTCTTAGTGTAACAGAGCAGGTACCGGGGCAACAGGCAAGTGCTCCAACGACAGATGAATTCACAGTAACGGTTTCTGCTGTTTCTGATGCGCCAGTTGTAGCTGTACCTTCTACGAGTGCTAATCCTGATGATGCTTCAATTACTGCAACACTTCATGCGCTTGAAGATCAGAGTGGTGGTATTTTAATCGATAGGGCTGATGATGGGACAACACCGACAGTTATAGCGACCGTTCAAGATTTAGTCGGAACTCCGGAAGAAATTGCCTCCTTTCGGATTAACTTATCTGCGTATCCAGAGGGGTCTTATCTGGCATTAAGTAGTGCCAATCCAGATGGTGCTTCTGCAGCGAATATTGGTGGTGGAATTTATTCGGTTACAGCAATTCCGATAGATGCTTCTGCTGGAACATATACTCTTCCAAGGGGCCTCAGTCTTCATTTGCCGCAGGATTATAATAGTGTTATTTCTCTGGCGGCCGATGATGCGGCTCTTATTGATACAACTTTGGGCAATGGTGTTTTGAAGCTTCCGATTACGGCGGTGAGCCGTGATGGCGCATTGTCAGCAACGGTTGAGTCGAATTCTTCAACGGATAATTCTGTTTTAAAGATTTATGTTGCGCCGCTTTCTGAGCCGCCTTCTGCGGTGAATGCGCCTAATGCAACGGGGACGGAAGATGGGTATGTGGCATTGGCGGTTATGGTGGATAAGGCCAGTCCTGCGGGTAAGCTTGCTACGACTATTTCTGGTATTCCGGAGGGATCTATTCTTGGGTTGTATGATACTACAGATGCCGATAACCCAACTTGGACAGCATTTACACCCAACAGTAATGGAACCTATACGCTTGTCGATAGTCAGGTGGATTTAGCTGACGAAGACGGCAACGATCTGGCTGTTAAGCTTGCAGCGAATGACTCTCAGGAATTTAATATTACGGTTTCTGTGACGGAGCAGGAGGGTGATGCAACGCCGAGTAGTCCTGTGGTGCAGACGTTTTCTGTTACGGTGGCCGAGGTTTCTGATAATGCGACGCTTGCCTTTAAGGATAGTAGTGGCAATGCTGTTTCTTCTGCGATCACAGGTGATCATATTGTAGAAGATCAGGCGGTACCGCTTTTTAATGGGACATTAACTGATCTTATTGCGGCTTCTAATCAGGGTAATTATCTTTCTGGATTGCAGTCTCTTATTGTGGCAACGCCTGGTGATATAGTTGGTACGCCTGAGACTATTACACAGATTAACATCTCGATTGTGGATGGGAGTAATAATGCCCTGACAACGGCTTATGTAGCGCATTACTCGGCACTTTATGATGATATCGACAATGAAGATTTCGCATCTATATCGAATAAGATAACTAATCAGGGTAGTGGTAGTTTTTCTATTTCTGCTGAGGCTGAGGTGGATGGGAGTGGTAATCCTACGGGGAATTATGTATTGCCGCCCGGGTTGGTGATTGTACCTCCTACTGATCATAATGGGGAGCTTAAGTTAAATGTTACAGCTATAGCTCAGGATGAATCCGCATCCACACTTCAATCTTCACCATCATCCTTGTCGTTTACACTTCTGGCACAATCTGAAAGCGCTGAAGTTGATACGAGTAACATCTCAACGACAGAAGATACTGTTGTGGCAATTAATATCTCGCCCACAAAAGCGGATGACGACGGTGTGTTAACGATAGAGATTAGTGGTGTTCCGGCTGGAGCTACGCTTGGTACGAAAGATGGTGATGAAGATTATGAGTCTTTTGCTGATCAGGGTGTTGGAACGATAACAACGGTGACAAGTGGTAGCCCTGCTGTTACAACATATACTTATACTTTAGCTGAGGCAAACCTTGCGAACCTCGCTATTTCACCACCAAATGATTATTCGGGAGCAATTTCTCTCAATGTTTCTGTAACAGAAAAGTCGGGCACTGAAATTGATAGTTCGGCTGTCACTGGATCTGTAAGTGTAACAGTTGCACCTGTGTCTGATGCATCAACTATTACAACAGCATCACCTGGAGCAATCAATGAAGATGCAGGCGGTATGGCATTTTATGATGGTACAAACGGAAAATATTTTCGTGTTACCTTGGGCGATAAAGTGGGAACGACCGAAACTGTAACGGCAATAAAGATTTCAGGTTTTGATGCTATCTCGGGTGCCTATCTTCAAAGTACGGATACCGATAATGATAGTGTTGTAAATAACGGAGATGGAAGCTATACGGTCAATGCCGTAGAGTCCGGAAATGTCCATCAAGATGGGTACTACCATGTCTCCGACTCTTTGCGATTATTTCTTCCCGATGATTATAATGGCACTTTCAGCCTTACAGTTGAGGGATATTCTCAAGAATCGGGTTTAGGAACCGTAGGATCAAATACCGTTACTTTTCAAAGAACAGTTAATCCCAAAGCTGAAGAGCCGACATTAACAATTACAAATACATCTGGTCTTCAGGTGACGTCATCTTCAATGAGTGGCGACAATATAGATTTGTCTGCCTATACGCCACCAAGCGTAAAAATAGACGCGTCGATTTCCGGTGGAATAGCGGATGTACTTTCTGTAACGCTTCAAATAAATGGCCTTAAAAACAGTAGTGGGGCGGATATTAGCTCTGGTGTAGATTTTGCAAATTCGAAAATTTATCTTGGGAAATCTGATACAGCAATAAACCTTCAGAGTGTTTCCGAAGCTTATTCTGAGGCGAATGATGTTTACACGCTTACTAATGCAATCGCCACTGCCAACGGATACGATGATTTAAGCTCTGCGCTGGCTGATCTGTATCTTGTTCCCGAAGTAAATAAAGTAGGAACTTTTAATATTTTGGCTAACGGAATATCGGTTGATGGCAGCGATACTGCGACGACTACCGGAGATATTGAGGTTCAGGTGTTTCAGGTCGCGCAGCAGCCGATAGTAAAAAGCGGTGATACACCCTATGGAGACCTGAGTTCCCCAGATTATATTATAGGTGATGGAGGTGTTGGAGATTGGACAGCGTCTGCGTCTTCGGGAGGAGGTGTTTTATTTAAAGAGAAAACAGGAGATTTAACGTGGGATCCGGACACAACACTTTCTGTAACTAAGGGGTCAGCTGACGATTCCGTATCTGTTTTAATGCAGGGTGTTCTAAAAGGGGCGTATTTTGTCAATGATACGACAGGACAAGCTGTCGGTGCTCAGGGGGCGACTGCTGGTATTTGGGTTTTTGATCAGAGCGAGATAGAAAATTTAGTTATGATTGTTCCCGATGCACAGCTTGCCGGAAACCCTGATACTGGGTTTAGTTACGATAGCTCAACCGGTGTTATTCGAAAGAAAGATGGTGATACATTTACGGCTGATGATGCAGGTCTTCCTACAATAACTTTTTCCGCCATGGCTGTTGATCCGACAGGCTCAACTACGGCTGCAACCGATACCTTTACGATAAAGTTTAAGGTTGATGCGCAGCGGTTTGACCCTTTAATTCTTGATCTTGGTGGAGATGGCGTTGATTTTATTTCAGTTGCAGCAGATGGAGCAAATTCTGTAGAAATTACCTCTGAGGGAATTGGTGTCAGTGCCAGTAGCGGAATGTTTCCGTTAAATGCAGATGGGAGTCCAGCAAGCATACAGTCTTCTTGGATAGATGCGTCTTCCAGTAACGATTATTTTCTTGTCAAGGGGACTACGGTAGGAGACGAGACAACTTATGAATTGCTAACTGAATTTTATCAAATTGGAGAAGGGGATTCTGCAGTTTCTGCGGGAAGTGGTTTTGCTGCTCTTGCAAGTCTAGATAGCAATGATGATCAAGTCCTTGAGGGTGCAGAACTTAGTGATCTCCGTTTATGGAAGGATAGTAGTACTCGCGGTGTTATAGATAATTCCGAGTTAACAGCACTCAATATTATTAAAAAAATCCATCTCAATACCTCATATATGTATGAAGTTCCAACCCTTTCTAACAGTTCTTCAGACAAGATCCTTGGATCTCTTTCGGATTTTTCTCCAGATATATTAGATAAAGTCTATCTCGGACCGGTAAATTTTATATCCGGCGTGAAGCTTTTGGACTCGGCAGATTCTGCGCTTTCAAACTTACAATTAAAGATTGGGTTTATTTATAAAGAGGACCAGAACGGCAACGAGGTTACAACCCATGGAGCAGCGGGTATTAGTGCTTTAGATAGTGATGTAGATCTCACAGATATAAGTGCTGTGGTCAATGCTTTGCCTAATGGTCAGAAGCAATTTAAAGATTATGTCTTTTATATAGAGGGGCAGGCAAAAACGGAGGATGACTTTTACTATAATGATATGTTAAGGGGTGCCCTTCGATTTGATGCGGAAAACGACACATTATATCAAAGCCGTGATGAAGGTCAGCAATTTCTACGTTATACGAGCGTTGAAAAGAAATCGGGAGATCTTCTTGAGTTAAAGGAAGTTGATTTTTCCTATCTCCCTGTAGAAAACTCAAGTGACGCTGATGCGCCTGATGCACCGTCATTTGAGGTTTCCTTAAGCTCCATCACGGAAGACCAGACGGACGCTACCGGGGTAAGGGTCGGTGCAAATCTAGCTGTGAAATATGCTTCAACAAAACCTTCCGATGAAAGTTGGCTCATGACCGTTTCAGGTGTTCCGGCAACAGGAACGTTAAGTAAAGGTGCCAGAGATGCTGAATCAGGTGATTGGTATATTTTGGTGCCCCCCGGTGAGGCTACAACTACAATTTCGGTACAGGCAGGTGAAAATATCTCGGGGGAATTCCCTTTATCTGTTTATGTCACGTCTACAAAATCTGTTGAAGTTACAAACGAAAATGGTGTATCTTCTATTGTCACAAAATCTACAACCTCTCCTGCTTCCGTAGTTAGTTTCGTCGTTACACCTGTCGCGGATGAAACCTTTATTCGTGCACCGAGATTTATTGGGAAAAATCCAGATGGATCAGAAATATTAGAAGATCAGGTAGACAGCAACAATAATCGAATACCAATAAAAATACCTATTAGTATTGAACTTCCTGATGGCGGTGAATCGCTTGATAATGTTGTTATTACAGGTCTACCAGCGAATGGTTCACTCCAGCTAAAGATAGGGGGGCAGTCTGAAGGTTCTCCAGTTGAACCAAACTCAACGACCTATACTATTCCTGGTTCGAATTTTGGTCATACAGCCGGAAGTACCCAAGGTTCTGTAGAAATTAAATCAATACTTGAATATAGTCCTGCTACTGATCTTTACGGAAAATTTGACAACATAAAAATTCAGGTCACAACGTCAGACGGAGACATTTCCAGGACGGTATCTTTTCCTCCCGGAAACGGAAAAATCACTTTAAATATTAAATCTGTTGCTGATGCGCCAACTCTAAAAGATGAAGATGACAATGCTATTGATCCAACTGCTCAAAATTATACCGCACCAACATATGAGATACCTGCCGGTGTCGAAGATGTGAATGTAAATCTTTCGGATAAGCTAAGTGCAACCACAGGTGGTGGGGATAAAGTAGGTGCTTTTCTTGTTTATCTAACACGTCCGGGTGACGATGGTTCTGATTCATTAAAAGAATATCTCGTTGGGCGTAAGCTTATTGAGATAGATATTGAAAGGGATGAAAACGATGAGATAATTAGTCAGAAGGTTATTCCGCGTCTTCAGCTTGTTGATGCTGATGGTGAGCCTTTAGGCCAATTTGTTGCGGATATTAATTCAAATCCGGCTTTAGATAAATTCATGTTTGCGGTTAAAACTGG
>CACAMI010000018.1 GCA_902533625.1 uncultured Alphaproteobacteria bacterium | reverse complement strand
CCAACAACTTTTTCCTCAGAAAAAACCTTTGTTGAACCCCAATAAACCCGAGAGAGCATTTCGTCAGGCCTCTTCGCCTCTACATAAATATCAATAATATCCCTAAGATCTATATGCAGTCCCAAAAATCGTTTTTTTACTTTTAATTCTTGAAGCTTCTTTAGTACATTTTTACCAATAAAATCTCTATTGTCATACTCTATTAACCTCTCTAAGCCAGCTTCAATAGGGGAGATCATTAAACTCTTGTCTACAGTAATATTTGCATCTCCTTTGTCTGGACCTGCACCCGTATAATCTGCTGATACCAAAATCAATCCAGCTTCAATTCTTGCTATATCAACCGCATATTCCCCAGCTGGGATTGCCCCAAAACTCTTACCCGCCTCAAGAATTTTTTCCCTAACCCTATCCCCTCCAAAGCTAGGTGTCCAAATCTCGTATCCCTTTTCACCTGTAAAACCTTGTCGAGCAACAAAAACATCAATTCCAGAAATTTTATGAAAAGCTAGTCTAGAAAAATTAATCGCTTTCCATTCTTCTTCGACTGCCGCCGAAATAACCTCTTCAGAACAAGGACCTTGCACCGACAGAACGCCATAATCGTATGTTTTGTTGATGACTTCAGCATTCATATCTTTTATATGACTTTGAAACCACAAAACACTGTTCTCACCAGCCACCAAATATTCATCCAGAGATAATCTAAAGATTAACCCATCTCCGATCAGCATACCATCCTCGTTGCACCAAGGTGTATAGATGCAACGTCCAAGAGGCAATTTAGAGATATTTCTAGTCATTAATTTATCGAGCAACTTTGCCGAATCAGGACCTGAAATTACCATTTTTGATAATGGCGACATATCTATTACTGCAACAGAATTCCTGATTGCATTTAATTCTTGATGCAATGAGGAATAAACATCAGGAACTGCAAACTGCCCCCATCCGTACCAGAAGCCTGAGGCTACGTCCTTTGAACTTGAGATATGAAATGGCGTTCCCCTTAAATAGCCATTCTGCAAAATATTTTCCTTATTATCACTATTCATAAGTACTACCTTAACTTCTATTAGAATGGGTGTATTTTTAGAGTAATTTCTCATTTCTAAAAAATAAAAAACTAAAAATTACTTTACTAAATGAATCTAAGATAACGATTATTTAATTTGAGTTAACTTTTGGAATAAAAATAATGTGTATATTTGAACATTATACCTATCAAATGGATTTTAAATGGAAGAAACTGTATTCGAAAGTGGTGTCAATTTCACTGATAAAGGAAGAGCTGTTTTCTTAGGAACTCCCTTTCTTGAAATAACATCAAAATTAAATCAAAATGCTCTATGGATGCGATGGGGTAATTATATGGTTGTTGAGGCGTATACAAGCACAGAGAGTGAATTAAACGCTATCAGAACTAAAGTTGGAATGGGTGACATGTCTCCCTTGGCAAAATATAAAGTTTCGGGGAAAGATGCAAAAAAATATCTAAATCACATGATACCACGAAATTTAAACAGAATGGAAAACAATCAGGCATATTTTTCGCCTTGGTGTAACGAAGACGGGCTAACTGTAGGCGACGGTTTAATCATATGTGAAAGTGATACATCTTTTTTTGTTTCTTCTGATCCTGGTTTAAATTGGTGGACTTCTAATGCTATTGGCTTCGATGTCACGATAACTGATGAAACCGATAATTTCGGCATTTTAACCGTTCAAGGGCCTAAATCAAAGAAAACCATAGAAATTGCAACTAAAGGCCAAGTACAGGATTTAGTCTTTTCCAGATGCCAAAGAGTGCGGTTTGAAAATCATGATATCTTAGTTATGCGCCAAGGTTTTTCTGGTGAACACGGTTACGAAATTTGGGTGCCTAGAGAGATAGGTCCAAAAATATGGAAAATAGTAGAAAAGGCAGGAAAGGAATTTGATATTCAGCCCGCTGGATCATTGGCACTAGATATTGCAAGAGTAGAAGCAGGTCTTATAATTCCAGGTTACGATTATACTGGTGCTGGTCCGAGGGAAGAAATGGCAGGTGCAGGAATTTTCGCATCATCTGAATTTGTTGCCAATCCTTATGAGTTGAACATGGGCCACTTTATCGATTTTTCTTCTGGTAAATTTATTGGTTATGACAAATTAACCGCTTTGGATAAAGCACGTGGTTGCAAGCAATTAGTTGGTCTTGATATCGATTGGCAAGACTTACCAAACTCAGAACCAAGAGAATTTAAAAAAGTAAAATGGTATCCTGTACGTGCGTACCAAATTAACAAAGAGATAGGTTTCGTAACAAGCATCGTTTGGTCGCCCACACTTAAGAAAGTAATTGGTTTCGGACACCTTGACCTAGAAGTCACAGACAAGGAAAATAAAATTCAATTACAATGGGATGATAATAACTTAATATCAGCATCAATTTGCTCCTTTCCATTTTATGATTCTAAGCGTTCCACATAATGGAGATTTTCTGTCTAGATAAATCTTTATTAAATGATTGGTATGTGGTGGCTGAAGTAGATCAACTCAGCATAAAAAAAACAATATCCACCGTTCTATTTGGCACAAATATCAAAATTGTCCTAACAAATAATGGAAATATACAAATTTTTCAAAAAGATAAGTTGTTGCCACTTAAACTAAAATACGGATTCATTTGGACATGCTTAGGACAAGCAAAGCAAAATATTATTGATATACCTGAAGCCTCAGATGATAAGCGACACATTATTAGTGGGGGCGCCACTCAAGTAAATGTTTCAGGTTTAAGAGTCGTCGAAAATTTTTTGGATCAAAGCCATTTAGCATTTGTACACCCAGGTTACTTGGGAGAACAGCCACATACTGAAATTATGGACTATAATGTGGATATAATTAATGACGAAATAGTTGTAACAGGCGTTAATCTATACCAACCAAATGCTTCGCCCGCGGCAAGAGAAGAGGCAATGGTGGCGTATGAGTGGCGAGTATATAGACCTTATGTTGTTGCCTTATACAAAGCAAATCCAATTTTTCCAAATCAATGGGACTATATTGTTTTGTTTATACAGCCAATTAATGAAGAAAATTGTATTGTACACTCTTACCTATGCTTCCTTCCAGATGAGACGACAAGAAAAGATGTACGCTGGTTTATGCAGGTTATATTCATGCAAGATAAGCCAATCTTAGAAAATCAGATACCAAAAAAGTTGCCACTGGCACCAAGGGCAGAAACGCCAATCAAATCAGATAAAGTGTCAATAATATATAGACGGTGGCTGACAAATAAATCAATTACTTATGGTGCTATTCCTGCTTCTTGAGTGTCCAGAAAATATTTACCTGAAGTAAGGAACACCAAGCCTAGCAGGTTGATTAGTTTTTCGCCTCAAGAGTATCAGTAGAATAATTGAAGCTAAATAAGGAAGTGCGAAAAATATCTGGTAAGGAATATCAGCATCAATTATTTGTACATGTACGGCAACACTTTCTAAGAATGCAAAGACTAAAACAGCAGCAAATACCCCTTTTGGAAGCCACTTTCCTGCAATAATAGCCACAATTGCAAGCCAACCTTTTCCAGCAGTAAGATCAGGTTGAAAACGATCTGAGAAGCCTAACATTAAGAATGCACCACCCAAGCCAGTCATGCCACTGCCGATGATAATAGCTATATATTGGCGTAGAGCCACGCTTAAGCCCTTAATATCAATAGCTTTCGGATTTTCTCCTAAGCATCTAATTTCTAAACCCCAACGGGTTCTATATAAAAAATATGAAACTACTGGAACGGATAAAATTGCAATATAGGTCAAGGGCTTCTGGTTAAAAAAGACCTCTCCAAGAATTGGAATGCTAGCTAAAATTGGAATCGAAAAATTTTCAAGACCAGTAAAAGTTGGGGGATGACCGCCTTTTACATAAATTCGAAACCAAAAAAATGTTAATCCACCAACTAATAAGTTAAGCCCCAATCCTGTAATAAAATGGTCTACCCTCAATGTGGAAGTCATAAATCCAATAATGAGTCCCATAACCATTCCTGAAAGTATTCCCGATAAGATTGCGAGTGGCAAGGAATCACTTTGTGTAGCCACCACATATGAAACAAAAGCACCCATAATCATGGTACCTTCAACACCCATATTCCAAATACCAGCTCGCTGAGTAACTAATTCACCAATTGCAGCAAATAAGATAGGAGTCATAATGCGTAATGTTCCCGCAAGAATACTAATTATTACGGCCTCTTGAAATAATTCAGACATCTTTACCTGTCACGACAATTTTATAACGAGCAGCTACACCAGCACACAAGAAAAACAATAAGAACATTCCTTCAATTGTAGGCACTAATGCAGCTGGTACTTTTGCCAATACCTTCATGTATAAGGCCCCGCTAGCCAAGCCACCAAAAATAATTCCCGCAATTATAGTTCCTAAAGGAGTTAATCCACCTATCATTCCAACAATTATTCCTGTATATCCTAAACCATATAGTGCCTCACTCTTTAGCCTGTGGGAAGTCCCAAAAATTTCAGTAACTCCCGCCAAACCGGCAATTGCACCGCTTAAAATCAGTATATATAACAATGTTTTATGAGTATTTGTTCCACGATGACCTAATGCAACCGGATTATGACCCATTGCTCTAATTTCGTACCCAAACGGCGTCGAATAAATTAAAAAATGGCAGGCCACTGCACTTAAAATAGCCAACAAAAATCCTAAATGAAGTTTAGTGCTACCAAAAAGGTAAGGTAATTTCGAATAATCAGCTACCGGATCAGATTGTTGATACACTGTGGTGTTCACGTCACTAATTTCGGTCCATGGCCCACCTCCAACCATATACGATAGAAAAAATATAATTATGTAGTTTATCATTACTGTTGAAATAACTTCGTTTACATGAAATTTATTCTTTAGCACTGCAGATAGAACTCCTAAGAGAGCCCCTCCTAATGCACCAAAAGCTATTACTAGAAGTAGATGAATCCATAGAGGAGCACCATAAAACATCAGAGAAGCAAAATAGGCTGACATTGCTCCAGCATAGACCTGCCCTTCCTGTCCAATACTCCATATTTGAGCCCTAAACGCTACAACTGTGGCCAATCCAGTTAAAATGAGCGGAGTTGCATAATTCAAAGAAGAAAAAATAGCTTTCTTGCTACTTAATGAACCCTTGTACAAAGCAAAAAAAGCCTTTGGAATATCAGTCCCACTGGACCAAAGTAAAAAAGCTGTAAATATAAAACCAACTATACAAGCCAAAGAATAAACAAAAAGAACCCAAGAAATATTTGACTCAAGACGTTTCTCTAGACTAATCATGCTGATGTCTCCGATTGACCTGCCATCAACAACCCTATATCTTGAATGCTTGTAGATTTAGCTTCCACAATACCCTTGATCTCACCATCACTTATTATTGCAATTCGATCACAAAGGTTAATCAAATCTTCTAATTCTTCTGACGCCAGAAGTACTGCAAAACCTTCGTCACGTTTTAATTTAATTTGATTATAAACATACTCAATCACACCCAAATCCAATCCACGCGTTGGTTGGTTTGCTAACAAAATTTTATTGGAGTGGTTAAGTTCTCTCGCCAAGATGACTTTTTGAGCATTGCCTCCCGAAAGATGGCTTACTGGTACAGTAGAAGATGGGGTCATAATATTGAATTTCTTAATCAGATCTTCTGCTAAGCGTTTAATATTATTGCGATTAAGAAAAAATCCTTTCGTATAGTCGTTAAGTCTTTGCCACCCTAGTATGATATTTTCAGAAATATCAAAATCCGACACTAAACCCTCTCTATAACGGTCATCTGGTATCAATCCAATACCTAAATCCATAAAAACCCGAGAAGACCTTCCTTGAATTTCCTTACCCTCATAAGAAATTGTGCCACTGTCAGGGTTTAAATTTCCTGAAAGGGATTCAAATAATTCCTTTTGTCCATTTCCTGAAACGCCTGCGAGACCTAATATTTCTCCTGAATAAAGGTTAAGACTAATATCATTTAATGCAAATTTACCGTATTTATTTTTATATTTTAAGTTATTGATGGATAATATTGGATAAGATCTATCGTATTCATTATCATTTTCTTCAATAACCCTTAATTTTACTTCTCTCCCGATCATTAAATTTGTTAATTCTTGTGGAGTTGTTTCTCTCGGAAAAACGGTATCAATTAATCTGCCTTTACTCATGACACTAACTCTGTCAGCAAGCATAACTTCTGAAATCTTATGGCTTATAAAAATTATTGAGATACCATTCTGACCCATCTTGTGCATGATTTTAAATAGTTTATTTGATTCCTCCGGAGTTAAAACTGCTGTTGGCTCATCTAAAATTAAGATTTCTACTTTTAAATATAAGGACTTAAGAATTTCTACCCACTGCTGTTCACCGACAGAGAGGTCTCGAACCAAAGAATTAAATTTCAGATCTATTCCGTATTCATCACAAATATTTTTAAGTTGATTTTCAGAAGCTTCTAAATCTAAACTCCATTTTTCTGTATTGGTTCCCACTATAATGTTTTCTAATACCGTAAATTCATCGACCAATACAAAGTGTTGATGAACCATACCAATTCCATACCTGATAGAATCACGCGGCGATCGAAATTTAACTGGTTCACCCTTAAATTCAATGCTACCACCGTCTGGTCTATAATATCCAAAAAGACAGGAACATAGAGTTGACTTACCTGCACCATTCTCGCCAAACAGACAGTGCACCTCTCCCTCTTCAAGAACGAAGTTAATGCCTTCGTTAGCAACAACCCCCGGGAAGTGCTTCGTTAGCATTTTCGTTTCTAATAAGGCTTGGCCCGACATAAAAACTGAGAATATGTCTATTTCTCCCCATTATCAAACAAAATAATGGGGAGAAATGTTTACTTAATCAGATTTTGGTTCTGAAACATCTAACTCTACAACCAAATCTCCTGACATAATATCATTTACTGTATTATCGAAAATTTTCCTGATGTTTGCGGGAATTCTATCAGCAAGACCATGAAAAGGAGCCACAACTGCACCTCCATCTTTCATAGACGTCCACATCATCTCAGTATTACCATTCTGCGGCACACCATTTTCCTTATAATCAAACCAGCCATCAATGATGCGGGTTATATCCCTATCCCAAATAGCTATAGGAGCACTTAAATGCGTAGAAGGGGAATAATGACTTTCGTCAGCAAAATTCCCGAAGCACAATAAATTATTTTCTTCGCACGCAGCAAAATTACTTGCCAAAGTAAATATCATATCCGCACCCATTGAAATTTGAGCGGAGGTCATCTCAGCTGCTTTTCCAGGGTCGTACCAACTTTCAATAAACGATACTTTCTGAATAAGATCCGGTTTCACTGTCCGTGCTCCTGCGAAATAGGCATTTATTTCATCATTCACATCATCCGCCGGAAATGTTCCTACTACACCAAGAACACCTGATTCCGTCATGTGTCCAGCTAAAACACCAAGGGCATAGGCAGCTTCATGGACTCGCTTATAAATCCAATATTCGTTTCCACCCTTACTGGAATTACCAGATCCAACTGACACGAATGCAACATCCGGATAATCTTTATTTATCCTTTGAACCATATCCGAACAAGTCATATGACAAATTATAATGTCATAGTCGCCTGACTCTGCAAATAATGTCATTGCATCCATTACGGCATCGCCATAAATAGGCTCCGTATATTCATAGGTTATATTAAGCCCGTGTGGCTTTGCCTGCTTAACTCTTTCCATACTTTCAACCATTGTAGCATCCCATGGAGATTCCACTCCACAGCATAATATAATGGCTATGTTTACATCTTTGGTATTGGCTGCGTGCAAGATATGCATCAAACCAAGAACGAACGTTACTACACTTCCAAGAACTATTAATTTAAAAAATTCCTTTATTTTAATCATGTCTTTCTCCCTAATACAAAACTTTACTGATACCTTTGTCGTCTTTAAAGTTTGAATGAATATCATGCTAGCATCTTAGAAAGATTAAATTTTAGAAATGACCAAGAGTATACTATTATTGATTTAAATTAAACTAGGACAGTTATTCCTCAAAATAAATGATCGTATAAAATAATCAGGCCCTAATGAATGGGTAATTAAAAGTATTTTTTAAAATACTATACAACAGAGTAAATTGAAGAAAATTCATCAACTTTTCTGAATACCATTTTCATTGCATTGATTATTCTGGAGACAATAATGTGACTGTACGGTCTTGTATTGAGACCGACTTGTACAATACCAAGGTCTACGGATAGATATAAAAATTAAATAAAAATTCCATGCTGCTTTTAAAAAGTGGTTTCAGCAACTACAATTAATCGGTTGTAAACACAGTTTCTTTTAAAGAGGTTACACACAGAGCTTTACACTCATGAAACTATAATTTGCCTATGGCTAGGCAGAAATTGGGGAAAAGCTTTACACTGATCGAGTCCAAAGGTTTTTATCATCCAATTTAAACTTCTGACTCAATCCAATCGTCAAGTAGTTTTAAATACTGCTTCTTTTGTTCAGATGTAGCATATGAAGCTAGGAAACTATTACGTGCAAAATCACAAAGATCCGTACGGGAAAGTTTGAAGCTTTCTGCCAGTTTACAAAAATTATCCACTAAGTCGTTTTTCATAAAAGGAGGATCGTCAGAGTTAACTGTCACAAAAACTCCTCGATCCCTCAAGGCAATCGTTGGATGCTCTGAAATATCATTATAAACTTTAATACCTACATTACTCATGGGACACAAAGTTAATGGAATTTGAGATTCTGCAAGATATTGGACTAGCTTTGCATCACGAATGGATTGATTTCCGTGATCAATTCGGTCAGGGTTCATATTTTTAATTATATCCCATACTGCAATTGGACCTGACGCATATTCCTCTCCGCAGTGAGCCGAAAGAAAAAATCCATTTTCTCTGGCTAATTCGAAAGATTTTTTATGCGGTTTTGCAGGGTACCCAACCTCCTGACAATCAAAACCTACGCCAATAATCCCTACACTTTCCGCATAAGGAAGAATTGATTTCACCATATCCATTCCACTTTCAGGAGACTGTGTCCTATCGATATCCGCTAAAAAATAAAGATCACGATCAAAATCCTTTTTTATAGCCTTTCGCGCTTCCGCCAAACCATTCATCATTACCTCGAGAGAAACTCTGTGTGCATGAACTGCTTGATATGTAAACATTGCTTCCCTTCTTAAAATATTTTGCCGCTCCATATCTTTACCGAGGTCATAAGCAGCCTCAAAATAATCTTCTTCTGTAAGCATGACCTCCACCGTCTGAAGCCATTTACCTAAAAATTCTTCAAGGTCTTTGAAATCATGCCATTTATGTGCTTCTTCAAGTGTCTGGTAGGGTAAAGTTAATTTATTTCTTGCGGCAGCCTTTAGTAAAACATCTGGATTAATAGAATCAAAATGAATATGTAATTCTGCCTTTGGCATTCGTTCTATAAAATCTCTAAGAGTACTATTAGGAGACATTTTTCACTCTCTTTATTGCAATCAAGGCATCAAGATAAACTACGCTTATAAAATGTAAATTATCTTAAAAACATATTGAATTGATTTAAATTAATATGTTTGATTGAAAATCTCAAAAAATATAAAAATATTTAGCGTTATTTCTCAACTTGTATACAAATTAAAACTGTCCGAAAGAATTTATTCAATAGTTTGTAAGATGTGCAATGCAAATAATGTATCCTGAAAATTCAACTTACGATCCTGAAGTTTGGAAAATACTGTCGGCTTTTTGGCATCCGGTTGCCCGATTGAGCGATTTAACAAATAAGCCTTTACCTATAAAACTTTTGGATGTTCCCCTGGTAATTTATCAAACGAATATCAAAACAATTTCAATCGCTGTAGATATTTGTCCGCATAGAGGAGCTCCGTTATCAAAGGGAAGGATCGAGCGAGAACGTATTATTTGCCCTTATCACGGTCTGGAATATGATCATTCTGGACAATGTAAACGTGTGCCAGCCTCCGAACCACACGCTGACAACTGCGCGGCTATAAAATTAAAAATGGTAAACTGGTGCGAGAGATATGGACTTATTTGGATAAATTTAAGTGGGAAACCGAAAAAACCACTTCCGGAGTGGCCAACTTTAGAAGATAACAACTTTATTGTAGTAGATTGTCAGTCAGAGCTTTGGAATGCTTCGGCTGGTAGACATGCAGAGAATTTTAACGATGTCGCTCATTTATCTTTTATTCATGCGGGTACATTTGGCAATCCTAATGATCCATTAATAGAACGATATAAAGTAGAAAAAACAGAGGTCGGCTTCAATCGAATTTTTAATTATAATGAGGTCGATAAAATAGATCATTTAAGTGATAAAAGTGAGATTATCCCTAAGATTTACAGCTATAGATATACTTATCCGTTCTCATCAGAATTATTTATAAGCAGCCCTGACGGTAGAGCTCTTTCTATTTACGACAGCATTTGCCCTGAAAGCCCCACGACTTCTCGGATTTTTATTTCTTTAGCAAGAAATTACGATAAAGAAACTCCAAAGGAAGAACTTCAAAAATGGCAAGCAACCGTAAATGACGAAGATAGGTGGGTCGTTGAGTCACAGCTACCTAAACTTCTTCCGCTAAGTCATAGAAGTGAAAAGCATATCGCCGCTGATGCTTGGTCTCTAGAATTTCGCGCTGGTTTCGTAAATCTGGGAATTGGTAGAAATAAGGGTCTTTAAAGTTTTATAAAGAAAAATTTATAACCTATTATTTTTAAAAGTTTATAAATTTAAATATTTAATTAAACCTCACTTTTTACCCTACTGTCGATAAGTCGTTTTTGAAAGTAGGCAACGCCCTGCTCATGCCTTGGAGACAAAGGGCCAGCCCTATAACCACCACTCTCATAATTCTTATGAGTTTCAATACACACTTCAAAATCTTCGCGTATCACATCAAGGTTTTCCTTAATTATTTTATTGCGCGCATCTTTATTGAATTTTGAAGAATCTGCAAAGAAAAAATTATAAATAAGTTCTGTGGTCTTATGACTAATGGGATTAATACGTGATGTGTTCATTCCTCCTTCAAATAACGACAAAGTCCAATTCGGCCACATCCAAAGCCATTTTCCACGGTAGAATAGTCCTTTCCTGGGAGGCGCAGTCATGCGAACATATCCATCTAATGCGAGAGTTTCAAATTTATCAAATTCTATTGCATTGTAAAATGACGGATGTATGCCAGGAATATGATACCCTTCTACAAAGTTGTCCGTATAAATCTTCCAATTTGAATCGAAAGTAAGTTTCTCTTCGTAAACCCAGTGATAGCTATCAATATCCTCACCTTCTAATTCAGGCACCACCCCTGCTAACTGTTCACTTAAGGTTGTACTGGGCTCAATAGATACAAACAACAAGCCACGCCAAATCTCATAAGAAATTTTATCAAGTGACAATTTTTTTCCGTCAAAACCTGGGTCATTACCCCACCATGGTACGTTCAAAAGTTCGCCATTTTCACCCCATACCCACTGATGATAGGGGCATCTAATGGTCGAGCTACGGCCGCATCCCTCTGGCAGCAATCGAGCCCCTCTATGTCTGCATACATTTTTAAATGCTCTTATCCCCCCACTTGTTTGTATGGCAAAAACCTTCTGTCCCGAAATTTCAGCTGCATAATAGTCACCACGTTTAGCCAATCGAGAAACTGGACACAAGAGTTGCCAAGTGCCCAGAAAAATCTCTTTGATATCTTGCTTGAAGATCTTAGCGCTCACGTAGTTATCTGGATCAATATTCAACATTGCTCTTAAATAACAAATTATCATTTAACCTGAATACAAGTTTGAGATAAGTTTCCCTAAAATGTCAATACTTCCAATTAGATTGCCATATACATTGGTATTTTAAAATCACCTTGAATCGTTCCTTTCTTTCCTTTGTAGCTTTTCCAACCCCATTAGTTTTGAAAAGTATGCTGGACCTTTTGTTTGAATAATGTCTAATTATCGAGATTAAGAAATTATATAAAGGCATCCTTTGGAAGTACCAAAAAATTTATTGGTTTTGAGAAATAATGTGGTGAAATTCTGCAATTCAAGAGACGATATATTGGAATTTTGTGGTCCAATTCCTAAGAAGTTGAGATATATATCACATCCACCACAAAGGCAGCCTGTGCAAGAGCTAGTAAATAAAATTTGCACAACAGGCGAAGAAAAAGTTCATAATATTACTAACATATGACTAGATGGTATTTATTTTCTTTAGCAAGTTTAATACAATACGACTTTAAAGCTTTCTATTTCGCTTACGTAAAATCTAACTGTCAGTTTTTTAAAATGGCTAATATATTTCTGAATATTGTAAAATACATATCTTTAAGTTTTTTTTGTTTCACTTTATCTGCAAATGCCCAAGAAAATTTCAATCATGCTGAAATTAATGGAGAAATTACTTGTATATTTTCGAATGGAATTCCTGAACATGAGATTGGAAAATTTCCAAACAAAGGCAATCCAAATAAGTTTAAAACACAAACATTAACCTTTTGCTTTCCATCCGTTCCTAAACTTGCTGAAACTGTGTTCTGGGAATTGATGACTGTTGGGGTTTCAACCACTGGCATTCCAATTCGCCCTTATACCGCAGACTACTTCGATAAAAACGCAAAGCGAGGGTTTAGCAAAAATCCATCAAGTGGCTGGAGAAAACAGGCTATGCATGACCCTCGAAGTCTCGGTATAGATTCACATAACGGACATGTAGATAAAACCGGACTATATCACTACCATGGTATTAAAAGAAATTTAGACACAAATAAGGAAAATGTATTATTGGGGTATGCGCCAGATGGTTTCAAAATATTTTACAACAAAGATATGACATCATCTTGGAGATTGAAATCTGGAATACGTCCAACTCCACCCGGAGGGATTCATGACGGACGATTTGAAGAGGATTTTGAGTACCTTCCTAAAAGTGGATCACTTGATGAATGCAACGGTAAGGAAATAGATGGTGTTTATACCTACTTCGCTACAAATTCTTATCCATTTTTTCCGCGTTGCTTTAAAGGAAAAATACACTCAAAATTTATGAAACGAAATTAACTTAATTAAAAACTTAACGGATGAATCCTTTAAATGACTCCGGCGATAGGGATCTAACCTGCGTTCATCTGATAGTACTTAACAAAACGTAACAAAAACAACTCTTAACACTCGTTCTTGTTGTTACAATTCATGGTTGTTGCCAACCTATCAATAGTTTTTACGACCCATTTGTGACCAAAATCTAGATTGTAACTTTTTTTATGGACGTAGGTAATGAAAATAATTTCGCCAGAAATCTATTTTCTTGCGACCCAATAGCTTTTATACAATCTTCAAAAATCCTTGCATTTTTAAAACAAACTGTAATCCTATTTTAGGAGGTATGCTATGCAAAGATTATATCTAAAAGAATGGGACGCAGCTATTAGGTGGAATGTAATTGGCAACAGTGGGGGGGATCCTATAGTATATCTCCCTGGGTTAAGTATGAGTTCTGTGAGCAGTTTTCTTCCAGTCGCTTCCCACAAATTGATGATAGATAATACAGGAATTATGCTAGACTATATTGGATCAGGATTTAGTGACCACTCCGATACTTTTCCTTACACTTTAGAAGCACATGCTGAGACCATTGCCATAGTTATTGAAAACTTGGGTTATAGTGCGTGCCACTTTGTGGGACACTCATTTGGTGGAGCAGTTGCCATCCAACTGGCAATCCAACGACCAGAATTAGTAAAAAGTTTATTAATTGCAGAAGGTAATCTTATGACTGGTGGCGGTCCATGGGTTCGAAGTATTGCGTCAAACTCAAAAGAGGATTTCCTTAATAAAGCTTTTCCCGAGTGGCTTAGAAACCTCAGGAAAGAGGCAAACACGGAAGAGAGTGGGCCTGATATCTTATCTTCTTCATGGTCTCAAGCTGATGTTGGTGGAATATATGGTAATGCGATTGCACTAGTAAATTTGTCAGAAACCTTTGAACAGAATTTTTTAAATCTTAGTATTCCAAGGTGCTTTATGTTTGGTGAAGAGAACTTTCCAAATGATAATGATACTGGTTCTGCAGATATTCCAAATCCCAAACGTTTAGAAAGTTTTGGCGTTGAAGTTAAAAGCTTACCAAATTCAGGTCATGAGATGATGATCAGTAATCCAGAAGATTTCACTCATCTATTAAATAGTTTTATTAGAGCTATCTAAATTAATTATCAGAGTTTATTAAACTTAAGGAAAGAAGCATGAAAAAAAACGAACGAGCTGAAGTCATAGCAGCATACAATAAATACCTAAAAGCATTTATAGGTAATGACATCGAGGGTATTAACGCATGTGTACAATTTCCTGTAGCCTATATAGGTGATGGAAAGGTATCAATGTTAGATGAATTTCCTGTTAAGCCTGCTGAGTTAAAAGCTGTTAAAGGTTGGGTTACTACAGATAGCTTTGAAATGGATGTCGTTGCTGTTGCAGAAAACAAAGCACATCTTCTCATGCGCAACTGTCGACGATTAAGAGAAGACAGCTCATTGATCGAAGAAGCTTCGGCATTCTATGCTTACACAAAAACTCCTAATGGTTGGAAGATATACGCTTTATCAGATATCGTAATTCCAGCCTAACTCTACACATCAGAGGGAGTAAAAATCAGCAACTCTGGAAAGTTTAAGTAAGGCATTGTAATAAGCACCCCTCCATCCCAAATGACATGGGTTACAAAAGTTAAAGTTATTGAATATGGTCTCGTAAATTCAAACTCAGATTAAATTCTCTGCGCTAATAATCAGAAGAAGTGTCAAGATGTGATCTGGACGCAGATCCTGGGTCGCAGCTTATTTTTTTTGGTCGTCAAATATTTTTTGGCCGTAGGTAATGAAAATAATTTGGCCAAAAACTTATTTTTCTTGCGACCTGAATTGCAACCTAATCTCTTTTAGCCAAGTATTATTGGCTCCGGCGGTAGGGATCGAACCTACGACAAATTGATTAACAGTCAACTGCTCTACCGCTGAGCTACGCCGGAACATAATATGTGTTTTATACATATAATGAAAATCGTCAACAAAAAATGATATACACAGATTTCTATTATTTTATTTTGAATAAGCTATCCAGTGACATATTATCATCATCTACTAGAACCAAACCTTTTTCAACAAAATGGATCAGGTGAGCTAATACATTACGGCTTGCTGCAATTTTTAAATTATCTGAAAGATCGTGATAAACTGAATCAACTATTTCGTTTATTTTAGAACCTTTTTGAGAAATTGAATTTAATATATTCGCTTCCCTCTCATTTCGATGGTTTAGTTGCGCCAAAACCATTTTTTTTGCGTTTCTTAAAGGTGCACCATGTCCAGGATAATACAAATTTTCCTTTCTTTTTAGTAAACTGTTTAATGACGCCTTATATTGCCCAATGTCTCCATCTGGAGGTGAAATAAGTGTGGTTGCCCAACCCATAACCAAATCACCTGAAAACAAAGCTTCGCATTGGTTTAATGAGAAACATAAATGATTTGACATGTGTCCAGGTGCATGAATAGCCTCAATACTCCAGCTTGAACAAGAAATATGATCACCAGTTGAGATTAGAACATCTGGTTTAAAAAGAGTATCAACCCCCTCACCGCCACCAATTTCAAATTTCTCTGCATATTTCCTCATAATTTCACTTTTTCCTTCGCCTGTCCCTCCAAAGGCATATATTGGTACATCATACTTGTTAGAAATTTCTTTTCCTAACGGGCTGTGGTCCACATGGGAATGCGTAATCAAAATTGCAATTAATTTCTTACCTCGTAACACCCTATCAATTGCCTGCAAGTGTGCAGGAATTTCTGGCCCTGGATCGATTATAGCTAACTCATTCTCCTCTCCAATTATATAAGTTTGAGTCCCTTTAAACGTCATTGGAGATGCATTTGGAGCTAATATAGTAGAAACACCCTTTGAAAGCTTTACCAATTCTCCAACCGGCGGATCATATTTAAGATCAAACAAAATAGACAAAATTTTCCTTTTTGGATTATGTAACTGATGATAGTAATTTCTTATGATAACCCATTTTATTAAAAGATTTCTACCAAAAAGCCTTTTTGCCAGAACTATATTAATAGTTTTAACACCAATTATACTTTTAGAGGTAAGCATTGGCTTTGTCTTTATTCAGAGGCATTATGAGCAGGTGGCTACTCAAATGAGCAGCAGCGTATCAATTCAATTGAATTATATAATAAGAACAGTTGAAAATGCCACTGACCAAGAATCTGCTGAAACATTTGCCCATGAAATGGGTAAAAATTTAGGTTTTTCTGTAAGACTTGATAAGGAAAAGAAAGTAATTCCAAAAACTGAATATAAACTTCTTGATTTC
Source organism: uncultured Alphaproteobacteria bacterium (assembly GCA_902533625.1). Classification (GTDB taxonomy): domain Bacteria; phylum Pseudomonadota; class Alphaproteobacteria; order Rhodobacterales; family Rhodobacteraceae; genus CACKLF01. Next base: position 4,776 of record CACAMI010000018.1, on the reverse strand, counting down.
TCGGGAAGGGCAATAACAAAAGTTTTTTTAAATAAAATTTCAAAAAATATTCATTGTGACTTTATAAGCAACTGGCGAGTAGTTAGCTTAGGAATACAAACCACAAAAGGAGCACTTCTAATTAATATTGGACGGGATGAACTGGCCTCCGCTAATCCCCATCAGCTTTTAGTTTTAATGGTATTCCTAACAGTCTTATTAATGATGTTTTCTTTGATACTGCTCAGAAATCAAATAAGGCCTATTATTCGCCTTTCCACGGCTGCTGAAGCCTTTGGGAAGGGTGAATCAATTGAATATCAACCATCTGGTTCGGTAGAGGTAAGAGGAGCAGGACTTGCATTTTTAAATATGCGTGAAAGGTTGCAAAAGCAAATAACCCAAAGAACTGAAATGCTATCTGCAATTAGCCACGACTTAAAAACCCCTTTGACTCGTTTAAAACTTGCTCTTTCCCTGATGGAGGGCAACAAAGCTGAAGTAGAGGAAATAAAAAACGATGTAGACATGATGGATAAAATGGTGAAAGAATTCTTAGATTTCTCAAAGGATCAAACTTTAGAACAAGCTAAAATACACAATGTTGAAGAGATCTACAACACAATATCAAGAATAACTGCATCGAAATATCCGTCTGCAAAACTCACCAGCCATCTTGAAAAATTAGATAAAGAAAAGATCTTTATGAGACCTTTAAGTATAGAACGTGCTCTACAGAATATTTTAGATAATGCTTTTAGATATGCCACAAATGTATTGATAGACCTTAATGTTGATCCAGAAGATCTTAGTTTAAATATTGAAATTCATGACGATGGACCAGGCATTCCTGAAAAATTCTATGATTTAGCATTGAGACCATTTAGTACTTTAGATCACTCACGAAATCAGAATGAGCATGCAGGAGCTGGTTTAGGTTTAAGCATTTCACTGGACATTTGCACTTCGCACGGTGGGATTTTGAGCCTTCACAAAAGTTCTAAATTAAGTGGCTTAATGGTCAGGATGAAGTTTCCCAGTAGCTAGAGCCCCAAATGCGTTAAAGCACGTCTAGAGTATTCAGGGATCATCTTTCCTACCTTTATAGCCATTTCTGGATTTGAAGCATTACCATCTAAGGCTCTTTTTTTAACTCCTTGCAATATTGCTGACATTCTAAAAAAGCAAAACGCCAGAGGAAATCTTAAATCTGGCACATTTGAAAGGCCAGTCCTTCTAGTATATTTCTCTATATATTCCAAATCTTCTGGAATTCCAAATTCCTTTCGATTTATACCCTCCAAGCCTCTTCCCTCCATACCAAGAGGCATTGCCCATTGCATTAGCTGATTAGCAAGATCTGCTCTACCGTCCCCGATAGTGGAAATTTCCCAATCAAGCACTGCACTTAAACTTAAACCCTCATTTCCAAATAAAAGATTATCAATTCTCCAGTCTCCATGGACCAAATTATCTGCCTTCTGATCTAAAGGTAAATTATTATTTAACCAGTCATATAGTGTATCTACTTCAAAAATATCTTCGGTTTTACTAAGCTGGTACTGGCGCCCCCATATTGACAGCTGTCTGGCAAAATAACTTCCAGATTTCCCAAAATCTTCTAGCCCAATGGATTTAATTTTAACCGAATGCAAATTAGCTAGCCCCAAATTCATTTGATCATATAGAAAAGCTCTAGATTCAGCCGAAAATTCTGGTAAAGAGGGGTCTAAATATGCCTTTCCCTCTACAAATTCCATAACATAATAAGGAGTTCCTATTTCTTCTGGATCTTCACACAGATAATACATTTTTGGTACTGGAACTTTTGAATTATACAAGGCTTTCATTACCTTGAATTCACGCTCGATCATGTGTGCCGATTTCAACAAAACACCCCTCGGCTTGCACCTTACAACCAATACGCCATTCAATCCTGAGACTATAAAGGTCGGATTTGATTGACCGTGGGGGGTTTTAGTAAATTTACAAGGGCCCTTAAATTTAGGCAATCTTACTTCAAGAGCCCTAACTAATTTATCAAAATTTAGGAAATTACTTTCCTTAGAAGACATAAAATTAAACCTTTAAATTTGAAAATTTTCTCAACTCAGACCTTGCAACTTGTCGCCTATGGACTGCATCTGGACCATCAGCAAGGCGTAAAGTTCTGAGATATGTCCAAGCTGCTGCTAATGGAGTATCTTGGCTAATACCTTGCCCTCCAAACATTTGAATAGATTCATCCACTACCTTTAAAGCAACCCTCGGAGCCACCACCTTAATTTGACTTATCCAGGGTGCAGCTGCTTTTGCATCACCCTTATCCATCATCCAGGCAGCTTTTAGGCATAATAATCGAGCTTGCTCTATTTCCATCCTACACTCAGCTATTATATCATAATTAGCACCTAATTGCGCGATAGGTTTTCCAAATGCAACCCGATTTAAAGACCTTTTACACATAAGTTCTAATGCGACTTCTGCTTGACCAATCGCCCGCATGCAGTGATGAATTCTACCAGGACCCAGCCGACCTTGGGATATTTCAAAACCTCTGCCCTCACCGAGTAAAAGATTTTCAACCGGAACCTCTACGTCCGTAAATCTTATGTGCATATGTCCATGTGGTGCATCATCATGACCATAAACATTCATTGCTCTTAAAACTTCAATACCTGGAGACTCTGCCGACACCAAAAACATAGAGTGCCTATTGTGTTTCTTTTGTTCATCACCCCCAGTCTTTGCCATAATAATATATAACTTACATCTCGGATCTCCGGCACCAGACGACCACCATTTCTCACCATTTAGAATATACTTATCGTTTACCTTTTTTGCTGACAAAGCCATATTTGTAGCATCCGAGGACGCTACTTGCGGTTCGGTCATTAAGTAAGCAGATCGTATTTCTCCATCTAAGAGAGGCTGAAGCCATTTATCTTTATGAATTTGTAATGAGTATTTCTCTAAAACTTCCATATTTCCAGTATCAGGTGCTGAGCAATTAAAAACTTCTGGTCCAAGTCTTGATTTTCCCATTTCTTCAGCAAGATAAGCGTATTCAACAGTGGTTAACCCATATCCCTTTTCGCTATCTGTAAGCCAAAAGTTCCATAAATTTCTAGATTTTGCTTTAGCTTTTAAGCCTTCAATTATGCTCGTCATTTTCGTGGTGTACTCAAAGCGATTTCCATTTGAACCCACTTCGCTAAAATAATCGTTCTCAAGCGGAACAATTTCCTCTTCTATCATTTGCCTCACTGCCTCAATCAGTGGCTTAACTTTATCTGTGGCACCTAAATTCATCTGAAACTCCTATAAAATTATTATCTGATAATAGTGACATAAAATTTTTACGCAAATTCAAAAAAATATACTTACAATCATTAATTCTATGGTTCGAACAAGCCATAAAATAATAAATTACATTAATTGACAAAGTCCTCCGTACTTAATATTACCAGAGATATGGGGGCGCGTAGCTCAGTTGGTTAGAGCAGAACGCTCATAACGTTTTGGTCGCAGGTTCGAGTCCTGCCGCGCCTACCATGATTATCTAATAAAACAATGCCTTAAAGTTTTCCAGCGCCAAGACTAGCGCTAAGGACAATGCAATGCTTAAAGAACTTCAGTCTCAAGAATCTTTTCGTTCGAAAATTTTCAGAGCTAAGGGCCAAAATCAACAGAGCTGTATGCCGCTATTGATATTTTGATTTGAAGTAAATGATAAATATTTCACTTGATTTTTGCCCCAGGAAAAAGGTCTGCAAAACCCTCATTATTAGTATCACTAAATGTAGGTAAAGGAGATCCCATGTCATATTGAGGCATTGTACTTAACATCATTTTTTTGAAGGGCTTTGAGCCCTCATAGCGAGCTTCATTGACAGAACCATCAGTATCATATTCCTCTCTAAAACCAAATTGTTTTGCGAGATCAACAGTAAATACTGTTCTGCCATTTGCCTGAGATAAAAATTCATCATCCGCCTTGTCCATTAAGGCAGCCACTGCCCGACCAACATATTCCGGACTTTCACCATCTGGAAACGCGGTGATTTCTGTTTGGCCAGCACCAGGATGCATTGTTATTGCCCTTACGTTATGATCCCTTAATTCTGTAGCCATATCATAACTTAGGCGATCCATGGCTGCGTGTGATACACCATAACCTACATCACAAAAATAAATAAAACCTCCATAGCTTGAGATTTGTAAAATCAACCCACTTTTCTCTTTAATCATTGATGGAACAATTAGTTTACTCATAACATAGGAACTGCGAACCCCAACGTTCATATGTCCATCATATACTGAGATAGGTCTCTCCCAAAAGGGCTTTCCAAAATGGGGTGTCATTGCCATCAAACCTTGATAAGCACTATTGACGAGCAAATCTATTTTCGTCACAGATTTCAAAACCTCTTCGACAAAATGTACAACTTCCTCATCATTGTTTTGATCCAAGGAGTGTGGAATGATTTGGCCATTACATCCAGTAGCCTCTACCTCCTTTTTTAGATCATCTAAAGCAGCCTGATTTCTAGCAGTTGCAAATACTTTAAAATCAGCCTCTGCAGCTAAAACCCGAGCTATTCCTCTACCAAAGCCACGAGATGCACCGGTTACAATTGCTGTTCTTGTCATTCTTTAACTCCTAACTTGATATATTTTAAATTCAAAAAATTATTCCCCAACTGAAAAACCTGAAAATGACTCAGTCCTACTCTCATTTTCATACTTTTCGAGTAAATGATCTACGCTATCAAGCCATTCTAAACCTTGGACCTG
>CACAMI010000017.1 GCA_902533625.1 uncultured Alphaproteobacteria bacterium | reverse complement strand
GCTGTAATTACTGGAGGTTTATCTGGAATTGGCTTGGCCTCGGCAAAAGCATTAATTCAGCAGGGCCATACGGTTGTCATAGGATCTCGCCGATGTAATACTAAGGAGGCTTCCTCTATTCAAAATTCCCTAGATAAAAAAGTTATTTTCTATCAACTAGATGTTTCTGACCAAAAATCTGTAGCAAGTTTTACCAATCAAATAGAAAAAGAATTTGGGCATGCGGAAATTTTAATTAATGCAGCCGGGATCTATGAGGAAGCCCAAATTGTAGATGGCGATACCTCTCATTGGCATAACCAAATTGATATTAATTTAACAGGACCATTTCTAATGACGCAAGCTCTCATGCCTGGAATGATTAAACAGAAATTTGGGAGAATTATAAATATCGCCTCAACTGCCGGAAGAGTTGGAGAGGCTGGTTATTCTGGGTACTGTGCTTCAAAAGCTGGTCTAATAGCTCTAAGCAAGGTTACAGCTATCGAAGGTGCTCCTCACAATATTTCCTGCATCTCCATAAGCCCAACCTGGGTGGAAACGCCGATGATGGATAATGCCATCGTTCGCCACTCAAAAAATAGAAAGATTAGCAAGTCCAGCGCTAAGAAAGCTTTGAAATCATCAAATCCACAAGGAAGACTTGTTCAACCTGAAGAAATAGCTTCCCTAATTGCTTTTGCTTGCGGCAAGACCTGTCCTGGGCTTTCAAATGAAGATATACAGATTAATGCGGGAGCTATTTGGTAATTATTATTTATCGGCATTGGTTATTTATTCTACGAATTAAATACTATTACATTAGCCACTAACTAAATTCCGATTTATTACCGAGAATGTTGCATCATTTGGAAGATCTTTATCAAAAATGACTCTCGTTGGCCCAAAAAGTGCCACGCAAGTTTCTATTATTTTATTCTTCTCAGAAAAATAAATACTGCTTTCAGAAATTTTAGCTCTCTCAGAAATTTGTAAATTAAAAACCATAGCCTTAGAAGTTTTTCTCCAGCACTTCTTTAGACATTCAAAAATATAATTTTCCCAGGCAAAAACATCCTTGGTAGCTGCTAAGTTATATGTGCCAGACATAATACTAAAAGGCATTGTTTTCCTTGGTTTAAATCCCTCCTGAAATCTAGCCCACCCAAATCTTATTCTTTTGTTACATTCAGTTATAAGTTCTGGAGAAATATCATAACCTTCGTATGAGAGAAGGTTTATATCATTTCTTAAAGATAAATAGTTTGCCAAAGCACCATATCCACAGCCAATATCTGCAATCTCTATGGGGTTCCCTCTAGAAATCTTTTTTACCTCTCTCAAAATAATTTCAAACCTTAATTCCTGACGTGTTTTCGAAACCCAAAAACTTCCCTTAGGTGTTGCACCATATTCTTGAAACCTAGTGGAATATTTTTGTATGAGACTTGAAAAAAAGTATTCATTCATAATAAATTTAGACTAACCTTTCTCTATCAAAAAAGGATCTGTGTATTTCGCAAAACAAATTGAAAATAGAATTTTCTGTAAGCCTAAAAAAAATATTAACTATTACTATAATTGTGGTCTAGCACTGAACTCAAAAACCTTTTCTAATTCTTTTGCAATTGACAATAACCTATCATCCCTGCCCACTGGAGCATCAAGCTCAATTCCTATAGGCAAGCCGGAACTAGAAACAGAAATGGGCAAACTTATTCCAGGAATTCCAGCATTGCTAGAAGGGTCAGTATTACGAATAAAAGTTGGGAAAGTCGGCTGCTGTACTCCATTCAATTCTACTGTTTCATCTTGCCCTATCGGCCTTGCAGTTAGGGGAGAAGTAGGAAAAATAATAGCGTCAACACTTTGATTAGCAAAATATTCTCTGAATGCTTCTTGAAGTTTTGGCCGCCCACTTTCAATCGCTTCTTTATAAACACTCTCAGGCATTGCTCCTTCTCCGAGCAATGACTCAAATAAGCCTTTGACGTCAGGGCTACCAATATCATTACAAATATCTTGCATGCTAAAATTGAGTTTATTTTCTGTTAGATATTTAGGCAAATCAGAAATAAATTCGTAAAGTGCAATTGGAAAACTAACGGCATTATTCATATCTCCAATACCGTTTATGTCTTCTTCTACCAAATGAACACCCTCAGCCTGAAGTAATGAAAGCACTTTCTCTGAGGCTACTGCTACATCAGGATCCAAGTCATCATAGAAATATTCGCGAGGAACACCAAGTCTTAAACCTTTCAGGCTAGTATTAGAACTCTCCTCACTTCCTGAGCACATTACTCTATCAAGTAATATAGCATCAGGAACTGAGCGAGTGATAGGACCCGCCGTATCACGTGTATGACTAATTGGAACAATTCCTTGTCCAGAATAACGCCCGACTGTCGCTCTAAAACCAACTACCCCACACAAAGAAGCAGGCAACCTAACCGACGCTCCAGTATCCGTACCAATTCCTGCCGGCATCATTCCAGCCGACACTGCTGCTGCCACACCCCCACTAGAGCCTCCCGGAATCATATTCTTATTCCAAGGATTTCGTACAGGCCCGGTTACAGAATTATTGCTTGTTATTCCAAAAGCTAGCTCATGCATATTCCCAGTAGCTCCAAGAAGAGCACCTGATTCAAACAATGATTTAGCGACAGGAGCGGGAGAAGTAGAAACATGCTTTGCCAAGGCGCCCGTAGCGGCGCAGGTCGGCAACTGGGCCGTATTAATGTTAGCCTTAAAACAAAGAGGTACCCCTGATAATTGTTTTTCGGAATGTCCCGATGTATCAATATTTTCTGCTGATACCCTAAGAGTTTCCCAGTCAGTTGATACTAATGCATTGAGGTCCTTATGCGTTTCACTTTTTTTAATTAAAGCGTCAACATACTCTTTGCAAGAAAAGTTACCATTTTTGTAAGCCTCTTTCACTTGATGTAAATTTAATTCACAAAGATCTGTACTCATAATTAATCTCCCAAAATTTATCGTTTAAGTTAAGTCAGAAAGAACCTGAACCATCTCTTCGGCATGTGTCAGTATTACATAGTGTCCAGCCTTTATTTGGATATGATTCATGCCGTCAGCTTTTGCCCTTTGTGCAATTTCTCCAAAAAATGAAGGCTCCTGTGTACACTCAATATAAGTACCAGAGATTTCTGTTGTTGCCTCTGGCAGTGGATCTGAATGTGTACGTATTGTCATTGGCGTTGATCTATCCATATCATAGCCCTCTAGTTCAGGAAAATATGTCAATGTGTCAACAGGTTTAACTTGCCAAGGTTTGTCTTCCAATCTAAGGGTCTCAAAAATCTCCGGTTGCCACGGCAAAAGATCCCAAGCACATTCACCAGCCCTCGGCAAAAATGCATCAAAATAAACGAGATGGGATAATCTAGCCTTTACCTTTGCTGCTACTCCAGTAATTACCATCCCACCGTAGCTATGCCCTCCTAAAATAACGTCGTCTAACCTCTCCCATTCTATAAGCCTAGCAATATCATCGATGTGGGTTTCAAGACCTACATCTTCTGAGATAAGGTGGTGCCTGTCGGACATCCCCGTTAAAGTTGGAGTCAAAACCCTATGCCCTTTTTCCTCTAACATCTCCCTAATTGTTGTCCACTGCCAACCACCAGCCCAAGAACCGTGTACTAGTACAAAATTTGCCATTTTCCTCTCCTTTACAACATTCGACCAAGTATCTCTACTTAGCTTTCAGTAATATAACCTAAATATCAAGTACCAATCTACTCGAGGAACAACCTGACACACATGGTGTCAGATAATTGTCCCTATCAGCGATTTTCATCGTTAGATCTCGATGAGCCGGAACACCCTCCAAATAACGTGTCTTACATTCTAAACAAACGCCCCCTTCACAGGAAGCTGGAACTTCAATATCTGCATTCCAAAGAGCATTAAGCATAGTTTCACCACGAGGAACTAAAATAGTTTTATCAGATCTTTTTAGATATATCTCATAAGCAGGGTCATCTATAGGTTTATTAAAACCAAAATGTTCAATGTGAACTCTTTCACTAATTTCACTATTCAAATTTTCAAATTCCATCAGCATCTTTTCAGGTCCACAACAATAAAGTTGCTGACCCAAACTTACTTCATTAATTACTTGTGGTATCGAAATTCTATTCCCCTCCTCACTAAAATGCCAATGAACCCGTTCGTCCTCCATGTATGATTTTAAGAGACGACTGCAAGGTATATTGTTCTTATTTGAAGCACAAATATGAAGTTCCCATTGTGAATTACTACGTTCAAGAACTGGAATCATTGAAAGGAAGGGCGTAACACCAATCCCTCCAGCTATAAACAAATAATTCTGCGCAGGCATAAGAGGAAAATTGTTTCTTGGTAGCGAAACAGGTAAAATATCTCCCTTTCTCAATTCATGAACCTCTTGTGACCCACCTCTTCCTTCCTTTTCGCCCTTAACTGAAATTATATACTCATTTGATATGTCCGGATCACCGCAAAGAGAATATTGGCGAATTTTTCCGCTTGGCAAGTAAACATCAATATGTGAGCCAGCAGAAAAAGGTGGCAAAGGCCAGTTATCAGGATCGGTCAATATTAGGGTTTTTATATCATTATCTAAAATTATTTCTTTAATTTCCGTTGTCACTCTATGGATAATTTTTCTCATAACTTTATTCCAGCTCTATCCGGTCATTAACAAAGATCTCTCCACCCACTATGATTTTACAATTTAATCCCGCTCTATTCATCAGCAGATAAAAAATATCTAACCCTGTAATTTGTTCAATATGATTACATGGAGTAGATAAACGCATTCCCTGTAATAAAGCATTTCCGACTTTAAAACGCTTCCCAACCAGATGATTTAAGGGCGTATTTCTAGTGGTTACGTTGCGTCGGTGATCTTCCATAGACAGTTTAACCCCATTATCTCTTAATAATGCTTCAAGGGTCTCGGTTTCAAAAAGAGTTATTTGTCTACCCTCTTCTGGCCGATCAGAATGAAAAGCTTCTCCGGTAGAGTGGCGATCTTCTTCAACGCCAACGCCAGTTATTAATTTAAGTGATTGGAAGCTTTTCATTGGCAAAAATGATCTTGGCGTCCTATGTAAACCTTCTATTTTACCTACCCAACTCATTCCAAAACTCCAAAACATCATTTTTTTCAAGCAGACTTTTTTGTTTACCAAAGCTGCTGTTTAGATAAGAGTAACATAGATCTGTTTTTTTTAAAAAATTCATTAAATTTCCTTCAAATAAGAATCCTTTTCTCGATATCATTTCTGAAATTAGGCCCATCCGTGTGATAAGTTTGTTCCCCATGATCAAAAAGATGAACTCTATCGGAAAATGCCTCAAGGAAAGTTATATTTTGATCTACTATTAAGAAACTTCTACCTTTAACTTTTTCTTCATTAATTACTTGAGCCATTAAAATTATATTATCTGATTGCACCCCTTCAGTCGGTTCATCTAGAATAACCAAATTTGTTGGCTCTGAAACTGCCCGAGAAAAAGATAATAATTTCTTTTCTCCACCGGACAGTGTTCCAGCTTTTTGCTGAAGACGGTCCTTAAGGCGTGGAAACTTTTTGAAAACATACGTGTACCGATCAAGATTTGAGGAAGAATAATGCAGTGTTAGATTTTCTTGAACTGTCAATCCATCAAAAACTATACTTTCCTGTGGTGCATAAGAGATACCAAGTTGAAAAAGACTGTGGCTTGGCAACCTGTTTATTATTCTTCCATATAGCCGAACATGACCACCAAGCAAAGGTAAAGCACCACAAATCAATTTCAAGAAAGTTGTCTTACCCACACCATTTCTGCCTGTAACACCGTTTGCAGAACCTTCATAAACATCTAAAGAGATTTCTTTGACCACTTTTAGGTCACCGTAACCACCTGATACATTGTCAACCTCAAGAACCTTTTCAGTCACTATTTTGTTCCTCCAGCATATACTCTTTGCACATCTTTGTTCGATCGAATTTCCGCCAATGAACCTTGAGCAATGAGTTTTCCCTGATGCATCACAAGGACATTATCAGACAGAAGCTCTACGACCTGCATGTCATGTTCGACAATGATGAACATAGATTTAGAGGATTTAGATAGATCAGCAATGGCTTTTATCATTGTTTCGGTTTCCGCTTTAGAAAGCCCCGCGCAAGGCTCATCTAGCAAAACTAAGGAAGGTTCGGATAGTACAGTCATTGTAAAATCTAACATCTGCCTCTCACCAACTGAAAGAGATCCAGCAATTAAACTTTTGTCTGAAATAAAAGGAAAAACTTCTTCAAGTTTTTCTAATAGATCACTTTTCCAAGTATATGGAACCATAGAAAGTAATTGATTTCTCTTCAATCTATTTACCCAAAGAGAGAGATCAATATTTTGACGAATAGTTAAATTTGGGAAAATTGATGGAACTTGGAACTTTCTCCCGATCCCCAAACTTAATGTTTGAAATGGTCGAACATTATTTAAACTACCCCCACACCAGGAAATTTCACCAGAGTCTACTTCTAGCTTACCAGTTAAAGCATTAAGAGCAGATGTTTTTCCTGCACCATTAGGTCCTATCAAACATTGAATTCCTAACCCCTCAATTTTGAAAGAAAGTTTGTCCAGAATTACAACAGAGCCTCTGGTGATTGTCACTTCTTCAAACTTTAATTCCCTTGTAATAATTTTATCCACTTCCGGAACTGATCTTGATCGCTCTGAAATTTCACCATATGAGTGAAAGTTCAACCCAATTTTTCTGGAAAGATGCACCCCGATTGCCCCGATCCCTCCGGGCAGCCTCAATACTACTAATATGAAAACGAAAGCCACAATTACTTCCCAATATACAAACGCATCTCGCAAACCAGATGCAAGAAACCCTATTAGAACTACGCCTATTACTGGCCCTAGCAGACCGAAACGACCCCCAACTGCAGTCCAAATTACCAATTCAGCGGATAGTATAAAGCCTAGTACTTGAGGTGTTACAATACCCTGATGAGGTGCAAAAAAAGCACCAGCCAGGCCAGCAATACCACCACTGATCGCAAATGCAGCAGCCTTTATCCAACTGGTATTATTTCCAAGAAATTGTAATCTTTCCTCATTCTCACGAACGGCTTCTAAAAGCAATCCGAATGGCGAACCCATAATTTTACTAAGAATGATTGTTGTTAAAACTAAAGCTCCAACTATAACAAAATATAGGCTACCAAAACTATCAATATTTGGGAGACCATTAATTCCAGTTAAGCCATTAAATCCACCAGTTAACCAGACCTGTGAATTAGCTAACTGAAAACCAACAAGTGCGAGTGCTAAAGTAATCAAAGAGAAGTACGGACCAGATCCGATCTGCCGATTAAAAACAAGCACCCCAACGACCCCTGCTAGCAAAAATGGGATAACTATCGACAAAGATAATGTAACTATAACTAACCCCCAGCCAACATCATTTTGCAGCATTAATCCAGATATGTAGGCTCCAATTCCAAAAAAAAGTGCCTGCCCCAAAGGCAAAAAACCACCTTTCCCCCAACATAGGGCAATACCTTGACCGACAATTCCATAAAGAAGGTATAAGCCCAATTGATATGCTGAATAACTATTAGTCACAAATGGGAAGGCAATTAACAGACTAAGTAAACTTAGTTTAACGACGATAGAAAATGCCATCTGGGCGCAACCATAAAAATAGAATTGAAATTATCAAAACTGACATATAACCAGCAGTTTTATCAAAAATTGTTGAAATAACGGCATCCGTCCCACCGATTATGGTTGATCCAATTAAAAGACCTTCAATGCTTCCCAAACCTCCAACTACTAAAATGAAGAATGAAGACAAAAGGTAATCAAGGCCAATGTAAGGCTCTACCCTTACTAAAGGCGCTAATAGAGCGCCAGCCAGTCCAGCTGTCGATACACCAATAACAAATGTAACTCTAGAAAGTATTGCTATATCTATCCCTATCGCAGCAGCGAGTCCTGGATTTTGAACCATAGCCCTAACCCTGAGACCGACTTTACTTCTTTGATACCATAGTAAGAGAACCACAAAAATACAGATAATAATTGAAATTAAAATAAGCCTATATGCAGGGTAATTAACACCAAATAATTCCACAGTGCCCGGCACGACTTGATTAACACTTTTATAATCGCGAGTAAACACTACCTCAACACCCTTACGAATTAAAATTGCTAATCCCCACGTTGCTAAAAGAGTATCAAATGCTCGGTTGTAGAGATGCCTAATTACAGACCATTCAATCAAAAACCCGAATATTGCAGACACAAATATAGCTAAAGGTATCGCCCAAAAAAAAGAAATTTGCGCCGTCTGGACCACATATGCGCTATAAGCTCCAAGCATTACAAACTCGCCATGAGCCATATTCATTACACCAAGCAGACCAAAAACCATGGCCAATCCTAGCGCTACAAGCGCTAGGATTGCAGAGACATATACAAAATTTAACAGAAAGGTTGCAAATGCCTCCACTTTTTAGGCCTTGCAAAAATTACCTGGTTCCTGGTTTTTAAATGATTGAACAATTTTGAACTCAGCACCAACGGCATTAGCTAAATAAATATCCATCGCCAAATGTCGATTTTTCATCGTGCCATGGCCCCTTGGTCCATCGTACTCCATACCTTCAGCAGCTTTATCCATAGCTTTTGTATCTAATGCTCCAGCTCTTTCTGCAATTGTATCAAGAGCGATTAAGCCATCGTAGCAGGATTGACTAAGAGCATTAAGTACCGCAGCATCACTACCAAATTTTGAAGCATAGCCTTGTGCAAATGCCTTGGCGGCGTCAGTCTGAACATTTGCAAAATATCCGGCTGCAGAATAAATATTCTTTGAGTTTTCAGCCCCAATCCCCATCAAGGTGTTCTCATCTATAAGCGTGCCGAAACGTAAAACATTTTCCGAAAGGCCAAAACTTGCAAAAGCACGATTGAAAGATACTGAAGCTCCTCCAACCAAAGTTATAATGACTAATTCGGCTCCTGTTTCTTTCATTTTTGCAAGACTTGAATCAAAATTGTCGACAGTAAACGGCATATATTCTTCACCAACAACCTCACCACCTAACTTCGCTATTGTTTCTTTTGCTATAGCATTTGTATCCCGTGGCCAATTATAGTCATTACCTATGAGATAGAATTTTTTTACTTTCTTTTCAGCAGCTAACCATTCGATCGAAGGCACAACGGACTGTGCTGGTGTTTCACCAACGTAATAAACTCCATCAGCACACTCACCGCCCTCATAATTTGGGCAGTAAACATAAGGCACTTGAGCCTTGAATACATTTATTAACGCCCCACGGACCGCGCTGTCATGCATTCCTATAAATGCCTCACAACCTTCCCCACGCCAAAGCTTTAAAGCAGTTTGAGCTACTTCGGATGGAGACAGACCTGCATCACCTAAAACAATTTCTACTTGTCTTCCTAATATGCCCCCTGCTGCATTAATTTCAGCTGCTGCCATTTCAGAGACATTTTTTGATGCTGGTCCAAAAAGTCCAGCAGGACCACTTAATGGAATCATTACCCCAATTTTTAAATGACCTGATGCTGATGCTCTGCTTGCAAAACCTCCAAGAGCGGCCGTGGTCGCAGCAGCTGTTAAAGATTTCTTAATAAAATCGCGCCTTTTCATAAAAGAATTCATACTTTTCTCCCTATTTTTAGATATCTCTTTAAAGACGTTAGCACTATTTTTTAACATTTCAATATTTTGTTACAATAAATTCACTTAATGAATTTTTTTGTAACATAGTAATTAATTGACTTTGCTTAAATTAATTTGAAAAGTTTGAATAAGAATTGGATGGTAGCTATGCTCGTAAATACTACGAAAATTTTGGCCGAGTTTGCTACAACAGCTAATCTCAACGATCTTCTTACTAAACTTATAACCCCTGTAATTGCTGATTGTTTTGGCTGTATCATTGCCGGGAGCAACAGTGAGGTTGCCATAAGAACTTACAAATCATTTGAAAAAATTGGCTCTGGTGACTCGATATTGTTTGGAGCCAATAAATTACTAAATCTTCAGAGTGCAACGGTTTGCAATTCTGTAGCTGGCCACGCTTGGGATTTCGATGACTATGAAGCCCCTGGGAGCACGCACCCGACAGTTGTGATTCTACCTGCCATGCTTTCTGCAAGCCATCTTAAAAAAACAAGTGGTACAGAGCTTCTTATCGCTTACGCAGTTGGTGTGGAAGTAATCATGCAGCTGGGACAAGCTATAACCCTGGAACACTACGCGCGAGGTTTTCACTCAACTGCGACCCTCGGTGCTATTGGAGCAGCTGCAGCAGTATCCCGGCTTTTACATTTGTCTAAAGAACAAACCAGTAATGCTCTCGCAATAGCAGTCTCTCAGGCAATAGGTTACACTGCCCAATTTGGTTCAAATGCTAAGGGCATTCAAACTGGCTTTGCTGCACGGGCGGGACTTGAAGCTGCAGTTCTAGCTGAAAGTGGAGCCACGGGTAATTTGAATATAATAGAGAGTGATAGCGGTTTTTTTGCCTTACTTGGGCAGTACGATAAAGATCACATTAATTCAATAGAGGACAAAATAGGTAAGAAATGGGCGTTACTAGAGCATGGTTTGTATTTGAAACCTTGGCCATCATGCGGCTACACTCACCGAGCTATTACAGCTGCATTAGATATCCGACAAAGATTCAAAAACCAATTAGATCACATCACTGAAGTTCGGGTCGTTATGCCTGATTTTCATTATGCGATATTACCTTTCAGAATACCTCAAAATCATAATGAAGCCTTATTCTCTCTACCTGCATGTCTAGCAAAAATATTGATCGATGGTACTCTTACACTTAAAGATTATGAAAATTCCTTTTGGGAAAAAGCTGAAATACAGCAACTAATAAAAAAAGTTTTTGTTAAAACTGAGCCAGCACGTAACCTTTCTCTTAATTATGATCCCGAACAGCCAGATCACCTTTCAATAAAATTAGAAAGCGGAGAATTAATTGAATCTAAGTGTGCATTCCCACTAGGCTCTCCACAAAACCCAATGAATTTAGATCAACTCTCGGATAAATTCCAATCAATTACTGGATATTCCACAGAACGTTTTCAAAATCTATTAAAATGGCCACAAACCTCAGATGTTTTGAAATTTTTTAGAGAAGCTTCTGATCGCTAGCCGTATCTAAGGAATTATACCGCTAATAGTAGTTTGCTATGTAATGAAATTAAAACCAACTCTTAAAATAAATTAGAAATGGTGTTTACAGGTTAAATCATGATTAAACCAATTACTATACTTGATTGGGCAATATTAGGTCTGGCGGCTCTCTTGCTTGGCAGCACATTCGTTTTCATGAATATTGCTGTTTCGGAAGTTCATCCATTCACCGTAGCTGCTGGACGCGCAATAGTAGCAGCACCAATTTGCTGGGCATTATTGATATTTTTCGGCGCCAAGATGCCTAGATCAAGAGCGGAATGGATTGTTTTTTTCTGGCTTGGAGTTCTAACTGCAGCAATACCTTTTGGTACCGTCGCTTGGGGTCAACAACATATAGAAAGTGGACTAGCCGGTATTTTATTCGGAACTAGTCCGATAATGTCCGTTATATTAGCACCTCTATTTCTTAAGGAAGAGCGACTTACTTCAAGACGCCTTATAGGTAGTATAATTGGATTTATAGGTATTGTTATCTTAATTGGACCATCAGTTCTTGCTAATGCTACCGACCAATTATTAGGTAGTCTTATTACTCTACTCGCACCAATCAGTCACACATTGGGAGCAATCTATGCACGCCATCACCCTAAATTAGCACCTCCAGCTATGGCTACTGGGCAAATGATTTTTGGATCAATAATCCTTCTACCTTTAGCATTTTATTTTGAAAATTCTCTAGAAATTAAAGTAAGTGGGATAGCAATAGGTGCAATGATTTGGGTTGGCATTGCCACTGCCTTTGCCATGAGCCTTTACTTTTTGGCCGTCAAAAGGGTTGGCGCTGCAAGAGTTTCTCTCGTACCTCTTTTCTTCCCTGTGGTGGCAGTCATATTAGGTTTCATAATTCTTAAAGAAAGGCTCCCTGTAGAGGCATTTCTCGGACTAGCTTTTATTTTAACTGGAGCTGTTGCAGTAAGTAGCGCGTCACAAAGAAATTAAATTCCCTAACTAAGGAGCAATCTACCGATTATTTAATTGACTTAAGCTTTCTATCAATTCAGGACCCACACCACAGCATCCACCAACAATTTGAGCACCATTTGACACCCAACCTTCCGCCTCTTTTAGGTAACTTTATTTAAAATGGCTAAGTACTATTTTTGTTTTAACTGGAATAATGCTGACCAATTTTAATTTTTATCCAGCAAATATATTTACTATCTCACTAATATTTTTGCCTTGAACTTAGGTCTTGGAAAGTTAATGAACGATAATTTTGTTTTAAAATTCTTGTAGAACACACTTTAAAAGATTTCAGAATAAGAAACTAAAACATCCTCGAATGCATCTAGAAAGCTTTCAATATCCATCTGTACCATTGCAATATTTAAAGTTACGTAGCCCCTTTGGGCAAAAAAGAAGCCTCTGTTAAGCATTTCAAGGTGAACCAGTTTTAATCGATTTATATCACCTTCACGGTAAGTTTGCGATTGGTAAATTTCCTCTGTTCCTATATGAATTCCCAAAATTGAACCGGCACCGGTTACCTGCATATTAATAGAATTTCTTACACATATATCATTTAATGAAAACTTAAAATTTTCGCCAATGTTGAAAAGATTTTTTGCAACATCGGGTGTAAAAATTTCTGAAAATCCTGCGAACCCTGCAGCCATTGATAAGGTATTATTATTAAAAGTTCCAGCATGTGCTAAAAAATTTGGCTTAGTTGGATCCCAGAGGTCCATTATTTCTAATTTTCCTCCGAAAGCCCCAAAACTAGCTCCTCCCCCCAGATATTTTCCAAGTGTTGTTAGGTCTGGGTGAATTCCTAAAAGTTTTTGGAGACCGCCACTCGAATTGCGAGATGTCATCACTTCGTCAAAAATTAGACAAATATTGAATTTTTCTGTTTCCTCTCTTATAGCAAGAAGAAAATCTTTTTTTGCTGGAATACATCCCCCGCTTCCTAGCATAGGTTCAATTAATACTGCTGCCAGATCTTCTGAATTCTCTCTGATTGCGGATATTGTAGCCTCAATATCATTATAAGGTAAGGAGATAAATTGATATGGTGCATTTACTGGCGAGGGACCACTTTTAAAATACAGAACTCCTCCGTGATACCCGCCTTCGAAAACCATGATTTTTTCTCGGTTTGTGTAAGCTTTTGCCGCACCAAGTGCCATTAAATTTGCTTCAGTTCCAGAATTAGTGAAGCGGACCTGGTCTATAGACTCAAAGCGTGAGCAAATAGTTTCTGCCAAAAGGACTTCCCATCTATTTGGTGCTCCGAGCGATAACCCCTCTTGTACCGCAGTGTTTATTGCTTCTTTTATTTTTGGATGAGAGTGGCCGTATAATCCAGCAGAATACTCACCCAAAAAGTCCGTATATTGATTTCCATCCAAACTTTCTAAATAGGTGCCTTCTCCTTTTTTCATTGTTATTGGGAATGGGTCGTAATGGAGTACCGTTCTCGTGTTACCTCCAGGCATTACTTTTCTGGCATTTCTCCAACGATCCAAGCTTTTGGTATTCTGATCAATAAATTGATTTGTGGCTAAGTCTAAAGAGTTGAGCAGACGGTTATGGTTTGTAGGATGATCTCTATCCATAAATTTCTCTTAAGAGTAAAAACTAATAAAAGATTACAAGAAGACCCTTTTAAATGCAAATATCAAAAAAATAGAATTTTCAATGTGTTTTCACCCCACGTTTTTTAAGATTCCGGTCATCTCAATAAACCATCACTCCGGCATGTCATATTTAATTCTTCTCCTTTGAGAGATAATTACCAGTGCAAGCATAAAAAATCCTAAAATGTAGATAAATTCCTTAGCAGGTCTTTCAGTAGAACTAATGTCTAAGGCAGTGACTTCATCATAAAATTCTATACCTTTTTTCTCTGCTAAACCCATAAATTCCAAATCAATAACATCAAAATTTCCTTTTTCATTTTTTTGCAGTGTTAGACCTGTAATATCTGACACAGAAAGTTTCTCTGTCTCGTTAATTGGAAAGGCAAAAAGCTTATATCTTTCTCCATAGTTCGTATATCGAGTAATATGAACCCTGAAGATACTCCCTTTTTCTACTAAAACCTGCTCGTTAAGCCCTTTTTTGATCTGCTCATATTCTGGATAAGCAAAGTTCATAATAAAATCTGGTCTAAACATACATACAGTAACAAAAAGCAAAGTTAATATTTCAAACCATTTTAACCTGGTGAGTAGCCAAGCTTGAGTTGCCGAGGTAAATGAGAGTATCGCTACTAAAGAAACAAAAAATACTAAAAGACCGTGCCAAAAACTTTTAATACCAATCAAAAGTATCTCAGGGTTAAAAATAAATACGACTGGTAAAATTGCGGTTCTTATCTCATAATAGAAAGCCTGAACGCCTGTCTTTATAGGGTCAGCTCTTGAAATAGCAGATGCCGCATAAGCTGCCAACCCTACTGGAGGAGTCACATCGGCCATAAGACCAAAATAAAATACGTATAGATGAACTGCAATCAATGGGAGAACTATCCCAGATGCTCCTCCAATTTCTACAATTACATTTGCCATTAGAGCTGCAACAACCAAGTAGTTTGCTGTTGTTGGCAAACCTAACCCTAGAATCAAGCATAAAACCATAACCATGAATAGAAGAATAACGATGTTACCGCCTGAAATAATCTCAACAACCTCGATCATTGCATTACTAAGCCCAGTCGAACCAACTGCTCCGACTATTATCCCAGCAGCCGCAATTGCTATAGCAACATTCACCATGTTCATCGCTCCTCTAATCATTCCATTAATAATATCTAGTAAACCGTCTAAAATTTGAAGAAAGAGTTGGTTGATAGTTTGGATTTTGGAAGGCTTCAGTTTCTGAATAATCATAATAGCCATCAGAAAAACAATACTATAAAAAACAGAAGTCCCAGCTGTCCATCGCTTAAAAATGAGAAGATATATTAGGAGGGCAATAGGTAATAAAAAATGAATACCCGAGATGAATGTTTTCCACAAGTTTGGCAAGTATTCAGTTGGCATACCTTTTAGACCAAGCTTGCTAGCTTCAAGATCTGAGATCCAGAATAGAGAAAGGTATACTACGGCCGCAGGAATTATCGCATGAGTTACAACTTGAAAATAAGTAATTCCAAGCATTTCAGCTATAATAAACGCTGCAGCTCCCATAATTGGCGGCATTATCTGCCCATTTACCGAAGCTGCGACTTCAATAGCGCCTGCCTTAACAGCAGAAAATCCAGTCTTTTTCATTATAGGAATCGTAAAGGTTCCAGTTGTGACAACATTTGCAATCGAGGATCCAGACACCATACCGGTTAACCCAGAAGCCAAAATGGAAGCCTTCGCTGGTCCTCCCCTGTACTTTCCAACCAAAGCTAGTGCCAAATCTAAAAAATATCGTCCTGCACCAGCAAAATCTAACATAGATCCAAATAGTACAAATAGAAATACAAAACTCACAGATACAGAAATGGGAATTCCAAAAATTGCCTCCCCACTAAACCAGTGATAGCCTACCAATCGCTTTAGAGATAAACCTTGGTGGGATATCAAATCCGGCATACTTTGCCCAAACAGGGAATATACATAGAAAATTACCGCAACAATTACTAAAGGCAATCCTATTGACCTTCTCGTTGCCTCCAAGAGCAAAACTATCCCTACGAACCCAATTATTAATTCAGTAGGAAAAATTATATTTTCTCCAAGAAAATTGAATTCATTTTTTCTCAAGATTCCGTTTCGATCAACTAAACCTTCGTAATCAAAAAAGATATATAAGGTAGCAAATGATCCAAGAATAGAGAGAGTTAGGCTCACAATGCCAAATTTGTTTTCCTTCAAACGTTTTGATCTAGGGTAAATGAGAAATACAAGTAAAAGAGCAAATCCGAGATGAAGTGACCTTGCAGGCACATCAATTAAAACACCAAAACCAAATATAAATGGAAGTGGCGATGCATACCAGAGCTGAAACAATGACCAACACAGGGCAATACAAGCAACCAGTTTAAGTTGCCATCCTTTTAGTATCCGAGAGGGTCCTTCAAGATCCCTTTCCAGATTAGAAGTGCCTAAATTCTTTTCCATATAAATCAAGAGACCCTCCCGTTACGAAGGGTCTCCAATCGCTCAATTAGAACTTACTCCATCCAACCTTGCTCTTTATAGTATCTAACTGCGCCATCGTGTAGAGGTGCAGATAATCCATTACTAATCATTTGCTTTGGATCTAAGTTTGTAAAAGCAGGATGAAGTTTCTTGAAATCATCTAGATTTTCAAAAACTGCCCTTACCACTTCATATACTACGTCATCACTTACATCAGCACTTGACACAAAAGTAGCCATCACACCAAATGTAACCGCATCCTCCTTTTGCGACTTATAAAATGTACCCGCAGGAATTGTTGCAAAGGCATAGAATGGATTATCAGCCACTAGCCCTTTTTCAACACTTGAGTTCAAATTCACAAAATGTGCTCCACATCCATCAATAGCCTGACCTATTGCTCCATTCGGAACACCAACAGTATAAGCAATGGCATCAACTTTACCGTCACATAGTGCACCGACTTGCTCAGATGATGTCAACTCAGTGGCTTGTTTGAAGTCACCAACACTTGTGCCCTTGGCTTTCATCAGAACTTCCATCGTTCCTCGTTGGCCAGAACCTGGGTTACCAATGTTCACTATTTTTCCTGCCAAATCATCCCAAGACTTGATACCACTTGATGCTCCAGCTATCAGCTGAAATGGCTCTGGATGAACTGAAAAGACAGCTCGTAGGTTGTCATATTTATTGCCTTCCCATTTTGAAGATCCATTAAAAGCATGATACTGCCAATCGGACTGGGCCACACCAAACTGAAGTTCTCCCTCCTTAATTTGACCAATATTATAGTTTGAACCCCCAGTTGAAGGAGCTGCACATCTTAACCCGTGTTTTCTACCAGAGCTCCGTCCTTCTGCAGCCTCTTTATGAACCATACGACAGACAGAGTTACCCACCACAAAATAAACTCCTGTTGGGCCACCAGTGCCTATTGAAATAAATTCAGCTGACGATACTGACGAAACTAGGCCAGACCCAGTAAAAGCCATACCTGCTGAAGCTATTGTTGCTAATAAAAATTTTTTCATATTACCTCCTAAGTTATTGACCTCAAGCAATTCAATCCATTGGAGAATCATTTCCCTATGATATTGAATACTTAGGGATGATCACTATAGTGCTGATTGTAAAAAAAAAGAATTAAAAACGAATTCTTTTTGTGATTTTTTTATATTTATAAATCAATTATTAATTTAACTGACGTAAGCTTTCTATTAGTTCAGGACCCACACCACAGCATCCACCAACAATTTGAGCACCATTTGACACCCAACCTTCCGCCTCTTTTAGGTAACTTTCCGGGGTAATCTGATCTACAAACTTCCAACTAGGCTTCTCCCAAAATCCAGCGTTAGGATATGCACCTATAATGCCATCATGATTAGATTTTAGCTCTTTTACAGCATCATTAGTAACTTTTAGGTCAGAATGCATCACTAAAATTGGCCCAGAATGCTTCTTGCTAATATCCAAAATAATCTTACTAAATAACTCAAAATGTAAGGACCCTGAGTCATGCTCAATACTTTCCTCCACTCCATGCATTAAGTTTCCAGATATCTTATTTTTTGCACATGAAACTGAAAGCCAGACAGGGATATCTATCTCGAACGTACTCTCTAAGGCTGATTCAACAATTTCAGGTTCAGAGGCTAAAGTCTCTAAAATGATTAAATCAACGCCAGCTTCAACTAAAATCCTTATCTGTTGATCAAAGCCTGGCCTTAACCTCTCAACTCCATACTTTCTCCAGCTCCCATAAGTAGATACTGATCCAGCTACAGCTATCTCTCGCGAAGCAGATTCTGCAGCCTGTCTTGCTAATCTTACTCCTTGTTTATTCCACTCTTCAACTTGATCCTCTAATCCCGCATCTTTCATTGCTATTGGAGGAGTTGCATAAGTATTCGTCGTGATTACATCAGCTCCAGCCGCTATATAACTTTCGTGAACTTTGGAAACTAAATGTGGGTTTTCCATAGAGCATCTTCCACACCATAGCTTGCCATCCATAGGGGCTCCAATCCTTTCCAGCTCTCCTCCATTTCCACCGTCTAAAATAACAATTTCATTCTTTGAAAACTTATATTCTAAATTTTTATAAGACATTTTTACCCTAAATCTAACAAAGGATTTGTAGAATAGTATTTGCCAAAATTTGTAAACTATAATTTTATATTTGGCTATTGTGTAAACACTTCTAAAGTAAAGATATATTATTTTGATTTTATAGATTAGGACGAAACTCATGAGCTACGGGATATATGTAGGAAAAAATCTGTCAAGTACGGGTCATGCGTGGCTTGCAGGTTATGGAGATGAACCATCTAGTCATTGGTTGGAAATTCATCCAAGAAAAAATCACTCTAAGAATGATTCCTTGGTTGTTGGAGTTACTAAAGATTCTGAAATGCCAGGAAAATTAACGAAAATACCTGAAGTTCAAAACACAGCACATAGCATTCGTGTCAACTATTCTTACTATAAGGGAGTCCCTTCTCCGATTACAAATGGCGGTTTAAATGAGTATGGAGTTGCAGTCAGAGATATTTGGTCTCCATCCAGAAAAGAGCTTATAGACATGACCCCGAAGGACCAAACTGGCCCCAATTATAGTGACCTTGCTAAAATTGTACTGGAACGCTCGAAAAGTGCTCGGGAAGGTGTGAATATAATTGCAAATCTTATAAACCAATTTGGTGAAAGTACCTATGGTGGAAATTCACATATAATTGCCGACTCAAAGGAAGCCTGGGTCATCATTCAATTTGCAGGTGGACTAGGCTTATGGGCTGCAGAGCGACTGGGAGAAAATACAATTAGAGCTTCGAGACCAGGATATATCCAAGAAATACCAATAGACGTCCCCAACCACCCTGATTTTCTTTATTCTCGCAACTTAGTGGAAGTAGCTAAGGAAAAAGGTTGGTATGATCAAGGTACCTTTAATATCAATCAGATTTATGGTGACTCCAAAGGCCCCTGGGATGGCGTTAAATGGATAGAAAGTGAAATGCTAAAAATTTCACAAACATCTAAAAAAATAACCATGACAGATATGATATGGGCAATTCGTACACCCAAATTAACTTCGGATAGATCAGGATATGGACAAGTGGTTCCATTAACAGAGTCTAAGCACAACATGCTAAGGTTAATCTGGCATAGCCCAGTGGGCTCAATTTCTGCCCCCTTTGCTCCTGTATTTATTGGACAAACAGAAGTTCCCAAAGAATTTCAAAAGCATCGTTATCTCACCTCAGGTGAAGACTCTAGGTTTATGGACAATTCAGAAAGAATACAGGGGTTTTCAGAGCAAATGTCTAATGTAGATCAGGGCATAGAAACCTCGCGCTCTGCGGTGCAAGAAGCAAAAAGATTATTATATTTAATGGTACAAGACAAAGAGACATACACGCCTGAAGTTCTGGAAGCATTTAAAAGTCATGAAAATCAACTACTACTTGATCTAGAGGTCATATTAAAAGCTTCTGAACTCTTATTGAATGAAAATGAAGAAGCAAAAGCTCAATCTTTGCTTACCTACTTCAGCAACCAATCATTACTTTCTGGGTTAGATTTGGTGATTAAACTGTCGGAAAGTATTTATTTAAGAAACAAATTGAACCCCCAAAGGCAAAAAAATGAAGGGTTTAAAATGTATGATCAAATCTGGTGATACTATAAATCAGATTGTTTCTTGCTTAAAATTTATCTTTAAATTAGGAGGGAAAATGGAAGTCAAAAAAAATAATTACCTTGAATGGTTTGGTGTATTAACGGCAATATTATACTCTCTCTTGGTTGCCTCTAATATAGGGGCTGAATTGCTCGGTTTCTCTCTACTCCTTGTTTCAGCGATTTCCATCGGATTATGGGCCTACTTTGGTAACCATAGAGGAATTCTTTTGCTTCAATTCTTTTATGCTTTAGCTGGCATATTAGGAATGTTTCGATGGTTTTAAGTAGAAATATACGAATATATACTTCTTAATTTTGTAACAACCCAACTATAGTAAATTTTGTAAATAATTCTCCATATGTAAAATGGGGTTGCTACAAACCAAAAGCTCTCTATTATTCCCTATAAGTATAGGGTTTAGAGCACTCTTCAACATATGCGACAATTACGTCGCCTAGAGGTAAAAAGTTCCTATGAGTCTAATAAAGGCTATAATAAATATTCTAACCATAGTATTTAAGACTGCTATTTTTTTAGTTAGAGTCATATTTCGATTTAGACTAATAGCACTCCTACTATTAGCCTTAGGATCTCTCTTAATAAATATCTCATTATTTACTGGGACTTTTTATTTCGAAAACTTTAATTCAATATTTGAAACCATCACAAGAATGACTCCCGTTGCTTATCAAGATAGAGAAGAAATAAGGATAACTAAGGAAGAGTTGGCTGCTTCCAAGGAAGCTTTGAATGATCAAAATGCCGCGAGCATAGATCTAAAGAACAAAATTGAAAAACTCTCACAAAGGATTGATAAAGATGCTGAAGCCATCAGCGAAAAGGACAGCGAGAATGAGCTCCTAAAAGGGCTTGTCAGGCAAAATGAGAAATTGAATGAAACACTTCGTGAGCAAAATGCTGAGCTATCAGATAGTAGACTTTCAGGGGTTATTCGAAAGAACAACACCCTAATCGAAACACTTCAAAGTAATATTGCTAAACTTACTGAAAATTTATCTGTTAAGGATAATCAAATTACGGATCTTAAAGATCAGCTGGACGAGCTTTCCCAAAATCTCTTAGTTAAGGATAGTAGAATATTAGACCTTAAAGATCAGTTTGACGAACTTTCAAAAAGATTTGAAGATCTCAAAAATGATAATTCTAGACTAGAAAATGAGTTAGAGCGCCGAAACGTTAAAGGGTATTAAAATATCTGAATAACTTTTATGTCTGGTTCTAAATTTACACCCACTCGCCTTTTCGAAAGACTGGAGTTCTATCCCCACTCTCTGATATTCCATCTATGTCAATTTCTTTAGAACCTATCATCCAATCTATATGGATCATACTGCTATTCCCTCCTTTAGCCTTAACTTCTGCTTCCGACAAATTAGTCTTACTCTTAAAACATTTTGAATAGCATTGCCCTAAGGCGATATGACAGGCAGCATTTTCATCAAATAAAGTATTATAAAAAAGCAGACCAGATTGTGAAATTGGTGAACTATCTGGCACTAAAGCAACTTCACCCAGTCTTCTAGCTCCTTCATCAGAATCTAAGACTTTTAAGAGGACTTCTTCCCCTTTTGATGCTTTTGCCTCTACAATCTTTCCAGCTTCAAATTGAACTTGAATATTATCAATTAAACTTCCCTGATGTGACAAAGGTTTTGTTGATGAGACCTTGCCATCAACTCGCAAAGCATGCGGGGTGGTAAACACTTCTTCTGATGGGATATTTGGATTACAAACAACTCCATTTTCGGCTTTCGAAGCACCACCCATCCATTCATGATCTTCAGCAAGGCCAACTGTTAGATCTGTATTTGGACCTGAAAAATGAAGTGCATGAAAACTCTTTTCATTCAGCCAATTGGAGCGAACCCTCAACTTTGCGTTATGGTCTTCCCAAGCTTTGACAGGATCATCAAAATCTACTCTAGAAGCGGAAAAGATTGCATCGGCAAGTTTTGCCTGTGCTTCATCAATAGGTAATTCAGGAAACATTCTCATTGCCCAAGCTTTTCCAGGCCAGGAAATGATATTCCAATTCACTTTGAATTGGGTAATTCGTTCCCTTGCAGGTTTTAATGCAATTGAATTTGCCTTATTTGCCCTTCCAACTTTATCTGGGTCTTCATTTGATAAAAGCATCGGATCATCACCAGCAATAGCCATACGAGCTGTATTATTATCAAATGCTTCACTCATACCATTGTAGAGCCAAGCGGCTGCCTTATCAAAGGATTGTGAAGGGGCGTGCTTGTATCGAGCTAGTACAATCTCTGGGTCAGAAAACAAAGGTGTCACTACACCAGCTCCTGCCTTATATGCATGAATAGCAATGCGCCTTACAAGAGGTAAAGCTTCTACAGGTGCCGTCAGCAACAAATCCTGACCTGGCTGCAGCGCGACTCCAGTCTTAACTGATAGCTCTGCTAACCGGTCTAATTTTTTTTCGTCAATCATTTTATTGTCATCCATTTGATTTCTAACCTCTATAAAGAACAAAATTTTCCATACGATAAATGTTGAAGCATTTCTCGTCAACAGAAGTAGTGTTTCTAATCAAATCTTAACTGAGTCTTTCCAATCCACCCAGGCAAATAATCCACTCTGGGTGGGGAGAAAATTTCATAATATGTACAGCCTTCTGATCCGCATCCAATTAATCCATGCTTGGAGCCAGAAGGAAAGAACACCATATCTCCTTTTTCGGCACAAATAATCTCATCATCTACATTTAGCGTAGCTTCACCTTTTAGCATCACAAGCATTTGCTCGTTCTCATGCCAGTGCAACTTTCCATCAAAATCTGCATCTGCGGAAGTTTCTACCAATACTGCAGAAAGTTTATCCGCAGATACTGCCTTACGAGTAGCCCCCTTACGCATTCCCTCAGTTTCAGGAAGGCAAGTCCAATCTATTTTCATATTTTTTCCTAAGTAACTTTTTCATCATTAATTTTTTGTTTTTTTTATTTCTTAATCAATATCTTCTATCGGCATTTAGAGAAATCATTTCGTTTTCTTTTGTCAACTCAAAACATAATTCTTTTCTACATTCTAACTTGCTGATAAAATAAACATGTAACAAAATCCTGAAGGCACAAAAATGTCCCCAGATGTTGTAATTGTAGGAGCAGGAATAA
>CACAMI010000016.1 GCA_902533625.1 uncultured Alphaproteobacteria bacterium | reverse complement strand
GTGTTTACCGTGCTCATATTGATGAAATGATCTCTGCAGGATTACACGGAGTGGTTCTTGGTTCAGGTACTGGAGAATATGCTTATTTGACTCAAAGAGAGAAACGTGAATTAATTTCTGAAGGTGTTCGCCATGTTGGTAAAAAAATACCGACAGTGGCACAAGTAACGGAACTAAGCACACAGGAAGTTATAGATGGGGCCCTTTTTGCACAAGATGAAGGTGTTGATGCCATCATGATAATGCCACCATATCTTGAACCACCCAATGAACGCGGCGTGATGTATCACTATACTGCTGTAGCAAAGTCAGTAAGCATACCCATTGTAATGTACAACGTACCGGCACAGGCTGCACCACTGACGGAAGATTTATATCGCAAATTAATTGCAGTTGAAAATTTGGATTATGTAAAGGATAGCTCAGGCGATATTGCCGGCATACAAAAACTGATTGCAATTGGTGGCAAGGTGCTTAACGGCGCCGATCCTTATGCGCCCTATAGCCTGATGGCTGGTAGTGTTGGTATGATATGGGGTGCTGCGAATTTTATGCCGAATGAGTGCGTAGAACTCTACAATCTTATTGATCAAGGAAAGTTAAATGAAGCAATGGAGCTCTGGGATTGCATGAAGGCAATTTGTCTTTGGCTCTGGGGTAATCGACACGATATTGATTATCTAACAGGAGTAAAAGCAGCTACACGCCTTACGGGCCGAGAGATGGGCGGGACACGAAAACCGCTGCCACCAGTCCCGTCTGCAGCAAGACACGATATCCGTTTAGCACTTAGCAAGCTCCCTGTGAACCGTACAAAGACTGACCGTCTAGTCTGGCGAGATTGGCAGGAAGAACGAGATTGGCTAGTCCAGTCAACCAAAAATAACTAAGGGTTACAAATGAAAAAGAAACTTAACTTTCAAACCAAAGCCATTATCGCAGGACGCCCCGTGGACGCGATTAGTGGTAAAACCTTTGAAACATTTAATCCTGCAAATGGAAAGGTTCTTGCTAAAATAGCACGCTGTGAGAAAGCAGATGCAGATGCGGCAGTTAAAGCAGCAAGAAATGCATTTGAAAATGGCCCTTGGCCAAAAATGTCTCCTGCAGAACGCAAAGTTACATTGCAACGCTTCGCCACATTAATTGAAGCCCATACTGATGAACTGGCTGAGCTAGAGTCTACAGAAGCTGGAAAACCGATAAGCGACTGTATTGAAATTGATCTACCAGAGACCGTAAGCACAATCCGATGGCACGCAGAGGCCGCCGATAAGATTTATGACCAACTATCCCCATCCGGTCCAGGAGTAGTCTCAATGATTGTGCGTGAGCCAATTGGTGTTGTTGCCGCAATACTGCCTTGGAACTTTCCGCTTATGATGGCATCATGGAAGTTGGGTCCTATTCTTGCAGAAGGCAACACTACGATTCTTAAACCTGCTGAACAAACTTCAATGTCAACTATACGGCTTGCTCAACTTGGAACCGAGGCAGGAATTCCCGATGGTGTGATTAATGTTGTTCCAGGGTTCGGTGAAGAGGTAGGAAAAGCATTGGGTGAGCATATGGGTATAGATTGCGTCGGCTTCACAGGCTCAACCGAAATTGGTCGAATGTTTTTGCGCTATTCAGCAGACTCCAATCTGAAGCGCGTCTTGCTTGAGTGTGGAGGCAAGAATCCACTAGTGGTTATGCCTGATGCCACAGATTTGGATGTTGTCGCTGATCATGCTGCAAACTCGATATTTTGGAATATGGGGGAAAACTGTTCTTCTAACAGTAGGGTACTAATTCATAGCTCCTTAAAAGATGAATTCATTGAATTACTAATAGAAAGAGCTCGAGATTGGGTAATATCTGATCCCCTAGATTCTGCTTGTCGTTTGGGCCCTTTGATTGAAGAGGAGCACATGAAAAAAGTTCTTTCCCATATAGAGAAAGCAAAAAAGGAAGGAGCAAAACTGGTTTACGGTGGTAATCGAGTACTGACCGATTCGGGAGGATATTTTATTGAACCCACAATTTTTGATGAAGTTAATCCAAAAATGTCGATTGCCAAGGAGGAAATATTTGGCCCAGTTTTAGCAATCTTAACATTTGAAACGCCTGAAGAAGGTATAGCTATGGCCAATGATACCGATTATGGTTTGACTGCTTCCGTTTTCAGTGCTTCAAACAAAACAGCCCATAATGCAGCTCGCCAGATACGTGCAGGAACTGTTTCAGTTAACTGCTATGGAGAAGGTGACATTAGCACACCCTTTGGAGGATTTGGTCTTTCAGGATTTGGTGGACGTGATAAATCCCTTGCAGCACACGATCAGTATTGTGAATTGAAAACCATTTGGATGGATATGAGCTGAATCTATGAAATCCGCCATCCTACCTCAATTTGACAGGAATAACGGTTGGTTAGAAATCCTGCCTCCCCTTGCTCCGGCAAATGTAGCACGCGGAAACCTAAAAACAGATGTGGTAATTATCGGAGCAGGCTTTACCGGTTTAGCTGCTGCCCGTCGGCTCGCAGATCTTTGGCCCGATAAAAGCATTCTACTGCTGGAGGCTGATCGCGTAGGTAACACTTCCGCAGGTCGTAGTTCCGGTTTTGCCATAGATCAGGCTCATAATATCCGTGCAAAGAATTTTGCTGATGGCCTTAAGGCAGAGCAAAATCAAATTAATCTAAATCGAGCAGGGCAAACTTATCTTAGAGAAATAGTTCAGGAAAACGGAATTGATTGTGATTGGGACGAAAGTGGTAAAGTACATGCTGCAGCCACTGAAATGGGAGAACAAAAACTCCATACTTATGCCAAGCATATGGATTTACTAAAACTCCCTTATAGTTGGAATAATTCAGGGGCAATGAAAACTTTAACAGGATCTAACTTTTACCAGTTGGGTTTGCACACTCCAGGAACGATTGTGATGCAGCCAGCCAAATTAGTTCTAGGGCTCGCTAAAAGTTTACCAGAAAATGTAACCCTATATGAACAAAGTGCCGTCCAATCTATTAATTTCGCCTCTACCCATGAACTGGAATTGACCGAAGCACATATTACAACGGAAAACATTGTTCTAGCTAATAATGGATTTGCAGGACAGTTCGGTTTTTATCAGAAGAATTTAATCCCACTTGTCACTTGGGGCAGTCTTACTAGACCCTTGAACCAGGAAGAACAAGAAATGCTGGGAGGAATGGTTACTTGGAATATTATACCCGCAGATCCTTTTGGAACATCCACCAGACGCATTTCTGGTAATAGAATACTTATTCGTAACATTTACAGCTATAGCTCAAATCTAAATGCGAAAGAAAGTGATCGCTTATGGGCAAAGGCTCGACACGAAAAATCTCTGAGAAACCGATTCCCAATGCTAAATGATCTGACCTTTGATTACACTTGGGGAGGCCCACTTTCTCTCTCTCGAAATGGGGAACCAGTGTTCGGTGACTTAGCTCCTAATGTTTATGGTGCTTTCTGCTTAAATGGAGTTGGCATTGCACGTGGTACCATACTCGGGAAATTGTTGGCAGAACATCTAGCAGGGAAACCGAGTCCTCTTCTAGACATAATTAATGAAGCAGGCCGTCCAAATAAACTCCCGCCTCGACCCTTTCTTGATTGGGGGGTAAAGTTGAATTTTGCAAATCGTCGAAGGGTCGCAGGATTGGAATTGTGAATGATTGATTTAAACGGAAAAGTTGCCATTGTAACCGGAGCTACGTCAGGGATAGGAGCGGAAACTGCAAAGGTGCTCGCTATAGCTGGAGCATCTGTCATTATTACCGGAAGACGTGAGGAAACTGCAAAGGCATTAGTTAAGAATATTCACGCGGAAGGTGGACAAGCTGATTGGATTACAGGTGATATCACGAACTCTGAATTCACCAATAATCTCGCCGCCACCACAGAAGAGAAATTTGGTCGTCTTGACATACTCGCTAATGTTGCCGGCGCTATTACCCGTGGTGATGTTTTAAACACCTCAGACGAAGACTGGTTTACGATGATGAATACTAATGTTTCTGGAACATTTTTTATGTCTCGCGCCTCTATCAATGCCATGCGCCGTTCTGGAGGTGGAAGCATAATTAATCTAGGCTCAACCGTTGGTTTGACTGGTTGCGCTGGCTTGGCTGCATATTGTGCCAGCAAGGGTGCGGTCGTAAATATGACACGTGCGATGGCTATTGATTATGCAACCGAAAATATTCGCGTGAACTCGGTTAATCCAGGTGCTGTAGATACACCTATGCTGGTTAGTGGCCATGGTACCCTAAATGCTGATTCAATTCGTGAAGAAAATCGTAACTCTATTCCACAAGGCTGGTTACCACAGCCAAAAGAAGTTGCAAATCTAATTGCCTTTTTGGCATCAGATCTCAGTAAGCATATCACGGGAGCAGCAATACCTGTCGATGGTGGGTATACAGCGGAATGACAAATCAACTCGAAGGAAAAATTGCAGTCGTTACAGGTGGGTCCCAAGGTATAGGCAGAGCCATTGCAGAGTGTATGGCAGATGCAGGTGCAAAGGTAATTGTTGGAGATAAGCAGCCAATGGAAAGCAGTAGATTGCATTGGCATTTACTCGATGTTACCGATGAAAACTCCGTTAAGAAATTTGTAGAAAATACTATTAATAAGTATGGACCTCTAAGTATCTTGGTGAACAACGCAGGCATTATGCCAAATTCACCTCTAACAGAGCAAAGCGTAGAAGAATGGGACCAAGTAATGGCTGTAAACTTACGTGGCCCGTTTCTAATGGCCAAGCATATCGTTCCTTTAATGGATATATTCCAATCACCAGCCATTATAAATATTGGTTCTATTGAAGGCATTTCTGGAAATCCGAATCATTCAGCATATATGGCATCTAAAGCTGGAGTTCACGGATTGACAGCATCCATGGCCATTGATTTAGGACCTAAAGGTATTCGAGTAAATGCCATTGCACCAGGCTGGATCAATACAGAACTTAATCAAGGTTATTTAGATGGTCTGCCAGATCAGGAGGCTGCACAAAAAGAATTAGTAAAATTACATCCAATTGGACACATTGGCAAACCTTCTGATGTTGGGGATACCGCAGTATGGCTAGCGAGTGCTCAATCTCGTTTTGTGACCGGTCAGGTAATTAAGGTAGAAGGCGGACGCATGTCACAACTCTCACTTCCCTCTATATTGAATAAAGAGCATTAATAATGAGTGAAATTGAAACCAAACGCAGGGGCCGCGGGGTTCGAAAAGCAGAGCGAACAAAGAAATCTTTACGCTTTTTACCAGAAGCCGATAGAGGTATCCCTTATATTGATCTATTAAATGAAGAGCAAGTTGCTCGAATACATTCAGAGACTATAAATCTCCTTTGGAGTAAAGGTATAGAATTTCGTGATGATGAAGCGGCTGAATTATGGAAAGAGGCAGGTGCCGACGTAACGGGACATCGAATTCGTATCGACGAAGCCTTACTGAGCCATCTATTAAAAACTGCCCCAGAACAATATACCTTAAGTGCTCGTAATCCAGAACGCTCCGTTACTTTAGGTGGGAGAAAGCAAATATTAACTCCAGCCTATGGTGCACCTAATGTATTGGATCTGGACGGCATACGACGCAACCCAACCATTAAGGATTTTCATGATTTTGCTAAACTAGGCCACATGTCACCGGCGATGCAGATGTCGGGTGGAGTCATTTGTGAACCCATGGATATTCCTGTGCCAAAAAGGCATCTACACATGTTGTATAGCCTTATACGGAACTCGGACAAGCCGTTCATGGGAATGGTTACAGCGCGTGACCGAGCAGAGGACACAGTTGAAATGGCAAGAATTGTTTTTGGAAAAGACTTCATCGACAACCATACTGTGATGACTTCGATCGCAAATTGCAACTCTCCTTTGGTTTGGGATCAAACCATGCTTGATGCAATCAAGGTTTATGCCGCGGCCAATCAGGCTGTGTTATTTACACCATTTGTATTGAGTGGCGCCAGTACAACAGCAAGCGTTATAGGCTCACTAGTCCAGATCAATGCAGAAGCACTTGCAGGCATTGCCTTTGCCCAAATTGTTAGGCCGGGGGTTCCAGCTGTTTATGGTCAATGGATAGGAGCTGTCTCTATGAAATCGGGTGCGCCGATGGCAGGCACTCCTGAGATTGATCAAATTAATCTCTTGGTTGGCCAGATGGCTCGTCATTACAAATTGCCTTGGCGATGCAGTGGTGCATGTACTTCAGCTAAAATTTTTGATGCCCAAGCTGGATATGAAGCTGCTCGAAACCTTTATGGCGCGGCACTAGCTGGAGCAAATTTTATCTTGTCTACCACAGGGTACATGGAAGGCGCACTTTGCCAAAGTTTTGCAAAATATGTTGTCGACGCAGAGCAGGCTGAACTCACTCATAAATTTCTAAAAGGAATTGATTTTTCGGAACTTGATGAAGCTCTTAATGCAATAAACGAAGTAGACCCAGGAGGACACTTTCTTGGTA
This sequence comes from uncultured Alphaproteobacteria bacterium, assembly GCA_902533625.1. Lineage (GTDB taxonomy): Bacteria > Pseudomonadota > Alphaproteobacteria > Rhodobacterales > Rhodobacteraceae > CACKLF01. The sequence continues at coordinate 22,706 of CACAMI010000016.1, read as the reverse complement.
CAAAGCATACATTAGAAAACTTTGAGCGTGCTTTTGTGATTCCTGAACTAATGCATCATGACAGTTTTGAACAGTGGGAGGCCGAAGGAGCTTCGGATTTAAATAGCAGAGCAATCACAAAGGCAAGACAAATGTTAAACGATTATGAAATGCCAAAATTAGATGAATCTGTTGATGAGGAACTTCTCGATTTTATTGATCGCAGAGAGAGCGAATTGCCAGACTTAATTTCATAGAACTGAAATAACCAATATGATAAAAAATTGATCAACCTATAAGTTCAGCAATCGTTTGTTAAGACCCTCTATTACACTCTCTCTACGCAGATTAAATGCTACGGCGTAGCATTTAATATTACCCAGATGTACCAAAAAAATACAAACTACTTTTTGGGTGTATCAATACGCTTACCTCTTGGTATCTCTGCTAATTTATCATAGAACGGCAGTTCAACTAAATTGGCAGCATGCATGGAACCATCCCGACATTTAATCTCAATTTCTTCGTCAAAATTAAAGGCTGAGCGTTCAAGAAGTACATATCCAATGCCATGTTTCAAATAAGGAGATATTGCTCCAGCAGTTACAATACCAATATATTCCCCTTTTTTATTTACTTCACCAGAAATCATTGGTTCACCAGAAATGCATTTTATACCAAAATGACGTAGGCCTCGTGATACATTTAAAAGTGCAGATTTCCCAATAAAATCGTCTTTTGACATATCTACAAAACGACCGAGCCCAACCTCAAAAGGATTTGTGGTATGGTTAAAGTCTGAACCTGCGTTAAGGATCCCCGCTTCAATTCTTCTAATATTCATAGCATCTAACCCAAAAATTTCCATGCCATAGCTCTTTCCAGCATCAGCCAAATGGTTCCACAAGGCATATGGATCATGATGGGGTTCTGTGTAAAACTCCCAACCAAGTTCATTTGTGTACCCTGTTCTACTAATGACAACTTCCTGGCCTCCCAGTGACACACGAGAAACTGCAAAATAACCAAAATTTTCAGGCATACCATTATCACAAGCTAAGGCTAAAACTTTCATAGCATTGGGCCCTTGAACTTGAGATACGAATACATCAGGGTCACTGATTTTAACGTCCAAGCCTGAGGCATGCGCTCGAGCCCAGCTATAAAAATCACCATCTGCCTGTGCATACCAAAATTTGTCCTTGTCTAAACGAACCACTATTCCGTCAACTATTAAACCTCCATCTTCATAACAAGCTAAACCGTATCCACACCGCATTTCCTTAACTTTGGTAAAATCTTTGGTAAATAATTTGTTGAGCAAATTCTCCGCATCTGGTCCTTCAAATTGGATTGGAAGCTCACCGGTATGCAAGACTGCAACTTGACACCTTAACCACCAATAACCCTCTTCAGTACTATGGTCATCAAAACAAACTGCCATATGACGTCTGTTGTAGATGCAGTAATTTGGCCCTTTCGGACGTTCAATTTCAAAATAAGGATGCCTTGTCTTCGAATAGTCCCAACCCGCCCCCTTGATAGTTCTTACCAAATCTCTCGTTGACTGATCACTTGAACGCATAAATACCTCCTTATAATATTGAAAATAAGCATAAAACATCGATTCGCATTTTTAAATCAATTAATCCTAATCTCCAATAAAGACCTAAAGGCAGATATTTTATTTATTCTGGGGGAAATAGTATATTGCATTAAATAAGCTATGTATATGTCATAAGAAGAACCTCATTTTGGCAAAAATAATAATGAAGAGAATAGTCTTAACCACCAGCCTTTTTGCTCTATCTTTTGGACTGTCTAAATAAATCTTTGCACAACAAATTTCGAAAAATTCAGATAATGATGATTTAAAAGGGATTCAAAATAATTCTAACCAAGATCAAAATTATAATGATCCTAACATGAGATATACTCATGCGCTTGGTAATACAGATGGGTTATTAAAGCAATTAATATTAAGAATAAAGGGGACAGTGCTGATGCGGTTATGTATAATTGTCCATTCCTTCGGATGATGATGGAAGAAGGAAACCTTACAGAGGAGAATGCTTCGTTCATTAATTCAAATTTAGAATCTTTGAACACAATAGAGGCAGGTAAGCAAGTTGAACGATAATGAAATCCATGCCAGAGCATCACCACGCTCATCAGGAAGGACATACACATCAAGGGCATAAGGAACCTGCTGAACCAAAGCAACAACCCTAATTATTCATAATTATTATCTATTCGAATTTTAAAACAATGAACTAGTGTTTTTTTCTAGGGCAGCTATTATTTCCAGCTTATTTTTACAGTCTATCTTATTACACCCCGAAAGGATGAAGACTAGTACGTTGCTTAGCTAGTTTATAAAAATAATCTGAAAATAAGGTTTTGTTAGCTATGAAATCACCTGTCCCGTCTCCTATACCCTTTGCATAACTAATCCAATTTTGAATAATAAGGCAATCACTTAAACTTAACCCAGGTATGGTAGGTGATTTCTTCCTTGTTTTTGGTGTTTTTCTGTCAAATGTCTTTTCTAATACTCGCCACGTATCATCATAGGACATTGAGCGATCATCCGACGAATTTATCTTTTTATATTCTGGAAAAGACAAGTAATACTCAGAACATCCTCTTTTTACTTCCGTATATAGTTTTAAGCCAATCGTCCTCTTTATTAAATTGTCTAGTCCTTTAGCAATCTCGTTGGCCTCTTTAAGGCTAGAACAGTATATCAGGCCTTTATAAAAACCAGGAACCTTTTGTCTTAATTCAATCATGCATTTTCTAATATTATTATTCTTGAGTATTAAATTATCAAAAATAAAAAATAATTTAATTAAATCCATTACATTTTTAGGTTCAATCTGAACTTTATAACAGTTGAAGCAAAACTCGGGAATTATATTGTGCTTTTTGAAAATAGACATATGTCTTTCACAGTTAAGGCTCGCAGAATATCTTCGTGCCGTTTGAGTTATTGGATAATTGGTTTTTATTTTAAACCTGTTAATTATATCAGTGGCTTTAGATAATGAATGGGCAATATCTTTATCTGACATTAACTCGTTATTTTTTTTGAGCGAGATTTTACCTATTTCCATATTAGCATCGCATATTGAATTGGAGATTGGTTTATGGGATTTGCAAGAAGTTAGAGTATCAATTAAATTAGACTGAGCTTCTGTATAATCTGGCTTTATGGAAATTGCTTTGTGATAGTTTAAAACAGCTTCCTCTAAATCTCCCAGAGATTTAAATGAATTGCCAATGCCATTATATACTTCTGGATATCGAGGATTAATCTTTAAAGTTTCCTTATAATTTTGTATAGCCTTTAAAAACTCCCCCTTCTCTTGAAAAAGCTCTCCAAGATTATAGAAAGCTTCATAGAGCTCTGGTTTAATTGCCAAAGCGGCCTTATAAGAATTAATAGCTTCCTCAGTTTTTCCTTGGTCTCTTAATGTATTTCCTAAATTATTGTAAGCTTCTGCATAATTTGGGTTAAGAGAAATAGATTTCTCATAGCAGTCTAAAGCACTTTGTAACTTTCCTAACTGGAAATTGGTTGCACCTAAAAGATTCCAGAGATTTGAGGACTTTGGAAATTCAGCCATCAAAGTACTTATTTCTTTAGAAACATCTTCGAATTTTCCTAAAGAAAAGTCATCAACTAAATTCCGAAAAACGTCAGCTGGAATGTTCTGATCTGAATTATTAGAATTCATGCTTTTTAAGCTCATATTTCATGGCTCCTTCTCTCTGTAAAAGTTTATTAGAAAAACCTTTTTCAGATTAAAAGGCATTATAGTTTTTACCAATAATAAATTTCAAAATTGGCTTTCAAACTATTATATCATTAAATATCATTAAAAAAGAAGTTTTTGGAACCCATATGGAACCCAAGAAACAAACAAGACCTAGTTCATTTAAGCTAAGTCTTTACTTATATTGGTGAGCCCGATGGGAAGGTTCGCTTTATCTTATCCATATAGTTATTAAAAATCTCAATAATTATTCAGATTTTGACATCATATCACTGATACTTTTATGTCTTATAATTAAACAGGACAATGCCAAAAGCAAAATTGCTCCTGCTTCATACAATAGATTTTCAGGAGCTGAGTCTTTCCCTTGAAGGATGATCATCCTACTTAAAGCTGTTATAGCAATGAAGAGAGGTAGGGTGATGGGAATTTTACTGCTTTTATAAAACACTCCAATCATGCCTAAAACTTCAGTGTAGATAAATAACAAGAGAAGATCCGCTAATTCCACTCTGCGAATTTCGACCAAAAACCATATTTCTTGACATGTGGCAAAGACCGTTGCTCCTGCTATTAATACTAACAGGAATTTTTCAACACTCTTAATTATTTTTTCCATCGACATCATTTTAGGGTTATCCTAATTTTTAGGAGTGGTTAGCCCGTCAGGAAGGTTTGTTTTATCCTATCCATATTTTTATTAAAACTCTTAATAACCAATTATACTTGATTATAATGGCATATGGACATTAATTTGTAAAGACTGGTAGTGTTGAGATCAGTGTTCACTTTGAGTGTTCATTTAATGGAGATTTCCCTGTTTTTTTTGCATTTTCAAATCAATTAATCCTGATCTTTTATAGATCTCTAAGGGCGGTTAACTAATTATTCTAGCGCATTCTGAGGAATTATCTACCATAACAATGTATAGGTATTGGGTGCGTCTAGAATTCCTCAGTATAAACCATTGATGAACGTATTTATTGATATTGGGATTCCATCCACAAATGTGTCAACTAAAACCTTAAGCAAGTACCCAGAATGTCATCTTAAAAACAGTGTCAACCTGCAAAAAAATCAATAGATAGAAATAGCATCTTACAGGAAAATTTTCATCTTAGAGATGCTTCAATATTACCACCATCAACACTTATAACATGACCAGTAGTTCTTTCTGATAAAGATAGATCAATGAGAGCTTTAGCAACATGACTGGCTTCAACCTCTTTATTCAAAAGATTTCCACTCATATATTGTTCAACAGTTAATCCTCTTGCTTTTGCCCGCTCTTTGACAAATTCTTCACTGAGCATGCCAGAACGAACCCTATCAGCGTTTATACCGTTAACACGTATTCCATAACTGCCAAGCTCAAGAGCTAGTTGCTTAACTAAAAACATTAATGTTGATTTTGGCAACCCGTAAGCTCCAAAGTTGCGCCCGGGGTTTACTGCCTGCTTGGATATATTGAATAGCATCTGACCCTTATTTCCCTGCTCAACAAACAGTTGACCGATAAGCTTTGCCAAACTAAAGTGTGAGAAGAAATTGATTTCAAAACTTCTACGCAAATCATTCATTTCCATTTCAAGAAGTGATGATTGAAACGCCATTCCAGCATTGGAAACAAGAATATCAATACCACCAAATTGATAAACCAAGTCTTCAATCAATTGTTTTACCTGCTGTTCATCAGTTACGTCGATATTTCTTGTTTGAACTTTAGATACAAAACTACTTTGCTTAAGGGCGTTCTTATCAATGTCGACCGCAACAACTTCAGCACCAGCTTCAACAAAAGAGTTTACTATAGCAGTGCCAATTGCACCCGCAGCACCCGTGACCAAAGTAATTTTGCCCTGCAAGGGTAGAGAAGAGATTTTTTTAAGTTTTTCCTGTTCAAGTGACCAATACTCCATATCAAATAAATCTTTATTATTTACAGGATAAAACCCACCTGCTCCTTCAGAGTCAGTAATAACTAAAATATTTTGTACTGCAATATCTATGATTGTTTTAGCTTCTTTTAATGATCCCCCAATACCTATTAGACCAAACCCTTCAGCCCATACAACCTTTGGCTTTGGGTCTAGCATGGTCTTAGGTTCATCAGTCTGAGCACTCCATTTCATAAAGTATCTCTTATAATCACTGATATATGTCTCAAGAGTGTCATTTATTGCTTTTTGCCCTTCTATTTGCACAGATTTAGTTAAAACCCAAGGCTTGGGTTTAATACGTATGACATGGTCAGGAGTGGCTACCCCTCTATCAACAATACCATCAGTTATATGTTTATCTAATTGGGCAGAAATCGTTTCATCCTTCAATATATTCAGAACAACTGATGGCTTAGGCTCCTCAGAAATTTCAAAAAAGGCTTTTTTTACCATACCGATCAATGATCGGTCGTTTATTTTTAAATCTTTTTTAACTAGAATATTTGCTCTTCTTCTACGGTCTGCAAACCATTTTTCAATAAGATTAGTTTGCTCTATCACACGTAAGTAAGACTCTTTGGCACTTTGCCCCCACGTGAAATGGCCATGCTTAAGAAGTAATAAGCCTTCAGCTTTAGGGTTACTTTCTGCTACTTCAGCTGCTACTTTTGCCAATGAAAATCCTGGCATAATATAAGGCACTAAGACCAAACTATCTCCAAAAATCTCTTGTAAAATGGCTTTTGGATCAGGTAGATTAGCTAACGAAAGAAATGCCGTTGCATGGGTGTGATCTACTACCGGGTGTGGCAGGAATGCATGTAATAACGTTTCAACAGAAGGATTTGGTGACGCCTGGTTAATTAGATTGACCCTCTGAACATTAACCATTTCTTCATCACTTAAAATTTTTAATTTTCGTAATTTAATCAATGGCTCAAGCTTTACAGCGGGCAATCCTGATGCTTCTATTGTAGCAAGATCCCAACCAGAACCTTTAATGCAAAGAACTCTTTGTTTATCTCCGAAAAGATCCTCTATCTCAGTTTTACAAGAAGTATTACCTCCTCCATGCATAACCAAGTGAGGGTCTGACCCTATTAATTGGGAAGTATAGACGCGCAAAGCTAAGTCTGAGTTAATTCCCTGATCTGCATAACGCCTAACAAAATCTTCAGCTTTTTTATCTACCCAGCAATTTTCGATCATTTTAAATTCCTTAGAAAAAAACGGAGGCTATTCTCCCTCAAAAGCCATAAGTGATTTAACTTTTACTCCTAAACCTTCTAACTTTTTAGCTCCGCCGAGATCTGGAAGATCAATAATAAATCCACATCCCACAATATTTCCACCTATTGTCTTGATCAGATTTACTCCAGCTATTGCTGTTCCACCCGTCGCGATTAGATCGTCTACTACCAGCACAGAAGTTCCTTTACTTATGGCATCATTATGTATCTCCAGGCTTGCTTTCCCATATTCAAGATCATACTCCTCAGAGACAGTCCTATAAGGTAGTTTCCCCTTTTTTCGCAACACTACAAACGGCAATTTCATTTGCAAGGCCAGGGCCCCACCGATTATGAAACCTCTGGCATCTATACCGGCAATTGCTTCCACTTTTTCTGCATGCCACAAATCTTCGAAGTCACTAACTGTTTTTTCGAATGCACTAGCGTTATTAAAAAGTGTAGTTATATCTCGAAACATTACTCCGTCATTAGGAAAGTTTGGCACAGTTCTTATATGTTTTTTTAGATCCATAAACTGATTTTACTTATCAAATAGTCTTTTAGTGATTACTCCTAGCCGTTCCTTTTCTGCAAGTGTAATCATCTCTGGTTTTGATATAATGGCATATTCCAAGGCAACATTACATCCTTGATCACATTTTTTTTTGATGGAATCTACCATTAAGGTTACTGTTCTGACCAAATCTTTACCTGAAGAAGCGTTAGTTTTTAGGGTTTGAATTATGTCAGATACCTCCACATTATCATGTTTTGGATGCCAACAATCAAAGTCAGTTACCATGGCGATTGAGGCATAACAAATTTCAGCCTCACGTGCTAGTTTGGCCTCCGGCATGTTAGTCATTCCAATGACATCACAATCCCAGCCATTTTTATAGGTAAGTGACTCCGCTTTGGTTGAAAACTGAGGACCCTCCATAGTCATATAAGTTCCTTTTGAGTGATATTTAATTCCTAAACTAGACATTGCCTCTTTTACAAGTTTTCCCAATCTACCACAGACTGGTTGAGCAACACTCACATGCGCAACACACTTTCCATCAAAAAAAGTTTTCTTTCGCGCAAAAGTTCTATCGATAAACTGGTCAACAACTACAAACTCACCAGGCTTAAAGTCTTCTCTCAAACTACCACAAGCAGATATAGCCAATATATCGGTCACACCTAATAATTTCATTGCGTACAAATTAGCCTGATAAGGCACTGTGCTAGGTGAATAAAGATGCCCCCTTCCATGCCTTGGTAAAAAAGCTACTTTAATATTATTAAGAGCACCAGTGAATATTTCATCAGAAGGATCGCCATACGGTGTAGATACTTTACCCCATTCACCATTTTCCACACCCTCTATTTCATAGATACCCGATCCTCCAATAATACCTAGCATGAGATCTCTTTCTTCCATTCTTTTCTCCTTGACGACATACATAAGAACTTTAAGCGAGTGACGTTATTAGGATAATATGGTACTTGTTGCAAAAGACAAAGTAAATCGGGTAGATAGTTGATATGTTAATTTCTGGAAAACAATATCGTTCAATTTGGATCGACAAAAAAAGTGAGAAAGTTAAAATCATTGATCAGAGAAGGCTTCCCCATTCTGTAGAAATTATTACTTTAAATGATCTCCATCAGACAGTTAAAGCAATAAGTGAAATGTACGTGCGGGGAGCACCTTTAATTGGAGTAACTGCAGCCTTCGGTTTTTCACTTGCTATGAAAGAAGACTGTTCAGAGAAGTCAATAAAAAAAGCTTATAAACATCTTATAAATGCACGGCCAACCGCCGTGAACCTAGCATGGGCATGTAAAAGGGTTTCAGAAAAACTGCAAAAAATTCCTCATATTGAGAGAAAAGAATATTCCTTGAAATTAGCACAAAAAATGGCAGATGAAGATGTGGAAACAAATTACAAAATCGGTAAAAGCGGCTTAGCATTGATTAAGAGCTTAGCAGAGAAAAAAAGAGAGCAAACTCCCGTTCGCATTCTCACACACTGTAATGCAGGATGGCTCGCAACGGTGGACAGAGGAACTGCAACAGCACCAATTTATCAGGCAAACGAATTGGGAATAGATGTCTTTGTTTGGGTAGATGAAACCCGCCCAAGGAATCAAGGAGCTTCATTAACCGCTTGGGAACTATATCATAATAAAATTAACAACAAGCTTATAGTGGATAATGCTGGAGGGCATATAATGCAAAAGGGTTTGGTAGACGCTGTTATTGTAGGTTCTGATAGAACAACTTTCGGCGGCGATGTATGTAACAAAATAGGCACCTATCTAAAAGCTCTAGCTGCATGGGACAATAGCATCCCATTTTATGCTGCTCTCCCAACATCCACCATTGATTTTGATTTAGAAAATGGCTTAGAAATTCCTATTGAAGAACGTGGAGAGGATGAAGTTTTAACCATGACAGGTGAAAACAACTCAGGAAAAACTGAAAATATTAAACTAACAATCGAAGGTATAAAAGCATCCAATCCAGCTTTTGATGTCACTCCTGCCAAATATGTTACAGGACTTATTACTGATAAAGGAGTAATAAAACCAAATCGTGATAGTATCCTTAAGTTAAAACCAAAATTACAGCTTTAATGGTGAGCCCGACAGGAAGGTTCGCTGTATCTCATTCATATATTTATTCAAAGCCTCAATAACTAACTATACTTGATTTTAATAGCATATGGTAATTCATTTGTAAAGACCTGTAGTGTTCATATAAGTGTTCATCTTGAGTGTTCACTTAATGGAACTTTCCCTGCTTTTTCATTGCTTTTTATCCCAATTTGTGGTATAACTATAGGTACAAGAAAACCTCTTTAAACACGCTAGGAACAGCCTACACGAGACAGTGTAAATCGTCTAGCAATCACAGTCCAGAGGCACTGTGACGCAGTTGTGTCAGCAATGATGCTGACCTCACCCATACATACACATCATTACATTTTATAAAGGAGCAAACCTATGAGCTATGAACGATTCAATCACTATCAAAAGTTAAGAAGAGAGAACCCATTTTTATACTTTTCAACAAAGATACAACAGGAGATGAAACAAGCCTGTGACAGACAGCCTATGCAGTATTTTTATGCTCTACCAGAAAGTAACCAGAACCATGATAACAGATACACTAAGTAGTCATAACATCTGGAACATAGGTGAAAATTTTCAGTGGGATATTGTAAAAGCTGTCCATCAAAAGCTACCACAAATTAAGGGTAAATTTAATGTAGCGCAACGAGGACAGCAAGGAACTGACATCGTTGTATTGCTTGATAACGTTGAGGAGTTTCCATTCTCTATAGAAGCAAAACTACGAAACACAGGGCTTAAATCATTATACAAATATATGGAGCAAGCTGTTGAGGATAGAAACAAGTTAGCTACTACATTTCCCATTACACCAGTTGTCGTTGTAGGTATGAACGACAGACCACGCTTGTGGACACTAAGAGAACATGACTTTTTCAACCTAGTAAAGACGAGCCTGTTCTTAGGTCATGCCAAAGATTAGAGAGTAAAGGAGTAAACTTATATGAAAGACATTTTTGAATTATATGAACAAGGTAAAGAAAACCTAGAGCAGGGCAATGCTATTTTCCAAGAACAGGCTGATACAGCACTAGGCATTATGGTTGCTCAAGGAGTATTGCCATACAAGAGAGCCTTAAAAAATGGATATCTTCACAAGCGTTTATGTGCTGTGTTGGTAACAGCATTTAATGAGCAAGAGGATATACTCGTGAGCAGTAGACGCTTAGGTAAGTATCACAGCAGAGGAATAACAACCAACTTTCTAAACTGGCTTGATGACCTTGTTGATAAAAAACTAATGAACAGTGACTCACCTCAGCAACGAGCAGAAGGTGTTCTAACGTTTGGAGATGTCTTCAAGCATCACCTAAAAGCAGTTGCTTAATAGAAGAAGCAGAAGGTCTAACCACTTTTTGTTTGAAGCGTGACAGCGTGACAGTGAGTACTAAACACCTAATTTTCAACACTAAATGCTGTCACACTATACCCATATGTTTCGTGACTTGTCCGTGACAGTAGCGTGACAGAATCGTCCAACATCGGACAACTAGAAAGGATATTTAATCTATGACTATCAATAACAAGGAACAACTTGAGCTATTCCCAATTAACGAGGTCACATCTAAAGCTGACCACCCTGTAAAACAGGTTCGCATCTTCCTATCAAGGGAGGCATTAGGTAAAGCAAACATTATCCAGAAGGAAACAGGCAGAAGCTTGTCCAATATTTTGGAAGATGCTTTTTTATCCAATCAGCAAAGTCAAAGTAAGGCTTATTCTAATGCTCCAACAAAATAAAAATACCGAACTTCATGAGAGAAATAGAGAATATTTTAACGAACACACGAGCCAAGAACTCAATAGTCTAATAACCAATCAATACAGTGACATTCGCTTTGATATAAACCTGCAGTACCTCAAGCGTAAGTTTTACAAAACTACAGGGGTAGGCAAAACCCCAAATATCATGATGAGACAACGAGAGACAGGTGATGCAGATTTGAGGATAAGTGGTGTTCTTGTTGGACAACATTTGAAAGCAGTATTAGGTGAATCACTTGACCCAACGCTAAACGCTTTTGCAATCCATTTAATCCCATATGTGGCAGACACAAAGTATATGCCATACAGCAGAAATGAGCTTGTAGAAGAGAACAGCACCTTGTTCAGCAACTCTTATCAGCCACCAGATTTTAATCAGACAGGTGAAGTTAAAACCACTCCTCCACTCTGGCAAGAATACTTAGACAGGCTCATGCCTAAGGTTCATCAGTGCGTTCAAGATAACTGGTCAAGACCACAACAAGAGTACTTTGACCAGTACATTGCTCACCTTATACAGCAACCTCATATACCTCCAATTATGGCGATACTATTACGAGGGGAACAGGGAACAGGCAAAGGCTTTTGGTTGGACAATATTATGAGTGTACTATTGGGTAGACACAACTATTTAGCGACAGATATAAAGGACATCAAAGGCAATTTCCTAGCACCTTTGTACAATACGAAACTCATACAGATAGAAGAAGTGACAAGTCTGAGGGAACGAGCAACTACAGCTCAAACGCTCAAGAAGCTCATCACTCAGACAGAATCTTTTGTTGATGAAAAATATAAAGACAAGAAGAAGGTTAAAAAGTTTTTTGGTGTTGTCATCACAAGTAACTATGACAACCCTGTGCCACTAGAAGCAACCGACAGACGATACTTTGTACCTGTTTTTTCAAAGCATCAGAAAAACAAATCTGATACAGAAAAGTTCTTCGCTAAACTATCTCAATGGTTAGAGAAGGAAGATGGCTTTCAAGTTCTCTATAACTATTTCAGTAGTATGGAAGTTCATTATAATTTTACTAAAGCTCCTCCAATGACTTCAGACAAAGAGGCTCTCCTGATTCCAGAAAATACTTACGAAAGCAAAAGAGACATGGCTACTATTGAGATAGGAAGAGTTGATAAAGATAAATATGTCTTTGGACTAACTGATGTACAAGACCATTTTAAACTAAGTGCTTCAGATGCAAAACAAGCTCTTCAGAACAATGGCTACAGAACTGTTCAACGTAGGTGGACGAAGGGTCAGTCAGTGCGTCTATGGGTACACCAGAAGCATATCCTAAAAGGCAAATACGATAACCTAATAATCTGGAAAAAGCGTGATGAAGACCGAATACCATTATACAATGGTTAACCTCAAATACCCTTCTAAATGTGGTTAACAACACTGTTTCAGGAAGTCTCCCACTGCCCTTAAACCATTGCATAATATAGATATTGTATCAGTTATCAGTTTCAAAAATACCGTTTACAATAAAGTCTAGTTTTTACAAATCGTATGTTAACAACACTCCCCCAATACAGCTTAAATGATTCAGCCAGGGTGATTCAGTTAGTGGGTTAGTTACAATCGCCAGATGTTGGATAACCTCCACCCAACAAAACAGAGGCTGGATTACCATCCTTATAAGTACTCCATGTTCTAGCTTCAAAATCAATTATTGTCTTTACGGTTTCATAGCCCCACTCTTCCTTGTCATATTTGTGTAAACAGACTACTGCACTATCTTCTATTGTGAAACTTAATACTCCAACCATTCCCGTTATTTTATGGTAAGCATCACATGCCTCTATCCACTTACCTTCATATCTGCCATATGCTAGGTCTTTCATTAAAAATCTATCTTGATATTTGAAAAGTACTTTAAACCGACTAGTAGTATCTTTGCCCAAATTACATTTCATCTTTATCTCTGCACTAAACGCAGATGTGCCAAGAAGGATAAAGGCTAGTGTTGTTGCTAGGAGTCTATTTACAAGTGTATTCATACAGGTAGAACCCACTTGTCATATCTACAGGCAAATTTTCTGAAACATTTCTATAAAGTTTTTTATACTCAAAATCATATACTTTCTTTATGACCGATTTCCTCTCAAAGCAAAAAATAATCCACCAACCCATAGAAGAGTGTGGGTATAATCATACAATAGGACATCCATTAAGCTTTCAGGTTCTCCTACCCAAATAACACCTGTCATTATACAGCAAAGTGTAATTCCACTGAAACGTGTTAATAAATCACCAAGCCAGGGAATTAGGCTTTTGTTGGCAAAAAAACCGCCCACCAATAGACCCAAACCACCACCTAACTCTCCATACGCTGCAAACCACCAAACAATAAAAGGCAGGTCAAAACTTTCTGCGCCTTCAACAGTCACTGGAAACTTACTCAAAGCCTGCTGAATAAATATTATCGATAAGGGAATTCGAAATAACCAATGAGACAGGCAAAATTCAGGAATTTTTTCTGTAATACTGCGTACAGTTGAAATCATATTTTTTCTCCTACTCAGGCTGACAAATTCCTATATGGGTTCTTTTTTTTGTTTTTAAAGTATTGAATTTGATATATTTGATGGTGCCCAAGAGAAGAGCTATTCAGTTCACCCTTAAGGCGTCAACTCTATAGGAAGACTAATGGGTTTCTCAGTTCATAGTCAACAGGCGTAAAAGTTACTACGGTTTTTACTACGGTTATACCTAGGCGTGAACCTCATTGGGTGTATACGTACTTATTATTGTGCAATTACACAGATATGTTTTACAATAAGGTCTGACTTTCCACAAAGCGTAGGTTAACAACGCTCCCCCATACAGCCCTGAATAATTCTGCTCGGTTTATGAAGGTTGCCCAGAAATAGGGCTATCATCGGTCTCAGCCTACTGCTGCCTGTGTGAGTGCAACCATGGACCAATAGTAAGTATGTAACTGTAGTTAAATCGAGGTACAATTAATCGTTACTTTTGTAACGCCAAAAAAAAGAGCACCTGTGATTGAGAAAGTTTTCAGGATTACTCACTATTACAACAGAGAAACAATTATAAAGTTTATTATTATGGACTATAAGCATGTCATACAGAGCATCTGGAGCATATCCTACTACTCTTGTATGCAAAACCTTACCATTTAGGATTACCGTCTCTGCCTTTTTACCAGAAAGTTCTTCAGCAACAGTACCTTCACCCATTAGACCAAAAGCTACTACCGTCTTTATCAAAAGTTTCTTCAACATGCAGCATCTTTCTCAGGTCCAACTATCAGTTCTTGGCATAATATTATGGAAAAAAATAAAATGGTAAGACGAAATGATGTGTTAGACAAGGATTAGCTAAACAGCTTTTAAGTCTCCCTTTGTACTGCCCATCTGTGTAGGAGCTTGAGTATATATATCGTATACCCCCCTAGTGACCCATGCATGACCCCTGTTAATGGGGATGTCATAAAGCCACTCACTTGTTACAGTGCCAAAGTTCTACCTTCAGGTGGTTGCTCATCCTGCTACCAGAACCATCCGAGCGAGTAGTAAATAAAGTAATTTCTTCTTTGCCGTTAAAGTCATAAACCTCAATTGTTCCCCAATAGTCATTAGCGTAAAAATAATTTGTAGCACCCCCTCGCTTCAAGTATCTTTCTATAAAACTCTATTCAACTGATGCTGATTATGTGTAATGCTACGGCGTAGCGTGAATGACCTAAGGCAATTAATACATTGCATCCCTAAGTTCCCACCCCAAGGATTTGTATATAAGACGGAGGACTACTCCGAGCATTGATTCCGTTGGCTCTATTGGTGACCGACCGAATGATCGAATCCGTATTTTGTATGGCATCAGTCGCTATGATTTCTAGAATCATGCGACGGGCTTGCCAATGGTCAAACCGTGAACTTTTTCAACGATACTTTTCGCATCTATGCCGAAATGACGGTAGAGGTCGGCAATCGTCCCGGTCTGACCAAAATGTTCGACACCCAAAGGAACCGTCCGGTGTCCTATCACTGAGCCTAGCCAGGAGAGCGTTGCCGGCTGTCCGTCTATTACGGTTATCAAGCAACTATGTGAGGGAATATCCGCGAGCAGCATTTCAATGTGGCTTTTTGCATTGGTTTTTCCTTTCGCACGCGCTCTTTGCGCGGCTGTCCACCCAGCGTTTAGCCGATCGGCAGACGTCACGGCCAACACACCAATATCTCGTCGGGATTCTCCGATTATTCCAGCCGCTTTTATTGCTTCGGGTGCGATCACACCCTGATAGGCAATAACAACTTCACAGTTTGGTCCAGGTTCGCGCAACCAATAGGCGCCATCAATTGTTCCCTGTTTAAACCTATCATCAATGCGCTTACCTGGTTGCTCAATCGGGTTGGTGCTGAGCCGCAAATAAACCGAGCCGCCAGTTTCTTCGCGCAACCAGGTGCGCTCATCGAGATCGTCTGAACCATCGCGCTGCAAATAGTTAAAGGACCACTTCATAATGATTGCTAATTCATCCGCGAAGGCCGGTTCAAACGCCGCCAGCCCGTCTTGGCTAATGCCGATGAGAGGCGAACCAATGGATTGATGTGCACCTCCTTCGGGCGCAAGTGTAATTCCTGAGGGCGTGCCTACAATAATGAAACGCGCATCCTGATAGCATGCGTAATTGAGAGCGTCGAGGCCGCGAGCGACAAAAGTGTCGTAGACTGTGCCGATCGGAATGAGACGATTGCCAAAGATCGAATGTGATAGACCTGCGGCACCAAGGAACAAAAATAAATTCATCTCGGCGATACCAAGTTCAATATGCTGACCGTCGGGTGTAAATTCCCACTTTGCCGTTGAGGGAATGTTCTCGCTAACGAACGTATCTTCCAGGTGTTTTCGGGCAAAAAGTTTGCGGCGGTTGACCCAAGAACCAAGGCCGGTGGTGCCAGTCACATCTGGCGAAGTCGTAACAATCCTCTGAGCCAGTTTGCTGTCGCCCTTGGACAGATCATTAAGGATTATTCCAAATGCCATCTGCGTAGAAATTTCACGCTCTGAACTCAACTCGATCGAAGGAACAGAAATAATTTCGTCAGAATAGCGGCGATGGCCTTTAGCAAAGAACGGAACCTTTTCCAAAAACGATTTTAGCGAACCAAGGTCCTCAACCGTGGCGAACTTCTCCCACTCGTCACCTGCGGACACACCCATATGCTTTTGCCAAGCTGCCATTTGGGTTTTGTTCATTAACCCACCGTGGTTATCTTTGTGACCCGCAATGGGAGTTCCCCAGCCTTTGACCGTATAGGCCAGGAAGCAAATAGGACGGTCATGTTTAACGGCATTAAAAGTTTCGGCCATCGTTTCAACGCAGTTTCCACCAAGGTTTTCCATTAACAGCGCCAGTTCTTCGTCGCTGCGTGCCTCTAGCAGTGCGGTAACATCACCCTGATCACCCAGTGCTTCCATCAGGCGCTCGCGCCAGACCTTGCCGCCCATGAATATCAGCGCGGAGTAAAGCTGGTTAGAGCAGCTATCAATCCAGTCTTTAAGTTTATCGCCACCCTTTTCAGCGAATGCCGCACGCTGAAGGGTGCCATATTTTACGCGCACCACATCCCAGCCAAAGGCATCAAATATCTGCTCAACGCGCCTAAACAAACCTTCGCGCACGAAGCCGTCCAAAGACTGCCTGTTGTAATCGATAATCCACCAACAGTTGCGCAAATCATTCTTCCATCCCTCCTGCAAGACTTCGTAAATGTTGCCTTCATCCAGTTCCGCATCACCCACCAAAGCGATCATGCGCCCCAGTTTTTGATCCGCCCTCCATGTCTTTGCTTGAATGTAATCTTGAACGATGGATGCAAAAGACGTGATTGCTACCCCGAGCCCAACAGAGCCAGTCGAAAAATCTACATCATCAACATCTTTTGTACGCGATGGATAGGATTGAACCCCGCCAAACCCTCGAAAATTCTCCATCTTTTCGCGTGTCTGATTGCCCATAAGATACTGCATCGCATGAAAAATCGGCGAAGCGTGAGGTTTCACCGCGACCCGATCTTCCGGTCTAAGTGCCGAGAAATACAATGCCGTCATAATCGACACCATGGACGCCGAAGACGCCTGGTGCCCCCCGACCTTGATCCCGTCGACCTTTGGGCGAATGTGATTGGCATTGTGGATCATCCAGTGTGACAGCCACAGTAGCCGTCGTTCGATTGTCTTAAGATGAGAGATTTGCGGTGTGCTCATTTCGGATTCTGGTAATATTCCAAGATATTGAGTAAATATAACGCACTTCTGAAAATATTTTTGGGCTTTTTTAGCCTGATTTTCTATGATACTAGCATGATTCAGTAAAAGAATAGGATATCTTAATGGAAATCACCAAGTATGATAATTTTGACGCTGCGATCCTGCGTGGGCTTCAGAAGGATGGACGCGCAACCATAACGGACTTGAGTGAGCGCATTGGGTTGAGTTCCTCACCGGTCGCGAGACGCTTGCATAACCTAGAGGAAGCAGGCTTTATCACCGGCTATGCCGCCCTGCTTGATGAAGTAAAATTGGGTTTTGGTGTGTCAGTATTTGTGTCGGTTCAGCTCGACAAACAGGTCGATAGTGCCCTCGCCACGTTCGAGGCTGCGGTAAACAAATTTCCCGAAGTAGTAGATTGCTGGCTGATGACCGGAAACCGAGACTACATGCTAAGAGTCGCAACCACGAGTTTGACCGATTTTGAAAGATTTCTGGTTGGAACACTCACCAAAGTCCAAGGCGTTTCGTCAATCGAATCCTCAATTCCTTTGAGACGGGTCAAATCAGGATTGGCACGAACACCGTGATCAGAAATAACGGCACTATCAGAGCAAAATCCTAAACACCCGATATTCCGTGGATCCGCATAATTTGATCCGAAAAACCGTGAACTATCAATGACAGAGAAATGCTGATTATGTGTAATGCTACGGCGTAGAAAAAACTTATCATCATCTAAAAAGTGTTATATTTTATTATTAACCTAAAAGGAGTAAGATATGAAATATCCAAGCTGGGAGGAAATAAAAAGAGGAACCATTGATAATACCTATTCATTTATGAATCCCCGTTATTTTCCAATGATTGCGGAAGATATGCCAACTTTTATGGGAAGACCTCATGCAACAAAGCCTAGTGAATTAAAAGGTTCGGATGTAGTTATCATAGGAGCACCCTATGTTGCTGGATGGGGTGGCTACATGGGAATAGGTTCAGAGGAATGGTTGGCGGCTCCGAAACGTATTCGGCAACAATCTATTCGTTATGGTTCTGGTTACATTCAAGAGCTTGATTTAGATGTATTTGAACACCTAAATGTAGTAGATTACGGTGATGCAAACATTCCACCAGAGTGCCTAACCGAACCAACAGCAGAGAATGTACTTAGAGCACAAGCTGCGGTAGAAGAAAAAGTCAACCATGCCATGGAAGTTGGAGCAGTACCAGTTGTTATAGGACAAAACAGCCCTTGCGGTTCGTTTGCGATAGCAAAAGTTGTGTCCGAGAGAACAAAAGGGAAAGTCGGGTGCGTTTCTTTGGATACTCATTGGGATATTGCGCCACTGGACAAACTAACGATGGACCCACGTATTGCAGGATCAGACTCTTGGAAGTACAAAACCTACGAATTTCTTGATAATTTTGATCAAAAAAACCTTGTTGAAATTGGAGAGCGTGGCATGCTGGAAGATAAGGAAATGGTTCGTATGTTTCTTGAAAAAGGTACGAACTTTTATCCTATGTGGAAGATTCGTTCCGAACTTGGAATTGATGGTCTCATAAAGGAATTGCATCACGCTTATGATGGCACGGAAGCAGTATACTGCCATTGGGATATGGATATTTTGGGTGGAGCAGGCCCAGCGCCTGGAGATATTCTAGGGGAGTTAGCTGAACCATATGGAATGAGTGATTATGAAATAATCAGATTGGCTCATGAGGTCGGTAAAAAAGGCATTTCCGCACTATCTTTCATATGTATTCCTCCTGGGTCAGCGGTTACATACAGGGTGTTAGTATATGTCATTATGTTTATGTGTGCAGGTCTAGCCATTCATCAACAAAAATAATCTATATTAACAGATGAATACTTTTTGGAAAAAAATGTGAGAGCACCTCTACTTGCAACAGATAGGCCTTCAGTTTTTGACCCCCACCCCTAATCTCTAGAACTTTCCACAAGTTCCACACCTTCCACAAACAGAAACCAAGCCCCAACTCACATTACCTACCATTCGCTCACTAAGTTATTTATTTGAGTCACTTGGTTTGCTACGGATGTAGCTGGGCAAAATAATTTTAGTTTCTAATTTAAAAAATAATTAGCAACTCAAATACATTTATGCTTGAACCTTCTTACTTTTTTATTTTTTAGATCAAAGGAGTCGCTTGGCTTTTGGTTTTTATTTTGGCTTCGACTATCTATTTAGTTTTTTAAATTCAAATTGATTATCAAAATAGTCCCTGAATTTGTTGATGAAAGCGAGCGCTATTTCTTTAGTCACGGCAAAGAGATTACCATTTTAATTTGTGAAAAAAGTCTTTAATTATGCGAAGCAAACCAATCCTCTTCAAGTGGATGCCCATAGGCGAAAAGTCTGCACGAGCCAAAAACATCATCTCTGTGGATTATCCAATGATCATGTAGTAATATAGAGCGTACATCTGTCAAGTTAAACTGCGCAATGTCTAATAAAGGTGTTGCTGCCGTATTCGCCAGATATCAAAGAAAACCAACCCAAGCTTGCTTGGAATTGGTGTTAGAGACTGGCTGGAGGTGGTTTATGTCTAAAATAGTAAATAAAAATCCAAACCTAGAATACATTAACCGTTTACTCTTCAAACTAAAACAACTTTTACCAGGTATATTGATTGCTGGGGTTATCGCATTGGCTAGCCAATTTATTGCCAATCATTATGGTGCTCCTGCTATGCTTTTGGCGTTATTGTTCGGTATCTCCTTGAATTTTCTTGGTAACGAACCTCATAGTAAATCAGGAATTGCTTTCAGTTCTCAACAGCTATTACGTGTGGGAGTTGCATTGCTTGGTGTTCGTATCAGTGGAGAGGTTCTAACCCTACTTGGATGGCCCATTGTAATGTTGGTCGTAGCATCGGTAATTGTAACTATTGGGTTTGGACTTAGTGTTTCCCGTATTTTTGGGTTCAGATACCGTTTTGCGTTTCTCTCCGCTGGAGCCGTAGCAATCTGTGGTGCCTCTGCTGCTATGGCAATTGCGGCAATATTGCCCAAAGATGACCGGTCAGAAGAAAGATTGATCTTTACTGTAGTCGGGGTCACTTTGCTGTCAACAGGGTCGATGATTATTTACCCCATATTAAGCGCGCTTATTGGATTTGATGAACAGGCTACTGGTATTTTCATTGGGGCAACCGTTCACGACGTAGCGCAAGTCGTTGGCGCTGGCTTCTCTGTTTCCGATGAAACTGGCAATATAGCAATCCTAGTAAAACTTCTTAGGGTAGTAATGCTAGCACCCATAATTGTTATTGCTTCAATAGCAATTAGAATATTAGCAAATACTAAGAACCCTACGGATAATAGTCCCCCCATAATACCACTTTTCGTTGTTGGATTTATTTCATTGGCAGTATTACGTTCAACAGAACTAATACCAGATATTTTTATACTCATAGCCTCTGAAGGGTCTCGCTGGCTTCTTCTGATAGCGATTGCTTCTGTTGGGCTCAGAACAATTCCAAAAGACATTCTGAGCGTAGGTTTAGCTGCGGTTGCGCTTCTTGTGGCCGAGACGGCTTTTTTAGCAGTTCTGGTAGGCTTTGCATTGCAAATCCTTTAATGTTTTTATCCTCAAATGTTGATGTGATTTTTTATAGTGTCTCATTCTTCTTTTTTGGCTTTTAATGGACGGAATAGAATGTAAATGAGGAATAGTATAAAAAAGGGAGAAAGAAATGTTTGCTACTTTTACTGACTGGTCAATGGATAATCCTGAAGAGGGTGTAAAAACTGCTGAGGAGATTTGGCCTGAAATGAAAGCCGCAGGTGCAATTAACATGCGCATCGTCAAAACGGACGATACAGGCGCAAGAAGCATGACTATGTGGCCCGATGAATCTACTGCAATGAAAGCAATTGACGCAATGCGAGCAAAGGGTGCTGCTAAGTCTGGCTCTGAAGTAGTTGGCAGCGCAATGGGAACAGTTTTGGCCGAAATGGATTAATTTTTTCCCGAAATTTGAATGTTGGTCTCCAGATAAAATACCACCCTCGCTTCAAGTATCTTTCTATAAAACTCTATTCAAATGATGCTGATTATGTGTAATGCTACGGCGTAGTATCTAATCTTAGACTAACTTGGAGAAGGTCCCACAGATGGAAGAACCTTACAATTCAGAAGATGAAAAGTGGGAAGAGCATAACCTTGAAGCGAGCCAGTACTTTCGTGATGACAATTTACCTCTTGAAGCTCTAAGTAAAAAAGAGTTATTTGAATATTCAAAACTATATCTGTCAGAATATAAACTAAAAGAAAAACCTAAGAGTTTCTGTAGGCAAGACTTTAACCAATCTTTCGTTTACGATTCACGTTCTAACTCGTTCATAGTTTCTTACAGTAGAAGAATTAATAAAAATCAGAGCATTCGCTATCTAAAAAATATGATTTATGCCTTTGCAAAATCAAATGAGTTTGGAGGATTTTTTAAGTTCTATGTAATGGATGATAAAAAATATAAAGAAAATTATCCGATACCTGCAGCAATACTTCTAACAGAACAATATTTTAATATATTTGATGGAGGTACGTTTGTTTTTTTAAATAGAAGAATGGGAAAAACACTTCAAGGTTTTAAAATAAGTACAGAAACTGACCGTCCATATTGGGACAAAATAAAAAACCTGGTTAACATTTATGACATTAAAGATAGAATACAACCAGATATAGAGCTTTTAGCTATTAGTGACCATAGGACTTCAGTTAGAAATAATTACAACATCCCAGTTCCAGCACTAGTTGAACACAAATGGTGTGGGCAGGTTGAGGATAACTTTAAAGAATCTTTACAAATTATTGGCAGTAAATCTTCACTGCAGCGATTAGAGAGTGCATTAAAACTCTTTGAAGAACTTCGGTACGATAGTACAGTAATTTTTATAAAATGCATTTTGGAGCCTAGTAAATTTCTGTTGCAGAACGGGGGGTTAAAAGGTTTTTTAGAAAAGTTTTTGTCTGAAGAATATCTCCTTAGAATGCTTAAGGCGTTCCACAATTATCATCTTGAGGTTAGACAAAAGTCTTTTGAAGCTATACCTAAAGATATAGCAAAGGAGTTGGATTTTGCGTCTCAATTTGCGGTTACTGATTTGGTTAATCGATCC
>CACAMI010000015.1 GCA_902533625.1 uncultured Alphaproteobacteria bacterium | reverse complement strand
ATCTGATCAAGAAGCCAATACGATAGCTGGTCTAGTAATTCATGAAGCACAAGCAATTCCAAATCAAGGACAATTATTTAAGTTTCATGGCTTTATTTATGAAATTATTAAAAGAGAAGGTAATAAAGTTACACGCATTCGGGTAAGGCCTGAGCGAGAATAAACGGTTTATAAAACTCTGGAAAGCACTGAAAATGTCCAATTATAAAAAAGAAACCCTAAAAATTATAGCTATTGTTCTAGGGGCAGTAATATCAATCTCGTCGCTACTTTCCTATTCTTTAAAGGCGGAAGAAGTAAAAAACAATGAATTTAAAGACTGGCAAAAAATATGCAATGAAACAAGTAACACTTGTTCCATATTTTCTTTTGGCTTTGACTCAGAAGGAAATAAGAAAGCAAGAGTGTCACTTTCTCTATCTGGATCAGTAGACAATAAAAAAGTTGCTGAAATGACAATTCTGTCGCCCTTATATTCTTATTTGCCACATGGCTTACTTATTGCGGTGCAAAACAATGAACCAATTCGCCATGAGTTTGCACTATGTGCAAAGGAGGGTTGTTTAAATTTTATACCGCTGCAAAAAGAAGAAATTGAAATGTTAAAGAAAGAATGGAATCTGGTGCTAGGCTATCAAGACTATAGAAATCCCAATGAAAAAATTATATTAGATGTATCTTTAGTGGGCTTTAAAAAAGCATATGAATCTCTCACAAACTAAAAAGATCTTAAAACTAAAACTGCATTCAACCCGCCAAAAGCGAATGAATTTGACATCACATTCGTTACCTTAGCTTCCACTGAATTATTTTTAACTAAATTTATAGCACAAAGAGGATCTTCTTTTTCAAAATTAATTGTAGGCGCTAAGATTCCTTTCTTAAGAGCTAAAATGCAAGAAAGGAGCTCTATAGCTCCACTTCCCCCTATTAAATGGCCGTGCATTGATTTGGTAGAAGAGACAAAAGGTTTTAAACATTTTCCTTTAAAAATCTTATTTATTGCCAAACTTTCAATTTTATCATTTACATAAGTTCCGGTACCATGAGCGTTTATATACCCAATACATTCTGGGTCTAATTTTGCGTCAGTAAGCGCGAGTTCCATTGCCCTTACCAACCCTTTAGGAGAAGGATTCATAATGTCAAAAGCATCTGAATTCATAGAGTATCCAACTAATTCTGCATAGATATCAGCGTTACGACTTAAGGCGTAATCTAATTCTTCTAAAATAAATACAGTTGCCCCTTCGCTCTGAATCATACCATCCCTTGTTGCACAAAAGGGGCGACATTTATCAGTGGTCATTATTCTTAACCCTTCCCAAGCCTTCAAACCTCCAAAGCAAAGCATACTATCAGCGCCCCCTGCTACTGCCGTTACAATCTGACCAGATCTAATTAGGGCAAAAGCTTGCCCTATAGCATGGTTAGAGGATGCACAGGCAGTGCTAACAGTAAAAGTAGGTCCAGTTATATTGTTTTCAATTGATATTGCACTAGCAGAAGCACTATGCATTAACCTTGGAACAGTAAGAGGGTGCACGCGGTTTCTTTTCTGCTCATATACCTTCTTAAAATTCTCATCTTGGGTTGTTAGCCCTCCGCCAGCCGTTCCTAAAATAACTGCAGATGACTCATTTAAAGGTTGCTCAAAATTTATACCTGATGAATTAACAGCTTCAATTGATGCAATTAACGATAAGAGTGTAACTCTGTCAGCATTTGTATTAAAATTTTTTGGCAAACTTTCCAAGATAGATTTAATTTTAACTTGTCCACCATTTTTTATAGAGAGCCTTTCAATATTAGGGATATCCAGTTTACTTATCCCATCTTTTCCTTCCGCCAGCGACTTCCAAGTTTCTTCCACATTTCTTCCTAGTGGATTAATAGTTCCGCACCCAGTTATAACCACTC
This sequence comes from uncultured Alphaproteobacteria bacterium, assembly GCA_902533625.1. Taxonomy (GTDB): domain Bacteria; phylum Pseudomonadota; class Alphaproteobacteria; order Rhodobacterales; family Rhodobacteraceae; genus CACKLF01. The sequence goes on along the minus strand of CACAMI010000015.1, from coordinate 32,331 downwards.
GTTTCATTTTAAAATTTATGATTATCTCTTACTAATTCAGATACCAACTCAACAATTGAGAGAACATTTGAGAAATCTAGTCTTTTTGATAAAGTCTCATTTGCATTATAAGGAATATTAATATCAAACTCTTCTTCAATAGCAAAAATTACCTCAACCACACCAACACTATCTATACCTAAGCTTTCTAAGGTTGAAGACATACCAATATCTTCCCTAGCTAACTGCCCATGATTAGTTAATATTTCCAAAACTCTATTTTTAACTCTTAAATCCACTATGATCTCCAAGAAGTGTATTAATATTTTTTACATTAAAACAATTCATTTGGTCTATTTTTTATTAAGAAAAGCCTTAATTTTTTTCTCCAATTGTGGGAGGCGACGGAATATTTTGTAGGCAGCAATATTCTTATCCATCTGCATAGCCGGGTTTCCCATCATAAACCTATTAGCTGGCACATTGGATGAAACCCCTGATTTTCCTGCAATTATTACATCTGACCCTATAGACAAATTATCGCCAACACCTACCTGCCCTGCCATAACTACTCTATCGCCAATAATAGTAGACCCTGCTATACCTACTTGACCGCAAATTAAACAATTCTTTCCTAATTTTACATTGTGAGCTATATGAACCAAATTATCTATTTTAGTTCCTTCCTTGATAAGAGTTTCATCAATAGTTCCCCTATCTATTGTAACACAAGCCCCAATTTCGACATTATCTTCAATAGAAACAGAACCAAGGGATTCTATTTTTTCGTAACCCTTGATTGCATGCAAGTCCCTAGTTGATCCAGCTTTCCTGGCATCCAATATATCTTTCTCTCCTGGGCTCACATATGAAAATCCATCTGAACCTATAACAGAATTTGATTGCGAAACAAAATTGTCCCCTATTTGAATATTTTTTCCAATTGTTACGCAATTATGAATCCTTGCCTTCTTGCCAATTTTAACATTTTCTCCGATAAAACAATTAGCCCCAATTCGCGACCCAGCACCAATTGAAGCTCCTTTCTCAACAATTGAGAAAGGGCCTATGGAAATATCACTTCCAAGAAGGTTACCTTCGATAATTGCTGACGAATGTATGCATGCATCAAGCAGCATATCTTCATGAAACACTTTGCTTACCTTGGATAAAGCATAACGCGGATTCGGTGCAAAAATAACACCCTTTAATGGAATATTTTTCCAATTTATTTCTTCAGTAATTAGAGCAGCTATAGCATTTCCTGATTTAAGTGCATCAGCATATTTCTCACTCAATGCTAGAGCAAGTTGATTGCTATTAGCCTTCTTAGGTTCAGCAGGCCCAATCAATTCAATTGAGCCATCACCATCATATCTGGCCTCCATCCTATCAGCTATCTCTCTCAAAGTGAGCATATTTTATAACCAGTATATTACTTCAAGTTTACTTCTTGCTATATATCAATTATTAACCCGGCATCTACCATATTAATAAAAACCATGGCGTCTCTTCCGTAAATATCAGACCGATAGTTTATTTTTCCATTTTGCCCCTTAAAAACTGTTCTATATTGAATGTGTACAGGGACAGCATTATCTAAGTTAATTTGAGTTTCCTTATTTTTTTCTAAGATATTAGCAAACCCCTTAATTGGATCATCTAATTGCCATGTTAACAGAACGTGAGCAAAGTCAAATGGATCCTGAACTCGTATACAGCCATGGCTAAAGGTTCTTTCATCCCTAAAAAATAACTCCTTTGATGGCGTATCATGCATATAAATACTAAATCTATTAGGAAACATAAATTTAACTAGGCCCAGTGCATTCAGATTACTTGGGTTTTGCTTTATCTCAAATGGAAAATTTTCTGCAGTAAATGCATTCATATCAATTAATGTTGAATCCACTTGCTTTGAAGTTCCCTTAATCAATAGCACCATATCATTATTAGCTATAAAATCAGGATTTTCCTGCATCAATGGCAAATACTCATCAACGGCAATACTTTTAGGAACATGCCAAGTTGGATTTATAATCAAATGAGTCATAATATCACTAAATTCTGCTGTTTGAAACTCTGGAAGTCCCACAACTACTCTGGATGACCATATAACACTACCTTCTTCTTTTAATTCTGCCCTAAAATTGGGTTGATTAACACGTATATACTTTTCCCCATAATCGAAATTATTCCAACGAATTCTCTCAAGATTAACAATAACCTGAACAATTCTCGTCTCTGGCGATATGTTTATTGCATCCAAGGTAAATTTTCCAGCAATACCATCCGAATTTAACCCATGCATTGTCTGAAATCTTTTTACCCCTTTTACTAAATCAACATCATAAATTTCCGAACCATTATCTAAATCCAAATAGCCCATTTTGTATAATCTAGTACGAAGTTTAACTACCTTGTGAGATTTAGCACCATAACCGAGCAATTCATTTGAAGGTACCGGATGTCCCCAAAAACCATACCTTGCGGCAAGCTTTAATTTTTCCAATTCATTAAGCAGTGCATTGTAGTCCGGATCTTTTGGAACAAATTCAAAAATAGTAGCCTTTATGTCATCAGAATTAGATATCTTAAAAAGTATTTCCGATGCCTTCGGAACTTGAGGATAAACATTAATTTCCGGAGCAATAGTAGTTGGCTTAAGCATTCCGGAGGAGATATGGTTTACAAATCTAAGCGCTGATTTCATCGCAATTATTTCATAATAATGTGGAGAATAAGAAATGCCGTCACTATTTGCGCCTGATCTCAGTCTCTCTATAAAATATTTCTCGCCCTCTAAACCATGCTTTTCAGCTATATTTAAAGCTTCAATTAAGCCATAAAGATTTTTGTTATCTGATAGCCAAAATGAACTGAAATCACGGGATTCATAAAATTCAAATACTGGGTCTTGATCACCATATAAAGCTATTAATTCCTTACGAAGGAGGTTTGAGTTTACACTTCCTGAAGTAGTTGAGTGAGCTGTACTATAAAGAGCAATAAAGCAAAAAAAAGATGTTACAATTAAGTAGTTAAATAGTCTCAAAATTTATACCTAACCCTCTCGAAAAACCAATTGCATACAAACATTAATGCTTAATAGCATAAACTACTTACAGTAACTATGTTACTAATTAAAGTAATTTTTTAATTGTAATAGTTTTGTCATAAAAGTCGTTCTTTATATTTAGCGATTATTTTTAAATCAAGACTTGGCTTGGAAGGAATTTAAGTGTAATATGGATTATCTCGATAGATTTTCGAGTAGCAGGCGGTTGGTAAAATAAAGAATATGAGAACAAGAAGAGAAATAATAAACTTGTTCGCAGGAGCTCTGGTGTGTTCGGCTGCGCCTGTGTATGTTAATGCTACTGGCTATATTAGAAGTGCTGGCGACATAAGAAAACTTAAAATGAACAATTCTAGAACCGGAGAATATATAGATTTAGTATATTGGGTTGAAGGTGAGTATATATACGAAGCTGTCAAAGAGTTCAGTTATTTTATGAGAGACTGGAGACAGAATAAAGCAATCCAGTATGACCCAAGAAATTTAGATTTATTAGCCGCATCCCAGCTGTTAATGGATAGTAGCGAGCCATTTGAACTACTATCCGGATATAGAACCAAGAAAACAAATAGGATGCTAAGTAATGTTTATGATGGTGTTGCCCAAAATTCGTACCACATGAAAGCTATGGCTGCTGATGTTAGAATGAGATCTCGATCTGTTTCACAAATTTCTAAAGCTGCTCGTTCCTGTAGAGGTGGCGGCGTGGGAAGATATTATAGATCTAATTTTACACATATAGATTGTGGGCCAGTTAGGTATTGGCAAAAATAACATCTAAGCTCTGGTATTACCTTTCCCAATAACATGGTATTGAAAAGTTGTCAGTTGATTTAAACCTATAGGGCCGCGTGCATGTAGTTTTCCAGTAGATATTCCAATTTCTGCACCTAAACCAAACTCACCGCCATCTGCAAATTGTGTCGACGCATTGTGAAGTAGTATAGCACTATCAAGCCTCCCAAAAAAACTTTCTACTGCTTTATCATTTTCAGAAATTATGCAGTCCGTATGAGCTGATCCAAATTTATCTATATGATGAATTGCGTCATCAAGCCCTTCAACCACCCTACAAGCTATTATATTATCTAAATATTCCTTTCCCCAATCTTCATCCGATGCAAGAACAGTGTTAAATCTTGAGCTAATATGTTTATCGCCTCTAACTTCTACACCTTTTTCCATAAGACTAGATATAAAAGCCAAATCATTATTTTTAAAAAAACTTTCGTCAATCAATAAACATTCTACAGCGCCACAAATACCCACCCTCCTAATTTTTGAATTTAAAATTACATCAAAAGCTTTTACTGGATCAGCATCTTTATCAACAAAAATATGAACAATTCCTTCAAGATGAGAAAAAGTAGGAATTCGTGATTCAGCTTCAATCAAAGAAACTAAATCTTTTCCTCCTCTGGGAATAACCACATCAATATATTCACTTAAACTGAGAATTTCTTTAACGAGTTGGCGGTCAGAATTGTTAATAAACTGGATGCAGCTTTTAGGCAAACCTATATCCTCAATGCTTTGTTCAATAGATCTGAATATCTCATTGCAAGAATTTATGCTATCCGCTCCACACCTCAAAATACATGGGTTTCCTGATTTAAACGAAAGTGCACTTGCATCGACGGTAACATTTGGTCTGCTCTCATAAATAATAGCAATCACACCTATTGGTGTTTGCACTCTTTTTATTTTTAACCCGTTTGGTCTTTCCCACTCTGAACTGACCTGCCCTACCGGATCAGGAAGATTAATTATTTCGCTAATGGAATCTGCCATAGCCTGAACTCTTTCAGTATTTAACTTCAATCTATCGATAAATGCTTGAGATAATTCTTTTTGTTTAGCATTTAATAAATCAATTTGATTTGCTTCTAAAATTTTTGTCTTATTTAGCAAAATGTTTGCTTTAAAACCATCAAGGACCTTATTTTTTTCACTTTCAGACAAAGAAGCCATGATAGCTTTTGAATCCCTAGCCTTTGCCGCTATTTCTTTTGTATTTATTTTGCTTGTCATTTTATAATACCATATCATCTCTATGAACAAATGCTGACCTGGCCACATACCCGAGTTTAATTGAAATATTCTCCCTACTACACCCTTTAATCTTTTCAAGCTCTTCAGAATTATAAGAAGATATTCCTTTCCCAACCTTCTTTCCATCCGTATTAATAATTTCCACTATATCTCCTCTAGCGAACCTACCAAAAAACTTCGTAATACCAGCGGGAAGTAAGGAACTTCCAGATTCTATCGCTTTTCTTGCACCTTCATCTATAAACACACTGCCCTTAATCTTAATACTGTTAATCCATTGCTTTCTGGCATTTTCAGGATTGCGACTTGCTAAAAACCAACTTACTTTCCCACCGTTCACAATTCCAGAAATTGGATAGCTTAAGTCCCCTTTAGCAATTACTGTAGCACAACCTGCTAGGGAAGCTATTTGAGCAGCCTCAACTTTTGTACGCATTCCGCCCTTCGCAATATTTGAAAAAGTCTCTCCGGCTAGAGATACAATTGCCTCATTTACTTCATCTACTATTGGTATATGTCTGCTCATCTTTTCCAATTTAGGATCTGCAGAATAGATACCATCGATATCTGACAATAATACCAAAATCTCTGCTCCTACCAAACTAGCAACTTGTGCTGCAAGTCTGTCATTATCGCCAAACCTTATTTCATCAGTTGCCACAGTATCGTTTTCATTTACTATTGGAACAACATTTAATTCCAAAAGTCTCGTTATAGTAGCTTTGCTATTTAAGTACCTACGTCTATTTTGACTATCTTCCGAAGTAACAAGAATTTGGGCTGTCTTTATACCTAACGGATCAAAATGCTCTTGATAAGCTTGGCATAATTTAATTTGACCAACAGCTGCTGCTGCTTGGCTCTGTTCAAGATCTAGTTTTTCACTATCCGAATGAAAGATTTTTTTACCAAGAGCCACAGCTCCTGAGGAGACAATGATTACTTTCTTACCTTTATCTTTAAGATTTGAAATATCTTCTGCCAAACAGGAAAGCCAGCTCTTATTTATATCTCCAATACTGTCATCAATTAATAAGGCGGAACCAATCTTAACAACAACTGTCTTAGACTCATTAAAAAATTTATTAGAGTAAATTTGCCAAGAGTTTTCTAAATTCATTACTTTGGTTCCCATTTTGGCAATGAGTTCATTTCTTTGTTACCACCTAGAGCCAATTCCATCTCACTTTCATCTCTAGTTTTTTGAACCGCTCGGAGAAGTTCCTTTATACCTTTTCTAGATATTGAAGATATAACAAAAAGTATAGGTTCATATTCTTTTAAAGCTTCGACATTATTTTCCATCTTCTTATCACTAACAGAATCGGCTTTACTAATCGCCACTAAGGTTGGCTTGCTATCCAGGAGCTTTTCATATTTTTTTACCTCATTCTTGATGATTTTATAATCTTTTATAATATTTTCTGAATTGCCATCTATAATATGAATGAGGGCCTGACATCTTTCAATATGACCTAAAAATTGAATTCCCAAGCCTTTTCCCAGATGAGCGCCCGAAATTAACCCAGGAATGTCTGCCATTACAATTTCATGGCCATCTACCTCTACTATTCCCAACTGAGGGATCAGGGTGGTAAAGGGATAGTCAGCAATTTTAGGTTTAGCATTTGAATTTACTGAAAGAAACGTAGATTTTCCGGCATTTGGAAGACCTACTAAGCCAACATCGGCAATAAGCTTCAGCTTTAGCCAAATTGTTTTTTCAATTCTTTCCTGCCCTTGGTTTGCTCGTCTTGGGGCACGATTTGTTGAGCTTTTAAACCTTAAATTACCCCACCCACCATTGCCTCCCTCAATTAGGCATATTTTTTGACCAACTTCCAAGAGATCATCTAATATTTCTTCCTGATTTTCATCCAAGATTTCAGTACCAACTGGCACCTTTAAAACAATATCATTACCCTTAGCACCAGTTCTTTGTTTTCCCATGCCTTGCTGGCCATCTTTTGCAAAAAAATGCTGCTGATACCGAAAATCTATCAAAGTATTTAAATCAGATACAGCTTCTATATATACGCTACCTCCCTTACCTCCGTCGCCTCCATCTGGACCTCCGAATTCAATAAACTTTTCTCTCCTAAAACTCACGCAACCGTTGCCACCTTTTCCTGACCTTACATATACTTTACATAAATCGAGAAATTTCATCTTTAATCCAATCTAGCAACAAAAAAGAAGATTTAACTCTAATCAGATAAAACAATCAATAAAACACTTAGTAAAGTTAGAGTCATGATTAAAGCTACGAAAAGCTTCTCATAAATAGTTCCAGAAATTCTATCAGCAACCCAAGACCCAAAGAAACACCAAATTGGGTGCAAGATTAGTTGGATCACGAAAAATGTGGGAGCTAAAACTATAGCAGCCTCTAAAGGAGCCATTTCTTTAGGAATAAAACTCGCAGATGCGGTAGCTATCATAAGCCAAGCTTTTGGGTTTAGCGGGTGAACAATTAGGCCCTGAAAGAAAGTTGGGGGAGCCTCTTTTGCAGATGATGACACAATTTTAATATTATACATTTTTACAGCCAAATATAATATGTATGCTGCTGCAATATACTTCATTATAACATAGAGAAAATCAGAAGCATTGGATAAATTAACTACGCCAAGTGCTATTGGCCAAATAATAAATTGCTTACTAACAATTATCCCCACAACAAAAGGCAAAGATCTTCTAAAGCCAAACTTCAGACCTGATGCAACTAGCAACATGTTTGCTGGCCCAGGGCTTCCTATCATAGAAACTAGAAAAAAAATTAGACTTAAAAAGTAAATTTCCAAAACAAAACTATTGGCGACTTCTTGATTTCTTATTCTCCAGCTTTAAGAAGTGGGCTTACAGAAATAAACGTTCTTCCCTTGAAACCTTTTGAGAACTGCACATTACCTTCCTCAGTAGCAAAAATAGTATGATCCCGGCCCATTCCTACTCCAGAACCAGGCCACCATTTAGTACCACGTTGCCGAGCAATTATATTACCTGGGATCGCCTTTTCTCCCCCAAACATCTTTATACCCAACCTTCTACCTGCTGAGTCACGCCCGTTACGCGATGAACCGCCGGCTTTTTTATGTGCCATTTCTACCTCCTATAGAATAACTACCCTAGCTCTTCTTGCTAGATTTTGATTTTGCGCCATCAGCCTTTGCAGGGGACTTTTTTGGAGTCTCAGCCTTTGCAGGGGACTTTTTTGGAGCCTCAGCCTTTGCAGGGGACTTTTTTGGAGCCTCAGCCTTTGCAGGGGACTTAGATGCAGTAAAATTACCAAAATCTTCAATAGAACCACCGGCGCCAATAGCCTCAGCTATGCCCGATTTTTGAGCACCTTCTGTCAAAATATTTGTAATTTTCACTACAGTTAAGCTCTGCCTATGACCCTTCTTTCGTTGGGAAGAAGATTTTCGTCTTCGCTTCACAAAAGAAATAGTTTTTGGGCCTCGAATTTGGTCAATCACTTCTGCCTGCACTCCAGCATCTTTAACAAACGGTGTCCCAACAACCATTTTATCACCACCGACTAACAAAACTTCATTAAATTGAACTTTTTTTCCAGGAAATGACGCCAATTTCTCAAGCCTTAAGATTTGACCATTTGAAACTTTATACTGTTTCCCACCAGTCTTAATAACTGCAAACATCTCTAAACCTTTTATGTACGCGCCCTTTGGTCCTAAAGAAAAATATTCAGCGTTTACCTACCTAGGGCTGCATGTTTAATTCCATGACTTAATGATTTAAATCAACCTAACTGTCAAGAAGTTTTACAACTAATAATCAACATAAAACACGGCTTACCAAATTTTAACTAAAGGTTTCCAAAAATAAACGAATCCTAAGAGATTATTCCAAAATACTACTAAAACTTGACCCACTTGGTAATAATTGCCCAAAAATGAAGCAAATGTTTAACAATTCCACTTTTAAACTCTTCAGATATTGAGGTTTCTGATTTTTTGGATATTTATGTGAACATTAATTTAAGACCAGTGAAAATAATGAAAACTAATATCAATTATAAAAAAAATCTTAAAATAAATATTAGAAATAAAAGAGGGCTACAGCTTTTGATAAAAGCCCTTGAGACTAAGATTAGTAAAATTGTGGCTAAAAGAGAGCTTGAAATTTATCGAACCACTAAGAAAAAATATCTTGATAACCAGATATTAACAAAGATCAATAACTGGGCTAATTCCTCTGCAGTGCGATCTGCTTTTGCTCGCTTAACGGTTTTGGCATTTTATGAGAAGAAATATATAAGTGCCGATAAAGTTACTTTTGAATTAAACATAAGTAAACCTGCAGCAAAAACTATGATAGATTACTGTCTCAAAGAAGGGTGGATTGTCTCCGATGATTTTGGTTGCATTCAGGCAAGCCCTTTCTCAGAAAAGGCTTTTTCTTCTTATGTTCGAAAATTGAGTGAAAAAACACATGATGATCTAGAAGAATTCTATAGCCTCAACCTAGCTATTAGATCAATCCAAGATACCCTAAATAGTGAAAATTAAAAAAGTGACTTTATTAAATAAAAAAGTAACTTTTTTTTCGTTTACTTTGTGAATGAAGTATGCAAGAAATTCTTGAGTAGGTAAGATATAAATAGTAGGTAACCAAAATGAGTAAAAGGACTATTAGTGGTCAAAGCTGCCCTATAGCAAAAGCATTATGTAATTTCGGAGATCAATGGACCCTTTTAATAGCAAGAGATTTAATGAACGGGGTCTCAACCTTTGAAGGATTTCAACGCAGCCTAAAAATGTCCAGAAATCTCCTAACCCAACGTCTGAGAGCGATGGAGTTAGATGGCATAATAAAAAGAGTCATACCTCCAGCTAGAAAAAGGGCAGAGTATAAGCCAACTCAAAAATGCTGGGATCTATTAAAGACAATGATTTCTATAATAAAATGGTCGGAAAAATGGATGCCAGATGTGGAAGGAGGTAAACTCGAAGCTGTTGACCAGAATGGGAAAGAGATTGCATTAGAGCTGATAGGTTCTGATAAAAAAATAATCAATGAATTTAGTGATATATCTTTTAAGATGAGCTAAACAAATTCTGCAATATGTTTTTTTCATTAGCAAATTTCGTATTAAAAATTTTATTTGATTATTAAAATGGAAACTGTCTCGTTCAAGAGAACTTCCTTCATTGTCAATCCACTGTCTGGCAAATTTACCGAAAGTGAAAAGGTTAAGATACTAAAGCGGTACTTCGATGCTCAAAATTCGGAAATAATTATCTGCAATTCACCCATTGAAACTGCTTACACAACTTGTCAGGAGGTAAAAAAAGGTAGCTTGATTGTAGCGTGCGGAGGGGATGGAACGATTAATATCATTGCTTCCGAAGTAATAAGAAATAGAGGAGTAATGGCGGTTTGCCCTATGGGCAGAGGCAATGACTTTGCTAAAAATATAGGGATAATATCTTTTGAAAAAGCGGCTAATGCTTTTTTGAAAAAAAAATGCGTTGAAGTAAAATATTTAACTCTAAACTTTGAAAATAACCGGAAAGGTATTGGACTAACCTGCGCAGGTGTTGGCATGCTATCAACTGCAGCCTTTAGGGCTACTCAGATTCCCATTCTTAAAGGGAAATTACTTTACCTAACTGCAGCAATAATAAGTCTATTTAAGTTAAGAACCTACGTTTATAAACTCAAGATGGATGAAAAGTCCTTAAAATTTAACTCTATAATAATTGTTGTTGCTGCAGGGACGTACACTGGAGGAGGCCTACCTATTGCTCCCGAAGCAAATGCCCATAAAAATAAGCTTAATTTATTAGCTGCAAATAGCATTGGCAAATTGAAAGCCTTAGGACTAATTAGGAAAGTAATAACAGGGAGCCATTTAACTGACTCTGCTGTAGAAAGTCGTTTCGGGCAATCTTTTAAAATTACAACAGATTCTCCAGATAAATTTGGAAAATATGTATATGCTGATGGGGAATACTTAGGAGATATTCCTGTTAAAATTTCTATTGGGAAAGAACCACTTAAGGTACTTGCAAGTACCTTTGATTAACATTATTTTTTATCAGAAATTAAAACTGATCGGAATATTATTACTTTAAAAAAACGGAGCCTAAGCCCGATATGATTAATTATATGACCTGCTATAAAGGATCTGTAGAAGCCTGGGAAATAGACCATATGGGTCATATGAATGTTCAGTTTTACCTTAAAAAAGCGAACCATGCCTTAAAATTATTCTTCTTGAAAAATGACATTAATCCCAATAATGCTATGAGTTTTAATGAATTTTTTATCCTCGAAGAATCTCATCTAAGGTACCTAGCTGAGCAGAAAGCCGGATCGCCTCTATTCATTGACGTTGGGATCAATTCACTTAACAATAATTCATTTACTTTAACTATGGTTATGAAAGAATTATTAAGCAAAGAGCCGTCCGCCTCTTTCTCATTGAGTTTTCGAATTAAAGAGAAGAAAAACAAAAATATTCAAAATTTATTGCAAGGCGCATACGAAAAATACCCCTTTCCTACCCCTGAATATGGCAAGCCTAAGGGCTTAAAATTAACTAAGAAAAAAAAGCTACTGCCCTCAATAGAGTTAGCATTAGGATTAGGTATGCAAGAAACTTTTTTAGGCATAGCTTCTTCTAGCGAAGTCGACGACGACAAATGTATGGGATTCGAAAACTATATGTCAATTATTTCAAACGCGGTTCCAAATATTTTAGCGGAATCTCTTTCAAAGACTGATAGAAATAGGTTTGGCGGAGCTGCCTTAGAATACTCATTTAAATATGAGAGCTTTGCTGGAATTGGTACTCCTTTAACAATAAGAAGTGGTTTGGTTGATTTGGGTGAAAAAACTTTTACGTGGCGGCACTGGATATTTGATGCCAAAAGCGGAATATTATTAGCAGAAGCTGAAGCACTTGTAATCACTTTAGACCTAAAAGAGAGAAAAGCTATTGCAATGCCACAAAAAATGTTTGAATCCCTTGAAGCTATTCTTATTGACCTTAACTAACAAAATTTTTAGCATAACTCTGAGGAGAAAATAGTGGCAGAAAAGCACGATCAATCAATGATGGACAATTTATATTGGTGGGGGATACCTACACTATTTAGATGTCCAAATGAGGATCCAGAGGGTAAAGATATTGCATTAGTTGGCGTACCTCATTCCACGGGGAATGGGACAACTGAAAGAGATCAACACCTAGGCCCTAGGGCACTTCGAAATGTTTCAGCGTTAGGTAGAAGGTTTCATAATGAATTTAATCTTGACCCTTGGAAAAAAGCAAGAATAGTAGATGTTGGAGATGTCCCTTTTCCTCAAGCAAACAACAATGAACATTGCATAGAACAAATAACCAATTTCTATAGAAGAATTGACTCTTGTGGTGCTAAACCTATTTCCATTGGGGGAGATCATTCGATAACAGGAGGAATTCTTCAGGCTCTCGGAGGAGGCAATCTATCAAACGGTCTACCGGTAAGCATTCTACACTTAGATGCCCATACGGATGTTTTTACCAAGGTAGATCATTTCCTGGGAGCAAAAAAATCAGCGGCACACTGGGGTGCATACTTAGCTGATCAAGGAAAAGTAATCCCAAAAACATCAATGCAAATCGGGCTGAGAGGGCACCTAAGAACAGCGGATTGGTTAGAACCTTCTTATGACTATGGATACAATATTGTCACTATGAAAGAGTTTAGAAAAAGGGGTATTGTTAGTGTAGTGGAGGAAATACAAAAAACATTAAGAAAGAACCCGATATATATTACATTTGACTTGGATTGCCTAGATCCAACAATTGCACCTGGAGTTTCAAATCTAGAACCTGGAGCAATGGGCTTTAATATAGACGAGGCAATTGAGATAATTCAGTCAACAAGAAATTTAAATGTTATAGGTGGTGATATAGTGTGTATGATGCCTACGAAAGACAGCCCAAATCAAATTACTGCTCATACCGCTTGCTCAATAATGTTTGAAATGATTAGCGTTATTGCAGACAATTTGGGCTGATTTTTGTTTGACCTCTTAGTTGTACAAATTGGTTAAATTTGAGGAAAACCATGGCAGCCCAAATAATTTTTGAAAAGTTAGTGAAGCAGTTGCGATTGCCAGTGATGGCAGCTCCCTTATTTATAATTTCGGTACCTAAGCTTGTTATAGCTCAGTGTAAGGCTGGCATAATTGGAAGCTTTCCTGCCTTAAATGCTAGAGACAATTCTAATGCAGAGCCTGTTTTAGAGAAATGGCTTAAAGAGATAACGGAGGAATTAGACAAATACAATCAAAAGAATCCAGACAAACCTGCAGCACCGTTTGCAGTCAACCAAATTGTACATAGGTCTAATAGCAGATTAAGGAGGGACATCGATATTTGCGTAAAATGGGAGGTTCCTTTATGGATCACCTCTTTAGGAGCACGCGAGGAAGTAAATGAGGCCGCTCATTCCTGTGGGGCGCTCGTTTTTCACGACGTAATCAATAACACTTTTGCAAAGAAAGCAATAATGAAGGGCGCTGATGGCCTGATAGCTGTAGCCTCAGGAGCAGGAGGCCATGCAGGAAATTTATCACCATTTGCTTTAGTTGATGAAATTCGATCCTGGTTTAATGGTCCACTATTACTTTCTGGATCTATTTCTACTGGCCAATCCTTGATGGCAGCATTAGCTTTGGGCGCAAACCTAGGCTACATTGGCACACCTTTTATTGCTACACAGGAAGCAAATGCAGATCAAAAATATAAAGAAATGCTTATAGAATGTAGTTCGGAAAATATCATTAATTCTAGCCTTTTCACAGGTGTACCAGGCAATTACTTAGGCCCATCTATTGAAGCTGCTGGGTTAGATGTCGCCAATTTGCCTGCAGCCAGTCCGGATTCTATGAACTTTGACGAACTATCAAATAAACCAAAAGCCTGGAAGGAAATTTGGGGCTCTGGCCAGGGCATAAGTCCAATAAGGTCTATCTTAAGCACGGAAAATCTTGTTACAAGAATTGAAAATGAATTTTTAGAATGTAAAAACTATATTAAAATGGAAACATAGCTCGTAAAATCTATACGTGTTGTCCGCCATTAATTTCAATCTCTGTACCAGAAACATAAGTAGATTGATCTGAGCAAAGATAAAATATTGTATCAGCAACTTCTTGAGGGCTTCCCAATCTCCGTAATGGAAGATCTTTAATCATATCTTTTGTTCCCTCACTCAATATACCTGTGTCCACTTCTCCAGGAGCTATGGCATTAACTCTCACCCCTAATGGGCCAAAATCAAAAGACATTTCTCTTGTCAAAGCAGCCAGCGCAGCTTTGGATGTAGCATATGCCGCACCAGCAAAAGGGTGAACTCTACTTCCAGCAATTGAAGTAACGTTAACTATTGAACCTTTTCCTTTTACGAGTTCATTTTTTAAACCCCGAGCTAAAACTACTGAAGAAAAAAAATTAACATGAAACACCTGTCCCCATATACTGAGATCAGTCTCTAATGTATTTAATCTTTTTCCATCTACGGTTTTAGGAGATATTCCAGCATTATTAACCAACGCATGTAACTTTCCATCCAGCTTTTTTTTCAAATTTTCTATAGCTTCAATGGTGTTAGAAGGGCTGGCTAGATCTACCTGAATGTGATTATCTTTTCCTCCAGGCCATGGACATCTATCATCAAACTTCTGTCTAGAGCAAGTAATAACTCTCCAGCCTTCGCTACCAAATTTTTTTACTGTAGCGTGACCTATTCCTCTACTAGCACCTGTTAAAAGAACTGATTTCATTACATTATATCATTTTGACTTTCTACACCTTATCCTGACTTATTTTATCAGGTTTGTCAAACCTCTTTTATTTACCTAAAAAGGTGAATTTAAAATATTTCTCCATCACTTAAAAAAGTTTAAACCATTTAAAAGATTATATAAAGTAAATGGATGGAAAAACCTTTACGAAGTAAATATGGAACCTTAAAAATTTCCAGCGTTGAAATTGAGGCTCAGATAGAAGCCATTATTTTCGTTTTTTACCTTCGCTGGTTATTAGCAGCCTACCCGTTAGGATTTTGCGGAAGCTACATACTTCTCGCCGGTTTTAATCCTTTTTCGCAGTTCTTTAAATATGGCATGATATTAGGGACTGCTTTTGGCATAACTCTATTACTGTTTTCCTATATTATTTTTATATGGAAAGCAAAAAGAAAGAGGATCTTTCTTGAATCTGAAAAAATCCATGCTCTAAAATTTGAAAGTGATATTAAAGCTTGGCGCATAGAAACTCTTGAATCAGAGCCGTTGTATTGGAGTAAATATTCTGGGTTAGAGTTTGAACAAGCTGTCTTCTCGCTATTCGGAAAAGTTGGCTGGGAGGTTTCAAGAACATTTGTGACAGGTGACGGCGGAATAAATATATCTGGAACAGATGGATCTAGGAAAATAAAAATAATATGCCCTCAAACAAAGCTTAAGGTTGATATTTCACATCTCCGAAATGCTTTAGCTATAAAGCTAGAGAATGATATTGATGATATGTTTATAATTGCCTCTCCAATAGGATTTACAAGTCAATCAATTGATTTAGCTAATAAAAATAACATTATACTTCTTGATCCTGAAGACTTATCTAAACTTGCACAAGGCCAGTTCAAAAGTTTCAAATCTAAATTAAAGGTTATTTAATTTATATGAATTCAAAAGATTGACGAAAATCAATTTCACATTAAAATAACTTCAATAGGAGAAATGCAATAAATATTATACCTGAAATACAGAAAATATCCTCCGAACTGGAAAAAATCTATAAGGATCTGCATGCAAACCCTGAACTTGGTTTTGAAGAAGTACGGACTTCAGAAATTGTGGAAAAAAAACTGCGGGATTATGGTGTGGATGAAGTCCATACTGGTCTCGGAAAGACAGGCGTTATAGGAGTAATTCGAGGCGAGGTCTCAGGTAATAATAAAAGCATTGGGTTGCGAGCAGATATGGATGCTCTACCAATACAAGAAAATACCAAACTCCCCTATGCTTCCAAGATAACGGGCAAAATGCATGCCTGTGGCCATGACGGCCATACAACAATGTTACTTGGTGCATCAAAATATTTAGCGGAAAAACGGAATTTTAAAGGCACAGCTATAATGATATTCCAACCTGCTGAAGAAGGGTTAGGCGGAGCTGTTAAAATGATTGAGGATGGTTTGTTTGAAAAATTTCCTTGCGACGAAATTTATGGAATTCACAATACACCAAACGGAAAATTTGGAAAAGTGGGAATTTGTAAGGGAATAGCGATGGCTGGAGCAGCATTTTTTGACATAATTATTAAGGGAAAAGGCAGTCATGCGGCAATGCCTCATCAATCAAAAGACCCTATTGTTATTGCTAGCAACCTAATCTCTCAACTTCAAAATATTGTCAGCAGAAACCTACCTCCACTAGAAAGCGTCGTTCTTTCGGTAACCCAAATCCACTCAGGATCTGCCTACAACATAATCCCTGAAAATTGTACAATAAATGGCACTGTTCGATATTTTTCTGAAGAGTCTTACGGTATCGTAGAGAACCGCTTTAAGAAAATTTGCCAAGGTTTTGAATTAGCTAATGACATTAATATTGAATTAAAAATTCGTAAAGTGTTCGATGTTCTAGTTAATGATTTTGAACTTTCAGATTCTTATATGGATGCTGCCGAAAAGATTGTAGGCTCAAGATTTATAACTAGAAATGAATCTCCCGCGACAGGCTCAGAAGATTTTGCGGACATGTTAAAACATACAAAAGGTGCTTATTGTCGTATTGGGCATTCTGGAACGGAGCCTCTTCACAGTCCTAATTTTATCTTTGATACCAAAATAATACCTGTTGGAGCATCCATTCTTGCTAAAATAATTGAAGAAAGATTACCCAAAGATTAAATTCATCCAAAACTGGCACAGAGTTTGCTTCTGTCAATTACATGACTTTATAGGAGATGACATGGGCACATTAGCAAGATTAGAACTTAACCGCTATCAAAGAGAATTTCCGAGAATAATTAAAAGCCGGGAAGTTTCTCTTCCAAGATTTAAAAAATTAATTTCAAACCACCTTCGACAAACAAAAGACTCAAAATCTGACAATCCAAAAAGTGTTAAAGGCAATTAGTTTAATTATGTGACCAGTCACTTGGATCAGAGGAATTTCCAGGTGAAAGCCCTAGAATATCGCCATCGGTACTACAACCCAATCCTAAAACGGTTCGATTAGCATAGTTAAAATACGAGACAACCTGATTAATTTCAAGAATTTCCCCATGAGAAAACCCTTCTTTTAACAATGAATCAAATTTATCTTTTTTAACATTTCCAGGATTTTCAGTTAAGCTTTGAGCATACTTTAGGGCAGAAATTTCCTTTCTCTCCAAAGGAATATTATGGAGGTTTCTCTCATCTAAACAGCCTCGTATTCGCATAGCCTTTTCATCATCATTAATTAAACGCCTTAGGCCTTCAAAATGATGCTCTACACAATATCTACATTCATTTAATTCACTAACCCAAACACCAACAACTTCCAAAAACCATTTTGGAATTTTATTCGCAGAATGGTGAAGGACATTTTTATATAAAACCATATGTCCTTCCATAGTGTGTGGGCGCAATGAATGCATCATCATGATATTATCAACATTATTATTAGGGCCTTTTACTCGATCATAAAGGGCTCTTAGTTTTCCTGTCGATTCCTGATAAGATTTTGTCTTAATCCAAGCCATTTTTTCCCAATTTTTAAAACCTTGATACAAGTATTGATATTGATTTATTGTATCTATGTAAATATCTTAACATTCTTTTATGTCTACAGGTGGTCACCAGCATTGTCTAAAAAAACTATGAAAATATTAGGGATGTGTGGATCACTTAGATCTGACTCACATAACTCAAAACTACTAAAGTTCTCGCTTGAAAGGCTGTCGTCCAGGGTAAAGCACTGCGAACACTTTATTGCGAACCTAAATTTACCCTTATTTAATGAAGACATCGAAAATTCTAAGGGGATACCACCCAAAGTTTACAAATTAGCAAAAAACATTAAAGACTCCCATGCCATTTTTATTTCAACGCCAGAGTACAATAAAAACCTGTCAGGCGTTTTAAAAAACGCTTTAGACTGGACTTCCAGAGTAAAGCCTCAGCCTTGGAAAGGAAAACCTATAATCATGCTTTCAGCTGCGTCTGGACAATCGGGTGGTGAGCGCGCCCAATATTCATTAAGGCAATGCCTCATACCGTTCGACCCGGTACTATTTTTTGCACCTGAAATAACTGTCCCTGATGCTTCAAATGCTTTTGACGAAGATAACGCACCAAAATCAAAAATTATTATAGAAAAGATAGATAGACAATTATCTAATTTAAAACCTTATCTAATTTAATTTGAATACTTTTTCTAAATTTTTGTATTTTGGTTGTTTTTTAATCTATTTCACATAGTTTACTTTTGCTGAAAGTACATCACCCTCTCTTCAATATTTTTCCGTATATTCATATGAAAGAGGCTGTAATCATAGTGATGATAGACCCCCTCACCAAAAGGCATATACTTAAAATTTTTTGATTTCAGCTCTCCCAAAGCTAGTTTCCCATCCAGACATTGTGCTCCAACTACGCTTAAAGAAATCTCTTTCCCTTCCATAAAACTTACTGAACCAAAATTCTTTTCTCTGCCAACAAAAACATCATTATTCTCCCAGCTTAAAGGATTTACACAAATCTCATCAGGCTCAACAGTTCTCCCTTTTGCATCTATACTTTGAGCATTCCAGCTAATCTGGCACATGGTCTCAGTTTTTGAGCCGCATACTTTTAAACCTGATATTGGCTTTGAAGGATATCCGACAGTATAAGCCGCGACCATCCTACCCATCAACTCTTTGCCTACTATCTCTTCTTTTAATAGTCTAATAATATGCATAGAACCCTGACTATGTCCAACAAGTACAAAAGCTCTATTTTTATTAAAATTCTCCAAAAAATAGAAAAATGCTGCCCTCACATCTCTGTATGCATAATTTAAAGCCTTTCCTCCGTCCCCTCTTAGTGACAGAAATGAAGCCAAGGTAGCTTGCCTATAATGAGGAGCATAAACTTTACAGCAAGAATTAAATATACTTGCCTGATCCCTTAAACTCCATTCACGGAGATATCGGACTGCCCTATTATTTCTTGAAAGATATTTTTTTTCGATAGACTGATTCCAACGAGAGGAACTGATAAAAGTTGTAGGATGTACAAAAAATACGTCGACTTCAGCATCCTCCTGTCTATCAAAATTAAACCCAGTTGGTGAAACATCAGCTCCATCTAATTTTTTAGGGTGGGTAGCCCAAAAGTCGAGACTGCCATAATTTATAGGTTTACCTATAAGACTTTGATCAAAATCAAACTTAGGAACAGTTAAACTGGCAGTAAGCCTGCGAATAGAATCTGGAACTTTAAACGTTGATAAAAACGCGTAGGCAGCCTTGTCAAAAAACCTCTCCTGATCTGTCTGCAGGTGAATATAAAAACCAATCAAGGAAATTAAAAATATAGAGAAAATTACCGTAAAAGAAATTCTCAAAACATCGCACCTAAAACATTACCCTATGAGTTTCCAAAAAAATACCATAGACAACATTAACATTTGTTATTTTTCTTCAATTAAGTCAGACTAAATACCTCTGATCTTCTTAATAAAAAGTAAACTCTCTTCTCAAATCCCTAAAACACATATATCAAAAAAAGTTCAAAAAATAAATCAATTAATCGTTCTTTATGGCAAGAAATATTCAATTTAGTAAGAGAAAATTAGATAAAATATCATTCAAGCCATTCAATCAACTTTCCACTTAAAGGAATCTCCAAACCTTTTTGTACATTTTTGGTAAAAAGTGGACTAAATCTGGTAAAAAGCTTTATTTTAATCCGTCTTAGAGGTATAAACTAGAGTACTAGTTTAAGTTTCTTTTAACCTAATTTAATGGATCCTAAAAAAAATATACAAAAGGGGAAGGATATGGAAGAACAAATTGCTGAATTAACAGCACAACTTGCTGAGCTACAAGCAAGTGCCGGCGTGACAAACACTATGTTCGCCGAAGCATACTATTATTTAACGATCCCGCTGATGGTTCTGATCCACGCCGGGTTCTTAGCTTACGAAATGGGAGCGACAAGAATGAAGAATGTCTTGTCTTCTGCAACTAAAAACTTACTTGCTTTTGCATTCGTAATTCCAACATTTTGGTTTTTTGGATGGTGGGTTTACTGGGCATTTCCAACAGGTATCAGCCTCTCAATGGGACCTATGGAGATTTCAGGAGCTGAATATGCAAGTGCTATAGCCTTAGGTTGGGGCGACGCCGCTCAGTATATGGGACCAAATATTGCTGACCATGCGTCCGGAGTATTTTGGGGTGCTTTTGCTCTATTTGCTGCAACAACAGCTTCAATTATGTCAGGCTCTGTCATTGAAAGAATTCAGACGGTTGGATTTACCATTCTAGCCATTATTCTAGGTTCATTTGCATGGGTTGTAGCTGCCGCTTGGGGCTGGCATGCCGACGGATGGCTTGTGACCAAATTTGGTTTCCATGATTTTGGAGCGGCCGGAGTTGTCCATACAGTTGCTGGATTTTTTGCACTCGGTGTTCTTGTGAACCTTGGACCAAGAATTGGAAAATTCAACGATGACGGCACCTCAAATCACATAGCAGGACATAACTTACCACTTACCACAATAGGCCTTATGATGATTATTGTTGGTTTTTGGGGCTTCTTAATGGCGTGTATGATTTTGCCTGGTGAAGCTTGGAGCTGGTTATCAGATGGCGGCACAACAATCTATGGAACTCCGATGAACTTATCTGCCTTAGCTTTTAATATCTGTATGGGTATATGTGGAGGCATTATAGGTGCGTGGCTATTTACACGAGACCCATTCTGGATGATGTCAGGTGCTCTAGCAGGAATTATTGCCGTTGCCTCAGGGCTCGACATTTACTTTCCTTCATTAACGTTCTTAATAGCTATCGCTGCGGGTCTTTTACTTAAACCTTGTGCCGACGCGCTTGAAGCCTTTGGTATCGATGACGCAGTTGGAGCTGTAACAGTTCACGGCACAATAGGCGTATTTGGCGTGGTAGTTCTTGGAATATTTGGAGCAGGATACCCAGCTCTTTTCGTGGAAGGTGCAGCTCAAATAAATCTCGTTGGCCAAATAGTTGGAGCTTTGGTTTGTGTGTTATGTGGATTTGTTCCAGGTTATGCCGTCTCACTATTCTTAAGCGGTGTAGGAATGTTGCGTGTACCATCGGATGCTGAAATTGCTGGGCTAGACCCAACCAAGATAACTTCTGCAGCTTATCCTGAGGGTATTCCAGCATCTCAACAGCCTTCTAGCTAATAACTAATTAAGAAAGGATAATAAAATGGGTTTTCCTTATTCAGTTGGCGATTGGAGCGCTGTAGATGGCGCAATGTTTATGGGATGGGGTACAGTTATGCCTATGTTCTATACTTTAATCGCAATGATTGTTTGCATAGCCATTCTAGTGGTTGGCGACATGATTGAAAAAGATCACTACGAAAAACTAAAGAAGTAAACTAATCTTCGGGCTGCCTTTTTAGGTGGCCCGAAAATCTTAACTAAGAGTAATTTCCTTTTACTCTCTCCTTAGTTGGATCAAAATGTGGGAAATTGGTAATTGTAGCCTTTAATCTCTTTTGATGACCATCTAACTGACCGACTTCAACATTAGTTCCAATCTCAGCGTGAGTAACATCTATACGAGCCAAAGCAATAGTCTTAGATAAAATAGGAGATTGGATTGCTGAGGTAATTGTTCCCACTTGAGCTTTACCTATTCTAATACAGTCGCCAGTAGACGGAACAACACCACTTTCAATGTTTAACCCAACAAGTTTTTTCTGTGGATTTTCTTTTCGTCTCTCCAAGGCCTCTCTTCCTATAAAATCTGCTTCCTGTGTTTTTAGCGGAACGGTAAAGCCAACGCCTGCCTCGAAAGGGTCTATCTGATCATCAAACTCATAGCCAGCAAAAATTAACCCAGCTTCAACACGTAAGAGGTTTAAAGCTTCTAAGCCAAGAGGCGCCATTCCAAATTCCTGGCCAGCTTTCCAAAGTTCACCAAATACTTCTTTAGCATTTTTTGGATGACAGAACACCTCATATCCCAATTCTCCTGAGTAACCAGTTCGACTAACAACGCACGGCACGCCATCAAATTTATGGAGTCTTGAAACAGCAAACCTAAACCAACCTAAATCTGAAATGGTTGACTGAGTAGGAGAAGTCCAAAAAACTTTTTCCATTATTGTTCTGCTTTTTGGACCTTGAACAGCCACATTGCAAAGCTGATCTGTGGAATTGCGCACCCAAGCATCTAGGCCATTCTTTTCGGCCTGCTCTCTCAACCACAGGCCACCTGTATCATTCCCCCCTACCCATCTGAAATTATTATCGGCCAACCTAAATACTGTACCATCATCTATCATACCACCATGTTCATAGCACATTGAAGTATAAACAACCTGGCCAACTGAAAGTTTCTCGATATTTCTAGTTACACACATTTGCATTAGAGTTTTTGCATCAGGACCCAAAACTTCATATTTCCTCAGTGGTGACAAATCCATTATGGCTACCTTCTCCCGACACGCCCAATACTCCGCTATAGCACCAAAATTAGACATGTTATTTGGTAGCCAATACCCATTATATTCGACAAAATTTCGTGTATGCTTTGAAAAGCTTTCATGAAACCCGGTTTGTTTTGTTTCTTCCATTTCTGACTCCACAGATTTTCTATACCCAATAGATCTTTTAAAATCTTCATTGGCTTTATAAGTTCTTACTTGAATGTCCGTAGGATCCCATCCATTTGCTGGATCCACATCACAAGGGCATGCCGTTGAGATACATACCAAATCGCTAAGCGCCTTAAGCAGCACAAAATCACCTGGTCTTGACCAAGGATCATCCATTCCCAATGCATTAGATTCATCAAGCATTGTATTGAAGAAAAAATTAATAGCGGGCCACCCCCCTCGTGGCTTAATATTAAACTGAGCAAGGTCAATATTCATATTGTCTGTACAATTAACGTGCCCAGGATAGCCCAAATCTTCATAGTACCTTGCTGAACAGGCCAGCCCAAAAGTATCATGCCTCCCGCAAGTATCTTGAATAATTTCAACTAAAGGCTCTTGATCTGATGTCCAATACTTAGAAAAAATACCAGGGGAAGGATATAAAGAGCCCATCAGAGATCGGGTAGTTGTAGGGTCAATATCACGCTCAAGCCCTTTATCTAATGCTCTTAAACTAAAAGCCTGAAAATCTGAGCATTCTCGGCCTTGAACATCAAGAATTTGTATATACTCGCCAGCTTTAACTTCAAAAGCTTTGGCGCTTCCAGGAAGAATATTTAAATCTTTTATTGGATTGGCCAAAGGATCTGGAGGCTCCAACTTTTCTTTTTTTTCCCCAGGATCAGCTCTAGTGATATATACAATTAATTCCGTCGGAAAATTTCCACCCTCAGGATTCATATCATTTCCAGGAGCGCTCACAATTAATAACCCGTCATTTGATGAGGTAAAATCTGCAGAATCTCCAGCCCTAGAACCTTCCTCAAAGATGCGAATTGCATCACCATCCTTAATATTAAACTTTGCCACCTCTAAAGCTTGTAAGACTTTTTTTCCTGAAGAATCTCCTGAAGTCAAAAGTTTTATTATGTTGCTAGCCTTGCCCTTACCTTTTGCTCCAAGAATTCCCGCATCGGATTTTCCATTTGGTAAGAAAAATACCATTTCAGCCATTTGTAGACCTTCTCTGTCAACCACTGAAATACTGTCACCCTTATCAATTCGAATGCCCCGGCTTCCTCCACCTGGAACAATATGTCTCTCAACACCATGGGGAAGAATAGGAATGCCTGGCAAAAGAACTCCGCGCTCTTCAGAGGGCCTTTCAAATTTTGAGAAGCCAATCATATAAGCTCCTTTTTTTCAATATTGACCACGCGACCTCGATGAGTGACAACAATTACACATCCGGATGGAGATACACTATAGTGCCTTGATCCTCCCCCAAGAGACACAAAATCTCCTGCCCTGTATTCATAACCATCGTTATCAATCAAATCTCCTTCCAAAATATAAAATTCTTCCGGCCCCTCGTGCTCATGAGGATTTGACTGAGCGCCTGGACCCATTTTATAGAGGTAAGATCCCTCGCCTGTCGCCTCATTGTAACTTATATTATACCACCACACATTCTCATTCGGCAGTCCAGGCTGCTCCAATATTTCCCATTTAAGAGTTTCTATATTTGCAACCTTACGTAATGCATTTAGATATCTCATAGGCCTAGCGCCTTCTTTCTGTCCTCTGCCCACTTAAGAATTGCCAAATCAAACGTCAATGCCATTAGCGATACACAAATTCCTAGAACAAAATTCTTCCCTAAATCTGTACCAGCTAAAGTACGTTGTAATTCTTGACCCAAATCCTGAGTTCCGATAAACGCAGCTATTATTACCATAAAAAATGCGAACATTATTGCCTGATTAAATCCTACTGCCATAGTAGGTAGAGCTAAAGGCAACTGAACGTTAATTAATTTCTGCCTCCGAGTTGCACCTGCCATGTCGGCTGCCTCTGTCATCTCAACAGGAACGGTTCTCAAGCCTTCAATAGTATAACGTGTCAACGGAACAGTTGAAAATATAAGAATAGAGAATACAACAGCAACATCATTTACGCCAAAGAGCATTATAGCTGGAATAAGATAAATAAAACTTGGAAAAGTTTGAGCAGTATCACATACCAATAAAATTCTATTAGACCATTTTTCACTTCTTGAAGCAGATATCCCCATTGGAATACCAATTAGCATAGCTAAAATAACAGCGGAAAGAACGGTATAGAGAGTTATAACGGCCCTATCCCACCAACCCGTTAAAGCCACAATAGAGAAAAAAATCAGCGCATAAATAGCAGGCCTCCTTCCTCCAAGCCAAAGAGAAAAAGCAGTAACTAATATGATAAATGCTGGAGTTGGTATCCATAAGAGAGAATTTCTAAACGGAATCAATACCCAAACATTTAGAAACCACCTCAACCAGGTGGTTGTAGCTTGTATGGGATCAAAATCTAAGAAAGTTTTAATTAAAACATCAATTTCCTTACCCATTGAAAAATCCTGTTTTCGTGTAATGTGATCGGCAATTTGAATAAATTGAGCTAACAAAAAAAATAGAATAAAAGCTCCAATTCCAGCCAATAGAAAAGCATTTTTCTTCCACCAAGGGGTTTCTTTTTCAAAGTGTTCTGGTTGTTTTACCACCCAAACCTTTGTGCACCTATCTAGCATAATCGCTAATAGCACGATCGTTATTCCAATTTCAAAACTCCGTCCCAGTTTAAACGAGTTCATCATCAATAAAAGTTTAGCTCCCAAACCAGGCATGCCAATAAAGGCGGTCAATACTACCATGGCAAGACAAAGCATTATTACTTGATTTACTCCGACCAAAATTTCTGTTCTTGCTGCAGGAATATAAACATAGCGCAACATTTGCCACCTTGACGAGCCACTCATCTTACCTGCCTCGACAATCTCCGGGGAGACCTTTTTTAATCCAACTGTCGTCATTAAAATCATAGGAGGAATTGCATAGACTATTGTAGCAACAGCTCCAGCCGTAGGTCCTACTTTAAAAAATATAACTGCTGGCAAGAGGTAAGTAAAAAACGGCAAAGTCTGCAAAACACTTAAAATAGGCCTAATGGTCTTATCAAACCAATCATATTTCCAAGCTAGAATTCCAAGAAATAACCCAATAAAAAATGCCATTGGAGCTGCTACCGCCAGAACAGACATAGTTTGCATAGCTATTTTCCATTGGCCGATAAGAGCAGTCCAAACAAATGTTCCTCCAGCGAGTAAAGCCATTCGCCATCCTCCAAGCCAATAACCTATCACAGCTGCTACAGCAGCAATAGAAGTCCAGGGAATTGGACCCAAGTGTGGCCAACGCCTTTTGCCAAAAAGCAAATTACCTGTAACATCTAAAAGATTTTCTAATCCGGCTGTTAGTGTTCTAGTAAAATAAATAAGGCCCAAATCATCTTTGACAAAATTAAAAAAATTACTTAACCAAACATCCCAAGAAAGTATTGCCCAGTCAGGCAACCGAATAAAAGCCTCAGGCAAAATAGGTCGAGTGGCCATTAAAATAACAGCAACTGCCAGCAATATTTGAACATTGATTGACCGACTTAGCCCAAAAATTAAATCATCTTTATTAGTTTCAAAGGACTGCATCAGTCCGACCCAAATAAGATATCTAAGGCCTCCTTGCGATCCATTCCACCTAGTAACATTTCTTTTTCCCCATCATTCTGAACCACAGGAATTGCGTCACGACTATCACTCATTAAAAACCTAGCTAGCTCCTTTATTGTAGAATTAGCTGGCACTGATGGACCACTATTCTCAATATTTTGAGAATGTTTTGCTAAAGCCTTTGCTTTTACAACTTTAGATTTTTCAACTTCTCGTGTAAATTTAGCAACATATTCTGTTTTTGGGTCTAATACTATTCGGTCCGGTGTATCACATTGCTCAATTGAACCATCTTTCATTATGGCTATTCTATCTGCAAGACGAAGAGCTTCATCGAAGTCATGGGTAATAAATGCGATGGTTTTCCCAAGTAAATCCTGAAGCCGCAGGAATTCATCTTGCATTTCTCTTCTAATTAATGGATCCAGGGCACTAAATGGCTCATCCAAAAACCAAATATCTGGCTCAATAGCTAAAGAACGTGCAATCCCTACCCTCTGTTGCTGACCTCCCGATAATTCGCGAGGAAAGTAGTCTTCTCTACCCTCTAAACCTACTAATTTAATAACTTCTAGCGCTCTTTCCCGACGGGTATGCCTATCTTGCCCACGCATTTCTAATGGAAAGGCTACATTGTCTAAAATTGTTCTATGAGGTAACAGGCCAAAAGATTGAAAAACCATACCCATCTTGCTGCGCCGAAGCTCAATTAATTCCTTCTCCGATAAAGCC
This sequence comes from uncultured Alphaproteobacteria bacterium, assembly GCA_902533625.1. Classification (GTDB taxonomy): domain Bacteria; phylum Pseudomonadota; class Alphaproteobacteria; order Rhodobacterales; family Rhodobacteraceae; genus CACKLF01. The sequence continues at coordinate 5,072 of CACAMI010000015.1, read as the reverse complement.
ATAATATCTTGACCTTCAACGGCAATGCTTCCTCCCGTAATATCATGTAATCTAGAGAAACACCGAACTAATGTTGATTTTCCTGAACCAGATAAGCCCATAATAACAAGCATTTCTCCACGATTTACCTCAATAGAAACATCTTTAACGCCCGCTATATAACCATCTGCGCTAATAGCATCATAGGAATGGTCCTTGGGCATATTTTCCAGATATTTTTCTGGATTTTTCCCAAATAGCTTCCAAACATTTTTGCAGGATATTACTGGTGGCTGATCTGTCATTTCTTCCCCGAAAATAAATTGCTCTGCCCAATTATCTTCGGCAGAGCTCTATTAAAAATCAATAGCTAATTTGCGAAGGCTAAATTCGACTATTAGTTAGTCCAGCCCTGCCAAACACTCTTGTTTGCATCCAACCATGCAGCTGCAGCATCTTCTGGTTCCATTTCATCAATGTCTACCATTTTTGCCATCATCGCTATTTGTGGGTTAGTGAAAGAAATTTTTGTCAAAGTATTGTACGCATTTGGCCATTTATCTTTCATTCCATCCCAAGCAGCTTTTTTCAGGTAACCTTTTGCAGGGTTTCCGCAGTCATAAAGAGCCTCTTTATTGGGACCTTTGGTAGGATCTGTATCGCAACCGTCTTCCCACGCTGGAAACTCAACGAACTCACCTGGCCACACAGCTTCAGCAAAGTTTGGTGTCCAGTTGAATACAACAACTGGTTTTTTGTCAGCTTCAGCTGCTCCAATTTCTGCCCACAACGCAGCAGCAGAACCTGCGTTAATCACGACAAAATTCATACCAAGAGCTTCCGCTCTTTCTGTACCATGCTTTAACCAGTCAACAGGACCATCAAGATATCTTCCTTTGTCCCCAGTTTCCGCAGTTGTAAACAAGTGGGCACAATCATTCAAAGCTTCCCAGCTTGGAAGGCCCGGGCAGGCTTCTTTTGTCCACATTGGATACCACCAATCTTCTCTAGTTACAGCGTCATGGTCTCCGGCATCATGCAATCCTCCCTTTTCTAAAGCGGCTCTAAAAGAAGCTCCGAATGCTCCCTCCCAAACCTCTAATTCCAAGGTAACATCGCCTAAACGAACTGATTCATAAACGGCTTGGCTGTCTGTTGTAACATATTCAACATTATTTCCCATACTCTCAAAAATCTGACCAACTGCATGTGACATAACTATCTGTGAGGACCAGTTGTGAAGTGGAATAACGATTGGATCGCTACTATCTGATGAAAACGCCTTTGATGGCAATGCAATTGCCATAAGACCAGCAGCAATAAGTGAAATTAACTTCTTCATATTTATACTCCCTTTTTTGTTTTGATTCATTTATTGAACCTACTTAATAAGCTGATCAGCTTATATTCCTGTTTTACAGGAATTCTTAATTCTTCATATAACTGGCCATAGTATCATCTAATTCATCTTTCCATTCAGTGTGATGTGGAGGTGATATAGATTCATCCATTGGAGAAATAAGCCCACCCTGATCTCTGAAGGTCATAATATTTTTCTTCTTAGCTTTCTTCCATTGGAAAAAAGCTTCGTTTGCCGCATCTATATTGAAATTTTCGTAATCGGTTTCATTAATGAGTTCTTGAACATAAGCACCCTGATACCTTATGCACGCGTAATCATCTTCCAATGCATCTTCGTTTTCTTGTCTAATCACTGGATCTCGGTCCATTGTTTTTTGGTCTGGCAATTGTATCTGTCCCATAAGAACGTCCCGAACATACCAAGCCTGCGCATCAAACATATTGAAAGTGTACCACTGATCTTGCATTCCTAAATAAAATAGCTTTGGGTTATTATTCCAAACCACTCCCTTATATAGGTCATTGCAAGCTAATCGATTTGCAGTCTTTAATCTTAGATCGTCGGGTAAAAATGAAAAATGATGTTTGTAGCCAGTGCATAAAATAATTGCATCAAATTCGGCTGAAGAACCATCTTTAAAAAAGGCTGTCCTTTCATTAACCTTAACTAAGGCTGGCACTTCTTTTATATTCTCGGGCCATCCGAATCCCATTGGAGCTGTCCTGTGAGCAACGGTTACTGACCTACATCCATATTTCCAACATTGTGATGTTATATCTTCAGCTGAATAACTAGTACCTAACACTAAAAGATCCATATCAGAAAACTCTCTTGCGTCACGGAAGTCATGCGCATGGAGGATGCGTCCATTAAAAATTTCAAATCCCTCATAATAAGGCACATTTGGAGTCGAGAAATGTCCGGATGCTACGATAACATTGTCGAATTCAACTGTTTTCTCACTATCCGTTTTCCCATTTCGCGTCGTAACTGCAAAAATCTTTCTATCTTCTATATACTTTACATCTCGAACAAGAGTATCAAATTCAATTTTTTCCCGAACGTTGGTATTCTTTATCCTTCCCTGAATGTAATCAAAAAGAACTTCCCTTGGAGGGTAGGATGCTATCGATTTCCCAAAATGCTCTTGAAATGTATAATCTGCAAACTCAAGGCCTTCTTTAGGGCCATTAGACCAAAGATATCGATACATAGAATTATGAACTGTGTCGCCAGCCTGATCTGTCCCAGTGCGCCAGCTAAAATTCCATAATCCTCCCCAATTTTCTTGCTTCTCATAGCAAACAATTTCTGGAATTTCAGCTCCATTATTCTCAGCTTGTTCAAAAGCCCTTAGTTGAGCTAATCCTGAAGGTCCTGCGCCTATTATACAAATTTTTGTCATTTTTTTCTAAATGCTTTCTAGTTATTTGATGAAAAGGATTTATCCCAATTTGGTTCAAAACAAAGAATAATTGTGTCGGGATGCATTGAAGGATTGAAGAGTTGATTATGCGCAACAGTCGACTGAAAGAAATAATTCTCTTCTGCCAACCTCCACACTTTACAGCTTAATTCAAACCTTTGAGAAAAAGCTTCAAAAACAAGGAAGCAATTCTTGCTTTCATATATTTTCCTGGCTCCTTCAGAATTTGGTAAAAATGTCGAAGTAATTACATCTGAAAACTCATTATACTTTTGGTAATAGTTTGCCGATAGAAATTGTAATGCCTGATCTCTTCTTTGAGCGGGGTCAAAAGTTTTCTTTGCCATATGAAATAATTCTGCCGTTACTGCAAACTTAGGCAATTTATGAATTAATGTAATTACTGACCCAATGGATTCTTCAGAAAGATCTAAAAATAGTGAAGGCATAATACTTGCGTCGGGGCGACCACTATTTTCTCGCATGGAAATTTGACGTACTCGACACTGCCACTTAAGAAATGCGACTTTTATACTATTTGGCTCCAAATCTAAAGTCAGGTTTTCAGAGAATGCCCTCATGCAGTCACCCTAATCTTCTCATCATTTATCTTGAATTCTTTTCCGTTAAATAAACTCGGAATCCTTGCCCTAGCTTCTGCAACCCTATCAAGATCGATATCTGCAACAATGATACCGCGATCTTCACCACCGTCTGCTATAATGCTTCCCCATGGATCAACTATAAGGCTATGTCCGTATGCAGCCCCTCCGCCTTCGACAGATCCAATGGCACAGGGAGCAACAACGTAGGCTCCATTTTCTATAGCACGTGCTCTATTTAAAATATGCCAATGTGCCTCACCTGTTCTTTTCGTAAAGGCCGCTGGAACAGCCAAAATTTCTGCTCCTTCTAAAGCTAAGCTCCTATAAAGTTGAGGAAACCTAAGGTCATAACAGATTGTATGTCCTATTTTCCCATGTGGTGTACTTGAAACAGCAGCATTACCTCCTCCGATAACGGTAGCACTTTCTTCATATGAAGTTTTCTCATCCAGAGTAATATCAAAAAGGTGAATCTTACTGTATTTACTATAGATCTCACCATTACTATCGACAATATAACCTCGATTATAATACTTATTATCAAATCCGGTGATAGCTATTGACCCCACCATCATCCAAATATTTTGACTTTTTGCCATATCACAAGCGAATTGGAGAAACTCGTGATTTTTTTCTGTTTCGCAAGGAGGACTAAACATAGATGAACTACTCTTTAGACCCCCACAGTATTCGGGTAAAAATAAAAACTCAGCTCCCCTATCTATAGCATTTGTTGCCAACTCACGTGCTTCCACTATCGCCTTGGTTATCGAGGGCACGGGTCTTGTCTGGAGGCAAGCTATTTTTACTGATCTAGCCATATCAAAACTTCATATAAGCCTTTCTTAATGCTACAAGAGGATGCCTCTCTGACATTTGAAATTTAACAAGCAACTCCCTTGCTATCATGTCTCTGTCCTGTTGATTGTCTGGAAGCTCAATAGAAGTTGGTACCCGCACCCAGCCGTTTATATTACGGTCAAAGACAGCTGGATTGCCATCTTCATAGCCCATATGTATGTCCTCAAGCCAATTTAAATCGTCCCAACCCATAACTTCCATATATTTTGTTAAAAACGGTGTTACCCGTTTGTAATCGGGTACAAGATTAACATCATATCTATAGCCAATATGTTGCCCAATTTCTTTCTCGCGGTCACTATCAAGACCAGCAGCATCATCAAGAAACTGGTTTACATCCTTTATCTCAGAACCCCTATATTGCGTTCCCGCCATTTTCTTTCTCCCTATAGATGATGGTAATCTTCAACGCCAACGGTATGGTTTGTACCTGCAAGAGGTACTCCTGCCATTGCAGAAGCTTCCATTGTTAAAGCTGCTAAATCTTCTGGCTCCAAAGAGTGCAAGTTTGTTTTACCGCAAGCACGGGCAAATAACTGGGCTTCAATAGTTAAAGTATGCAAGAAATTATAAACCCGCTCTGCCGCTGCATCAGGATCTAAACGAGATCTCAATGTTGGATCTTGAGTAGCTACACCAACTGGACATCTTCCAGTATGACAGTGATAACAAGACCCCGCCTCAACGCCCATTTCCTCTGGAAAATTAGCCTCTGGAATATCCTTATTACAATTTAATGCCATCATAGCAGAGTGGCCAATTGCTATCGCATCCGCACCTAAAGCAATTGCTTTAGCAACGTCTGCTCCGTTCCTAATTCCGCCAGCATAAATAAGAG
>CACAMI010000014.1 GCA_902533625.1 uncultured Alphaproteobacteria bacterium | reverse complement strand
GTATAGCAGGATTGGCAACAGCATTAAAACTTTCTTCAGAGGGGTTAAATGTAGAGGTATATGAGAAAAATTGTGGGCCAGGAGGGAAATTAAGATCCATGGATAGTATTCTTGGGCCAATTGATGCAGGACCTACTGTTTTTACACTCAAACCTTGGTTTGATGATTTTTTTAGAGAAATTGGAGAGTGCCTGGAAGATCACCTAACTATATCAGAGCAAAGTGTGTTGGCCCGCCACTGGTGGCCAGATAATTCAACTTTAGACCTTGTGCCTAACTTCGAATCAAACCTATCCTCTATAAGGGACTTTTCTGGCCAAAAATCAGCAGAAGAATTCGAAAAATTTTACAAACAAACGAAAATTGCTTTCGACCTTTTTGAATCTCCAATAATGCGCTCTCCAAAAATCGATTTATCGACCTTGTTTAGCGTTGTATTAAGAAATCAAAGGAATATATCAAATATTTTATTTAGATATAGAAACCTATGGGGATACCTAAGTGCAAATTTTTCAGACCCAAGATTACGACAATTATTTGCAAGATATGCGACATATGTGGGAGCTTCACCCCTTAAAGCTCCTCCGCTATTAGCTTTGATATGGCAAGCTGAAGCTCGTGGGGTTTGGCAAATATTGGGAGGCATGAATAAACTACCTCTAGCCATGGAAAAACTGGCGCGCAAAAATGGGGTGAAATTCAACTATTTATCAGAAGTCAAAACTATTCAAATAGAAAATGGGGTAGCTAAAGGCATTATCGATAATTTGGATAATTTTAATCGAGCCGATCACATAGTATTTAATGGAGATCCTGCAGCAATCTATAAGGGCTTGCTAGGCAAAGGCGTAACTAATGCGATACATCGGAAAGGCGTAAATGACCGTTCACTTTCAGCTTTTGTGTGGTCTTTTTCATCAAAGCCAAGGGGAAAAAACCTTTCCCTTCATAATGTCTTTTTCAATTCTGACTATACTTCAGAATTTAAGGATATTGGAAAAGGTCAAATGCCCAATGATCCAACTATATATGTCTGTGCCCAAGACAGAGGAATAAGCCCTAATATAGGAGGTAAAGAGCGATTTGAAATCATTGTGAATGGCTCGCCAAACCTTAAGGAATTTAATAAAAACACCAAAAAAGAAGAGTTTGAGAAATGCAAAAAAATAACTTTCGAGACGCTAAAAAAAATGGGGCAAGAATTTCTTCAAGCACCAAATATTTCGGATCTGACAACACCAACAGAGTTTCAAAAAATGTTTCCAGGTTCGGACGGCTCAATTTACGGGCTGAGCCCATCAAAGATACTTTCAACCTTCAGACGTCCAAAGGTAAAGTTAAAGACAAAAGGATTGTATCTGGCAGGAGGGGGAGTTCATCCAGGCCCTGGAGTACCTATGGCCCTAACATCAGGGAAGCACGCAGCAGAAATGATATTAAAAGACCTTTTTTTAACTTAAGTGTTCCAGAAAATGGCTACGCCTGGTGGTACTTAGATGGCATCTCCAATGATAATACGAAAGCAATTTCGATAATAGCATTTATAGGATCAGTTTTTTCTCCCTGGTATCGCTGGTATGGCCGGAAAAACCCCCATGACCATTGCTGCATTAATGTGGCAACTTATGGTCACAAAGGCCGGTGGACTATGACAGAAAGAGGTGAACCAGCCGTACTTATAAAGGACAATAGATTTCAAGTTGGCCCCAGCAGTTTTAACTGGGATAGAAATAAACTTGTAGTGGAAATCGATGAATTAACCACTCCACATTTGAGTAGACTTAAAGGCCAAGTAATAATAGAACCAAAATACATTACCGACATTGAAGTTTTATTAAAAGATGATGGGTCACACATTTGGCGTCCTTTTGCCCCAATCTCCAAAATTCAAGTGGACTTAAATGTACCAGGTTGGCAATGGTCTGGGCATGGATATCTAGATGGAAATTTTGGCACCAGAGCTCTAGAAGATGACTTCAGCTATTGGACATGGTCAAGATTAATAGGCAAAGATGGTGCCATGGCATTTTATGATGCCAAGCGAAGAGAGGGTGGAGACTTAGATTTAGGTTTGGAATTTAATAATGATGGAAATATCAAGATGTTAAATGATATTCCCAAAACTAAATTTTCTAGATCTCTTTGGCAAGTTCGAAGAGAAACAAGATCTGATAATAATTACAAGCCTAAGCAAATACAGAACATGCTAGACGCTCCTTTCTATTCAAGATCAAAAATAAAAACAAAGATAAAAGGAGAAGAAGTTGAAGGCGTACATGAAGCCCTTGATTTAAATAGGTTTGCCAATCCTTTAATCAAACCAATGCTTGCATTAAGGGTACCAAGAAAGAGAGGTTGACTTCTAGTGGTTAACTACTCAAGTCTCTTGGAGTTTCATGCGGATTTAATCGCCATACAGTAAAATTTAGTGCTGCTGCAAAAGATACCCAAACTAAATACGGTAACAAAATTATTCCTAAGATTGCTTCTAATTTCCAACAAAAAATTACCATTGCAAAAACGGACAACCAAAGGCTACTCATTACTATAAATGCTGTGCCCATCTTCTTTAAACCAAAAAATACAGGGGTCCAAAGTGTGCTTAACGAGGCCTGCAATGCCCATAAAGCCAAAACCGCCTGACCATCTATTCTAAGAGCAGCTCGCATTCCCACATACGATAAAATTATATAAAGCCCTGTCCAAGCTATCGGAAAAAGCCAATTTGGAGGTGTCCAAAAAGGCTTTCTTAAGCCAGCATACCATTTTCCCGTTGGAAACAAACTTCCCGTAGCAGCGGTTGCGCAGCACGCAGCAAAAAATATAAAGAAAAATCCAAAACTCATGAAGATTACCTAAGTACTTGTCTTTGAAATTTCTAAATCTTCTAAATCTCTCTGCTTTAACCCAGCCAAAACATCAAAAATTATATCGGATTTTAGTGGCTTATCTATTGGTATTTTTTGATTATGTAAAGAAGCTGCTTCAACTAAAAATTTTACTTCATCCAAGGCTGGAGCTTTTATTGAAGGGTGGTTAGGAAATATAGTCACCGAAGCAGACTCAGCTAAAGAGTACATCAATAAACTCAATTTTTCAGACTTAGAAGTTACAGCTCTTTTGTTAACACTGTCGTAATTGGCCTTGGCAATATGCTTACCGATACGAGAATAAATATGTAGCGCTGAAAATATTCCTGGTCTGCAAAAAATTGGCAAGCCAGCTAAACCATGAGTAGCTCTCTTATATAAAAAATCGGCTTCTTTTAATAATCTCTCAGTAATTGAAGCTAAAGTAAAACTTGCATAAGCCCCTTCAAAAAATTCACTCTGGGTAATTTGCATTTCGCTAAACCAATCGAGTGGAATATAAAGCCTTCCTTCTTTTGCATCTTCACCAATATCCCTAGCAATATTTGTTAACTGCATTGCCACACCAAGGTCACATGCTCTTGCTAACACGTGTTTATTTCTAGCCCCCATGATGACACACATCATCACTCCAACGGCAGATGCAACCCTTGCCGAATAACTCTTTAATTCGGAAATATTTCTATATTGCCGCCCCTCGGCATCCCATTTCATGCCTTCCAAAAGTGCCTTCGGAAGAGCTTTTGGGAGCTCAAATTTTTCTACCATTCCAGAAAAGGCGCGATCAAATGGAGTATCTATAGGTTTACCCTTATATACTAAATCCAAACGCCGACTTAATTTCCGGTAAGCCTTCTGCTTAGAAGTTGAATTATCTATGGCATCATCTGCAAGTCTACAAAATGAATATAGAACAATAGCTGGATCACGAACACTCGCCGGCAATAGCCTTGAAGCTGCATAAAAAGAATATGAGCCAGTCTTAATTAGATCTCTACAAGATTCCAGATCTTTCCTGTATGTCATTCAGCGGCCAAGCTTTCTTTTAAATTAACATTATTCTTTTTTGTAACTTTTCCATTATTCTTCCTATGTGGAATACTAGGAATAAGTTTTGTTACAACTTCTGCGGAAGCCAGAACACCCGGAACCCCTGGACCAGGGTGCGTTCCTGCGCCCACTAAGAAAAGTCCTTTTATTTCTTCAGAGATATTATGAGGACGAAACCAAGCACTTTGAAACATTCCTGGCTCTAATGAAAAACCAGCCCCAAAAGGACTATTATATCGCTCCTTAAAATCTAAAGGTGTCATATAATAGCTCTCTACAATATGCCCTGATAAGCCTGGAAGTAGCCTTGTCTCAAGGGTTTTCAAGACCTTTTCCTTATACTTTTCTGCATCTCGTTTCCAATCAAAGTCAGACTCAATTTGCAGATTAGGGACGCACGCAAGTGCATAAAATGTGTCATCCCCAGGAGGGGCCGCAGTAGTATCATTTCGTGTCGGCCTATGTACATAAAGGCTCATATCTTCGTCCAGCCCCCCATTAAAAAATATCTTATCAACTTCTCCCTTATAATTGGGACCCTGAAGAATTGTGTGCTGATCTACATCTTTCCATAAATCTCTGGTACCCTTTGTGCCAAAATGCCAAACAAAAAGGCTCATAGACCATTGTTTTTTGGTGAAGTTTTCATGGGACCACCACTTCTTTCGTGTACGTTTTCCAAGCTCAGAATAAGTCGTCATTGGATCAGAATTGGAAACGACAACCTCGGCATCAATTACTTCTCCAGACTTCAAGATAACGCCTTTCGCAACTCTCCCCTCAACTATTATTTCCTGAACCTCATCACCAAGCCTAATGGTGCCGCCCATTTCCTGAATAACTTTGCCCATAGCTTCTGCAATTCCACCAAACCCACCAGAAGCTGTCGAAATTCCAAATTCCTTCTCTATATGAGAGACAATCCCCCACATTGAAGTTACAGTAAAAGGATTTGCTCCAACAAAAAGTGGATGAAAACTTAAAGCGAACCTGAGTCGAGGATCACTGACTCTTTTTGCTACATGGCTAAAAACTGACCGATCAGCCCTAAGAAGTGCAAAAATGGGCAACATCTTCAAAGTCGCCCATAACTTGTTCATAGGTTCTCTGCCCATTGTATTTGTATTATCAAAAGCTACCTTATATCTTTTTTCTGCATCAATCAGGAACTTTCTAAAACCTTTTTCATCAACTGGTGACAAACCTCTGACTTGATCTAATACTTCATCATAATTTTCACTTATTGTTATAGATTTCCCATCCCAGAATTTTATTTTATAAAATTCATCAAGTGGTTTTAAATCAACATAGTCATCAAAATTTCTTCCACAAAACTGCCAAAGCTCTCTGAACATATTTGGTAGAGTCACAATGGTTGGCCCTAAGTCAAATCTGTGTCCAGATCTCATAATACATGAACCCCTACCTCCTAGCTCCATATTCTTTTCAAGAACAAAAACTTTGTAACCTTTAGCCAGAAGGCGCATTGCTGCCGCCAAACCTCCAAAACCACCGCCTATTACTACAGCAGAATGTTTGACTTTTTTTCCTTTAGTACTGTGACTAGTGTGGCCTGTTTTTGTATACATATATTGACATTATCATTGTACATTTTTTTTGACAATACTATTAATAAAGGTAGAACTATTAATAAAGGTAGAATCCTTACGTAAACTACTAAAATTTCAGAAAAAGAGGATGCCATTCAGGTAGTAACAATAAGTTTTTTCCGATTTGAAACAATTAAGGACCGACTATGGGCCTTTTCTCAAATGCTTTTTGCCCGATTTCATTTGAATCGCATTAAAGGTTTAACCTTTTACAAACTTTTTGGTAGCGGGATTGGTGAAGGTTTTACTCCATTACAAAATACGAGGGTCTATGCAATATTAGCTGTTTGGGAAGACAATGAAAAGTCATTAGAAGGCTTAGACTCTCCAGTATTTAAAAGATATCAAAATCATTCAGGTGAGAGCTGGAAACTTTCTTTAAAAACAACGTCAGTCAGAGGCGAGTGGTCTAATCAATCACCTTTTTCAACAAATAGAGAAAATGTGATTAATGTAGATTGTCCTATTGTAGTATTAACACGAGCAACAATTAGGCCAAAAATACTTCTGAAATTCTTTGGCCATGTACCAAATATTTCGAAAGTTATAGGAGCAGACCCAAATGTAATGTTCAAAATTGGGTTAGCAGAAGTTCCATTTTTACATCAAGTTACCTTTTCAATTTGGCCAGACCTAGATTCAATGATCCAGTTTGCTCATAGAGATGGTCCCCATAAGAAAGCAATTGATGATGTGCGAAAGTTCGATTGGTTTTCAGAAGAGCTATATGCAAGATTTACCATTGCTGAATCTTCAGGGATTTGGGAAGGACAAAGTCGAAAACATTATGAGAACAAATTAAAGCCATTAGAGGTGACATGAGAGATACTTTTCCATTTACAGCTATTGTAGGTCAGCATGAAATGAAACAAGCACTGATACTTGCTGCCATTGATTCTTCTATCGGAGGAGTATTAGTCTTGGGTGATAGAGGCACAGGGAAATCTACTATAGTAAGATCTTTGGCTTCCTTGTTACCAAAGATAAGGGCCGAAGAAAACTGTCCGTACAACTGCCCAAAGATTAATAATCAATGTGATTTTTGCAAAAAAAAACAAGAAGGAAAGGTAGTACAAAAAACTTCTCCAGTAGTGGACTTGCCCCTTGGATCAACTGAAGATCGAGTCGTCGGCTCACTGGATATTGAGGCTGCTCTTAAAAACGGGGAAAAGAATTTTGAACCTGGCTTGTTAGCAAGAGCTAATCGCGGTTTTCTCTATATAGACGAAGTAAACTTATTAGAAGACCATATAGTCGATCTTCTACTGGATGCTGCTGCGTCAGGGGAGAATCTGGTGGAACGTGAAGGAATGTCTATTCGTCATCAATCAAAATTTGTATTAATAGGATCAGGCAACCCAGAAGAAGGCGAACTACGTCCTCAACTATTAGACAGATTTGGATTATCAGTTGAAGTAAAGTCTCCTGAAGATATTGATGAGAGAATTGAAGTTGTTAAAAGAAGAGATGAATATGAAGTGAATCCAAAAAAATTTCTACGAAATTGGCTACCTGAAGAAAAAAAGTTGCGGGAGAAGATTTTGCTTGCAAGGAAGTTAATTAAAACTGTAACGATTTCAGATCAAATTCTTAAGAAATGCGCAACACTCTGTGTAGAAATAGGTGCTGATGGCTTACGAGGAGAGTTAACACTGCTGAGGACAGCTCGGGCATATGCAGCATTTAATGGCAGAAGAGAGGTAGAAGAAAATCATCTGCAGGAAATTTGTTTACCTGCACTAAGGCATCGACTAAGGAAGAATCCTCTTGATGAAGCAGGTTCAGACGTTAGGATTTCTCGAGCAGTTGCCGGCATCTTAAACTCATGAAAAGAAAAATTGAACTCTCTGCAAAAACTTCTCCAAAAATTAAGCTACTAAGAAAGGCATTTTTTGCACTTGCAGTTGACCCTTTTCTTAAGGGGATTAATATCAGATCACGTGCTTCCCATTTACGCTCACAACTGTCTATAGAAATCGAAAAAGCTCTGTATCCCCTCAAACCATCCAAGATTCATGGCCAAATAACTGATTTTGATCTCTATGGTGGCATTGATATTTCAAACTCAATTAAAGAGAAAGAACTGACAAAGAGAACCGGAATATTTGGAAATCCTTCTCAGTTTATTTACCTGGCAATGTCCGAGAGAATAGGATCAAGCCTAGCTGGAAAAATTTGCCTTGCGATTGATAAACGCCAAACATCTTATGTCATTTCACTAGATGAAGGCCTTGAAGATGAGAGGACCCCATACTCAATTTTGGATAGGCTAGCTTTTGCATTTGACCTTAATGATGAGCGCCAACTACAAAGAGTAAACTTATCAAAAATAAGAGATAATTTACCGGAAATAAGGTCGCGACTACTTAAGGTTCATATATCTGAAAAAATGAAAAATCAATTCTCTATTACTGCTCTGGCCCTTGGTATCACAAGCCTAAGGGCACCTATTTTTGCTTTACGAACTGCTAGGGCATTAGCTGCAATTCGAGGAAAAAGCTTTGTAAGCAAAAATGATTTTATTATGGCCATTCAACTTACCTTAGCACATAAAGCAACTCAAATACCAACTATACAGGAACCTCAAAAACAGGAAGAAGAACAGGAAGAGACTAACGATACAAAAAATGAGGAAAATAATGATCCAAACGAAATGGATATACCTCAAGAGATGATTATAAGTGCTATTGAATCCACTCTACCAAAAGATGTCTTAGGAGAAATGAAATTACTTTCTCCTAAAAAAGACACGTTGAATAGCAATGCTTCAGGCTCTGGGCAGAGAAAATTGGGGAATAGACGCGGTAGTCCCAAACCATCGCGAAAAATGCCTTTTGATACTTCCAAAAGATTAGATTTAATCTCTACCTTAAGATCAGCAGCCCCTTGGCAAAAACTAAGAAGAGAGCTTCACGGATCGCCAGATAACTCCATAATTATTTACAAAGACGATCTATTCGTACGCCAATATGAAGAAAAAAGTGACCGCCTGATAATATTTACTGTAGATGCATCTGGCTCTAACGCTATAGGTCGCCTTGGAGAAGCAAAAGGTGCCATAGAATACTTACTAGGTGAAGCCTATGCCAATAGAGACCATGTTTCACTTATAGCTTTTAGAGGAACAAAGGCTGAAGTCCTTTTGCCTGCCACACGCTCTTTAGTACAAGCCAAAAAGAAACTAGCAGATTTACCAGGGGGAGGAGGAACACCTATAGCTTCAGGCCTTGAAAAGGCAGTAGAAATTTCAATCACCGCAAGAAACAAGGGACTTACCCCAACTATTGCAATTATGACAGACGGAAAAGCAAATATATCTTTAGAAGGCCAAGTTGACAAAAAACAAGCGTTATCAGACTCAGAAAATTTCTGTATGGTAATTCAAAACCTTAAGATACCGGCTATTGTCATTGATACCTCTAACAGACCACAGCAACCGGCAAAAGACTTGGCCCAGAAAGCCAATGCAAAGTATATCCCAATGCCTAGAGCTGATGCTAAAAAGTTATCAAATGCTATATCCAAATCATCAAACGAATTTCACACAAACCAATGAATATGGAAGACGATAAAGTTCAGGAAAGTAATTGGATTCCAAACCAAGAGATGAGTTATTTTCTAGACAGTCAATATCATCGCTGGCATATTCAATTCAGAGAAGCCAAACAAGGTGGAAAAGTAAAAAAGACACTGCTCTTTATACATGGACTTGGCAGTTCAACAATAACCTGGAGAGATATATTGCCGCTATTTAGCGACTATCGGGTTGTAGCATTGGATTTACCTGGCCACGGATTTACCAAATTAAAGACTTCCCACCGATCTAGCCTAACAAAGATAACCACTGATATAGGAGAGATGCTTTCGGCTGAAAAGATTACCCCAGACGGAATTATAGGGCACTCTTCTGGCGCTGCTATAGCCCTGAAGTTAGCGTCTCTATTTAAGAAAGATACTAAGTTTGTTGCTTCAATTAACGGATCATTTGAAAATTTTATTGGCCTAGCAGGAATATTTTTTCCCCTTTTTGCAAAACTATTAGCTGTCACACCTTTTTCTGGCCAATTATTCTCAAATATAAATAAGAGAAAAACACAAGTTGAAAAACTTTTGGAAATGACTGGAAGTCAATTAGATAAGGTGGGTGCTGATTTATATAGTAAATTAATTTCAGATCCAAAACATGTATCTGGAACTATTGATATGATGGCGCAGTGGAATCATGAAGATCTCCTTCCTCATTTAGATGATTTTTCATTACCTTGCCTTTTTATTACTGGTGATAATGATAAAATAGTTCATCCTGATGTTTCAGAAAGAATGTCAAAAAAAATAAAAGGTTCTAGTAGAATTAACTTAATAGGTTTGGGACATCTGATGCATGAGGAAAATCCCAAGAAGATTTTTGAAATTTTAGAGAATTTTTCAATTAGCAGATTTACTAAATAAACTTTGGTAATTCTAAATAGCTTTCCTATCAGAATTTATAGATTCTCTATAGCTAATAAATACAACAGAAGAGAAAATTATAAAACCTCCCAATAATACAAAAATATCTATCACTTCTCCAAAGAAGTAGTAACCGATTAAAGTTGCCCAAATCAACTGAAGGAATGTTACTGGCTGAGATACCGCTATCGGGGCAAGTTGCAATGCTTTGGTCATAAAGTAATGACCGGCAGACGCAAAAAAGGCAACTACACCCATCCAAAAGACAAATTTTAATGTAGGAGTAACCCAGTCGTATAATGCAAATGGTGCTAAAGCTATTGTAACGTAGACTGTAAGCATGGCAACTATCATAAATGGACTGCTATTATATGTTAATTTCTTTGTAAGAAGATACGAAATCGAGAAAAATAGAGCAGCTACGAGTTGACTAATTCGCCCTAAGGATAAAACCTCAAAGCCTGGGCGCAGAATTACAAGCATTCCAAAAAAAGCAATTAAGATGGCAAAAATTCTCCTAAATGCCAAAGTTTCGCCAAGAAAGATTGCAGCGCCGACCGAGACAAAAATAGGTGTCGTATACCCAATTGCTGTTACCTCGGCAATTGGCAACCTTGCCATTGAATAAAACCACAAAATTACACCCAACCCATGAGCTATACCTCTAAAAAAGAACCACTTCCAATTAGAGAACATTTCAAATGAGGAGAACGCTGGATTTAAGTCTTTTTTACTTCCCATTCTAAAGCTCGACCATAGAAATGGCGCAATAATAACTAGACCAGCTATGTATCTTAAAAAAGCGGCCTCTGCTGCAGGAACAACCGGGCCATTAAATTTCACTACCACAGTTACTGCCACGAAACAGATAGTTGAAAGTATCATAAAACTTATACTTATCAGAGGCTTCGCTTCATTTGATCTAAAGAAATTAGATCCTGAACCCAAAAGTGAGAAAGGAGATACTCCCAAGTTATTTTCCAATCTTAAAAACTAGATTAAGTTTAAAGCTTACTTAGTTCAAAGCCTAAATAATATAAATCATAATTACTCATAATTGAGAATTTAGGCTTTAAATTAATTTAAAATCTTTGCTTCAGTAGCCTCTTCAATTTTTTTCCTATCAACACCATCGGCATATTCAATGATTTCCAAACCATCTTGTTTCACATTAAAAACACATAGATTAGTGATAATTTGATGAACTACAGATTTTCCTGTCAATGGCAGCGTGCATTCTTTTAAAATTTTACTGTCACCACTCTTGTTTGTATGATCCATAATAACGATTACACGTTTTACTCCTGCAACCAAATCCATGGCTCCGCCCATACCCTTAACAAGCTTCCCCGGTATCATCCAGTTTGCAAGATCTCCTTTTTCAGAAACTTCCATCGCACCAAGTATCGCCATATCGATATGACCTCCCCTGATCATGGAAAAACTATCTGCGCTCGAAAAATAGCTAGTTCTTTCTAATTCAGTTATAGTTTGCTTACCCGCGTTAATCAGATCCGGATCAATCCTTTCTTCTGTTGGAAATGGACCCATTCCAAGCATTCCATTTTCCGATTGAAGCGTAACGTCTATTCCTTCAGGTATATAATTTGAAACAAGTGTAGGAATACCAATTCCTAAATTCACGTACATACCATCTGCAAGCTCTAATGCTGCCCTAGAAGCCATCTGATTGCGATCCCACATTTACTTTACCTTTCACTAATGGTTCGGTTTTCAATTCTTTTTTCATGAGAACCCATAAATATTCGGTTTACAAAAATCCCAGGAGTATGAATGTGATCTGGATCCAACTGTCCAACTGGAACAAGTTCTTCAACTTCTGCAATGCATATTTTTCCACAAGTTGCAGCATTGGGGTTAAAATTTCTTGCCGTCTTATTATAGATCAAATTTCCGGCCTCATCGCCTTTCCATGCTTTTACAATGGATAAATCCATAACCAATCCTGTCTCAAGAATATACATATCTCCACCAAATTCTTTATGCTCTTTTCCTTCTGCTATTACTGTCCCGACTCCAGTTTTTGTATAAAATCCTGGTATTCCAGCCCCTCCAGCTCTCATACGCTCTGCTAAAGTGCCCTGAGGATTAAATTCTAATTCTAGTTCTCCCCCAAGATATTGTCGCATGAATTCTGCATTCTCACCTACATAAGAACTGATCATTTTTTTTACCTGTTTTGTTTGAAGCAAAATGCCTAAACCAAAATCGTCAACCCCAGCATTATTAGAAGCAACGGTGAGGTTTTTTACTCCTGATTCTTTAATGGCATTTATTGAATTTTCTGGAATACCACATAGTCCGAATCCACCTGAAGCTATAGACATACCATCAAATAGTATGCCATCCAAAGCTTCTGAAGCAGACTTATAAATTTTCCCCATTACCTTAGCTCCAATCAATTAGATTATTTTAAAGACTAGATAGATTCTAAGATTTTCGCAACAAATCCTTTTAAAAATACAAGAGATTTAGTCATCAATTAAATCTCCAGAACCAGCACCCTTTTCCCTCGAAATCTTACTCTCAGGAACATACGTTTTAAAAGCCAGCTCTTCCAGATTTTTCCAATCCTTTCTTTTTACCCTAATCCTATTTATAAATGAATCTAATTTCTTTTCTTTACAGATTGAGAAGTGAATAGATAGGGTTTGTTCCAATTTGGGATTGTCGTTTTTTCCATGCTGTTCATGCGCATTGGGAGAAGCAGAAAAAGAAAAGTTCTTCCAAAATACTTCTAACTTCACACCATTATTTACGATGGGCAGAAGGACACCCAAAAGAGTTAAAGGTTGAATTACCTTTTCAAATCTGAGCACCTTAACTTTTTCTGCCTTAGGTCTAAAAAATTCAAAATCGATGATATATAATCCTAGAAAAAATCCAACCAGAGGTTTGCCGTTTGACTTTAATTCTTCGAGTGTATTAGGCCTATAAATCTTTCTTTGAAAAAAATCATTCAAAAATGGAGTAAATGCCTCCACACTCGGCAATTCGAATTTGGCCAAGCTTCTAATTGCACGTCCGACTTCTGCTGCCTCACCCCAGCTTAGCCCTGCGGCTTTACTTGCTTTTTTAGAGAGGGCTTCAACTTCTCCTAAAGAATACATGATTAGGCTTTATCTGGATAAGGCCAAAAGTCATCGTATAAGGAACAATCTGACCCTGCTAAGGGAGCATTTTGATACATACATATTCTTACCCACCGATCCGACCTTGGATCAAACTTTGTTGCTCCAAAAAAAGATAATTTGCACCTAAGCATATCCAAAGGTTTCATATTTTTGGAAATTAAATTATCTCTTATTTCTCCATAGGGCATACTTTTACTAGTTAAAACCCTTTTTGCCGCAAGCCTATGTTCGGGATATTCCATAAGGTAATCAGCCAAAAGTCTATCCCCTCGAACTTCTAACAACTGGCAATAAAAATATTTTATATCTCTTCCGACAGCTAAAGGTTCCTCGAGATGAGAACCCTCCTCTTCATATCTTTCACCCAATCGAGGTTCAAGCTTAGTTTGAGAGTAATACCAGAACCTAGCTGATTGATCCTTGTCTTCATAATCAACCTCTATTGCCCAAGAAAAATTATCTTCAATTTCCAGTCTAATTTCTGCACAAGTTCGGCGACCATTAATGACTGGCATGTTTCCACTTTGAAAAGACATCTCCAACCCCAACTCGTCAATTAACTTTCCGTAAGGCTCCAAAATAAGCGAGGCAGAAAGTTCCTGAGTTTCTAACGAAAATTTCTTTTCAACCCAAGTAAATAAGGTTAGCCAAGGTCTTGATATTTTAAAATCAAACTCAGCTGAAAAATTAATTAATTCTGCAAGTTCTGACCCTAAAACATCAATCCTTTTAATTTGGCTTGGGCTTACAGATTTCCAATTTTTCACATTATCTCGAGACCTTTTGAGCAACTCTTTAAACAAGTCAAATTCCCTTTGAGAAATACTTTCCAATTCTAGTACTTTGGTAACCGCACATTCTCTTGCTGAAATCCATCTGTTTAGCAGTTCAGGATGGTGGACCAAAAATGAAGCCATTCCTAATCCAGTGGAGTTTCCAATACCAATAACTTTCTTTAGTTCATTGCTAAGGGTCACTGCCCTTGAACCTCCTTTAATTTTAGCAAAATAATCGACCAAATCAAAAACCACGTTCCTTAACAGAAAAACTGCTAATAGCTCTACTTGAAATGGAGCGAAAAACTCTTCATAAGTCTCAATAGTGGATCGATCAGCCAACCCAAATTTTCCAGAACCATATACTGCTGTTGTTCTCATCAGATAGCCTACATCCTTAACCTCATCCATTGAAGGTTGACTACCTGAGGACAATTTTTCTACAACAGATTCCCACAACCTAACAGACCTATTTGCTCTACCCAGGACAAGTTCATTCTCCGATAACCTTCCTGCCTCTTGAAATGGAACTTCTTTCGCAAGTTTCTTAATTTCTTTAGAACTGGGCACCCCTTTGACCAAAGCGAAAGTTAAATCCCACTCCGTTGCAATAACCCTGTCTGAACGTTTATTAGGAGGTAAATCATGCGAAAAAGCTACTAGTGAATATACTCTGGAAGGCGTCTCTACTGAAAAAACTACATGACCAAACCCGTTTCCATCAAGACTCCAATCGTGATATAGAAAATTCCATTTCTCAGAAAAAATGCGGCGTAAAAGTTGCCTCATGAAACTTAAACGAGTTTGATGAAATGAACCGATTCTGGCCAGTTTCATCACCTTATCAGGAGAGCGGTAAAAATTAATTTTTTCTTCTATTTTATGTTTATATTTCATTTTTCTCTACTTAGTAGCTTTATCTCCAGCCACTGCTAAACCTTAGAATACCCCAGATCAATGCCCACTTAATTAAAATTCTTTTCAAAAAAGTGAAACCAGTTATTTCCCATTATATTGGCTACTTCTGCCACATCAAAACCTACATTTCTTAATCCTTGGGCCAAAATTTCAAAGTCTTTATTACCTTTGTACCAAGAGGGCATTTCCGGAAATCCAGGCGACTCCCTTGAACCCTCTCCAAAGTCTTTTGATTTTGTCCATCTGCCATTTCTCATCCATTCTACCACGCTGTCCGGTTGATCTTGACAAAGATCTGAACCTATGCCCAATTTTTCTATGCCCATTGTTTCGGCACAATCATAAATCATTCGACAGAAGCTTTCCATACTACAATTAGATCCTTCCTTTAAATGGTGCGGGTAAAGCGAAAATCCTATCATCCCTTCATTCCTACTTAATGCCTCTAAAACAGACTTAGATTTATTTCTTTTTGCCGGATGCCAAAAAGCAGCATTTGCATGACTAATAACAATTGGGGCCTGAGAAAACTCTATCGCCTCAAGTGTTGAATTCTCTCCTGAATGACTCATATCGATGATAATACCTAACCGATTCATTTCTCTTATGACTTCCTTGCCCATTCTAGTCAAACCCATGTCTTCATTTTCATAGCAGCCAGATGCTAGCAAAGATTGATTATTATAGGTCAACTGAATGAACCTCACACCAAGCTTGTGCCAAACTTCCAAAAGCCCAATATCATCTTCAATAGGTGATGGGTTTTGAAATCCGAAAAAAATCGCAGTTTTACCTAACTTCTTAGCTTTAGATATATCACTCGCACTAAAACCTTGAAAAATTAATTCGTGGTATTCCTCAAAATAACCATACCATCTTTCAAGATTTAAAATGGTTTCTCTGAAAGTCTCATGATAGGCAATAGTAACATGTACTGCATCAAGGCCACCCTCTCGAAGCTCCAAAAAAATCTTTTCAGACCAATTTGCATATTGGAGACAATCAATTTTGTAATCCATTAAGTTCGCCCCATTTTAAAAACCTATTATTTTTTTATCTCTTCATACCATTTAGCCAAAATCAACCTTTCCTCTGGCTCCATCGCACTCAAGTTATTAGGCGGCATAGAATTGCTGATTGCAGCGTGAATATAAATTTGTCTTGCGTACTTTAATACATCATCAGAAGTCTCTAAAATAACGCCTTTGGGAGGAACATACATATTGTCCCAAAGAGGTTCCTTAGCATGGCACATCGTGCATCTATAAGATATAATCTCTGTAACTCCTGCCAGACTAATTAATTCTCCATATTCATCGTTGAATTTTACCTCGTCCAAATCAGGCTTAAGGTGTTCCGGTCGATAAGTGCTTAAGAATATTGCAATAAAAATAAGCATTACAGTGACTGCCCAAGTCCAATATGGAGAACCTTTTCCCGCATGCTGCGAGTTGAAAAAATGCCTTATTAAAACACCTGTCAGAAAAATAATTAACGCAATAACCCAGTTAAACTCCGAAGTGTATACTAGTGGATAATGAATGGAGATCATTAAGAAAAGTACAGGCAAAGTTAGGTAGTTATTATGGGTTGACCTCTGTTTTGCTACCTTACCGTAAATACTATCAGGCACTTTCCCAGCCTTCAAATCAGCTACTACTATGCGCTGATTGGGAATAATTATAAAAAATACATTGGCGGACATTAGCGTAGCCGTAAATGCACCTATGTGAATCATAGCAGCCCTTCCACTAAAGACCTCTGTATATCCATATGAAACAATTGCTAAAATAAAAAACAAAAGGATCATTAGGCCTGTCTGGGAATCACTCAGGAAAAATTTACAGGTTGTATTATAAACCACCCATCCAAGCATAAGTGAGACGATAGATATTGATACAGCAGTAAAAACATCAATGTCCAATACATCCACATCTATTAGAAACATCTCCGCTCCTCCATAGTAAACTATAGAAAGAAGAGCAAATCCAGAAAGCCACGTTGCATAGCTTTCCCATTTAAACCAAGTCAAATTATCGGGAAGATTAGGTGGAGCTACATTGTATTTTTGGAGATGGTAAAAACCGCCTCCATGCACTTGCCAAGCTTCTCCTTCAATACCCTTTGAATGGGAAGAGTTCTTTCTTAGGCCCAAATCTAATGCTATAAAATAAAAAGAAGAACCAACCCAAGCAATGCCCGCAACAACATGAAACCATCTCACAGATAATTCTAACCAATTCCAGATATAAAATTCAAACATTGCTTCTCTTCAACTTATTACTTAGCTACCCCGGTAGGTTGAATACCCGTATGGCGAAACAAGTAGCGGAACGTGATAATGCTTACTAGCATCTTCAATGCCAAAGCGGACAGGAACAACATTTAGGAATGAATTATTGGTTGATTGACTATTCCTCATTCCAAAATAGTCCCCAATATAAAAAGAAATTTCGTATATTCCACAAACAAATTTATCACCCTCGAGCAATGGCGTGTCCGTGCGCCCATCTCTATTTGTATGTGTCTCAACTAACTGCTCCTGGCGGTCTGCCTTTAAAATTGACAACAATAATTTAACATTTCCTGCAGGCAACCCCGAGGAAGTATCTAAAATATGAGTACTTAACCAACCTTGCAAATGATCACTCCATTAACTAAAAAATTTTCATTTTGTGCATTTATGTTTAAGATAAGAATACCATAATTGATAGCTTAGAAAAGATATAAGGTAAATAATGAAATATCCGCGCGACCTAACGGGCTATGGAGAGAATAAACCAAAATTCCTTTGGCCAAACAAATCCGTAATAGCTGTACAATTTGTGATTAATTACGAAGAAGGAGGCGAAAATAATATCCTTCATGGCGATGAAGGCTCAGAAGCATTTCTATCTGAAATAATTGGAGCAGAATCCTGGAAGGGTCAAAGGCACTGGAACATGGAGAGCATATACGAATATGGAGCGCGGGTCGGCTTTTGGAGATTAAAAGATGTTTTTAAAAATGCAAAAATTCCAGTAACAGTTTATGGAGTTGCAGAAGCATTAGCACGTTCTCCGTTACAAGTAAGAGCGATGATAGATTCTGGGTGGGAAATTGCATCTCATGGACTAAAGTGGATTGATTATCGAGATTTTTCCTTAAAAAAAGAGAAGGAATTCTTTGATAAAGCACTAAAGTTGCATGAAGCTACAACTGGCGCCAAGCCTAAAGGTTGGTATCTAGGAAGGTGCTCTTCAAATACAATCAAAATAGCTTGTGAATATGGGAATTTTGACTACATTTCTGACAGTTATGCTGATGAACTTCCTTATTGGCACCATCATAAAGGTACTGAAAATTTAATTGTCCCATATACTTTGGATGCAAATGACATGAGATTCGCAACATCACAAGGATTCAATTCTGGTTCTCAATTTTATGATTACCTTAAAGATACCTTTGATTGCCTATACTATGAAGGAAAAATAGGCTACCCAAAAATGATGTCAATTGGACTCCATTGCAGGCTTGCAGGTAGACCAGGTAGAGTCCAAGCAATTAAAAAATTTATAGAATATACACAGAAACATAATAAAGTTTGGTATGCTAAAAGAATTGATATTGCAAAATTCTGGAAAAAAACTTTTCCTCCCAGCTTGTCTAATAATCGTCCTTCTGAAATGACCAAACTGCAATTTACTAAAACATTCCAAAATGTTTTTGAGCACAGTAAATGGATTGCTACTAAAACTTTTGAAAAAAACTTAAGTGAACAGATGAACTCCGCAAGTGGCTTACACCAATTTATGTGTACAAATTTTCGACTTGCCAATCGAAGAACTAAACTGGACACTTTATTAGCGCACCCAGATCTCGCGGGAAAGCTTGCAGAAGAAAACAAACTCACGAAAGAGAGTAAGTTAGAACAAAAATCAGCGGGTTTAAACTGTTTATCGGATAGACAAAAAAAGGAATTCTTAAATTTAAATAAAAGTTATCGGAAAAATTTTGGATTCCCTTTTATATTGGCAGTAAAAAATAAAAATCCAGAAGAAATTTTGGCGAATATTAAGATTCGCCAAAACAGTAGCTTAGCTATTGAATTTGAAACAGCTTGCCGAGAGGTAGAAAAAATTGCCCTATTAAGATTAAAAGAAATTTTTGGCAAGCTATGACTGAAATTAGCACAGAACCATTGACCCAAAGTAATTTTTCACCTTTTGGGGATGTTATCGAAACAAATGAAAGAAAATTTGAATTAATAAACGAAAATCAATGCAAGAAGTTTGGCAATCTATCAACATTAAAGGTTAACAGAAATGATGTTGCCGGCTTTTCAATTTTTGAGAGCAGTGCCCAAAATTTGCCTTTTGAACTAAAGTTTATGGAAAGGCATCCATTAGCCTCTCAAGCTTTTATGCCTTTAAATGGAGAGACATTTTTAATAATTGTTGCTTTTGATAAGAAAAATAATCCCGAAAGACCTAGAGCATTTAGAACGAACGGCAAACAAGGTATAAATATTAATCCAAATACCTGGCACGGCGTACTCTGCCCCTTAGAAAAAGATGGGACATTCCTTGTATTAGACAGGTTAGAAACTAGTAATAACCTTGAGATTCATAAATTCAGCACACCAATCACCATAAATTCAGGAACATAAATTGAATAATATTTTAATTAGGAATTGTGCTTTCCTAACAACAATGAATGAAGATAGAGATGAATTGAAAGATATAGATATTCTTGTCTCTCAAGGAATAATTAGGGAGATTGGACACAATATTGCCGCAGACACAAAAACAAAAATTATCGATGCAACTCGATGTATTATTACCCCTGGTCTTATAAATACTCATGACCATTTGTTTCAATCGCTCACAAAGACTGTCCCAAAGGCTCAAAATGCCTCCCTATTTAATTGGCTAAAAATTCTCTATCCAATATGGGGAAAAATGAACCCTGAACAAATTTTCACCGCTACGCGATTAGGCCTGGCGGAACTAGCGTTATCCGGATGCTCTCTGAGTGCAGATCATATGTATATCTTTCAAAATGGTTGCAGGTTAGATGACTCAATTGAGGCAGCCTCAGAAGTGGGTCTACGATTTAATCCGACAAGAGGAGCCATGAGTGTTGGTGAAAGTAGTGGAGGCTTACCTCCTGACAACCTGATCGAAAATGAAGAAAACATCCTATTAGATATGGAAAGAGTAGTTCAGAAATTCAATGATACATCTGAAGGTTCTATGTTACGCGTTGGGTTGGCTCCATGTTCACCTTTTTCTGTGAGTAATGATTTAATGAGGCAATCAGCTACGCTGGCACGAAAATTAGGAGTTAGACTACATACCCATTTGGCTGAAAATACTGAAGACGTGAAGTTTTCTTTAGAAAAATATGGGTGTACTCCTGGAGAATATGTACAGAAACTTGGCTGGGTAGGACATGATGTCTGGCATGCCCATTGCGTGAAACTTACAGAAAAGGAAATCCAGATTTTTAAAAATACCTCAACTGGTATTGCTCATTGCCCGTGCTCAAATTGCCGGTTAGGTTCTGGAATAGCTCCAATTGCGAATATGCTAAAGAAAGGAATTAACATTGGTCTTGGAGTTGATGGAGCAGCATCTTCTGATAGTTCTCACCTTCTGAATGAAGCACGGCAGTCCATGCTATTACAAAGGCTCACTTACGAAGGAAAAAAATTTAGTGCGAGAAATGCTTTGGAGATTGCAACAATTGGCGGAGCGCGAGTTTTAGGAAGAAATGACCTTGGCTCTATTGAAATAGGAAAAAGAGCAGATCTTGCTCTTTGGAAATTAGACGAATTAAGTCTTGCAGGGACTTGGGATCCTATAGCATCTTTAATATTTACTGGGCCTCATTATGTGCAAAGTTTAATTGTAGAAGGAAAAATGGTAGTGGAAGATGGCAGATTACTATCAGTTAGCTCTAAAGACATAATAAATAAGGCAAAAAAATCTCTAAAGGAGTTAATGGACAATCATTGATTTCTTTCTTCAACTCTTCCAAAGTAGTGGCAAAAAAAGTGCCATAACAATTAAAATTTCTAAGCGCCCAACAATCATTGAAACTGTCAAAACAATTTTTTCAGGATCCCCTAGTGAGCTAAAATTTCCTGTTGGACCAATAACCGGACCTATACCAGGACCAACATTTGCCAATGCTGTAGTCGCTCCAGACAGAGCTGTAATAAAATCTAAGCCCATAACTCCAAGTAAAATGGTGACAATCGCTAGGGACATAAAAAAACTTACTATCATTATTATGGCTGAACGGAAAATGGGTTCATCTACAACTTGCTTTCCATAGTGCATAAGAAATACGCCTTTGGAATACACAAGCTCCCGTAAGGAAGATTTGATTAATTCTGTCATAATAATAAATCGGTAAATTTTTATCCCTCCTGAAGTAGAACCTGCACACCCGCCAATAAAAATGAGCACAAAAAATAACACTGGGCCGATCATACCATAAGACATGAAATCACCAGAGGCGTATCCAGTGGTACTAATTATCGATACTAGATTAAAAGCTCTGTTAGAAAATTCAGAAAATGATAATGTTGATAAACTAAAATCTAAACCACACAAAACAACTGTCGAGAAAACTATAATGCCAAGAAAAACAAATATCTGAGGGTCAAGTTTAGGAATATTTCTAGTGAAGAAAATTCCGATAAAAAAATTGAATGGCAAGCCCCCTATTATCATAAAAACAATTGCAATCCAAAGTATGGTTAAGGAATTAAAGTATCCAAGAGAATCGTTATGACTGGAAAAACCGCCTGTTGAAACTGTTGTCATCGCATGAACGATGGCGTCAAATATTCCCATTCCTGCAATGTAATAAGCTGAAGTACATGCTAGTGAAAGAATTAAATAAATAAGAATTATGGTTTTAGAGATTTCAATTAACCTTGGTAAGGGTTTTTCTGCTCTATCCGAACTCTCCATTCTAAAAAGTTGCATTCCTCCAACTCTTAAAAAAGGAAGCAAGATAAGACCTAGGGATAATATTCCCAATCCTCCAATCCATTGAATCATTGCCCTCCAAAGAAGAATGGGCCTATCTCTAATATCAAGATCAGAGATAATAGTTGATCCAGTCGTAGTAAGTCCCGAAACTGCTTCAAAGATAGCATCTACAGATGAAAGTGGTTTTTCTCCTAGCATTAATGGAAGAGAGCAAATTAGTGGGCAAATCCACCAAAGCAAGTTTACAACTATAATTCCAAATCTTGCAGAAACCCTTGGCGTTTCTCCTCTTGATGCTAGAGCCACCAAAAGACAAATCATACTAGAGGTAGTTGCTGCCCAAAAAAATGGTCCTCCTCCATCCCAATTAAAAATTAAAGATATAATCCAAGGGAAGTACATTAGAACAGAAAAAAGTAATCCTGCTAAGGAAACAATTTGGCAAGCTGAACGTAATTCATGTGCTAACATTAAAAAACTTTGCCCCCAAATAAATCGCCAGAAAATTATTAAGTAAAAAAATAAAGCAATTAGGGCAATCTATCAGGTATATCTGCTTTTGAAAAATATAAAATCAAAACTACTAAACCTACATTAATCTAGATTAAATTTGTAATGGATAAAAGAAAGCCAATTAAACCCATTAAGATAACTATAGACCAAGTCGGGAGCCTACTTACAAATAAAAGTAAACTTGAAATAATGATTAAGAATAAGCTTCCCATTTCTTGTACCATATTAAAAAGTATTGGGTTGATAAAATTAGCAAGCAATAATCCTACTACACCTGCATTTACTCCCTTTCCCATCTTAAAAAAAATAATGTTTCTCTGAAGTATATGCCATATATGCAAGCAACCAGGGATAATTAAAAAAGTTGGTAAAAAAATAGAAATAAGAGCAAATAATGCAATTAAAACCTGAGGACCTTTGCTGTAATCTTCTCCTAAAAGCATTCCTAGGTAGCCTGATATAGCAAACAAAGGTCCTGGGATAGCCTGTACCAAACCGTATCCCGTTAAAAATTCGTCTAGCGACACAAAATTACCGTCTACAAAAAAACTTTTGAGAAAAGGTAAAACAACATGCCCTCCTCCAAAAACCAATGCTCCAGCCCTATAGAAACCGGAGAAAATTGAAATTAAGAATCCTTCAACAGGAAAAAAACTTAATGCCAGAAATACAAAAAACCCAAATAAGGCTACAATAGAGAAAAATGATTGGTTAACTTTGAAATTTAGTAAACTTGGTTCCTTTTGAGAAGGTTCCAAAAACATCAACCCAAATAACCCAGATAATAATATTACTAAGACCTGAAATCCAGGGCTAGGAAATAAAAGCACTAATACAAAAGAGGAAAATGCTATGAGTAAGGTGGTAAAAGTTTTGCAAAAACTCATAGTCATTGATAATACCGCCTGAGCAACTATAGGCACAACAACGGCAGATACTCCTAAAGCTACTCCATTCAAAAATCCTTTTTCGGCTGAAAGGATTCCAAAGCCTAGAAAGACCACTATACAAAATGCGGGAAAAGTAAAACCCAACCATGCCGCAAATGCTCCCAACCACCCTCGCTTAATGTAACCAATTGAAAAACCTACTTGGCTAGATGTAGGACCAGGAAGGATTTGGCATAAACTAATTAGAGATACATATTCGTTAGTGGTTAACCACTTAAACTTGTCTACAAATTCTTTTTTAAACAAACTAAGATGAGCTGTTGGCCCACCAAATGCGATAAGGCCAAGACTTAGAAAGGTGAATAAAATATGTGAAATACTTATTTTGCTACTACTATCACTCATTAACTTGTTATATTTTATTCCACTAATTACTTCGAAAGAATAATTGCTCATTCCCAAGCCGAAAAGAATCAATAATTTCTTGACCTTTTTCTGACATGAGCCATTTCACAAACTTTTCTGCATCTGAAATGTTTACGTTCGGACAAAAATTTTTATCTATTACAATTATTCCATACTGATTAAATAATGCAGGATGACCTTCAAATAATATATCCAGATCACTCTTATTCCTAAAAGAAATCCAAGTAGCTCTATCTGTTACGGTATAGGCATTTTTACCAGCCGCAATATTTAGGGTAGCACCCATTCCAAGTCCAGTTTCTAAGTACCAACCTCCAGAGTATTTTAGTGGCTTTAAATTAGCTAACTCCCATAGTTTATTTTCTTTCCTATGCGTTCCACTATTATCTGACCGAGAAAGAAAAATTTTTTGTGATTCATATATCTTTCTTAAAACAGTTTTAATATCAGTTTCATTTCTCAGATTTAGTTCATCTTCAATGGGCCCAACGACTATAAAATCATTGTACATTAAATCATATCTTTTTACCCCGTAGCCCTTGTCTACAAACTCAATTTCTGACTCTTGGTCATGAACTAATAATACATCTCCATCACATCGCTTTGAATTTTCAATAGCTTGCCCTGTTCCTACAGCGACCACCTTAACATCAACATCAATCGACTTTTTAACTAATGGTAGTATATAGTCATAAAATCCCGAGTTCTTTGTTGAAGTTGTTGACTGCAAAATTATTTCTCCTGCCACTAACCTAGAAGCTGATAGAAGAATAATAAAAATATACAAAGTTTTAATCATAACCATAAGATTCCTATCTCAAAAGCTTTCCTGCCAGATAATCTCTGGTGTGGGGAGAGTTTGGTGTCTTGAAAAACCTTTCCACATCTCCCTCCTCCACAACGTTTCCTTTGTATATCATTATCGCATGCCGAGCCAATCTAAGAGCCTGATGAATATCATGAGTAACAAAAATAATTTTAGTGTCATTTTCGGCCCTCGTTTTAATAATATCTTCTATGAAAGAGGTTGTAGCAGGATCTATCGTAGAAGTAGGCTCATCAACTAACAAAATCTTTGGTCTAGAAATCAGAGCCCTAGCCAAAGAAAGTTTTTGCTTTTCTCCACCAGAAAGCAACCTAGCTGGTAAATTTATTTTATCTCCAAGTCCAACTTTTTCAAGCATGGCAAGTACCTCATTTTTCTGATCCTGTCCTAAGAAAAAGTTGTCCCGCCTTAAACACACTGCAATATTCTGATACACACTTAACCTAAGAAATGTTGGAGTCTGAAGCACCATGCACTGATGGCCTTCCTTATCGGAAACTGGCATACCATTAAGTCTTATTTGACCAAAAGTAGGCTTCTCAATACCTTGAATTAATTTTAGCAACAAACTTTTTCCAGCACCATTAG
Organism: uncultured Alphaproteobacteria bacterium; assembly: GCA_902533625.1. Taxonomy (GTDB): domain Bacteria; phylum Pseudomonadota; class Alphaproteobacteria; order Rhodobacterales; family Rhodobacteraceae; genus CACKLF01. The sequence goes on along the minus strand of CACAMI010000014.1, from coordinate 12,252 downwards.
GTCCAAGTACTACTGTAATACCAGGTTTATCTATCTTTAAATAATCAATGTTAAGAAGGGGTTTCCCTTTATACGAAAAATTCAGGTTTTCAATCTCAACAGTAGGGTGAATATTATTAATCATAACCAAACCTTTTTGCTATGACTTTCAGAATAAAAACTGTGAGATTTACCAGTAAAGCTATGAATAACAAAATCAAGCCTAGGGCTATAGCTAAGGATAGATCCCCCCTTGAGGTATGCATAGCGATTGCCGTGGTCATCATTCTAGTGACATGATCAATATTGCCACCCACTATAATTACTGCGCCAACTTCTGATATTGCTCTGCCAAATCCAGCTAAAAAAATCGTCAAAAGTGCATATCTTGCATCCAAAAGATAAACCCAGAACTGTTGAGATTTCTTTACTCTTACTGATAAAAAGAGTTCCCTATATTCCATAAATAACTCTTCAACTTTTTGGCAAGTCAGAGAGGTTACAATTGGGATAATGAGTATCATCTGGGCAATAATCATAGCATATGGAGTATACAAAAAATTCATCCAGCCCAGTGGCCCTGATCTTGATAAGATCAAATATACCGAAAGTCCTACGACAACTGGAGGAAGGCCCATTAGCGTATTAAATAATAAAATTAAAAAATTTCTCCCGAAGAATCTATTAAGACCCAAAACTGTTCCTAGAGGAACAGCTACTAAACACGATAAAATCAAGGCCGTAAAACTTACTTTTATAGATAGCCAAACTATCTCAAAAACTACCTCATCAAAGCTGATGATTAATTCCAAAGCTAAATTAAAAATTTCAATAATAAAATCCATGTGAAAATAGCTACAAAAATTACAAAACTAAAACAACTCGTAAGGTAAAAACTTAACCATAGAACCTACTTTAATTTTTGTTACATCTTCACCCAACTCAACTAAGCCGTCAGACCAGGATAAACTACTTATTCTTCCAGACCCTTCAGATTTAAATATTTCCACAGATCCCATCGGATCTATCCGGGCTCTTAAAAATTCTCTACGCCCTTTCTTTTTTGATTTAGAAAAATTAGTTTTCACAAGAAAGGATTTAGGTTCTGAAAATGTGCCCCCTGCTAATAAGTCTAAAGAAGGCTTTAGAAAAATAAGGGAACACACAAAAGCAGCAACAGGATTTCCTGGCAAAGAATAAATGGGGATTCCCTCTATAAAACCCATAGCAAAAGGCCTCCCTGGTTTAATGGCTACTCTCCACAAAATTAAATCACCCTCTGAATTCAAAAGTTTTGACACAAAATCTCTATCTCCAGTTGAAGCCCCTCCCGTAGTTACAATTAAATCTAGTTTCCCCTTGCTAGACTTTATTTTTGATTTAAGGCCTTCCTCACAATCTCTAACAATACCTAAATCAGAGGTATTGTATCCCCAGCTCTGAAGTTTTGATATTATCATCGGCCGATTGGAATCATAAATCTGAAAACTTTCTGCCTTTTTATTATCATCAACCAGTTCATCTCCAGTCGAAAGGACTCCAATATTTAACCTTTCAAAAACATCTACATCTAGTACACCAACGGAAGTCAGCAACGCCAAATCCTGAGACCTTAATTTATGTCCCTTATTGAGTACTAATTCACCAGCTTTTTTATCTTCACCCTCATTTCGGGTATTCTCCCCTTTTTTTATCTTGGTGGGTACCTCAAAATTTGATGTTTGCTTTGAAATATCTTCCTTTAAAATAACTGTATCAGTTCCAGGAGGAATAGGTCCTCCAGTTAAAATCTTCACGCCTTCACCTTTTGATATTTTCTCATTTGGAAATTTTCCTGGGCTAATGGTATGAGAGATTACATTTATAATTCGGCTTTCACCATCTTTAGGATATCTAAAAGCGAAACCATCTACTGCAGAATTAGGCAAAGGCGGACTAGACCTTTGAGCAAATACGTTCCGTGATAAAATGCATCCCATTGAGTCAAAAGTTTTAACCTTTTTTTCACTTTTCTTTGGAACAATACAACTTTTTAATTTGGCAAGAGCCTTCGGAACAGGGGTCCAATAAAAACCTTTTGGCAGACCAATTTCTTCCCTTATATTAACTTTTTCTGTCATTACTTTTCCAAATACAATTCGTGAACCGGAACTGCTGCTTTTTCTATAAAATCAACAATTTCTTTTATTTCGTTAAACTTAAATTGTTCCTGCTCAGAGTGAAAATCTTTCAAGTCATGCACTATTCCAATGATACTAGCATCCGATTCTATTAGGGGATTTTTTTGGCAACCAAGGCGATAACATTCGATTTTAGGGTGTTTTTCAGTTTTGTATCCTTCGACTATAATAAAGTCTACTGGGTCGAGCTTTCCTAAAAGTTTCGCGAGGACTGTATCTTCCGCATAGGCCTGAGAACTTATCATTGCCCATAGGTTTTTTGAGGAAACAATGACCTGAGTGGCCCCTGCTTGGCGATGTCGATAGCTATCCTTTCCTTCCTTGTCAATTTCAAATTCATGATGTGCGTGCTTAATCGAAGAGGCAGTGTAGCCTCTGTTTACTAGATCTTTAATTATTTTCTCGACTAGTGTGGTTTTTCCTGAGTTCTTCCAACCAGCAATACCAAATATCTTCAAATAAAATCTCCAATCAAAAGTTTCTCTGCAAATTGCAAATCTTCTTCGGTATTAATGTTAAAAAATGGGTCAAATCTTTCAATTTTGAATTTCATATTTTTTACATTAAATTTATCTGTCCAGGATACTATCTTACGCAAACCGTCACGTAAGGACAACTCAAGGTTTTCTCTTAACTCGATAGACCACATGCAAAAGGTTGGATGTCTTTCAACATTACCCTCACCATCCTCTGTGCAAGCCATAACTATGTCATATTTTTCTATATAATCTTCAAAATTACTGAAAAGATTTTCTGGGAAAAATGGAGTATCTGCAGCCACCGTTAAAACCTTAGAATGCCCTATTTCCTCTGCCCATTTCATAGCTGATAATACTCCGGCAAGTGGACCCAGATACCCACCTATGGTGTCAGTTAAAAGTGGAAGATTATAGGCTTCGAAGCTTCTGTAATCAGAATTAATATTCAGTGCAATATTGTTAGTAGCGGTATTTAATTTTGATAGAACGTGTTCTATGAGTCTCTTATTTCCTAATTTCATAAGAGCTTTATTTTTACCATGCATTCGCGATGATTTTCCACCGGCAAGGATTACTGCAGGTACTCTATTCCCTAGGTCTTTTGTTGGCTTAGCTAAATCTTCCAAATTTTAACACTTTATTTCTCATCAAAAATTAGATTTTTTGATCCAGTTAAACATAAAAATCGCTCTCCTCTAAGCCGGCCCACCATTGTTAAACCAACAGATTTGGCTATTTCTACACCCCAGGCCGTAAATCCTGAGCGTGACAATAGAATAGGGATACCCATAATTGCTGCTTTTATGACCATCTCTGAAGTTAGCCTTCCAGTTGTATAGAGAATTTTGTCCTCACCTACTACATCATTATTTAGCATCCATCCGGATATCTTATCTACCGCATTATGCCGCCCGACATCTTCCATATATACCAGAGGCCCAGAATAGTCACAAAGGACAGTTCCATGAATAGCACCAGTCTCAAGATATAGACTTGGGGTTGTGTTGATTTTTCGTGCGAGATCATAAAGAATGGATACTTTAATTTCTCTAGGACTTAATTTAATTTCGTCAATTTCATCCATCAAGTTTCCGAAAACGGTTCCCAAAGCACATCCACTTGTTCTTATTTTTTTCTTGGAGTTAATCTCATAGGGAGTTTCATCTACTGTTCGTACTACTACTACGTTCAATTCTTCATCAAAATCTACTGACTTTACCTCTCTTTTTTCCTTAATTATTCTTTGATTAAAGAGAAACCCCAATGCGAGAAGTTCTGGATAATCACCAATTGTCATACTAGTTACGATTTCGGCACTATTAAGAAACACTGTAAGAGGTTTTTCTAAGGTTACATTTGCTGTAACCTCTTCCCCTATTTGATTTACACCTTTTACCTCACTGGATAGATTTTTAAGATCTATATTTGGAGGTACAATGTATGATGACACCAATTTCTCAATCCAAAATTAAATATCAAGAGTATTTTCTTTTTCCCAGGTAGAAAAATGAGATACATAAGAGTTCCATTCTTCCATCTTAAGTTTGACAAAAGCTTCTGAAAATTCCTGCCCCATAGCCTCTTTAAATATACTATTTGCATCAAATTCTCTCAAAGCATCCAATAAGTTTAATGGGAGTTTTTTTGCTCCACTTATTGCCTCTCGGTTTTCATACATATTTACTTCAGATCTTTCTCCGGGATCCGTGCTCTCCTTCAAACCATCCATACCAGCTGCAATTATTGCAGCCTGGAGTAAGTATGGATTAGCGGCACCATCTGGTAATCTTAGTTCAAATCTTCCTGGACCTGGAACTCTAACCATATGTGTCCTATTATTCGATGTCCAAGTAACGGTATTTGGAGCCCAACTCGCACCACTTAGCGTCCGAGGGGCGTTAATTCTCTTATAAGAATTAACGGTAGGGTTGGTAATTGCAGTCATGGATGTTGCATGATTAATTATTCCACCCAGAAAATTTAATCCTTTTTTGGAAAGTCCCAGCTCTTCACTATCATCAGCAAACACATTATTTTGCCCAGTCAAATCCCAAACCGAGATGTGTGCATGACAACCATTACCTGTCAAATGCTCCACCGGCTTTGGCATGAAGGTGGCCCTCAATCCATGCTTCTCCGCTATTGATTTAACCATAAATTTAAAGAACGAATGTTTATCTGCAGTCTTTAAAACATCATCAAATTCAAAATTCATTTCGAATTGCCCGTTAGCATCTTCATGATCATTTTGGTACGGACCCCAACCAAGCTCAAGCATGTAGTCACAAATTTCAGCAATCACATCGTATCTGCGCATAAGTGCTTGCTGATCATAGCACGGCTTGACAGCGTTATCATAAGGATCAGAAATATCTGAACCATCAGGTAAAAGGAGAAAAAATTCAGCTTCAATACCTGTCTTAACTCTTAAGTTGCTTTCTAAAGTTTTACTAATCAGAGATTTTAGAACATTTCTTGGAGCCTGTTTAACTGGATCAGAATCAATAAAACAATCTGCTGCCAACCATGCAACATCTCTCTTCCAAGGAAGCTGTATTACGCTCTCTGGATCCGGCACAGCTAACATATCAGGATGCGCTGGGGTCATATCAAGCCAACTGGCAAAGCCAGCAAATCCTGCACCATCTTCCTGCATATCAGCAATAGCCTCAGCGGGTACAAGTTTTGCTCTCTGAACTCCGAAAAGATCTGTAAATGATATCATAAAATATTTAACTTTTTTCTCTTTTGCAAACTTTTCAAGTTCCTTCACAACACTACCTTTCAAATTAAATAACTGAGTACAATTCAAGCTATTATAAAAAACCTACATGCACAACGAAATCTAACGTTCGGATACAAAAAAGGAACCAAAATTAAGCTTTAGCATTGATAATAAGAACTATAGGGTGTTATTTTAGTGCTAGAGGTAAATGAATGACAGATAACCAGATAAATTTTATTGGGTGGATACTGTTCGTAATATCCGCACTAGGATTTGTTGTTGCAAGCGTAGGCTCATTTTGGTCAATGTTTGGATCAATATTTTTTTTGGTCGCCTGCCTAGTGTTTCTCATCCCATTCTTCAGAAAAAAGTAAGGTTTGTCTTTAATTTTTGGAATTATTGCAGCTGCTCTATGGGGCTTGCACGATCTTCTAGTAAGGTTGGTCAGTCAAAGACTTGGCGTATTAAACTCTTTAATTTGGGTAATTTTTTTCGGAACAATATTTTTATTCTTTTTTTCTTTAATCCAATTTAACTCTTTAGCAATTTATCCTGAAAATCTGTCTCAAAGTTTCTTTTTTCGCCAAGAAATTATTCTGTCGGGGGTATTCTTTTCAATAGCCATGTTGGCTTTGTTTAAATCCTTAAAAATTGGGCCATTGGCAATCGTAGCTCCTATAATTGGCATATACCCAATAATTTCCTTAATACTGGCTTATTTGTCTGGCGCAGAAATCAGATTAATTTTTTGGCCTTTAGTTTTTTTTGTAGTTTTGGGTATTGCTATAATTAGTATAGCCACCCCGGAAGAAAGCTCACAAAATGAATTAGATTCTCATAAAAAATACTGGCCTATGCAGTATCATTTTACAGCGATTATTTATTCCTTACTGGCAGCAGTATCTTTCGCCATTACTTTTCACTTTGGCCAACAAGCATCAAACTCAAGTAATACTCTCGAAGTTTCCCTTCATTCAAGAGTAGTAACTTTTACAGTCATTTTTCTTGTTTTCATCTTCACTCAAACCATTATTATACCTCGTGCAAGAGAAATCTTTTTCTTGGGTTTAATGGGACTGCTAGACGTTGCAGCTATCAGTCTTGTTTTTGGTGCTGGAAAGTTAGAGATGCCAGCTCTTGCACCAGTGGCAGCCGCAAACTTTGGGATATTTACCTTGATACTAGCCTATTTTATTTTAGGCGAGAAGTTAAACACTCTACAAGTTGCTGGTATAATTTCTGTTTTTTCTTGTCTAACTGTTATCTTGCTTGTCTAATAAACGATTAATTATTCAAAAAATTGGAACCCCTATGAATAAAATAATGAAAGAATTTCCCCCAAAAAAGCAAAATCAAGTAACTTTAGAAAATTGGCGCACGCATCCATATAGCTCCTGGTCTTTTAGTAACGTAAGAGAGCTAATTCCAACTTCTGAAATCCAAAATGACCCTTCCAAGGTCTGGGAATTGGGAACGGGCCAGAACCAAAATGAATTAGTAACTGAAAAGGAATTAACTGATTTATCCGTCGACTCTGTTGTTGTTTTACATAAAGGAAATATTGTCTTTGAAACGTACCAAAATAATATGGATCAAAATGGAAAGCATATTTTATTCTCAGTTTCAAAATCTATTTTAGGACTTTTATGTGGTATTTTAGAGAAAGATAACCTTTTAGATACAAGCGCATTAGTCTCTAAGTATATTCCTGAAATTAAAGGGACAGCCTACAAAGACGCTTCCATAAGAGACTGTTTAGATATGCAAGTAGGTGTATATTTCGACGAAGACTATCTGGCAACAAGTGGACCGATAATAAGTTATCGCTATGCCGCAAACTGGAATCCCACCCCTGACTCAGAAAGGCATCTAGGTCTGCGTTCATTCTTGCAAACTCTCAAGGAGAGAGACGGAGATCATGGTCATAAATTTCACTATGTCTCTCCAAATACAGACTTACTGGGCTGGGTCATTGAGAGAGTTTCTGACGATCAATACTCAAATGTTATTTCTGAAAAACTTTGGAAACCTTTAGGTGCAGAACAACCTGGCTATATAACTGTTGACCGATTTGGAGCCCCTCGTTCTGCAGGGGGAAAATGCTTTACCACAAGGGACTTAGCTAGAGTAGGAATGATGATCTATCAGAATGGTTCTGGGCATAGTCAGCAAATTGTGCCAGAGAGCTGGATCGAGGATATATTTAATAACGGAAGTAATAGTGCTTGGGATTTAGGAGATATGGCCCCAGACTTCCCTAATAAAAATGTAGCCTATAGATCAAAATGGTATAGCCACAAAGGCTCTAACCCCATGATCCATGGAATTGGAATTCATGGCCAATATCTCTTTGTCGATAGAGTTCGAGAAATTTCAATATCGTGGTTTTCTAGTGATAATGACCCTCTTAGCAAGGAGAGACTTCCGAAAGTGCTAAGTGTTGTAAACAGAATTCGCGACAATCTAACTTAATACCTAAAATTAAACTGCCTTATCAAAGTTAACTTCAATGCCTGCCAACATGCTTGCTTTCTCTTTGACGTAAAGAGGGTCACCAGTAGTTAAGCATATTGAATCCGTTATCTCCCCGACCTTATCTGGATGTCTAATCAGATAGTCCTTTAGGCTTTCAGCAACAATATCGGCATGATCTAACATTTGCACTCCCTTCTCAAAGTGCTTATGAAAAAAATTACTTACTAATGGATAATGAGTACATCCGAGTACTATTATTTCTGGTTTTGGCAATCGTTGAAGCAACTGATCCACATAAAGTTCTACAAGTTGTTCGGCAAGATACAAGTCTCCTAATTCTATTGCATCAACTAGTCCATCACACGGTTGGGATTCCACATTAACTCCAATTGCCCTAAAACCTAATTCCCTTTCAAAAGCTTTGCTAGCAACAGTAGAGGGAGTAGCAAAAAGAGCGACATCTCTAATTGAAACTTTTTTAGGAGGAGAATTATCTCCCCACTGTCTTTCTGTAATTTTCTCAATTAGAGGAACAAATACTCCAAGCACCCTTTTATCATTAGGAACCCACTCCTCCTGCATTTTTCTTAAGGCTACTGCTGAAGCGGTATTACATGCTATAATCACTAACTTGCAACCTTTTTCAAAAAGGACCTGAACTCCTCTGCAAGTCATCTGGTAAATCTCTTCTGGAGATCTGGTGCCATAAGGAGCATTGCCATTGTCACCAAGATATATGATTGGCAAATCTGGCAACCTTTCCCTAATCCTAAAAAGGACGGTCAAGCCTCCTAGGCCAGAGTCAAAAACGCCTATTGTCAAAATTTTTCCCGTTCTATTTTAATTAGCAATACACCCTAGGTAGCCCAATTAACATGAAACCAATGACTTAGCAAAATCAGATACTTCCCTCAGCTTATCAGTACTTACCTCTGTTTGATACCCTTTTGATTCGACAAAACCAATAACTTTTTCTGTCGCAACGTTTCCCTTCGAACCAGGAGCATATGGACAACCTCCAAGACCTCCAACAGAGGAATCAAATGTTCTTAAACCTTTGTCTAGGCTAAGCCCAATATTCTCTAAGGCTTTTCCGTTTGTATCGTGAAAATGACCCGCTAGTCCTAAAGGAGATACTTCAGAAAGTAAGGAATCGTAAAGTCTTCCAAGTGAGCTGGGGTTTGACAAACCAATAGTATCACCAAGGCTTATCTGATAGCATCCTAACTTCAATAATTTACTGGCAACCTTAAGGACAGCGCTAGGTTCTATTTTGCCTTCATAAGGGCAATCAGTGATGCACGAAATATATCCTCTGACAGGAATATTTTGTCTAAGTGCTTCAAAAATTAAAGGGTAAAATCTTTCAAAACTCTCCTCGATTGAGCAATTAATATTTTTTTTACTAAAGGTTTCAGATGCTGCTGCAAAAACAGCAACTTCGTCCACATTTGCTGATTTCGCCGCATTTAATCCTTTCATGTTAGGCGTAAGGGCGGTGTATTTAACGGACGAATTTCTAGTAATATTTTCAAACACATATTTTGCATCCGCAAGTTGTGGGATCCATTTTGAACTTACAAAACTCGATACTTCAATTTTCTTAATGCCACACTCAGAGAGAGCATCTATAAGTTTTATCTTATCCGCAGTATTAATGTTTGTTTTCTCATTTTGTAAGCCATCACGAGGCCCAACCTCAAATATCTCTACAACTTTAGACAACCTAACCTTCCACTTCTAATAGTGGTTGATTTTCCGATACCTGATCACCTTCGAGAGCATTGAGATTCTTTATTGATCCATTACATGGTGCTAATACTTGCTGTTCCATTTTCATTGCTTCCAAAATTAACAGAACATCACCTTTTTCCACAATATCGCCCTCAGCAATGAATAATTTTTTCACTACCCCGGGCAACTTAGCACGTAAAACTTTTTCAAAACCGGCTTCTCGATCGGAATCATCAAAAGCTTGAGAAACCACCTTAAACACTTCATTCTTATTAAAAATCTGAAAAATGTTTTTCGAAAGATTATTGTAAAAATATTCTTCCTCGATCCCTTCACTAATAATCACTGCAGAGTTTTTTTCTCTCCTAAATTTAACTAAAATTTTCTGATCATTTATTTCACATGCAAGTCCATCCAAGCCATCAAAGGCATAAAATATCGAAAAATCTTCACCGTTCACAGATATATCAACAGTTCTTCTAAGAGAATGAAAGTTTGTCCAGCCTTTGAGCATTGACCATGGGTCACCATCATTTACTTCAGATGGATTAAAAAACTTTATTACGGCAGCTACCAATATTTCATCAATGATTTTAGCATTTTTAACTAAAGGATCCAGATTGCTAACCAAAAACCCAGTATCAATCTTTCCATTAGAAAACGAATTATTATTCAATATCTTCAATAAAAATACGATGTTAGTAGCGATACCCTGTAAATTAAATTCATTTAATGAGTTAATTTTTTTACGGATTGCCTCATTTCTGTCTTTTCCATGAATAATCAGTTTTGCTATCATTGGATCATAAAAGGGTGTTACGACAGCACCTTCATAGATCCCATGGTCAAGACGGGTTTCACCTGAAATAAAATGCGTTGCATTTTTTGGAAAACTAATTTCAGAAATTTTTCCTATAGATGGCAAAAAATCATTTTGAGGGTCCTCCGCATAGATTCTGCTTTCTATAGCATGGCCGAGACATTGAATATCTGTTTGCTTAATATTTAATGGATTTCCAGAAGCAATATCCAATTGTAATTCCACAAAATCTAACCCTGTAATGGCTTCGGAAACTGGATGCTCAACCTGTAACCTAGTGTTCATTTCCATGAAGAAAAATTCATCTTCCTTATCTTCAGAAGAAGAGCTTACCAAAAATTCCACTGTTCCAGCCCCAGAATAATTAATTTCTTTTGCAACTTTTAAAGCTGTCTCGTAGAGACTCTCTTTTATCTCTCCTGACAAAAAGGGTGCTGGCGCTTCTTCAATAAGCTTTTGATATCTTCTTTGAATAGAACATTCACGTTCGAAGGTATGGATATAATTGCCAAAATCATCTGCAAAAACTTGAACTTCTATGTGTCTAGGTGACTCGAAATATTTCTCTAAAATAATTTGATCGTCTCCGAACACCGCCAAACTTTCACTCTTCGCAGCCTCTAATTCTGACAAAAAATTTTCAGAGGAAGTAACCAAACGCATTCCCTTCCCACCTCCACCCGCTCTAGGTTTGATTAATATTGGGAATTCAACTTCTAAAGCCTTTGAATATAGAAAGTCATGCGACTGTATATTTCCATGGTAACCTGGAATGACAGGAATCTCAGATGCCATTGCCATATCTTTTGCCTGATCCTTCATACCCATAAGCCTAATTGTTTCAGGCTTTGGGCCAATAAATTTTAACCCGTTCTCTAAAACCATGCTGGCAAACTCAGGATTTTCCGACAAAAACCCATATCCCGGATGAATCGCCTCTACATTATTTTCAATAGCTACATTTAATATTGCTTCCATTGATAAATAACTTTGTTTAATGTCAGCCGGACCAATTAAAACAGACTTATCCGCCATTTTTGTATGCTTTGAGCCAATATCTGCTTCTGAATGTACCGTAACAGTTTCAATCCCCAGACGCTTACATGTAGATATTATTCTGCATGCGATTTCACTCCGATTAGCTATTAGAATTTTTTTAAACATTTATAAGCAATCTACATTCGAAAAATACCAAAGTTTGTTTCCCCTATGGGTGAATTTAGAGCAGCACTTAAACTTAAACCAAGAATGTCTCGGGTTTTTTTCAAATCTATTATTCCATCATCCCAAAGGCGAGCTGATGCATATATTGGATCGCTTTGTTTTGAAAACATATCGAGTATCGGTTTTTTGAAATCTTCTTCCTCTTCTTTAGGCCAATCGATTTTATTTTTAAGATAGTTATCTCTTTTAATAGTAGCTAAAACACTAGCCGCTTGCTCACCTCCCATAACTGAAATTCGACTATTAGGCCAAGTCCATAAAAAACGTGGCGAATACGCACGCCCGCACATTCCATAGTTACCTGCTCCAAAAGATCCTCCAATGATAAAAGTAATTTTCGGAACGGAAGTTGTGGCAACTGCAGTAACTAATTTGGCCCCGTCTTTAGCTATTCCTTGAGTTTCATACTTTTTTCCGACCATAAAGCCCGTGATATTTTGTAAAAAAACCAGTGGTATTTTTCTTTTACTACAAAGTTCAACGAAGTGAGCACCTTTTAATGAACTCTCAGAAAATAAAATTCCATTGTTCGCTATGATTCCGACTGGAATGCCATGCACATGTGAAAACCCACAAACTAAAGTTTCTCCATAATGCTTTTTGAATTCGTCAAACCTTGATCCATCTACTACTCTG